>CAVIFQ010000069.1:0-2025 GCA_963642055.1 Roseburia hominis | reverse complement strand
ATCGAATCTTTCATCGAAAGCTTCAAAGAAGTCGAACCAAACGTAACGGTCACTTATTCCAAAGAGTCGACTGGTTATGACGGGCTTAAAGACAAAATCGTCGAAGGCATTGCCGTCAGTAATTATGCCGATATGGCGGTTCTTTATCCTGACGCCATCGGCACCCTCATCGATTACAACATCGTCACCAAACTTGACGATTATATGAATAACAAAGACTATGGTTTGTCGGATGATGATCGTGAAGATATCGTCCCAGCCTATTTAGATGAAGGAAAAAGCTACACCCTTTCTGGCACCTATTCGCTCCCGTTCTGCAAATCAACGGAAGCCATGTTCTACAACAAAGCCATCATTGGGTTGGATCTTTCCAAATACGATGCCTCGATCAATGGCGGCAATGCCTTAAGCGAGGATTACATCAATAACCTCACCTGGGATGAACTATTCGACCATCTTTGCCCGGCCATCATTGCCTATAATGACGCTCAAGCTGACGATCATAAAATACTTAAAGACCACGCCACATATTCGAAAGCGGTCCTTGGCTATGATTCCGACGATAACCTTTTCATCACCCTCGCCCAGCAATATGGCTATGGCTATACCTCGATCGATTCGACGACTGGTGAAGGCAAATTGCTCTTCAATGTCGACGATATCGATTCCGACAACGATGGCACAAACGACACCAACGGCATGAAAGAACTCGTCAAGAAGTTCAAGAAGGCCAAAGACAAAGGCTATATCATCACCAAAGGTTCGAGCAACGGTGGCAATTACACCAATTACTCCTTCACCAATGGCGCGGCCTTATTCAGCATCGGCTCCACTGGCGGTTCCAAATATCAAGTAGCCGATGGTCTTGATACTGGTGTTGCCCGTATTCCTCAGGCTCCCGCTGGCACGAATCACAAGAGTGGCGTCATCTCCCAAGGACCTTCAATCTGCCTTCTCAACAACAAAGACGCCAACAAGTCGCTTGCCTCTTGGCTCTTCTACAAGCATATGACCAATGAGAAAAACGCTTTGAAGTGGTCGCTTGATACCAATTATTCACCTATTCGCTACAGCACGATGGAAAGTAACGACTATCTCGATATTTGCAGTGAAACCGACAAAGAGAAATACAGCGCCGATATGGTTAAAGCGCGCGTCTTCAGCTACGTTGCGACAAGTGAAGTGAGCGATAGTTTATTCACCTCCCCGGTTTTCAAGGGCAGCGATGTCGCCCGCACGCAAGTCGGCTCCATCATCACGACCGTCTTTACCAACACCGATGCGACTACCGATGCGGCGCTCGATACTTTGGTGAAGACAGAATTCGCCAAAGCCGAAAACACCATCAAGACCAAGATGAACTAATCGTTCGTTCTAGAAGGAGTCCGTTATGAAATCACTATCCAAAATCTTCCTCACTTGTACGCCAGCGCTGCTGATTCTTTGCTCATGCGCCGGTGGCGGTGGTAGCGGATCTTCAAGCGGATCTCCTTCTTCTTCATCCTCCTCGTCATCTTCCAGCGCTTCCTCTTCGCCTGTCACCATCGAGTTTTGGCACACCTTTGGCCAAAAGGCGCAGGAAGGGATTGAGACGAAAGCCGCCCAATTCTCCAAGATCATGAAGGAGAAGCAGAATGTTGATGTCAGCGTCAAGCTAACTTATCAAGGTGGCTATTCCGATATTCTTGCCAAGATCGAAAAGGGTCTTGCGACAGGCAATATTCCGACGATGGCTATCGCCTATCCTGACCATGTCGCCAATTACCTTTCGGTTTCAGATGGTTCTCTTGTCTATAACCTTGATAACTATATCTCCGATTCAACGATCGGCTTCGGGAAGCAAGATTATCTTGGCGATATCACTGGCAAGAATACTCATGACGAATCAGACTTCGTGGAATCCTTCCTTGATGAAGGGAAACACTATACGAAAGAGGGCACTTACTCTCTTCCTTTGATGAAATCCTCGGAAGTCATGTTCTACAACAAAGGCGCGGTCGCCAATGCCTTCAAGCTCTATAAGCC
>CAVIFQ010000068.1:0-2149 GCA_963642055.1 Roseburia hominis | reverse complement strand
TTCATCATTCCGTTCGCGGCAGCGTTCCTGCTCGCGGGATGCGCGGGGGGGGGGCTCGTTAGAATCCTCTTCTAGCTCATCGAGCTCTTCCAGCTCTTCATCTTCATCAAGCTCATCGAGCGCTTCGAGTTCGTCTTCTTCAGCAAGCTCTTCCAGCTCTTCTTCGGAAGAGACGAAAAAAGCGCTCACTTCCGATGAATTATTGAAGCAGATCGACGGCTATAAGGGGAACGTTAGCAAAATAGCGAGCGGCTCCATCGTCAAAAAAATCGTCGATTACTATGGCGATTCCATTTATAACTACTCCTATGAGTATTCATCCGACGGCAAATCGGCGCATGTGGTCGATGCCGCCGATTGGGACGGGGAGAATTTCGATGTCTATATCTTCCCTAACGGCGATGAGCTAGTGGCCGCCAAAAAGGACAAAGACGGCAATTATTCGCTCGACGGTGATTACAAAGAGGCCGCTTACCACTTCAATTATTATCTCGGGAGCGGAGAGGCTTATGGGGCGGAAGGCTTCTTGAGCGATTTGGGCGCGAAAGCCAAGAAAAACGTGAACGGCGATTTCGCCACTTACGAAGAAGACGGCAAAGTCTACGCCTCGTTTGGCTATTACGAAGGCGATGATCCTTGGCTATATTACGCGGTGAGCGTGAGCTTTGATGCCTATAGCGAGAACAAGGCACTCACGAGCTTAAGCGTTGAATTCATCGAATACGGCACCTCTTCCTTCATCCGCGATGATGAGACGGGCAAAATCTCGCTTACGGAAGATGCTTCCGCCAACCGCACGGTCTCTTATGCGATAACTCAGAAAGAGGGCGCGAGGACTTACGAAAACGCCATCAACATGAAGGATTTCGAATACACCTCGTTCGATCTTTATGTGGATGATGACCTTTTGAAGGAAAACGATACGCTGACCGTCGATAACGGAGATGAGCTCACTTTGGAAGTCAAAGACGTTTTGCCTGCGACTGCCTCTGCCGATTTCGATAATTTCTCTATCACTTACACAGGCGGAGCCTCTGGCGGAATATCTGGGTCCTATTCTTCTTGGTCCAATGCCATTTCGATTTGCGCTTATAGAGAGGGCACATACGCAGTGACCATCGCCACGAAAAACGTGAGTAAGCACTTCACTCTCATCGTCAACGAGCCGCAGCCAAAGAGCGTTTCCGTCTCCTGTTACTCGAGCATGCCGGGAGGATACGAAAGCACGAGCCTCACTGGTGATGATGCCTCGATGTCCACTTATGTCGGCGTTCCTTATTATTTCAACGCTTTCGTCTCTCCTTGGAACGTCAGCCAGGAATACGAAGTGAGTGCCTCTTCTAGCGATGGCTCGACCACCTCTTATGAACTGAAGAAGGATTTCGTCAGGCTCAGTGAATGGGATGATGAAGATACCGAACTCTATTCCTTCACCGCGAAAGAAGCGGGAACCTACACTTTGACCTTCTCTAGCAAAGCCAAAGCAGACGTCAAGCAAGTAGTCACCATCACGGCTACTGAAGCGAGCGTCAAAGACGTTTTGAGCAAGAAATACGCTCTCCGCGACGATTACGGAGGCGGGGATGTGAAATACGTCTTCTCCTTTGAAGCGAGTGACGATAACTCGGGCAAAGTGACCGTGAAAGACCGCCTCGAGAACAAAGAAGAGGTCGCTACATATACGTTGGGCGAAGCTTCTAAGCTTGGACGCGTCTTCACTTTCACCCATGAAAGCGGCGATTCCTTCCTTACTACCACCTTCTATTCCTTCGTCTTGGGCAATAACTACAAGCTCTACGAAAAACTTGACCAAGATGATTGGGGTTACACGGCGATAAACGAAGCTACCGCCTCTTTCTATGCCACCCAGAAATGGCAGGGGAGTAGCGGCGAATACACCTTCTACTTCAATCTCAATAGCAGCGGCATGGCTTCTGGCGCCCTCAAAAAAGGCGATAAGTTCGTTGGCTATCTATCCGCGAATTGGTCGATTGCCGCTGGTGAAAACGGCGCTTATACGATCACTTTCACGGAAGGGGATGATCCTACTACCTCTGATTACGGCCCGTTCGGGAATTTCCCGGCGACTGCCACTTTATCCTCCAGCATGGATGAAATCACCGCGGTGACGAATGTAGGCACCTTCACG
>CAVIFQ010000067.1:0-2167 GCA_963642055.1 Roseburia hominis | reverse complement strand
CTCTAGAAGAGCAGCGACGATCGCTTCATACGCCTCAGCCACTTTCGAGGTATAAAGGAAGCACTCATATTGGAAGAAGTAGCCATAATATGTGTAATCCCAAAGCTGATCGGTCTCATAAGAAAGCGGATAGATGATTTCGACTTTGGCATCGCTTGGTAGAGAGGGATCAGGCAAATCGCTTAAGCCGTTCTCCTCGTTATAGCCAAGGAAGAAATCCTTGAGGGAAGAACTATAAAGGGTGGATAGAGGGGCACTCCCTTTATAGATATACATCTCGATGCGGGTCGAGAAATCCTTGTGGTTCAAAAAGGTGTAGTCGCTTGTCGGGTAAGAGGCCATATCGAGGAAGAGCTTCTCCTCGCTCCCCTCAATCTCTTTATATAGAACATAATGGTTTTGCCCACGGCTACGATAAGAATAGGCGGAGCCATCCTCGTTCCGGTAGGTTTTATAGCCTTTCTCCTCGATGTAGCGTTTTCTCAAAGCGGAGAAGCCGTCAGTGGTCATATCGATGCAGATGCAGTTGAGGTATTCATCGCTTTTGAACCTATGGCCCGCGAAATTGGGAAGCGCGTAATAGCCGTAAGAGGCTGAATACGTATTGTCGGCGAAAAGGAAATCATCGACAGGGAAATAAGGGATCTTCTCCTTGATGATGTCTTTGATGAGCGGCGCATGGATGAGCTCGCCTTTATAGATCCATATATCAAGGGATATAGAACCATTGAGCGTGCTTTTGCCTAGATAATAATCAAGGAACAGATCGTTATAAGAGTAAATCTCATGCTTCCTCCGATATCCGTCTTTGATGACGTCCTCTTTCTTGAAGCCGAAAGAGGAGAGCGAATTCACCCACTTCTCGACGCTCTCGCTCGATAAAGAGGTGGCTGAATAATATAGGCCCAGGCGCTTACTGTCGCTTATCCCGTATGTTGCCTCTAGACTGATCCCAGTGCTCCCGCCGAAGTGGTAGCAGGAATATTCTTCGCTACTAGGAAAAGGGAAGGAGGATAAGCCGTAGTCTTTTTCGACTTTCTCTTCAGGCGATAAGGATTTGGAGAAAGAGCTCTCCGAGCCATAAATGAGGTTAGTCATGTATTCCCCATACATCGAGAAAGAGACGATGAAGCGCTCAAAGGACACTTCTTTCGCCCCTTCTTCGCCGTATACCCCAAACTCTTCAAGCCCCTCGATGATGGACTCTCTAGAAGAGACATCCATCTCTTTCTCAAGGATGAGCCCCGCTTTGAAAAAGGAGCCATCGCTGTATTTATAAGTTGGGAAAACGAGGGAAATAAGCGTATTCTCGCTTTCCTCAACTTTCTCAGGGAAAGAAGCGATGTAGGCGTAAGTCGAATAGATGGAGCCAGCGTAGCAGGGATAGCCATTGAACATCATCGCGGCATAATACCCTCCCCCATAAACGGAAGCGATCGCCTCTTCCTCGAAATAGGGGTAATATTCCGCTTCGCCGGTCTTTATATAACTAGCCTCAGCTATATATGCCACAAAGCCGCTCGATTTGATAATCCCACTGACTGTCACTTCGTCATTGATGGAAGGGTTTTTGACCCCATCTTTCCCAACGACCTTGATCCCGATATAGCCAGTCTCATCGTCAGAGGCGGAAATGTAATACGAGCCTTCATTGTCGAAAGAGGAGACGACCCCGGAAATCGTCACTTCCTTGTTCTGGTAGCAAAGGAGGTATTTGACCGCGGCCATATAGCCAGTCTTCAGATCGTAAATGCGGAGATTGATCTTCTCCCCTTCTTCTTTCCATTTCTGATACGGAGAGAAGCTAGACAAGGAGAAAGGGGTGATGAGAGCTTCGCCGAGCTTAAGAAGCGAGCTCCCGTCTTTCTCGTAAAAAGCAAACGAAGAAACGCGCCCATCGGTATCGACTTCCGCCTCGAAATAATTCGCGTAGGCGTAGGAGCGGTTCTGGAAATAGTTCGTGAGCTCCCCACCGATCGAAGAAGAGGAAGAGACGTATTTCCTCTCGCTTACAAGAGAAAAAGAGGAAGCGTATTCCTCCAAGATGTCGGTGAAAGAGATATAGAAGCAGCTGCTCTTGTCCTTTTTGGGGAAGTTACGTCCATGCACGTCGAGGGAGAAAGAAGAGATGGACCCCTCATTCGAGATAAAGGAGACCGCATGATAG
>CAVIFQ010000066.1:0-2182 GCA_963642055.1 Roseburia hominis | reverse complement strand
GAGTAAGCTTTTAACTCACGAACGTAGGCCTTTCGCATAGCCCGCTACCCCTCAGAAGCGGCGTCATCAGCACCTTCAGTTTCGCCAAAAACGATATTGCTATCGAAACCGTTGCCGAAAATGTCCACGCCGTCTTTATCGAACGCCGCGCACACCTTCGCGTAGGTGTTCAGCTCCTTCTTGAACATAATCTTCCGCTTGGTCTTGCCCGCATCCTCGTAAAGGTAGAGCAGGACCTTGTCCTTGAATACATCTGCAAAGCGCTCGGACGTAAGCGCCGAGGGATTGATAAAGAAGGGCCCAAGGAGCTTGTCCTCGTTGATTTTCAAGGCGTCGCTCGCCATGAACTCGTTGATGGCATGGCGAAGGTTGTTCCACGCAACGGTGCGGCCACCGCAGAGCACTTCGATTTTGTTCAAGGGCGTACCGTCGATATCGGCACTCTCGCCCTCGTCGATGCCCATATAACGGAAGTCCCAACGGCGCTTGAAGGCGGTGTCCATTGGGAACACGCCCTGGTCGGCGCTGTTCATTGTCGCCCAGATATACATGTTGGGAGGGAGGGAGAGCCGTTCACACTCCTTCTTCAAAGGGCTCACTTCGCCAAAATGACCACATGAACGACCATTGCACTTCTCTTGAAAAAAATCGCACTCAAGACGGACTTTCATTTCTTCAGGAACCGCAATTTCATACTTGCTACGGCCATCGGCATCTCGATCCAACAGTTGAAACACATCACCAAAAACTGCTGCCGCGTTGGCTCGGTTGATCTCTTCCACAATAAGCACGTAATTCTTCTCAGGATTTTTAACCGCCTCGATATAAGTCTCGAGGAATGGCCCAGGAACGAACTCGTAAGAGATATAGCCCTTCGACTGGCAGAGTGGCTCATCATCTTTATTCTCATCGAACCTTGTCACAGGCTTATAGCAACCAACAAATTGAGAATATGCGTAGTCCGGATAGAAGGTCACACGTCTAATATTCTCGCGAAATGCCGCTTTGGCTAGTTTGTCCAAGCGATGAGACTTACCCGTTCCGGGTGCACCAAAGAAGACCCAGTTATGGTGGCTTAATGCCTTCGCAATGTCTCCGGGAGAGCCAAAGCCATCGACGGACAAACTCTTGAGCTGGGGGTAGATGGCTAAAAGATCATCGAGGGGGGACTCGGAAACTTTCCCGCACTCTGCTATCAATATCCCTATTTTGCTTCTAGGCCCGTCGTCGATTTCACGCACGGTCTGGTTTGCGTAATCATTTAGACCCACAATTGGAAGTTCAGAAAACCGCCTATATGGACAATCCTCAACGTCAATGAGGTCAAACTTGTTTATCGACTCGGCAAATATATAGCCAATCGAAACCGTGATGTTTGAATCGTCGTTATATTCGCCCCCATGCTCGACATCTTTGATTATGGCAATGGCGCGTATACCCTGTTTCCATGCGGTTTTGCCCCCTTTTGAGTTATCTGAACCAAGCCAGAGGATCGCAAAAGTTCCCGCCTCCAAAGTGTCAGGCACCTGCTTGCAGGTGATAGTAAGCTCGTAAGCGGGGTCTTGTTTTCCAGGGGGTCGCTGGTCGAGTGCGAGGATATCACTGACGCTATCTTTGCCGAGCCTCATCATGACAAACTTAAGTGCATTCATTTATCGTTCGCCCTCTTCTTTCTTCTGGGAAGCAAGCTTCTCCAGCCCTTCTCTCAGGGGCTCGAATAGTCGTCGATTATTGTTGTCCACTCGGCGCAAAATCCCTTCGGCGGCGTTGGGAGTCAAGTAGTATCGCTCCTTGACCCGGTCCTTCTCAACGATCTGGAAAAGGTTACTCAGCTTGGGGTCGCATGCGCATTCCCGATGTTCGGCAAGTATGAATTTACCATTCCACATCAAACCGGATTTACCCCACGCAAGCTTCGGATGTTTCTCGCCCATATTTGGAAGACTGCGCCATTCGCCGATCCTAAATGCATCACAAAGATTTACAACAGGCTCGCGGTCAGTCTCAAGTTCAATTGTAAGTTCGTGGGCAATCCTACCGGCTATCCATTCGATAACCGGCACGGAGACGGCATTGCCTATTGCTGCATAGCGGTGAGAGTCGGCATCTTCGCTGTCCCCGTCCACTCGGGTCCAGTTGTCGGGAAAACCTTGCAAACGCTCGCACTCGATGGGCGTCAAAC
>CAVIFQ010000065.1:0-2252 GCA_963642055.1 Roseburia hominis | reverse complement strand
CACACAGCCAATCCGTCAGCGCCTAGATTTGGGACAAAAAAGTTGACACATACCAATGTCGATACCTCAAAATTGATTAGGCAAGAAAAGAAAATGTTTGATGAAGACGCCTTCAGAGAGGCGTGGATCAATGCCGTCGTTCATAATAAATGGATCGACGGAACCCCACCCGCAATCTATTGGTTTGATGATAGGCTGGAAATCGTCTCCAATGGCACGATACCGAGCGGAATGACAAAGGGTGATTTCCTTTCAGGAAAGACGCATCCGGTGAACGTGGAACTCATGAAGATCTTCCTCCAATGCCATATCGTTGAACAAACAGGGCATGGAGTTCCGAAGGTGGTGAACAAGTATGGCGTAGGCGCCTACGATTTTGGAACGTCAACGATAACAGTTACCATCCCGTTCGACAAAAGCGGCTTCGATGATAAAAACGCTACTGTAAACGCTACTGTAAACGCTACTGTAAAACTTTCTGAGACAGAAAAGAGCATATGTGATTCGATTCTGAAGAACCCAAATGTGACGGTCGAAGAATTGGTTTCAATAACCGAAAGGCATAGAACGACCATCATCAGGGCGTTGAACAGGCTAAAGGAAAAGGGAATCATAGAAAGAATTGGATCTGATAAAAACGGCCATTGGCTTATCAAGAAATGAATCTATTATTGACTTTACCGATTTTGCCATTTTCGAGCGTGGAATAACCTATGGTTATCAGAAGAGCTTGAGCTGAGATGGCTTCTGCTTCCTCACCCTTCTTTTGACGTCGGGTCTTCCGGCTGTGTGCGCCAATATTATCTGGATCCCGCGCTTGATGCGGTAGAGCTTGAGCGTCTTCTCGCCGCACCTCCTGTCGTGATCCAATTCCTCGCGGTGGTCGCCGAAGCCCTCATGAGCTTCATCAAGCCGAAGATGAATTACGATATCACCCATGCGCTTATCGATAAGAGAGCTTTTGTGATTGTTGCTTTTAGCAATAACAACAACGGCCCTTATGAAGTGACGGAAAAAGCGGAGAAAGACAAAACAATCAATCTGAAGAGGGGGCGATACGTAAGAATCGAGAGAGACTCAAAGCTTGCCACGGTGAGAGAGGAATTCGAGCTCTTGAAGAAATTCGCCAATTACCACTTCTCAGAAGAACTCTCCAATGTGGCCACGCTTGATGATATTGATGTCGATTACATCCGTGAGTATTTGGCGGCAACTAGCATTAGGAATAACGCGAGCATTCTTTCTAAGTACGAAATGGCGAAAAACATGAATCTCATCGATACGAGCACCTACTTGGTTAAGAACTATGCCGTTTTGATGTTCTCCCGCAACCCGGAAACGTTTATCCCGTATTCTTTCGTTGAGCTCATTTATAGAAGCCCATACGGGGAAAGCGTCATGCAGTCCAAGGAATATAGAGGGCCCATTTGGAAGCAACTTAAAAACGTGATGGATGATATAAGGAACCTCTATATCCGCTCCATTACCTTGAGAGTAAAGGACACTCTCGAAAGCGAGACGGTCTATAACTACCCCTATTCTACGGTCGAAGAGCTAGTGACGAATGCGATTGTTCATAAGAATTACGAGAATCCGAGAACGATCCAAATCTATGTCTACGATAAGTCGATGGTGATCACCAACTACAATAAGCCGATACCGCCCGTCACGATAAAGGATTTGAATGAGCGAGAGGCTTTTCCTGATAGAACGTATGAGAACCCGACAATCAGAGAGATGTTCAAGTCCCTCGATTATATAGAGTCTTATGGATCGGGGATTGGCAAAGCGAAGAAAGCGATGAGTAAAAACGGCTCAAGCAATATTTGCTTCAAAGAATATGATGAGAACATTGATATCACTTCGGTCGTTATCCCCATCAATGAGACATATTCGAAGTACGCGGGATTGGACATTGAAGCTGAGAAATTAGACATTGGTCCCTCCAACTTAGACATTGGCCCTCAAAAATTAGACATTGATGACGTCGTCGAGCCTGGAACAAAGGTGAAAATCAATAGGATCGATATCCTCGGTATCATAAACGACTCTGATTACTCTCAAAATGTGAGGGAAGGGTTATTGAGTATTTATAATCGATTTTTCGATGATACTTTTGGAAGAGGCGACATCGTCAATCATTTAGGAGTATCGAATGCCACTGGCACGAACTATATCCACTACTTAGAGAATCTAGGGATCGTTATAGAGGTGAGAGGCCTAGGCAAGGGCAAATATAGATTTAGGTAGCG
>CAVIFQ010000064.1:0-2292 GCA_963642055.1 Roseburia hominis | reverse complement strand
GACGACTGGCGAGCTCAAAGAAGGCGTTAAGTCGATTGCGTCGATGCTAAACAAAAACAAGCGCGCCACCCTTTATTTTGGCATCAACAATAAGGGGCAAGCCATTGGGCAAGAGACTTCCGATATGACGCTGAGGACCATTTCGCAAGCTATCTCGAACAATATCGAACCAGCCATAACCCCCACAATAAGCTTGCTCCCTGGTTCCAAAGAGAATCTTAAAATAATCAAAGTAGAGGCAAAAGGCAGCGATATACCTTATTCAGCTTATGGACAATATTTGATTCGCTCCGCCGATGAAGACAAGAAAATAAACAGAGGTGCCTTGAGAAAGATGTTTGTCGGAGCCGGATTCGATTTCATCACCGAGATTGAATCAAAGAGGCAAGATTTGACCTTCGAGAAGCTGACAACCATCTTGCTCTCCAAAGGCTTCCATATCGTATCCACCTCCACCCTCATCAAAAGCAAGGGACTCAAAAACAGCGATGGCAAATTCAACATCATGGCCTCGATTTTATCGGATCAGTCAGACGTTTCCCTCAAAGTCGTCCGCTTTGCCGGGGTGGACAAAGTCGCGATCGCGCAAAGGAAAGAGTTTGGGAATCAATGCTTATTGATCGCTCTTCAGCAAGTCATGGATTATGTTGAAATGCTCAATGAAACCAATGTCGTTTTAGGAAGAAATGGGAGAATAGATACGCATCTATTCAGCAACGAAGCCTTTGAGGAAGCTTGGAAAAACGCCTGCGTCCACAATTCATGGATAGATATGGTGCCTCCCGCCATCTATATCTATAACGATAGATTAGAAATCGTTTCTTATGGCGGCTTGCCCCACGGGCTTACGCTCGATGAGTTCTATAACGGAAGTTCCAACCCAATCAATATGGCTTTATGGTCAATTTTTAGCTCGAGTGATTATGCCGAGCAAACAGGCCACGGAGTCCCTACCATCGTAAATGAATACGGCAGAGAAGCCTTCAAGATATCCGATAATTATTTGACGGTGACCATACCTTTTGCTTTTAAGCCAACATGGGCTTCCGCTAGCGAGAGAAACAGTGGGAATCCCTCTCTAAGCGATAACCAAAAAACTATTTTGGCTCTCTTAGAGAAAAACCCGGAATTAACGACTGCTGAATTAGCCAAAGAGACAAACCTGGCTCTCTCCACTATCAAAAGCAACATCATGAAGCTGCAAGAGCTTGGGCTTATCGAAAGAGCCGGATCAAAACGATACGGCCACTGGGTAGTGAAATACTATAAGTAATTCCCTTTATTTTCAGCGCATGATGACGCTGCTATAGGCACCGAGCGTGAGTTTTCCGTTCTCGAGTTTTGGGTGATGACGGTTGGTATTGATCTCATCAAGGATACTTGTCCCCGGCGCATCCATCTCCACATTATAGTAGTTGAAGTTGTGCACAATTGTGATTGATTCTTCCCCAAGCGTCAAAGAATAGGCGATGACGCTTCTTTCTTCGATCCCTAAATCATCGCACCTTGATTTCAGGATCGCATGTTTGATGAAGGGGTATTTGTTCCGGATATGGATGAGCATCTTGTAGTGATTGAGCAAGGAAAAGTTATCCTTAAGCTGATCTTCTACGCCCTTGCTCACCTGCTCATTGTCTTTTAGATCCTGTCTTTTCTTCTCGGGAAAAGAGCATTCACCGGTCTTATCCTTCTCGCTCCATATCATCGGAAGACGGCGCCTCACATCGCTTTGATCATCAGGCGAAACGACACGCTCGCCTTTTAAAGCGATCTCTTCGCCATAATAGACATAAGAAGTGCCTGGAAGGAAAGTCAAAAGGCTTGCCGCCGCCTTATAAAGTTTCATATTCGAGGAGAAATTCTTCGCGATGCGGTCTTGGTCGTGATTAGAAAGGAAATAGGATGAATATCCGTTTTCGTTATATTCATGAAGCGTCTTCTCGTCTTTCTCGATTTCTTCCACCCACGTGCTTCCCCAGCCATAGCCTTTGAGCATATTGATGGTGTTTTTCCCTCCGCCCATGGCCGCGCCAAAACGGAAGAAAGAAGGGCAGGAGGATTTGTAGTAAGGATTGAGCATCACATCATTAACCCATGTTTCCCCCACCATATAGAAATCGGGGTCATATTTATGCGCGGTATCCATCAGCCAGTTCAAGAATTCAACGTTCTTGCTGGTATTCTGGTAGTAATAATAAAGGACAGCATCAAGCCTAAATCCTTTCACGCCTTTCTCGATCCAGAACTTGGTGATTTTCTCCATCTCATCCCTCACCCCTTCTGAGTCGAGAT
>CAVIFQ010000063.1:0-2357 GCA_963642055.1 Roseburia hominis | reverse complement strand
GGCTATGACGAAGAAACCTTTGACCCTATATACGAAAAAGTAACTGCGGACACTACCTTCAGCTACAAGGTTGGTGATCGCATCACGTTGAAAATTGATGCCGATCCGGAGACTGGTAACAACAGTTTCGACCCATTCACCCTTACCGTTGTCAGCGGTGGCGATAGCGATGCCTTTGACACTACAGACGCTTATATCAAAGGATATGACAGCGAAAAGGATACCTATGAATTTGAATGCTTGAAAGCCGGCACTTATGAGGTCAAGGTATCCACGAAGAATTGCACCTCAGCCACTTTCAAAATCACGGTCAGCGAACCAGCACCATCGGATGTATACGTTGGCTGCTACAATGGATATCTTGGCTATAACTACTCACTAACTACTGATAAAGGCGATGATGAGGGGACAAAAGTAGCTTATGTTGGCTCTCCATATTATCTTTACCCGGAAGTAGCTGGCGATTCTGGCGTCAGCCAAAATGTCACTGTCGAGGTTAAGTATAATGGAAGTAAAGCTTCAGAAGATTCGTATTCCATCTCTGAAACCGATATGTACAGCGAGTTTGATGATTATCCGAATGTGGCCTATCAATTTGTTCCGAAGAAGGCGGGCATATATTTGGTGACATTTGCAAGCGCGGTCGATCAAACCGTCAAAAAAGTTGTCAGATTTGAAGCTAGCGAGATCAATGTGGCAAAAGATATACTTGGCAAAAAATATACATTCGCTAACTATTTAACCGATACGACTTATTCCTTTGACTTCACTCCCGATTCAACCGATTCGCTCAAAGGAAAAGCGACAGTGACTTCGGTCAAAGTATCGATGAATGTCGATGGCGATGAAGAGACTGTCAACAAATCCGAAACGGTTAATTATGAGCTAGCGAAGAACGACACCGCGCCTTTCTGGGGCTATGACTTCAGCTTCACCCACGTTTCTGGGGATACTGGCGTTGTCACGCATACTAAAGATGGCGATGATACCGGATTTAATTCCATGAACATCGACAAATACAATGGAGTTTGGGTCAAGGTCGGTTCGGACGACAGTTTTGAAAGATTACAAGTTGTCGTCGATCCGGAAGAGGAGATTTCAAAGAAGTGGTCTGGCTATGGCAAAGATGAAGACGGCGAAAGTACCGAAGATATGCTCGAACTTACCTTCTCTAAAGCCGATCATAGCGCTAAAGGTGGCATTTATTCGGATGAACCATATGATTCTGAGCTTGATTGCACCTGGAGCATCGCTGAAAATGACGATGGCGATGGCTATATCCTTACTTTAACCAAAAAAGAGGATTCCGAAGACAATTGGGGAGAAATGTTCTCTAAGGATTCGGTCGAATGTGTTGTGACAAGTGATTTCTCATCAATCACCGTCACGACAGATGGCAGCGTTTACGATGGCTACACCTACGAGATTGATTCGAATATCTAAGCCTGTAAAATATCAGAAAAGCAAGGGGCAAACCGGGCAAAACCGGTTTGCTCTTTGTTTGTGAATGGAGAGGAAGGTTAAAGGTATGGTTGAAATGAAGAAAAGAACATTGTTGATGTCTCTAATTCTCGGCGCCTCGCTTTTATCTGGCTGCGCGGGCGAAAAGGAGAGTTCATCGACTTGGAGTGATCCTAATGGCGATTTATGGAGCGAGAGCGATAAGAGCCTCATGAAGGAATATTGCGGCTCGCCGTTGCCTTATCCCTCTTTCTTGACGGGCGAAATCAAGGTCGAGGAAATCGAGGATAAGAGCGATAAGAGCAAGTATCTAGCGATCACGAACCTCGCTTCCTCTTTCTCGATGAAGGACTACTATTCGCTTCTTGAGAAAGATGGCTGGACGACCATAACCTCCTATACGGGCGAGAAGCTCCAAACTAGAAGCGGAACCACCTACGCCGAATTGACTAAGAACGTCGGGGATAAAGGGTATGACCTCACCTATTATTACATTGATGGGGATGAATCTAATTCCGGCTACAACTGCTTGGTGTGCCGCTCTAGCTACGTCACGGAGAGCAGAAGCGACAGCGATTGGAGCGAGGACGATAAGAAAGTGATCTCCTACGTTTTGGAGGATATCTCCTTCCCTTATCTAGCGATGGGGAGCGATTATTCGCTTTACGCCGCCTCCATGAATACGCTTTACGTTTGCGATTACTATACCAAAGACCTCTCGAAGGATTATTGCCGTCTTTTGATGGATAATGGCTATGCCGTCGACAAAGTGAAGAGCATCTCCTCGGGCGATTACTATCTTTATAAGAAATTCCCTAACGGGACGAGGGTCGACGTGAAACTCGATTATTTCAATGGCAATAACGTCTATATCAATTTCACCCCGAAAGTCACTT
>CAVIFQ010000062.1:0-2608 GCA_963642055.1 Roseburia hominis | reverse complement strand
ATTTCAAGAACAACCCAGCTTTGAAGGCTTTGGCTGATCAAAACAAATACGCGACTGTTCAAGGCAACATCCACGGCGGATGGTGGGATATGGCCAAGACCGTCGCTACCTCATTGAAGGAAAAGGCGCAAGACGATGAGACAGAAATCAAGAAAGTTCTCCAAAAATACGCGGACGATTTGACAAGAATCCTCAATATGACCGAAGAAGAGCTCAAAGCTTATACTGTCATTGGCCATTTCGCTGACGTGAGCGGATTAGGCGAGGATTACGATACCGGAACAAACGATATACAGTGGGTAACCGATCTTAAGATGACTGAGGACCCAGCAGGGACTTGGACATCCGATCCGATGAAATTGACCGAAGGCGATGAGTTCCAAGTTCGCCAAGGGAAAGCCTGGAACGTTCAATATGGTGCAGTCGGTGAAGACGGAAATAGCACAACAAAGAATTATGTCGTCAGTGCAGCTGAAGCCGGCGATAATAAGAGGATCAAGCTTGTTCTTACAACCACGAATAATGTAACGACTGGCGTCGTCTCCATTATCTAATCATCAATCATTGGGTTGGGGTTATGCGCTTTAACCCCAACCCTTTTCAACTACTTAAGCGCGCAATTGAGAAAGGCAGACTATGAAGAAATATAGTTCGTTAGAGTATTTGAAACTCACGAAAATTCAGCGTTTTTTCTATAATTTCGTCTCCTTTTTCGCTGGGATTCCTCTTTGGTTCAAGAATCTTGGAATCAAAATATGGGAAGGCCTGCGAAAGCTTGGAATTTATTTTAAAAACGACTTTATTGACTTAGTTCAAACCTTCAAAAACGGCGATTACAAAACACGGGTCTCATACATTGTCATGGGCTTTGGCTCTGCGATGAGAGGCCAGATTCTAAGAGGTATTTTGTTCTTCGTTTTTGAAGCGGTTTTTATCGTGTATATGTGCTTGCCACAAGGCGGTGGTTATTGGCTCAGCATGATGCCTTCGCTTGGCAAAGTTGGACCGGAAGTCAACGTTTATGATCCAATCACCGATCAATATAGAACCTTCTATCACGATAACTCATTTAGAATCCTGCTCTATTCAGTTTTGACGATTTTCTTCATCATCGCTTTCATTTACACATGGCGTTTGAACATTAAGCAAAATCGTATTTCCGAAGAGATTTTGAAGAGCGGGAAAAAACTTAAGAGCGGTAAAGAGGATATCCATTCTCTTATCGATGATCAGTTCCATAAGACCTTATTGGCTCTCCCTGTTACCGGCATCGTCGTTTTCACGGTTTTGCCGATTATCTTCATGATTCTCGTAGCCTTTACGAATTACAGCGGTGCTTATAACGGCTATTCCAACAACCTCTTCCATTGGGTTGGATGGGATAACTTCAATACTCTTCTTAACTGGCAAAGCGGCAATAATGCTTATTCAGCTGCTTTCGGCGAAATTCTCGCTTGGACCCTCATTTGGGCCTTCTTTGCGACTTTCTCCAACTACTTCCTTGGAATGCTTGTCGCCATCATGATCAACAAGAAAGGCATCAAGTTTAAGAAAGTCTGGAGAACGATTCTTGTTCTTACGATCGCCATTCCTCAATTCATCTCCTTGATTTACGTTTCGAAGATGTTCGCCAATAACGGTATCGTTATCGCAAAATTAAAAGAATGGTTCGGCGTCACGAATTTCAGCTTCTATGACAACAAACATTGGGCTAGAACGACCGTTATCTTTATCAATATTTGGATTGGTATTCCTTATTTGATGCTTATCGCAACCGGTATTCTCATGAATATTCCAGCCGATTTATATGAATCAGCCAGAATCGATGGTGCGAATATTTGGCAACAGTATATGAAGATTACTTTGCCTTATATGCTCTTCATTACAGGACCATATCTATTGACTTCATTCATCAGCAACATGAATAACTTCAATGTTATTTATCTTCTTACTGGCGGTGGACCGACAAATGCCGCAGCCAGTGGCGCCTCAGGCGATGTTGGCTACACCGATTTGCTCATCACTTGGTTATTTAAGATTACGACAGGTGCGAATAGCCAATACTATATGGCTTCCGTCATTGGTATTCTCGTCTTCATCATTTCGGCTGTCATCTCGCTTATCGTCTACAATCTCATGCCGTCCAATAAGCACGAGGAGGATTATCAATAATGGAAAACGAAAACAAAATCGCTTCTACTCTTCCTGCGAATGAAAAGCATCACATGGGGATGCATACGAAGAATATAATCGGCAACACGATCATCTACATCATTCTTATTTTGATGGCGATTATCTGGCTTATCCCTTTCTATGGCATTCTTTGCGATAGCTTTGAAGTGAGCACGACAACGATGCATGGCTGGATGTGGCCACGTCAGTGGGGATTCGACAATTACATCACCCTGTTCAAAGACACAGAGTTCATGCGTTGGTTCATTAACACCCTTATCATGGCTGTTGCTACCGCCATTCTCCAAACCATCATCGTTCTTTGCATGAGTTACACCTTATCGCGCCTCCGCTTCAAAGGACGTAAGGCTCTTATGAATGCGATGCTTGTCCTCGGTATGTTCCCTGGCATGCTCACGATGATCATTCTTTACCG
>CAVIFQ010000061.1:0-2620 GCA_963642055.1 Roseburia hominis | reverse complement strand
TGTAGGATATCTCCTCTAGGCAAGCAATCTTGATGCCCTGATGAGATTCTATCATCTTCACGTAGTCGCTTGCTTCCACAAGCGAATCGTGGGTGCCAGTATCAAGCCAGGTGTACCCCCTACCTAAAGTGGATACATGCAGCTTATGCTCTTTCAGATAATAGTTATTAAGCGTCGTTATCTCGTATTCACCACGATCGCTTTTCTTAATGCCTTTGGCAATCTCGCTCACCCCTCTAGGATAGAAATACAATCCTGTGACACAGTAATTCGATTTCGGTTTCTTCGGTTTCTCCTCGATAGAGATGGCGTTACCATCGCCATCGAGCTCAACGATACCGAATCTCTGCGGGTCTTTTACTTGATAGCCAAAGATCGTGGCGATGCCGTTATTCGCACGATCAATGGAATTAAGCAAATGCTTCGTCAACCCGGCACCGTGATAGATGTTGTCACCCAAAATCAGAGCGCATGGTTCAACACCGATGAACTCTTCGCCCAAGACGAAAGCTTGGGCCAAACCATCAGGTGAAGGCTGCTCTTTATAAGAAAGGTTGATACCAAGCGAAGAACCATCGCCGAATAAATCTTTAAATCTAGGCAAATCAGTCGGCGTGCTGATAATCAAGATATCTCTTATACCAGCGAGCATTAATACGCTCAAGGGATAATAGACCATCGGTTTGTCATAAACCGGCAATAGTTGTTTTGATGTTACCCTTGTAAGGGGATATAGTCGGGTGCCTGACCCGCCGGCGAGAATTATGCCTTTCATGCAATGGCTCCTTTTACTTCGTTTATTAAACGCCCAAATCGTCGAGAGTTTTCAAAATAACGCTCTCTTTCGTTTGACTACTTGCGAAATTATCCAAGAAGACCTCATATATAGTGTCTTTATTGAATTGTTTCATCGAGTATACGCCTTTGAATGGTCCGATGATGCCATCATATACAGCAAGGATGTTTGCGTCGGTAAAACCCAAAAAATCCAGCACGCCGCTTCTGACCGAAATCACCATTTTAGCTTTAGGAGCAATCCAATACAGTTCGTCCAGCTTACAGTCCAATCTTTTTGTGCCTACGAGTTCTTTCTGATTTGGAAGGACATTGGTGTAGACGTTATATCCTTTGTTTAGGCAGATATTGGCAATTTTTTGATATATTTCGATCTCTTTGCTTCTAAGCGAATAGGAATAAGGATTGATGATGATGTCCTTATCGGTCAACTCATAATGAAACTCACTCGGTTTGGCGATAATCGGCTCAGTGATTTTGCTTGTCCCGCCAACTTTGAAAATGTGCTCTCTTACTTGCACCATCCCCCAGGGGCAAGAGGCTTTCTTGCACGCATCAAAAAAGCAAGGAATTGTGTTTATGACTCCATATTTGAGACCAAGTTCGGACGCTGTCGAACTTTGCATAAAAGCAATGCGCCCTGCAACATCGGTTTTGCTCTCTTTGTGGAATTGATCGTAGTTCATTACTGAGCACTTGCCTTTGAGTTGAGGGTACCAAGCGAAGATATCGCGCCCCGTCAACAAGACTATTTTCTTGTTTTGGTTTGCGGCGATGTAGTCTTCCATACAGCTCATTCCGATGACCACATCACCAATCAAATCAGACAAGAAGACGTAAACCTCATCTTCTTTTTTAACCGCCAAAACAGCTTTAAGGAAACGATTCCCCTTAATCGTTTGAAACGGTTTATTCAATATCCGTCCTATTTTTCTAAAAACCTTGAGAATCAGTTTCATATGGCCCCCCTTAAAGTTTTTCGTCTATCCGATATGACAAACTGAAATCATCCCTATCCAGATTGACCGATTTCGACATCTCTAATCCGCTCACTTTCTTGTCGTTGACCACGATTCTTTCGCCATATGGCAAATTAAAGATGATGTCGTCGTATCTAAGACCATGCTCCTTCAAGAAACGAATAGTCGCATCTTTATATTCGTCGGTTCTTGATGTGACGAGCAGTATGTAATCTTCCTTTGGCAGATTATCGAGAAACTCTTTAGCGCCTTCTAAAAGCGTGTCATGCCCATCAATTTTATAGCCATTGTGTTTAAGCAAAGTGCCATCGATATCGAAAATCCAGGTGTGGCCTAAAGAGGAAAGGACAAGGTTATTTGACATCTTTGAGCTTGTCTCCTATCGCTCCGCCTGGGTGATTACGTTTGAAATCCATCAATGAAACGTTGAGCCTGTCCGCTAACTGGAGGGCAAGACCTTGCAATAAGATTAAGTAAACGCTCGATGAGTTATTGGGGACTATATCCCAATTGTCGCCTTCGTTATCGAGTTCGATCGTCAATGACTTGCTAAGGATTTCAGACAAGGCTGCGTCTTTGTTGAATGTGACGGCGATGGCGTTATCACCACGGGCATTGAGATATCTGGCCAAGGCTAACGACTCAGCGGTGTTGCCAGATTTAGAAAGGACGAAAACGAGGTCTTTGGATTGCACCATGCCAAGATCTCCATGCATCGCGGTGTTTGAATGCAAAAAGTTGGCCTGAATGCCCAAAGAATTCAACGTTCCCACTATTTTTTCGCAGATTGGCACGTTTTTACCTAACCCGGAGAAAATTAGCTTCCCCCCCCCGTTTCACTACCG
>CAVIFQ010000060.1:0-2634 GCA_963642055.1 Roseburia hominis | reverse complement strand
CGAGGTGCTCGATATGGACTCGATAAATAAGGCCAGAGAAGAGGCGCACGGAGAAGAGACGTCAAAATAAATCCCATCTTCTAATTTCCCGTCTTTTTAAAATATCTTTGCAAAACCCCATTATAATTTTGGAAAAACAGCATTTCGTCGTTGTTTTTAAACTCCAAATCGGCATTTTTAGCCTTAGTCATTGTCGATATGGCGGTTGCAAACTATCGCCTTTGGCGGTATCGTAAGTTGCTATATGAACCTACCCGCTTTATTTGTACGTTCGATTCGACAGAGGGGCTATATTTTATGATGAGTGAGACTATCCTGGCTTTTCTATCCGCTTTTGCGCTTCTTGGGACGGGAACTCTTTCGTTGAACAATACGACTAGCCATCTGAATGCCAATCAAGCCTCCGTTTCTTTTAACGATGAAACGGAAGTTGACCGCTCTGAGCTCAGCTTTACTTTGACGGGCTCATCTATCACCGATACCGCCCAGAGCCTATCTCTATCAATGCAGTCGGTGAAAATCGAGGCTTGGAATAACGGGAACCGATACAATGACGTTTTCTCCGTCATCGATGATGCGAACTTTACCGATGTGTCAACAGCGAAAAACAGAGCGACCGAAGACTATGAGGCGGCTAATAAAGCCGGCACCGAATATGTCCCGGCCGTTTTTAATGGCTCGGCCTTCAATATTTCCTACAAAAAGAATGCGACAATCGTTTTGCCTCAGCTTATTAGCTACGGCTCTAACCCGATTTATTTCCAGATAAATGTGACAAGCATCTCATCCGAGGTTTGCTTCGATTATAAAGCCAATGAAGTGAGTTACGCTGGTATTGAGACCATCATCATCCCTGAAGGTTATTCAACCATCCACGCCGATGCTTTTGTGGGTGCGAAAGCAGCGGGAGTTAAAATCAAAGCCGTTGCCGCTGCTCCTCTCGCTGGATGGGAGGAAGGCTGGACTGACGCCGATGTTGAATACGGGTATGAGCTATCCTCGTCCGAAAAGAGACAGCTTGAGGTCAATACGACCGGATCTACATCTTTCGGCGAATCGAAAGACTTTTTCGTCGGCTACACCAATCCTGATAATCCAAGCGAGAATAGGCCCCTCACGATGGAATATTCTCTTTTGGATGCGAACGAGAGGACAGTCTCTGAGCATAATTATTACGAGGTTCCGCTCGTTTCGACCCAGACTAATTACGACGCTGTGGGATCTACGGCTGGGAAAGGGAAAGACGACAGGAATATCGATATCGAATTGCCATCAGGGCAACACATCGATGAAGAAAGCATTGTTTTCCATAATATCTATCGTTTAGTGAAAAATGACGCTGGCGATGTTGTCCCCGATTGGGAAGCGGGAGCGTATAAGGCCACCCCGGCGCGTTCTTTCAGCAAAGTCTATGATTTTGATGACTTCGTCGATGTGAGTTATGGCACCAACACCTATCTCAGCGATTACTCTCGTTTTTCGATCATCCTCAAGGCGAAGTACGACGTTTTCAAGACATTGAATCCGGCTTCTTATGAAGCGAATAAGGCAAATATCGATAACGGCACCCTCCGCATCCGCATTCTCTTCACTTCCTTGGGCTCGGCTTCTTATAGGATCGTCTATGTGAACGGAGCGGGGGAAAAGATCACGAAGAGCGTCTCTTTGGGCACGCCAATCGGCGTTTCTGAGATCAATGACGGCGCTTCGATGGGCTTTCTCATCAAGAATTCCGACATTGGTCCGGATTTCTCGATTCACAGCGTCACCTCGCTGAGATTATGCAATTTCTATTTGCAGTCTGATTTGTTCAACGATACGAAGAACACCATCACCGGCAACTCGAAGAAATCAGTGCGCTTTGCCTCTTTAGAGCTTCTTTCTACTGATATGACGGCTACGAAGAATGTGAGCGTCGGTGCTTATTTTGGCATTGCTTACGCCATTTATGTCGGGGTTTTCGCTTTGGGTGCTTTTGCTTACTGGCTCTACTGCAAGAACAAGTACAAGAATGATGAATTCAAGAGAGTCGATAATAAGAAATTCCTTCTTAAATCTATCCGCAATCTCTTTGGTTACGCCCTTATTTTGTCTTCTATCCTCTTTATCATCGCGCGTTGGAATTTGCTCAAGAACACCGTTGTCGTGTATAACCCGATGGACGTTTGGGTCATCATCTTCACGATAACGGGCGCGATTTTCCTAGGAATAGCCATCAAGGATATGGTCTTGTCCATTAAAAAGACAATGGAAAGAAAGAAAAAAGAGAAACTGCATCTAGACGCTGACGTAGTCGAGGATGGCACGAAATAAAGGAGAATAGTGACATGGAAATCCGTATTAAAGATCTAACGAAAATATTCCCTGGCGACGCCAAAAAAGGCATTCGCGACACAATCGCAGTCAAGGATATGTCTTTCCTGGTGCCGGATGGCAAACTCGTGGGCTTGCTTGGGCCAAGCGGATGCGGAAAATCGACGACCCTCTATATGATTTCAGGCCTTCAAGTGCCTACCTCTGGCGAAGTGTGGTTTGGCGATCAGGAGGTCACGAATTTGTCCCCGGAAAAGCGTGGAATCGGTTTGGTGTTCCAAAACTACGCCCTTTACCCGCACATGACGATATACAAGAATA
>CAVIFQ010000059.1:0-2966 GCA_963642055.1 Roseburia hominis | reverse complement strand
GCGGCAATTGGGGCAGCGGCAACGAGGTCCCGAGCGCGGCGATGGTCGTGGGGGACAACCTCGCGGGGAGCTACGACGACAAAGTGACGATGAATGTAGTCGACTCTTCGTTCATCTCTAAGTCTGATGATGTTTATAGCGTGATCGCTGCCACGGACGGGACCTACGGTACATCCTTGACGATCGATGCGCTTACCTATCTCAAGTTGCTTGATAAGTACGTACTCATCGATGGGAATGTCGATTTCAAGGCTGAGAACGTCAAAGGAACCACGATCAAAGACATGAATAGTCTAACTGCGGCCGACAATAAGAACCTCTACGTCGCTGAAGGCTACATCAAAGAGATAACCAATTCTAATCGCGGCCATGGCACTGTAGTTGACGAGGAAGGCAACTCATTAGGCATCTTCAACGGTTACACCTCAACAAGCGTCAATGGCTATTCCAAGAACGAAAGCGGCGAATTCACTTTCAATTACAAAGCGGAAGGCGTCGGATGCCTTGATAGCACTTACGTCGGTAAGAAAATCATATTGATTGGTACCTTTGATATATATAACGGGGCCAAGCAGTTCAAAAACGCCATCGGTTTTGTGGGAGAAACGAGCGCCGCGATCACAACTGAATACGATAGCGCCAAAGGTAGCGTCACACTCCAAGGCGGGGAAAACGCGAAGGCTGGTGATGAGATTACTGTCGTAGCGACTGCAAATGACGGATATAAGGTCGCTTCTATCAAGGTGACGAGATTCGGTGAAGAAGTCGACATTACGAATGATGGCAAGTTCATCGCTACTGAGAAGAACACTGTAAAAGTCGAGTTTGTCGATAGCTCAACCCCTGTAGCAAAGACGTATAAGCTTGAATTCAACAGCATCAACAACGAAAAGGTCAATAATTACACAACAACATGGAAAAATACTTCAGGTGGTGTTACCTATAACATATCCGGCTTCAACAACAATCAAAACCAATGGACCAGCATTAAATGCGGGAGAAAAGATTACGACTCAGTAGCGTACATTTCTACTGATGCGGCTTTCGCGAATAAAATTGGTTCCATTTCTATCCAATACGGTAGTGTCACCAAGGAAGCAATAACATCGGCCAAGATCATAGTGGCTTCTGACGCTGAATTTAAAACCGAAGTTAAAACTTTCGACATTGCTAAAACTATCGAATCTAACAAAACCATAACAACTGAAATCACCACTCCAACCGCAAATTGCTTTTATAAGATTGAATTTAGCATGGGCAAAAATAAAAACGGTTCGGTAGAAATTGCTTCCGTTTCTTTCGCAGAAGTTATTTAACGATTACTTCTTGCTTTGATAAAACAGCTCTGAAAACAGGCCTCAAACCAGCCTGTTTTTGGGTTTTAGCTCTATAAACCACGATAAAGATAAAAAGAGGCAAGCCGAAATTGATCATCGAAAGTTACAAAGGCAATTGACGCTTACAGAAAAGGGGCGTTGCCTAACCTTGCTTCACGGCAGGTTTTTCAACAGCCCCTTTTTCGGTTTTAAGAACCAATTTAGTTGAGTTGGCTCTATTTGCTATTGGAATTGATGAAGTCCAGGACGATGACTTTTATAGCGTTGCAACTTGTTTGACGAACGTTATTTTTTGCACAAAGAATCTCTTGTTAAAAGTTATATCGACTTGTTTGCTTTCATCTGTGAGATTCAAATCAAACGTGTAGTCCTCTGTACTCGAATTTTTCTCATCGTTATATGCGTGGCTTGACGTATAACTCTTATTACCGACTGATATTTTATCGGAATTTGTCCATCCAATCCCTGTGATAATCATCTTGGTCCAAGAGGAGTCAGATAAAGTTAGCGATAGTTTTCCTTGTTCACCAGATTTTCCAAATTTCAAACCAAATGCAGCATAGTCACTTTGACCTTTATATCCATTAGTGGCTGTAGCTGTCTGAATAATCGCGTTTTCGCTTGGAACAAACTTATTTATAAAAGCAAGAACCGTTGCGTCATCAGTAAATGCCGATGTAGAAGTCTCGGTGTTTACACTAAAATCATACGTCGTTAATACCTCGGTTTGAGTGCCATCATCTACCACAAATTCCACCACGACCTCATTAACGGCACTTGCGTTGAATTTGAGGGATGAAGTGATGTCATATTCACCAGACCCGTTTTTAAGCGTAACGGACTTGAGTTTGTATCCGCTGCTGGGAGTGGCGGTGACGGTGATTTCCTCGCCATAAGCGATATCACTGGTCTTGCTGAGCGAGGCGGTTCCGCCTTCATCATTGACGACCGAAACGCTCGCTTTTACGTAAGCGCTAGTTGTCGGGATTTCGCCAACGACCCTGGCGAATTTCAGCTCTTTCGTCGATACGCCACTTTTGTTCGTGTATACTTCATAGATGTCCATGACGTACACGAGCTTGCCGACATACTCTTTAGTCAGCACCGGAGCATCCGTTTTATCGAAATAGTAGGTCCCATCATCCTTGAGGATATATTTGCCGCCGGTGTATGAGCCGTAAAGTATGATTGATGATCCATCTGTTCCTTCCAAAGTCGCGTTGCCGTATTTTTCGTCGGTTATCTCTTTGATATAACCCATCGTCAAATACACATTGTTTTTGTCGCCGCTTTCCATCTTCAGCAAATCGGCGACATCCTTCATTTTAAAGGTTTCAGTTTTGATGGTTGTCTTTGAATTTTCATCGCCGCCATCAGAATCAAACGCCGAGTTATTATTAAGAGGATCGTAATTGAAGACGCTCATGTATGAGCCGACATCGAAGGATACCTCCGTGCCGTATTCGCTGTTGTTCTTTGAGTGGATCGATATTGATTTTACATCATCAGTGCGAGTGAATGAGCAGTTCTTGAGGGTCATTTTCACGTTGTCTTTATATGAGCCAGCGCTTTCATCCCCCACGACCATCGCCGCGCTCGGGACCTCGTTGCCGCTGCCCCAATTGCCGC
>CAVIFQ010000058.1:0-3130 GCA_963642055.1 Roseburia hominis | reverse complement strand
TTGGCTTATCGCTTCTAGTGGCTTCCATCGTCATTATCATCGTTTTCAGTCTCTAGAATGGCGCACTTCGTAATCAAAACTATCTAGGAAGCGAAAAAGGAGGCGAAAACGCCTAAGCGGTGCTACAATCGTGGCCATGCTTAAGTATTTGCGCATCATATTGCAGTGCGGATGGAAGATATTATGGATCTATTTCCACTACATCGTCCGTTACGCCGCTCACCCTGAGCGATACCCCTTAAAAGAGAGATACAGCAAAGTGCGCGAGCTTTTCATGCTCGTCGTTGACCATTTTCGGGTCGATTGGAAAGTGAAAGGCTTAGAAAACGTCAAAAAGCTCGAGAAGGAGGGGAAGAGATTCCTCCTCGTTCCGAACCATTTGAGCGATCTTGACGCCATCTGCATCATCTATTGGTGCGAGGAACCTGTGAGCTTCGTCGCAAAAAAAGAGACTGCTAAATTCCCTTTCGTCGCCAAAGTCATCAAGGCCGTCGATGGTTTTTTCCTTGACCGGAAAGACCTTAGAAGCGGCGTAGCGATGATGAAGGATACCGCAAGCAAACTAACGAGTGGGAAATGCAGCGTCCTTATTTACCCTGAAGGCACGAGAAACCGCGAGCCGAATGGCCCTCTTCTTTCTTTCCATCCAGGTTCTTTCAAAAGCCTTTATAAATCAGGTGTGCCAGTGCTCGGCGTTGCGCAGTACGGCAGCCAATTGCCGCTTCAAAAAGACACCAACTATAAGCGTTATCCGGTCTATGTCACTTTCCTTGAGCCGATTTATCAAGAGCAATACGAAAAATACACCCCGGTTGATTTCGCCCCTCTTTTCGAGACGATGATCGCGAAAGAAGTCTATACGCAGCGCTTCCTCTTGGATAGCTATTTCCTTGCCAGTGAAGAAAAAGTGCCGCTTAAAGGCAAAAAAGCCGTCTCTATCCGTTAGTAGGCTATTTCTTTATTTTGCTCGCGATTTCTTTGCTTAAAAGATAAGCCAATGCAAAGGCGTTATGCTGGCTTTTCGTTTCGTTCTCATCGCCGATGAAGCTGGAATCGTATACCGGCGCATCAAGCAAATCGCCACCGAAGCAGAATGGATAGAAGGAGTATCCACGGTAGATAGAAAGGGCCGATAAAGAGGCGATTTCCATATCGACGGCGATGCAGCCTTCTTTTTTGCGCAGTTCCATCTGTTCTTTGGTCTCATGATAAAAAGCGTCGGTGGTCCATATTTTGCCTTGGACGTTAGTTACGCCAATCGAAGAGAAAAAGGAAGAAGTGAAAGAAGAAGTGGGGATATCGACATAATCGGAATTGGGGATGTAGTGATAGGAGAGACCTTCATCGCGGTAAGCGCTTGTGGGCACGATAATCTTGCCTTTTGTGATGTCTTTATCGAGGATGCCACAGCTTCCAAAGAGTACGAAGCTTTTCGCTCCGCACATATAACTAGCCTCATCCATCATCATGGCAGCAACTCCTCCTCCCATTTGGCTAAGATAGAAAGCGATGCGGGTGGAAGAGATTAGACGGAGCTCTTCGCGTGCGATCGAGGGGCTCACGATGCCTTTGACTTCACTTTTGAAACTCGAAACGGCTTTATCGTAAACGTCTTTTGAGAAAAAGATGATGCAAACATCGGCGTAGTCGCCCTTTTCTGGACAAAAATCCTTAGGAGAGATAATCGGCGTTTCGTTTTCCTTGTAGCTATTAGTGATCATAAAAGTCCTCAATAAAGAAAGAAGACGGGCGCTGCCCGTCATTCCCAGTCTCTTCTTAATCCTTTCGGATAATGGTTTTTGGCGATGCCTTGGCTGACTTTGACATACCCTAAATTCCTCTTATCGTAACTCACGATATAGAAGCCATCGCTCCGATCGAGCGGGAAAGAATCGCCATGGACGTATTTTTTGGCGTCTTCTAAAGGAAGAGCGATACTGTAGTCGCTCGTCAAGAAGTGAGCCAAGTGGTGGTCAGGGATAAAGATATCGCGCATCTCAAAGAGTTTTACGCCATATCGGAGCACGTTGAGGTGCGAGGCATCGAAATGCTGGTAGAGCGAATAGAATTTGTGACGCATCTCCTCGTTACTGCGGTCAGAGAGGTTATATTTGGCGAGAAATTCCTTATAACGTGGGTATTCCTTGATCTCGCGTTTGCTCTTGATGAGCTCGCCCGGCTTTTTGAAAAGGCAAACAAACTGCCCTTCGCCCTCGAAATGGGAGGGGAAGAGGTGGACAGCCTCTGGAACTTCTTTCGTGCGGTAGAAAGAGGGATCATCTGGGAGATTCACGAGTTCAATCTCCGGATGGCGGTTTTTCATGGAGAGGATGATGTTGTCGTTCTCCTCGATATTGAAGGAACAAGTGCTATAAGAGATAGTGCCGCCTGGCTTAAGCATGGCGTACGCTAACTCGAGCAGCTCGATCTGGCGCTTGCTATTGAGCTTGACTTTGTTGTAGCTCCATTCCTTTTTCGCTACCTCGTTCTTTCTCATCATCGCGCTTCCTGAACAAGGGGCATCGACGATGATTTTGTCGAACGTGTCTTTGAAATGGATGTAAGAGAAGACGAAGTCGTTGCTTGCGACAATAATATCGCCTCTACCCATTCTTTCGACGTTTTGGCTCATGGCTTTCGCGCGAGGATAGGAGATATCGTTGCTCACGATGCAGCCTTTGTCGTTCATTGCTAAGGATGCACCGATGGATTTCCCACCAGGTGCCGCGCACATATCAAGAATGACGTCATCTTCCTCGGGATTGAGGAAATAGACTGACATCATCGCGGCGGGATCTTGGATGGAATAGACGCCGTTTTCATACAGCATGCTCTTCCCGAATTCGTATTCGTTCTTATCGTATAGATAAGCGTGGGCGACGAAAGGATGTTTTCTCACGTTTGGGAAGCGCGAGAGGAATTCCTCATCGCTCATCTTCTTCGTGTTCAAAATAAGGCCATGGGTTACACTGCCTTTTTCGATGGCAGAGGCCAAATCCGTGGCTTCTTTTTCGTCTAAGTATGTTTGTAAGCTCTCTAAGAAGGTCATAAGCACGGGTATTATAGGCAAAAAGAGGCGAAAAAGATAGAGTCTTGTAGTGCGCGCATAGGCGTAGGCAAGGGATAAACT
>CAVIFQ010000057.1:0-3349 GCA_963642055.1 Roseburia hominis | reverse complement strand
ATTATTTAGGCGAGCACATTTAGCGAACCCCATCTTTGAATTGCCTATCGACTTCAATGAACGCGAGGCTACCAATCGTGATAAAATGAAAAGCCGTTTAAAAACGGCCAGTTTCATTCAAAGCGGGGACGCCGATTGAGATTGAAATTGGCGTGACGAAAGTCTCGCTGCCCCAATATCACATATCAAGGAGAAACAAATGAAAAACATAGCTTTGATAATTGCTGGCGGCATCGGCGCGAGAATGCACCAAGACATACCTAAGCAATTCATAAATGTAAAAGATAAGCCGATTATCGTTTACACAATGGAGGCTTTTCAAAAGCACCCAAATATTGATGCGATTGAAGTTGTTTGCCTTGACGGGTGGCACGATATTCTTAGGGCCTACGCTAAGCAATTCAACATCAGCAAGCTCGAGAACATTGTGAGTGGCGGGGAAACCGGGCAAGATTCCATTCGGAACGGCTTGTATGATATTGCAAAGCGTTATAAAGACGATGACGACATCGTTTTGATTCATGATTCGATCAGGCCGATGGTCAGCGCCGACATAATATCGGATAACATAAGGGTGTGCAGGCAATACGGAAACGCCACAACGGTGATACCGTGCACGTCCGTGATGCTGAAGACTGATGATGGGTTGATTTCCGATGATCAAATCCCTAGAGATAATTTGAAAATCACTCAAACCCCACAGGCTTTCTTTCTAAACGAATTGCTGAAAGTTCATTCCAAGGCCATAACGGCGAATTTACCGCCATCAATTGCTTCCTGCGCTCTATACATAGAGATGGGGAAAAAGGTGTATTTGTCCAAGGGGTCTGAGAAAAATATCAAGATCACCACTCAAGACGATATTGAGATATTCACCGCTCTCCTTGCTGCGCAGAAACCCGATTGGTTCAAACAATAATTACGGAAGGATAAATTATGAAGATAGCGTTGGGCAGTGACAGAAACGGTTTTGCGACAAAAGAAAAACTGATTAAACATTTGAATGAGACGGGGCATGAAGCTCTGGACGTTGGCCCCTATGAAGGTGGTGTTCCAGTCGATTATACGATTTATGGCGAGAAGGTCGGAAAGGCCGTCGCTACGGGAGATTGCCAGTTTGGGATCGTTGTTTGCGGGACTGGCGAAGGGATTTGCATAGCCGCCAATAAAGTCAAAAGCATTAGATGCGGCATCGGCTACTCTGATTACGTCGCTAGGCAAATGAGATGGCATGTTGATGCCAATGTCATTTCTTTTGGCGAGAACGAAATGGCGTACGACGATATTGAAAAACGAGTTGATATCTTTTTGTCGACTGAATTCTTAGGCGCGCATCATGCGGCGCGAGTCAAACAATTAGCCGATATCGAGAACGGAAAAGAAATCCATCCGACAACGATTTTAAATAAGAACTTCGGGAGAAAGTAAAGTATGAGGAAGATCTCGGTAGCTGATTATTTCGTAGAGTTTTTGATCGCTAACGGCGTAACTGATGTTTTCGGCTACCAGGGTGGAATGATCGCTTATATTTTCGACTCGCTTGGCAAGTACAAAGACAAAATAAACTATCATTCTTGTAGCAACGAACAAGGCGCTGCCTTAGCAGCGTGCGGATACGCCCAAGCCTCTGGAAAATTGGGAGTGGCCATTTCCACAAGCGGGCCAGGCTTTACGAACTTGATCACCGGCATCGCCGATGCTTGGTTTGACTCGACACCAGTATTGTTTGTCTCTGGCAACGTCAATACGAAAGACAAAAAGAGGGAACATGGTTATAGACAGAACGGGTTTCAAGAAATTCAAGCCGCCCAAATAGCGAAACCGATAACCAAAAAATCGGTAGAAGTTGAGTTAGGAATGGATTTCGTCGAAGTATTTGATGACGCGATAAAAACCGCCATGGGCGACCGCATGGGTCCTGTTTACTTAGATTTGCCTATCAATGTTTGCCGCGAGATGGTTGAATTCGATGACATTAAGCCGTACGAAAGACCACATCAAAAGCATAGTGACGTCAGCGACATTATTTTAGATTTAATGAACGCTGAAAAACCTGTCATTATTGCTGGCGCCGGAATCAAGCAAAGCGGTGTCACTGATGCTTTTAGAGAGTTTGTTGAACTGGTGAAAATCCCTGTTGTAACGACGATGCCAGCCATAGACGTCTTGCCCTCAAATAGTAGTCTGATGATGGGATATATTGGCGGGACCGCAAGAAGAGAGGCTGGCATTGTCTTGCAAAATGCCACTGTTGTCTTAACTTTAGGCACGAGGTTGTGCTCTAAACAAATTGGCCATAACATGAACATTTTCGCTCCGAAAGCAAAGAAAATATATCGGGTCGACATCGACGAAACTGAATTCGAGAGGCATCTGAAGGATTCGGAAATTGATGTAGCGGCGAATTTAAGGACGTTTATTGATGATTGCTTGTCGTTTGTTAAAGACAACGCACTTTCCTTTAATCGTTCTAATTGGGCTGAATCGTGCAAATGTATTCACGATTTGTTAAAAGACACCGATATGACTTTCGCCAACAAACTTGTGCGTGATATTACTGCAATTTTGCCAGAACAATCCAATCTTGTTTTCGATGTAGGCAAGAACCTCAATTATTGCACACAGTCCTCAGTGATAAAAAAAGACACGAGCGTATTCATGTCTGCTGGCTTAGGAACGATGGGATATGCGATTCCTGCCGCAATCGGAATATCTTACGCCTCCAACAAGCCAACCTTCGTATTTGCTGGCGATGGTGGGGTTCAAATGAATATTCAAGAGCTTAATTTCATCGCAAAGAATTATCTGCCTTTAAAGATTTTCGTGTTAAACAATAAAGCATTAGGGAACATCTTGATCTTCCAAGACAATTATCTAGGGTCGCGTCATGTGGCAACCACCGAGAAAGAAGAAGATTATTACTCTTGCGATTTCGTGAAAATCGCAAGAGCATACGGGATAGAGGCAATAAAAATTGATGGGGCTGAGGCGCTGCAGCTTTATAAGAGCGAGCTCAATAATGACAAGCCATTCCTTTTTGAAATAGTGTATGAAGATTGCCCGTCCCTTCCAGGGATAGTTGCCGGCGGAGATTATTTGGCGGAAGGCAGTGGTATATCAACCAGCATTATTGAGAAGATAAAAGGACTGTTGAATTAAGTATGTTGCTCTCTGTGTTAGAAGAAAGAGAAATAAAGAAATACGTTTCTCTATATGACTTTTCCGCTTATTTGCGCAATAAAACAATATTGGTGACGGGCTCAAAAGGAATCCTCGGATCAGGCATTATAAGATGGATCCTATACGCGAACGCAATCGAAAAATTGAATTGTCGAATAATCGCATCATC
>CAVIFQ010000056.1:0-3398 GCA_963642055.1 Roseburia hominis | reverse complement strand
TTTTTGCTGCGATTCTTGTTTTCGCTCACGCCCGCGCGCATTTGACTTTATAATTATGGTATATGAAGCGTTCGACTTTAATGACCTTAAAGAAGACATCAACGTATTTGAAGAAAGAGAGCAAGCGCAAATACGTGTCTTTGGATATGGTGAGCAAGAACCTCGGTGTCTATCCAGACGTTCTTGCCGACGAGCTCTCTTTCATTAATCCTGTCCTTCTTATGGATCCAGGCGTCAATATGAAGGATCTGCTCGCGCCGATCGAGAACGCCATATTAGACGAAGAGAACAAGAAGAAGGATAACACTACTCCACGCATTGAGGGCGTCACCAAGAAAGAACTTGCCTCTTATCCTACGATTTCCTCTTTTGCTTACGCCAAACTCACGAATGCGGGCGGGTTAATCGATGCCACGATGGATTTGAATGACCATGACCTCCGCGTCCTCAAGAAACTCGTAGAACGCGAAATCGCCGCTCGAAGGAAAGAGAAGCGGCTCAATAATAAGAAAAAGTGATACTTGGCTCGTTGGATGACGGGCTTTTTTCTTAAGCCCGTCTATATCGCCGCTCCGGTGTCTTCAACGACGTGACCAGCTGAAGGAACGCTTTGCGCACATTGTGTTCAAAATGTTCAGCGGCTTGTAATAAAAGCGAAGCAAATATTTTCGGCTTGATTTTAAGAGTTTTTGTTCAAGTGAAAAACAAGTAAATATCGAACTTTTTCAATAAATGACAATATTTCAATTACCCAAAATTGAAAAATTTTCATTTTTGGGTAATGGATGTTGCTATAATGTTTGAGCAGGAGAATCCACGATGAAACTTATCGAAAGAAAGGCATACCTCGATATATTGAATATGTGCAAGGGAACGCCGGACATCAAGGTGATCACGGGCATAAGAAGATGCGGCAAATCAAAATTGCTCGATGCGTTCGCAAAGAGGGTAGCCCAAGAAGAACCTGCTGCCAATATCATCGAAATCAATTTCAATTTGGCGAAGTTCGACGAAATAAAAGAGAGCGATAAGCTCCTTCAATTCGTGGGAGAGTGTTATAAAGAAGGCGTTACCAATTACCTCTTCATCGATGAAGTCCAGTTGTGTGATGGTTTTGAGAAAGCCATCAACTCTTTCCACGCCGAGGAGAGATATGACATCTATATCACGGGGTCGAATGCGTTTTTGTCGAGTTCCGATTTAGCCACTCTTTTTGTCGGGAGGACCTTTGAAATCCCGGTATTCCCCTTCTCTTTTGCGGAATTCGTCGAGTATTATCCTATCGAGAAATCGATTTACGATTCCTTGGATGATTATTTCCGGATTGGAGGGATGCCCGGCAGCTATCTTTATGGCGATGAAAGCCTTAGGAACCGTTATTTGAATAACGATGTCTTTAATGCTCTTATCGTCAGGGACATAATCCAAAAGAAAAGAATCAAGAATGTGCCTTTGCTAGAGAAGATATTGGAATATCTAACAAGCAATATAGGGAGTTTGGTATCAACTAGAAATATAGAGCGAAAGCTTGAAGAATCCGGCATGAAAGTCAGCCACAAGACAATTCAGAGCTACATCTCTTATCTCACTAACGCGTTCGCCTTTTATAAAATCAGAAGATACGACCTCAAAGGCCTGAAATACCTTGAGTCTGACGACAAATACTTTTTAGCGGATATCTCCTTCCGTTACTCTCTTTTAGGGAGCAAGAACCAAGACTACGGGCACGTTCTCGAGAATATGGTGGCTATTGAGCTATTAAGGAGAGGCTATGAAGTCTACGTTGGCAAGCTCTACAAGAAAGAGATTGATTTCGTCTGCTTGAAAGACAATAAGAAGACCTACATCCAAGTTTCCTATGACATCCGTAATGAAGATACCCTACAAAGAGAGCTAGAGCCCCTCTTTGCCATCAAAGACAATTACGAGAAGATCTTGATTGCACGAACATATCAGCCGTCTTACGAAATCGAGGGCATCAAGGTGATCGATCCCGCTGAATGGCTGCTCCATACGCAGGAATGAATTCCGCTTGGCCTGTCTCTTTCAAAAAAGGATAAGAATCGTTAATATTAGGCTCTTCCCTAATCATTTTTGAGATACCCGTTTGTTAAGCATTCTGCCTTGTTTCAAGGCATAAAGATGCCTCGATGGCCTCTTAGAGAAACCGCCTTCCCTAAAAAATCACAGCGAAGACCCATAAAGGCTCTATTACCGATTTCTGAATAATTTTAAGAAAGTGGTAATAGAGTCATGAAACTGATAAAGAGAGCGGATTATCTTGCGCGTTTGATGAGACTTAGGAATACGCCTGATATCAAAGTGATAGTAGGAGTAAGAAGAAGCGGCAAATCCATACTTATCAAACAGTTCATCGAAAGTCTCCGAGAAGAGGAACAAGAGACAAACGTCATTTTCATCAATCTGCAGGACTTGGATTATGCTGATTTATTGGATTATAAAAAGCTGCACCAATACGTTTTGGATAGATATGAAAAAGATAAGCACAACCTTTTGCTGATCGATGAAGTGCAGCTATGCGACAAGTTCGAGCTCGCCATCAATAGCCTTCATTCCAAGAACATGTTCGACATCTATCTAACGGGATCGAACGCCTTTCTCCTCAGCTCCGATTTAGCGACTCTTTTCACGGGCAGAGCGATAACGATCGAAGTTTTCCCTTTTTCCTTCAAGGAGTTCCTCGCGTATAAAGGGGTAGGGAAGGAAGAAGAACTCTTCGACGAATATCTGGAATATGGCGGGATGCCAGGCTCTTTAAGTTATGAAGAGGAGAAGGATAAAACCAATTATCTGAAAGAAGTCTACAATACGATTTTGCTGCGTGATCTGGTTGAGAAATACAGAATCAGGAACGTGAATGAGCTGAGCAAGATATCGCTTTTCATGCTCGATAACGTCGGGAAGCTGTTGTCGCCGAATAATATCTCTGTCGCTTTGAACAAAGACGGAAGCTCAATCACCAGGAAAACCGTCTCTAACTACCTTTCCTATTTCGAGAACTCCTTTATGTTCTATAGAGATAAAAGATACGATCTCAAAGGCAAAAGGTATTTATCGAGCGGCGATAAATATTATTTGTGCGATATAGGGTTCAAATACGCCATAAACGGGACCAAGAACATGGATTATGGCAGCGCGATAGAGAATATCGTGTTCTTGGAACTGCTACGGAGAGGCTACGAGGTATACGTTGGCAAACTCTACCAGAAAGAAATAGATTTCCTGGCCTTAGCGAAAGACGAGAAAATCTATGTCCAAGTCAGCGAATATATCGATAACGAGGAAACATTCAAAAGGGAATGCTCCTCCCTTTTAGCGATCAGAGACGCCTATCCCAAAATCATCATCGCGAGAACTCATCACGATGAATATCTCTA
>CAVIFQ010000055.1:0-3561 GCA_963642055.1 Roseburia hominis | reverse complement strand
TGGTACCAGATTGGAGACGGCGAAAAGAAAGCGGTTTCAATGCTCAGTAATTGTAAAGGTTACGATGCTGGTTTGGTAGAATGGTCAATCCCAGGCATCGTGATTGATAAAACAAGCGATGTGACGATTGGGCTTGATGCCGCAGCGGGAGCCGAATCATGGGGTCACAACGACGACTGGAGCTTTGCGAAAAGCGCCTAAATTAAGGAGAAAATATGGAGAATAAGTTCGTACTTACTCTTATCGACCGGCCCGAGATGGCGCCGGAGTACGCTCAGAAGACGACACAGAGCGGAAAGAGCGACGATTTGACTTCAAGCGCCTTGCTTGATGAGTCATTATCGATCTTCATCTTTCAGCAAGAAGAGGCCCATAAACGGGGTCTAAAGACGACAATCGAGATGACCTACGCTTCGCTTTTTAGCGATCTAGTCGTAGAGCTCGCGAAGCGCGACCACGAGAAGTATGGCGATGAAATCGCTCTTACTTTACTCGGCCTCCCTTGCGAGCAATTCTACGAGAAATACAAAACCAAGGATTTCTGCATCTGGATGTTCTCGAATGAGGACAAAGAGAAAATCGTCGATGATGTCTTTGGGTTATTCTACGAGAAATTCGGGTTCTATCCGGAATCGACGGGCTCCTATTACATGGATGCCTATACCATCAACTACATCAAGAAGAAGTATCCGATGGTCAAATGCGCGATCGCCACTTGCTGGGAAGAGGGCGTGAAATGCTATCACACCACCAATAACAGCTGGTACACCTTCATCGATGGCGGACCATGGGCCCCATGGATCCCTTCCAAAGTCAATAGCTGTCTCCCGGCTGAGAGCGAGGCTGATGATTCTGGAATCGTCGCTATCCCGCACCTTTCGCGCGATTTGATGGCCTGCTTCGATGGCAATGGCTCCAACTTCGGCACCCACCCGCAGAATGTTCTCCGCGGGATGATCTACCAAGATAACGAGCTCCCGTATTTCTTCAACCTCGTCGATATGTACCGCGAGCAGGGGAAATATAACAATGGTCACTCCTACAACATGATGTTCGTGGGCCCAGGCTGGCTTAATAAGGCTGGCAGATGGGAACAGCCATATGAGCTCCTCCGCAAATCGTATTGCGATGGGCTTGATTATTACGCGAAGCTCAAGAAAGAAGGAAAGCTCGTCGATATGACGATGAGCGAATACGCTGACTATTATAGAGAAGAGCATCCTTCTTACATGGAGCCGGAAGTGGCGCTTTGGAAAGATGTCCTATACGGGTCAGACAAAGAATACTTCTGGTATTACGATCCCTTCATGCGCGTTTGCCTCGACTTCAATCAGGGCGGAGCCATGATTTGCCTCAATCCTTACGTCGGCAAACTCGATTTGCCAGTCGGGATTGGGACAGGCAACGCCTATAACTGTTCCTATCCTTATATCATCCAAGCCAATTACAGAGCTGGCTTCTTCACCCATTACGCGGGACAAGGCACACTCAAGAGCTGCGTCATCAAACGCGATAATGAGGAAGTCGATCTCGCGCTTGAAAGAACGATGGCTAGCTATAGCAAGGTCGGCGAAGATATCCTCTTGACCACCAATGAATTTGATGTGGTCTTCAGCGATATTAAGGTCAAAATGCGCTCGAAATACCTCTTCAAGAAGGGGACGGGCGAAATCGTGACGACGAGAGAAATCCTCTCGCCGCTCGATGAAAAAGGCATCGAGATCGAGGATTATCTGGTCGGCTGCTACGGCATTGACGAGTATAGCGATGATATGACGGGCATCACTCTAGAGACAGAAGGAAATAAGAAAGAAAGCCTCTCTTATGCCTATAAGATGCGCCACATCGAAAATGAAGAAAGCACCGCGCGCGCCATCGTCCCGCAAATCAACACCGTTGTGGAGATGGGGAGTGAGGATAAAGGCTATCTAGGGCGCGTGGAAGAAGGCATCGCCTTCTCGCCGATGTTCCGCCTCAGCGTCAAGAAGAGATTCACGAAGGAAGGAGAATTCACCTCATGGCTCAAAGTAAAAAAGGAAAATTGAATTACCGCTGCCCGCAGTGCTTCATGCGCGATATCGACATCGATATGTTCTACGATGAAGATAAGCACGAGTATTACTGCATCAGATGCTGCTACCATGGCGATGAGAACAAAGTCAAGGAGTGGAACGAGATGATCAAGCTCAAATACGGTCACATCGCTGACCGCATCACTTCGCTCAACGAAGACAATGAGCCCATCTCTTGGCATCCTTACAAAAAAGGAGAGTTATGATGTTTTTGGGCATCGACGCATCGACCCAGCTAGAGGTCAATGCGAAAAATCCGCATTATTTCTATAAAGGGCAAGAAGTTGAGCCCTGGAAGTTCCTTCATGACCATAACGGCGTAAAAAGCATGCGCCTCCGCTTATGGATCAACCCATATGATGAGAATGGTCATAGATACGGAGGAGGCACCGTCGATTTGCCTGCTTTCATCAAACTTGCGAAAGAAGCCGAGAAGATTGGCTACTCCATCCTTCTTGATATCCATTACAGCGACTTCTGGTGCGACCCAGGGAAGCAGCTCCTCCCGAAAGCGTGGAGAGGGCTCTCGCTCGATGAGGTTGTCGAGAAAGTGCATGAATACACCGTCTCGACCATCAAAGCCATCGAGAAAGAAGGCATCGCTCTTCCTTATATCCAAATCGGGAATGAGATCACCAACGGCATGCTTTGGCCGCTTGGGAAGCTTGATGATAACCCGAATGGCGGAGTGAGACTTGGCTACGACAATCTTGCGAAGATTCTTAAAGCTGGCGTAGCAGGGGCGCGTGAAGCTTCTCCTTCTAGCAAACTCATCATCCACCTCGAGAAGAGCGGGGATAAGGAGCGTCACGAGGAGTTCTACCGCGAAATCACTGCGCGTGGAGTCGACTTCGACATCATCGGCTTATCCTATTACCCGTATTGGCACGGCACCTTCGATATGCTTTTCGCGAATGTGACCAATCTTCAAGCGAAATTCCATAAGCCTATCTGGATTGTGGAAACGGGTTATGGCTTCACGATGGCGCCTTTCGTTTCGAACGGGAATTACGGGGATAATCTCATCTCCGAGAAATTCTTCGAGCAAGAGGGCGTCTATCAGCCATATCCGCTTACTCTAGAAGGCCAAAAGGAATTCATCGCGACTTTATTGAAGAAAGCGAAAGAGCACGATATTGGGGCTATCTACTACTGGGAGCCACTTTGGCTACCTCTAGAGGGTCTAGAGTGGGCCTCTAAAGAAGGCGAAACCTATACTGGCGAGATTAATAAGCCAACGCATAACGAATGGGCCAACCAGTGCTTGTTCGATTATGATGGCAACGCCACTCCAGCCTTAGACGAATACAAGCTTTAACGGTTTCTTCTCTTCAAAACAAAATGAGCGATTATCGACGAAACAAGCGATGATCGCTTTTTTAGTAGGGCTTTTTCCTCGATGGAGCGCCGTTTTCTTACGCTACAATATAGGGGAAGGAGGGCACGCTCATGTCAAATTATCTAAACCAAGACAATGAATCGTTCCAAG
>CAVIFQ010000054.1:0-3631 GCA_963642055.1 Roseburia hominis | reverse complement strand
GCCTATGATAATGCCATCAGACATCGTGGGAGACATACACGAAAGAAACACTACCAAGAGGCAAACGCTCACTCTTTCGCCTGCTTTATGGATAAAGAGATACGCTTCCTCTCTTTATCGACCCCGATCACCTTTACTTTGACGATTTCGCCCAAGGATAGCTCCTCGCTTGGATGATGGATGAAATGGTCGGCGATTTCCGAGATATGGACGAGCCCGTCATTATGGACGCCGATATCGACGAAAGCCCCGAAATCGGCGAGATTCCTGACGGTTCCGTTCATCATCATGCCAACGCTTAAATCGTCGATGGAAGTTACTTTGTTATCCAAGACGGCGGAGACGCTGCTATCGCGAGGATCGCGTCCTGGTTTCTTAAGTTCCTCGATAATATCAGAGAGAGTGTATTCACCAATCCCTAGGCGTTTTGCGGTGCCCGCAATATCCTTGAGAGATGAAAGAGCGGTATTCGCTTTCTCACTCCCCACTTCGTTTAAGGCAACCCCTAATTCCTTAAGGAGAGCGTAAGTTGCTTCATAATCCTTTGGATGTACCGCGCTTCTTTCAAGCGGGTTATCGTTATTGACCCGCAAGAAACCGGCGGCATCGCGGTAGGTTTTCTCTCCTAGTCCCTTCACTTTCTTGAGTTCCTCTCTTGAGGCGAAAGAACCATGCTCATCGCGATAAGTGACAATGGAGGTGGCTACTTTCTCATTGAGACCAGAAACATATTTGAGAAGAGATATAGAAGCGGTATTGAGCCACACCCCCACTTCATTGACCGCGTCAATCGAAGCTGCCTTAAGCGTTTCCTTGAGCCTAGTCTCATCCATATCGTGCTGATATTGGCCAACCCCGATGCTTTCAGGCGGTATCTTCACGAGTTCCGCCATCGGATCGAGGAGGCGTCTAGCCAAAGAGACGGCCGAACGCTCTTCGATATCCATATTCGGGAATTCCTTGATGGCGAGAGGGGAAGCACTGTAAACGGAAGCACCCGATTCATTAACGATGGTCAAAGAGACATTCTCTAGCCCGTTTGAGGATAAGAACTTCTTCAGGAAGGCTTCGCTCTCTCTGCTAGCCGTGCCGTTCCCTAACGCGATAGCCTCATACCCATATTCTTTATATAAGGATAATAGGGTTCTTTCAGCCTCTTTCTCTTTCCCGATTGTCGGATAGATGATGCAAGAGGAAAGCACCTTGCCGTTCATATCGATGAGAGCGAGTTTGCAGCCATTCCTATATCCTGGATCAAAACCGAGTATCTTCTTGCCTTTAAGCGGCGCGCCCAAAAGAAGCTGCATGAGATTCTTTCTGAACAAAGCGAGCGAAGAATCCTGGGCTTTATCAAACAATTCACCGACGATTTCGTTCTCAATAGAAGGAGCGAGCAAACGCTTATAGGCGTCAGTTATCATGTCTTTGAGGAGATCGCTATATTGGCAGTTTCTCTTAATCACCTCTCTAGCGATGTGATTGATGATGGTGAGCTCATCATAAGCGAAAGAGAAAGTGAGTTTCTTCTCTTTCTTGCCCCTTAATAAGGCGAGCGTCTGATACGATTTGATACGGCTCACCGGAGTCAAAAAATTATCGTAATTGGCGTATTTCTTATCGGTATCTTCTTTTGTCTCTTTAGCTTTGATTTTGCCAGTCTTATAGATATAGCCCTTTCCGAGCAAATAGAAGGATGGGTTATCGCCTATTTCTTCAGCGAGGATATCCAAAGCACCAGCAATCGCCTCATCGACATTATTCACGCCCTTTTCAGGATTCACGAACGTATAGGCACATCGCTTTAAAGATTCTAGATTCCCTTCTTGTCTTTTGACGAAATCCGCAAGAGGGCCTAAACCTTTCTCTTTGGCCACACTGCCCCTCGTTTTCCTCTTGGGGCGATAAGGGCGATATATTGTTTCTAGTAACGACAAAGAATCGCAGTTCTCGATTTGCTCTTTTAATTCATCAGTAAGTTTCCCTTGCTCGCTGATGCTTTTCAAAACCGTCTCTTTTCTTTCGGAAAGCTTCTCGAATTTCTCTTTTTCTTCTTCCAAAGTGCGGAGAGCGATATCGCTTAATCCGCCCGTTTCCTCTTTCTTGTATCTAGCGATAAACGGGACAGAAGCCCCTTCAGCGAATAATGACAAAGCAGCGCGAATCTGCTTCTCACTGGCTTCGACTCTCGATGATAAATAACTAACAATTTCCATACGGGGGAAATATTACTACGTGAAGGGCAAAGCGAAAAGAACCGGAAAGTCATTAAAAAGAGAGGGCTGAATTGGCAAAATCACCGCAAAAGCGGCTTCAAAAATCGGAAATCCCTACAAATCGCTTTATTAAAACAGCGATTGAATTCCAATCAATCTTATTCAAAATTGATTGTTCTTCAATCGCTTCAAAATCACGAAAACGGAAGAGTCACCCAGAATCACATTACCCTCAAACGGTGGCATCACCGGAATGCTTTCCGTCGTCGTAAGAGAGTCACCCAGAATCACATTACCCTCAAACTAGGGGGTATAGCAGGAGGATTTTCTTCAGGTAAGAGAGTCACCCAGAATCACATTACCCTCAAACAATCGCAGGCAATGCCAGGGCGACGGCTCATGTAAGAGAGTCACCCAGAATCACATTACCCTCAAACTCCACAAAGACCTTGTCGCGCTCCCGGCTGTAAGAGAGTCACCCAGAATCACATTACCCTCAAACCGCGATCGAAGTGACCATGTCGACGACGGCGTAAGAGAGTCACCCAGAATCACATTACCCTCAAACCACACGAAATCGGGATGGGCCTTGGCCTCGGTAAGAGAGTCACCCAGAATCACATTACCCTCAAACGCGAGCTGTTGGCCGGCTATGTTGCCTTCCGTAAGAGAGTCACCCAGAATCACATTACCCTCAAACTTTCCTCATTGTATCTGCTTGGGTTTTTATGTAAGAGAGTCACCCAGAATCACATTACCCTCAAACATATTCTTGGGCATACAAAGCAACTACAATGTAAGAGAGTCACCCAGAATCACATTACCCTCAAACAGCAAGCCGAAACATCGCTCGTCAAGGCGAGTAAGAGAGTCACCCAGAATCACATTACCCTCAAACATATAGATATAATCGTTGTCTTGGATTTCTAGTAAGAGAGTCACCCAGAATCACATTACCCTCAAACACGCTCAAAGCGAAATGCTAAAAGACTATCGTAAGAGAGTCACCCAGAATCACATTACCCTCAAACAAAAGCCCCTTTGAGCATTTCAGAAAGAGAGTAAGAGAGTCACCCAGAATCACATTACCCTCAAACTGGAGAAAGCATACAATCTTGAGAGAGCTTGTAAGAGAGTCACCCAGAATCACATTACCCTCAAACGATACTCCTTTATTCGATTTCGTCCATTAAGTAAGAGAGTCACCCAGAATCACATTACCCTCAAACAACTTCATCGCGTTGTTGCGGTTATCCATAGTAAGAGAGTCACCCAGAATCACATTACCCTCAAACTTAGAATTTCGTTTTTGGTCATTTTTGAGGTAAGAGAGTCACCCAGAATCACATTACCCTCAAACACTGACCCGAAGCGCTTGCATAGCGACTTCGTAAGAGAGTCACCCAGAATCACATTAC
>CAVIFQ010000053.1:0-4220 GCA_963642055.1 Roseburia hominis | reverse complement strand
AGACACGTATTTGCGCTTGCTCTCTTTCTTCAAATACGTTGATGTCTTCTTTAAGACCGCCAAAGTCGAACGTTTCATATACCGTAATTATAAAGTCAAATGCGCCCGGGCGTGAGCGAAAACAAGAATCGCAGCAAAAAGGTCGAGCGACTGCCAATTATGCACGTGGCTCCTTTGCCTTGAATTCGGCAGAATACTTCGTTTTTTCCATACGCCGAGATTATCAACTGCTACCTCATTGACTCAATACGAAAAACATTCGATAAACACGGGAATGTCCAAGCAAATATCAAGGCAGATGTCCTAGCAGAAAACCCCAAATCTCGTAGTTCAAGTAATCTAACCTAAGGTCAGCAACAAATCGCGCGTAACGAAAAGTCCAGTTGAGGCTCCGTCATCGGTGCCACATCCGGGCTTTATCTTGATTCGTTATTCTCGAACTGTTTTAGGAAGGAAGCAAAAGCTCTTTTTATAGTAACGGGGCTACTTCTTTTTCTACCTTCTTCATCTCTTCGAGTATCGTTCTGTTATTGGCCATCACTTCTTGCTTCTGGTGGTATTTGACGCCCAAATAGATAAATAAAGGAATGATGAACAATACGAAACAGAGCAAAGCAATTTCTGGTTCAACTGGTTGATAGGTTTTTAGCTGAGCCTTCAAACTGAAGTATTTCCTTTCAAGCGCCGCGATAAGACGGTAGTTCGCCCTGTCTTTGTCTCGAGCGAGGATATACTCAGTGCGTCTAGCCCTACCACCAGTTCTTCTGGTATCGGTTTGCTTCCAGCCGAATTTCTCGTAATCGGCAACGTCTCTTCTAACGGTGATTGTTTCGATATTCATTTTATTTGACCTCGCTCACTTTGCTCGATGGCTCATAATTCTTTCCTTTGTCGTTAGTGGTCAACGAGAAAGAAAGAGAGAAACTGGCCTCTTTCTCAGTCGTGAAGTCCCTCGATTCGGGGAAAGAGGTCTTAAAGAGCCCGTTCATCTCTAGCTCAATTGATGAAAGAGAACCCGCTTTCGCGTTGATCCGGCATTCGAAATCATCAAGAGAAACGGAACTTTCATTGAAGGAGCCGAAGGCTAGAACGGAGGAAGAGCAGGCTCCTAAAGGGTTAAGCCTCAACGAATTATTGAAATACCCCAATAGGCTCTTGGCAGTCGCATCCACCCCACCAAAGGAATAAGTAACGGTATTCTTATCTTCATTCGTAATCTCTTGAACGAAGCTCGTCGAAGATAAAGAGGAGAGTATATCGAGGAGATAATAGTCATCAGAGGAGGGAGTAACGACTCCTAGATCCTCATATCCTGACAAGAGCTTCTTTTTAAGATCGTGCACTTCTCCGTTTGAGAGTTTCGTGCGCCCCGCATGGCAATCGGCAAGGTCTTTCTCTTTATAGAGATCGGCGTTCTTATGGTCGGTATCAACTTCGTAATCATTCAAGAAATAGACACTGCTATCATCAACCTTCCGCTTGGTGAATCCCTTCACGGTGGCATTGATATCGTTCTTGCCTTCGTATCCCACCGCAGTCTTCGCTTTGTAGTCATAAGAAGAATGCTCAAGGGCTTTGTATTCGTTTATGAGCTTCTCCGCTTTGGCTTTGCTTTGAGCGATATCGCTACTTGAAACATAGACATTGCCGAACGATTTCGGATTGATGGTCGGAGCCACGCCGATGTTTTTGAAGGATAAGGCGTAAGTAAGATCGAACTTGATGCCGGTGACATCGATTTTCATCGTGTACTTATAGCTGCTCAGCTTATCCTTATCAAAGCCCACATACATCGCTGTATCAACACTCGTCGAAGGTAGTTTGCCAACGATTGCCTCTACCATCGGATGATTGACGTAACTGCCGAGAATTGAGACGGCGCTTGAGAAATTGAACGCGGTGTTGAGTTTGTATTGCCCGGCAACTGAGGTCTTCTCGATGTTCTTAAGATCCTCATCATCGTATTCGAAAACGGCTTTCGCGAAAGACGATGAGTCGTAACGGTAACTATCATCAACGGATACGATCTCGTATTTCTTGATGACGCCGTTCTCATCTAGCGATATCTCATGCAGATCCTTGCCCTTTTTGATTTTGTATTTCGAGCCATCATAGAAGAGAGCCCCGGAATTGGTATGCTCATCGTAATAAGAGACATCACTATTTTTGGCGTTGTACTTGGAGTTGCCAACCGTCTTGCCCGTTAATCCGGCGCCAGCGTAAGTGACGGATACATCAAGCGTATAGTCATATTCATACCCGTCCACCCCTTCTCCGATGGTGTTCTCTCTCGCCTTCTTGAAGGCCTCTTCGTAACTATAGTAAGAGGCGTAAATAGTGGTATCGGCCGTAATGGTGAGTGGGAAAGAAGCTTCTTTGCTGCACGCTGAATCCAAATACCAGCCCACGAATAGATACCCGTCTTTATTTGGGTCGGAAGGTTTTGCCAAACTGCCACCTTCCGCCACTTCCGCGTTAGAAAGAGTGGTATTGGCGAAAGTCACGGTGTATTTGGTGAGCTCGCTAGAAGAGGAAGAGATAGCAGTCGGAGAACAACCAATCAGAAGTAAAGTTGATAGAAACGGCAATAAGCTTTTTTTCATCGTTATATAGACCCCCTTAATGATTTGCTTGCTTATATAAAAGGATAGGAAAGAAAGAGAAGATAGACAATATGACCGATACGGCAAGAGCCAAAAGGAAGACAGCGATAGACAAGCAGATCCCCAAGACCATAAAGAATATCTTCATGACGATAAACCCGATTATCCCATCCAAATCGAAACTGAAGATGATCCCAGGAAACTTAATCGACCAAGAAGCTATATCAACGAAGATCTCGCTGATATAGGTATATGAGAATAAGCAATATATAGTGGACAACAACGCATATCCCCCAAGGATAGGGCCTAGTATCGTCCACAATATCCCAACCTCGGAATAATTCATAATCGCAAGAACGAGGATCGTTATCGCTCCGATAATCCCCGCAATAATGCCACCGATCAGCGATTTCTTCCCGCTGACGAAGGAAAAGGAGGACTTCTTCTGCTCATCTTTCTTTATCGACGCATTAATCTCTTTGATACGCTCGTTGGTCTCTTCCTCTCGCTTTTTGAAGCAGCTATCGCAAACCAATACGGTTTCTTTTATCCCGTTTGGTGATTTCTTCTCGACGCTGTGCTTCTTATCTTTCTTATGAATCTCTTTATTGCAGGTATCGCAATATCCCAAGAAATCGTCTTTCGGTTTATCAGCTTCGCTTACCGATGACTCTTCGCCGAGGAGTTCGCTCGTCGTGGTCGAGAGAATCTTCGCAAGTTCTTTCAGCGTTGCGAAATCCGGCTCATTGATGCCGCTCTCCCATTTGCTGACCGTTTGAAAGCTGACATGCAGCGCTTCCGCGAGTTCGCGCTGCGTCATGCCTCTCTCATTTCGCATTTCCTTAAGCTTTTCGCCAAATTCCATAATCAAAGACCTCTCGTTAATTGTCCCCTTAAAGGCGAATCGATAAATAACCGATTGAGCGAATCGCTCGCCGAAAAAGCGAATATATAGATAGATTGCCGTTTTGTTTAGAATATGCCCCCATGAATCTATAGAAATGATAGGTCAGCCACTAGAAATGTCAAAACGAAAAGGAACCTAAAAACCTGCATCAAGCAAAAGAACCAAAAGGCATCCGAAACCAGAATCGCTCGACTCTCCAGTAGCAAACTTCACCTCAATAACGAACTCCGCCAATTTCCGAGAAGAGTTCTAAGTCGATAGGCGCAGTCGCTTCGCTGAGATTTATCGTTTCATTCCCAGAACTGGTGAACCCTAAATTACCCAAATTGGCTAATCATAAATTGCCAAAATTGGTGAATGTTAAATTGTCCAATTTGGTGAAGCCTATATTGCCTGCAATCTGAAAAATACCGAAGACCATAAAACCGAGAAAAAAAGGAAATGGCGCAAGGTCTCCCGTTTTAATTACGCCAAAGCGAAAATCCCAGCAAAACCAGCCTGAAATCGTTTCAAGATACGGTTTTACCAGCGTATAAATCGCATAGATTTCTTAAGCAATCATTCAATATGCAAATTTGCTGAAAAATCGAGCGCCTCGCGCGTTGCGCGAGGCTACTATCTATCGCCAAATTGCCTATTTTCACCCAACATAATAACCGCCGACAAGAGCGAGGCGGCGCTGGGCGAGGACGTGATCCTGACAATCACGC
>CAVIFQ010000052.1:0-5336 GCA_963642055.1 Roseburia hominis | reverse complement strand
GGATCGTTATAGAGGTGAGAGGCCTAGGCAAGGGCAAATATAGATTTAGGTAGCGTAGGCATGTGTTGCCTTGTGCTTCATCCTCATAACATTTGGATGCCTTTGTAGCGGCATCCTCCCTCATCTAGAACATCTAGAAATTATCTAGAAACTCCTAGAAATTGAGGTGACCACATTTTGAAAAGAGCGCATAACATCGAAACAATTATCTAGAAACATCTAGAAATGGCGGTTTTGTTCGACTACTTAATGGCAACCATAAATGGTGGTTGAAGGCACGCTTATTTCTAGTGCTTGCCTCTCAATCATCTTCATTAAGGCGGCTCGTTATGACATCGAATTCGTCGGCGGAGACAAGCTTCAGCTCTTCTAAGTTGAGCTTCGATTCAAGTTCTCTGCGCTCATCCTCATCGTAATAAACTAGATATGCGGCGTTGAGACTTCTCCGCAAATGATATCCGCGCTCTAGCCAGACTTTGATTTTGGGCAGAGTTTCATCGATATGCATCTTCATTTTGGCGGAGACACTGAATACTTTTTCTTTAGGAGTTCCTTCTGAAATCCCTTGAGCGAGGATGGCATTGAGCTCAGCGTGATATGGGGCTAAGGCGCTCATCCTCTCTTTTTGCTCTTCCTTTTTCTTATTGAGCTTTTTCAGTTTCGCGTAAGTGGATAGGGATTCCTTTCGACACTGAGGGCATTCTTTGACGAGCTCTGATGCGCTTTTGCCCGCTTTCGCGCATAAGGCTTTTAGGATCGATGACGTCATCAAAGCGTCATCGTCAGGTTTATGGGGCGTTATTCCGTCTATGCTCAGCTCAAGCGCGGCCATGGCCTTTTCTAACGAGGGCACCTCTTTGCTCTCAGGGAAAAGAGAAGCGAAGAGCGTTTGAACATCGTAAGAGACGAAGGAAAGAAGAGGCAGACGATATCTATGGCACTGATCTAGCACGGCCTGAATATCGTTTTCCGCCGCCCAAAGGAAGATCATCGTCTCTTTTTGAGCAAGCAAGAACTCAATGCCGGCGTAGCGGTTATCGAAAAGCGGGGCTGATAGATACTCTTCATAAGGGTGAGACAGGATCAAATCCCGGCTTCCTTTTCTCCCCGTCAGTTTGAATTTGCCATCCCTTCCAGGATTGATGAGCATATCCTTCTTGCTGCCAGGATAGATAAGGAAGGCTTCATTGCTCATGAGCGATCCCCACTCGCACATCTTGTGGACATTATTGAAGCTATTCGCTGATTCGGTGTCGAAGAATAGGTATCTCATTGATGGGCCTCCTCCTTTAGAAGATTCCACGCTGGCTTCACTTGTTCCACCTTGAGCAAATAGATGTAGCAGCCTATCGTCGGTATCAAATCAAGCGCGATGCCTACGCCAAACATAAGGGCTATTCTAGTGAGAGTTGGTTCAAAGATTCCCACCTTCCATAAAATGAACATCGTGAGGTAATAGAGGAGATTGGTTGCGATGGATTGGATGAGCATATATTGGGTCTTGCCTCTTCCGTATATCGTTCCATCGAAGACGCAGTTATAGATATAGGCGATATAGAAGCCCGATTGGATGAGAACCACATGGAAGACGATTTCATAGTTCTCGATATTGAGCACATATTGAAGGAAGGGTTTCCAAAGAGGGATACTCATAAACCAAAGAACAGAGAAGAGAGTGGAAATAACCAGATATCCAAGCGTTTTACTGCGGATATTGCCTTTATTTTCCGCCGTCTCTTTTTTGATCACGTCATATAAAGCGGTGGCTGGGAGCAAGAGCCAGGTCCATATAAAACTATTCGCGAGCCAATAGGTGCCTTGCTCAGAGATAAGGTTCACTAGACGCGAGACCATCACCATGAAGGCGAGATTCCTCACGAGTGATTCAAGGCCAGAGAATAGGCCGACCCTTCCGTATTCCTTAAGCCAGCTGAAGTCGAGCTTCACTTTATGAAAGATGCGAATATCTTCACGCTTGAGCATGAAGAAGGCAGCAACTACAAGCACGGAGGAAACGATGATATTCGATATGGCGATGCCGTTCACCCCTAGATGAGCCGAGATAGGCAAAGAGGAGATAAGGAAAGTATCAAGAATCATGGACAAAGCCATTTTGATGGCCAACTCGATATACATGTATTTGTCTTTGCCGATGCTGACGAGGAGAACGGTGATGAACTTATAGACGATGGAGATGGAGTTCGCTACCGACTCGATGCGGATATAAGTGACGGTCTCTTCAAGCGTTGAAGGGTCGCTTGCCATCGCCACGCATAAAGGACGAGCGAAGATGATGATGCAGATAGAGAGGAGTAAATAAGCGCCAGCGGAGATAATTAGGCCGACTCTTGTTTTGTTCTCAAGCTCCTCTTTATCACCGAGCGATTTGCCGAGGATATAGAACAAAGGCAATATGAACGCCTCTTCCACGATTTCGTAAATGAGATTCACCCAGGATAGCTGCGAAGCGATATTCACCCCGTAATCCCCTGGCATATTGCCAAGGAAATAGATACGGAGAGTTTGATAGAGGGCTGGAAGGAGGAGAGTGGCCACCAAAGCGAGCCACAAGTGCCAATTGAAGGTGTTGATTGCTTTAAGCAGTGATTTCATTTTGGTTCTCATTTCGATAATCGTTAACGAGGTTCTCGAGTTCCTCTTTCGATAATGATCCTCTTTCTTTTAGAAGCGGGTATATCTTTCTTCCTAACTCTTGCCATTCTTTCACGATCTCTTTGGCTTTATCGAATTTCTCATAAAGTATTTCGATGATTTTCGCGTTTCGCTTGCTGAGGCTTTCTTTGTTTGAGATTGATGCTTTCATGAAGCGGCCTTTTGACTCGCACTCGATATCGAAGGATGACATGTATTCAAAGCCTAAGGCGGCGCTGCTGAAGACCAGGTTTATTTTATCCATCGCGCTCGATAAATCGGCAGCGCTCCCGCAGTATCGTTTCTTGAGGAATATCTCTTCGCCCGCCATTCCACCTAAATCGACAACTATTAAGTCGAGGATTTCCTCAGCTGAGCGATCGTCGACCCTGGATTTGAAGGGGTTTCCTATTTTATCATCGAACTCGACCCTTCCTCCGATAAGGCCATACCTTTCAACGGAGATTGAACCTACTTCTCCCGTTAAGCCAAGTTGGGCGAGGAAGTGGCCGATTTCGTGATAGCAGATTGAATCGCTCGCTCCTCCTACTCTCCCCTTTTTGATTTCGCCAAAGCGGATGGTGGGGATCACCTCACGTATGATCTCCAAGGATAATTTTTCTTTCTTCCTGGTCGCTTCGATGAGAGAGGCGTTGATGAGGGATTTGATGTCGGCTCCGGTGAAGCCGTTCGTTTTTGTGGCAATATCATCCGCATTGATATAACTCGCGCCCGCTTTTTCTAAATACAGTGAGGCAATCGCGGAGCGGTCTAGGGCAGTTGGGGCGCGGAAGGTAATCTGCTTTTCTAGTCTCCCGCTCCTTATTAATGAGGGTGGGATGGTTCTTTTGCTGTTGGTGGTGGCGATAAGAAGAATGCCATCAGATGATTTGATGCCGTCTATCTCAGTCAAAAGCGTTTTAAGCGTTTTCCTAGAATAGTCGGATTGGAACCCGTAGAACCCGGATTGGTCGGTTGAACTTATGAGCTCATCCAGTTCATCGATGAGAATGATAGACGGGACGGTGCTTTTGGCTTTCGCAAACAAGGATTTCAGCGATTTTGCCGTTTCTTCTTCATTATCGTATTCGCTTGACTCGAATTCGTATAAAGGCACCTCAGCTTCTATGGCGATGGCTTTCGCGAACATCGTTTTGCCTACGCCTGGCTCTCCGCATAGGAGCAGCCCTTTCGGGATGGATGCCCCTTTCGATTTATAGAGCTCGTAGTTACTGAGGATATCGATGAGCTTGATAGCTTCTTCTTTTTCTTCTTGGTATCCCGCGATATCCGCGAGATGTATTTTTTCTTTATTCATTGGTCTATTGACCTCCTTTAAGACCAACTTACGCTTGTTTTTTATCCTCACCTCCTCAATGTGACGGAATCCATCACAAAAAAGAGCTCACGCTCTACTCGAAGTAGAAACGCAAGCTCTTTCCTAGCGAGTCAGCGATCAAGCTGAGATCGGCGATGCTCATTTTGTAGGGGTCATTTATTTTCCTGCATAACGTCTCCCTCGATGTTCCAAACCTTTCGGCTAGATCCTCGCGAGATACGTATTTTGAGCAGCATTTAATCTCTTCTTTTACGCTGTCGACTAATTGTACGGAGAAGCAATCTTTATTGGTCATGGCTTCAAACCTCCTCCGGGACCTAAGTCCATATTGGGTTTGTAGCCTCTTCCCCTGAAGACATTATACCTTACAAGTATTGGCGTCATGAGTATTTTCAGTGTGTGTATTCAAATGGCTAGAGAAACTATAATTGTCTTGGGGTCAGGAGCATGGATATGTCTATAGTGCCGCGCCTATGACGCTGGGACCTCTCGGCGTGGAGTGGTGCATCTGGCCTCCTATATTGGACAAAAGAGGAAGAAATATGAAGCGGGAGCGAAAAAGAGCCCGACACGATTATTCAGCAGTCGATCGCAATGAGCGAATGGCTGATGTTCGTAGCAAGGAATACTACGGCATTTTTATCCGCGGTGGGCGCGTTCACGTGGATACGAAACGTTTCCGCAAGAGCCTAGAAGATATGGGCGCGCACGAGTTTTGGCGCGACTCCATGAGCGGAAACCGGCCCACTCCTTATTTGATTCCCAAAAAAGTGTATTTTGACGATTACGGCGTGAATATCGCTTGCGCCATCATCAAGAATCTCAGGGCAGATTGGCTCAACGAGTTTGCCCCAGCGATAAAAGCAATCACTACACCAGCTGATGTGGGCGAAAAGGCGTTTCTAGGCGCCATTATGAGGAGATCCGGCGAAGACGCTTTCGATGAGGCTCAAACGATAGGCTTTTGCAAAGCCATGGAAAGAGAGCCTAAATATCAAGACGTTGTCACGACTCTTTATTGTTCCTATATCCAAAGAATCGCCGCCGAATGCGACCGGGCAATGGCTTTGATGTTTCGCAAAAGAGGGAATGTTGGCGATGCTTTTACCTTTAAGGAGATGGAAGGCCATATTAAGGAGTTGGCGCATGGTGATAAAAGCAAAAAACTCGAAAACGTTAAAAATCGCAAAGCCTTTGAGTCGGTGCGAAAACTCGACAATTTCCTGAAGCACCACACCGTGAAGTCATACAAAGCCGTCAAGTGTTACTGTCCAGAGTATTTGATAGAGGCCAAAACCGTTTTCGAAAACGGGATGTATGCGCCGCGTTGGCTGAAGTTCCAGGA
>CAVIFQ010000051.1:0-5447 GCA_963642055.1 Roseburia hominis | reverse complement strand
GGATAAAAAGCTTAAAAATCCGTTTGCTTTTCCGCCAATCCGTTTTTATAATCCTCTCCGAAAATAACGGTGGATTTTTCCAAAGCCGAGCTTTCTTTTCGCCCCGTGGGATTTTGGACCTAGATCTGTAAGCTGAGGTCTCATCACGAGGTATTTTTTATGGAAAAAACCACAAACAACCGCATGGGCTACGAGAAAGTCCCGCTTTTGCTATTAAAGGTCGCCATCCCGATGATGTTCTCGATGATCGTAAGCGCCCTCTATAACATCGTCGACAGCATCTTCATCGGCATGATGGAGGCTCCGCTCAACGAGAAAGCCATCACCGCTTTAGGCTACGCCTTCCCCCTTCAGATGCTTTTGGTGGCGGTAGCCATTGGAACGGGTATCGGGGTGAATGCGGTACTATCCAAATCACTTGGGAAAAATGATAGCGAAAAAGCCGCGAAATCCTGCATCAACGGCTACATCTTGATGCTTATCTTCTATGTGGTTTTCCTCGCTTTCGGTCTAGCGATATATTTCGGGAAAATCTATTTCACGGCCTTCACGAATGACGAGATTGTCATCGAGATGGGCGCCGAATATTTAGGCATTTGCTTCATTTTCTCTTTCGCACAGCTTCTCCAATTAGTGAGCGAGAGAACCTTAGGAGCGACGGGGAAATCCTCTTTGGCGATGATTATGCAACTTGCGGGAGCCGTCACCAACATCGTCCTCGACCCTATTTTCATTTTGACGCTCAATATGGGCGTAAAAGGGGCGGCAATTGCCACCGTCCTCGGCCAAATAGTGTCCATGATCGTCGGCTTCATTTTGGTGAAATGCTGCGCGAAAGAGGTAGTCATCCGCAAAAAGGATATCCGCTTTGAATTATCCTCGCTCAAAGCGATTCTCCATATCGGCCTCCCTGGCATTTTTCTACAAGCCATCCAAAGCCTTCAGCCTCTCGTCTTCCAGTTCGTCTTCATGCTCTTATATAAGAACGATGGCTCTACGCAGGATATGCTTGTAGCGATCTATGGGGTCTACTATAAGCTCCAAAACTTCATCTTCATGGCCTTATACGGACTAGTGAACGCCATGCTGACAGTTGTTTCCTATAACCATGGGAGCGGGAATGAAAAGCGAGCAAAAGAGACCGCTTTATATGGGTATCTATATGCTTTCATCGTCGCCGCGATCGGCATCGTGATTTTCGAAATCTTCCCGAAAGAATTGCTCCTCCTTTTCCATCTCAATGAAGTCTGGGTGGATACTGGCGTGAAGCTCACGAGGATCATCGCGCCCACTTTCTTGATTGCCTCCATTTGCCTTGTCTCGAATGGCATACTCCAAAGCTATGGGAACGGCATTCATCCTTTGATTGTCACCTTCCTCCGCCTTCTTCTCGTTTTGTTTGTTGCCTCATATTTATTCGGCCGCTACTTCGGGATGGACGGTATATGGTGGGGCAGTTATATCGCAGAGGCAGTTGGCGCGATTTACGCCTTGATTCTCACACGCGTTATCGTCAAGAAGGGCAGTGCTGGCGAAAGCGCGCCGTTGATGGAAGAGTGAGCGAATAAACAAAAGGATTTCGGAAACGAGGGAAATCCTTTTGATGGTCAAGCGTTTATGCCCACTAATTAACTCGCGGCGCTAAGATCTGGGAGATTGAAGTCCGTGTTATTGATGTCGGTTATTTCAATCACCTCTTTACCCTTAAGGTATTTGGATCCGCTCCAGGAATCAGAGGAATATTCTAACCTGATGATCCGCATCGATTTGACGCCTCCTTCAGGAAGGAATTCAATGATGACCGTTTCTTCTTCGTAATCTTCGACTTTGTTATAAACATAAACGTTTTCGTTCTGTTCGTCCTGCTTGAAAGTGTCGATGTATGGATAAGAAAGCCTATTTAGTGGGTAAAGATATGTTTCATAAACAAATAGGAAGTATCTGGAGTTCCAGTCATCATACGTCCATTGATGCCATGTGGTCCCCCCGTCGGAACTCGAATAATTATCGGACCAGCCATAATAATATCCATCTTCTTCGACCAAGTGGTTCACGTGATATTCAATATTTTTCCCGCTGACTATTTTTTCTTTCGTTGACGTGATATAGGAGGTTTCCACGGAGCTAGGCTCAGTTTGATCGCCGTAATAGTATTCTTTTTTGACCGTGAAGCTATCGCGCTTCGAATAAGCGAAACTCAAAACGAATAGATTATCCATGCGCATGCTTGCTTCATCGCTTCTGCCACAAGCCGAGCACCACCCCTCATCATTGATTTCATGGACATGAGCATAACGGCAATAACTGCAGTAGGGGGTTCCGCTAGAGTAAGAATGTTGGCATTGATGGCCACATATTGAGCAGATAGCCTCATACTCATCGTTGGCCTCATAAAAATGCTGTTCATAAGCATCTTGAAACGTTCTCTTTTCTTCGCCACATTCGAAAACGAAGTAATGGTAGTAGTTGCTCTTATTGCCGTCGTATTCATCGGTCAGAGTATACGTCTTAGAGACATTGGGAGTCGCAATCTCGGTCGCTCCGAAATCATAGAAAGCCGTGTAATCGGAAGAACTATCGATATCTCCTATGTGTATATAAACGAGCTTGCCATTTGCGAATTTAACGTAAACGTCGCGATAATCAAAATCGGAAGAATGCTCCGAGCTTCGGTTCAATTTATACATACCATACGTTGAATCGAACTCAAATTCAGAAAATGAGATCGTTTTAACTTTTTCTACGAAATCTCTTTTATAACTGACGTCGTCCGATGAAACTATCCGTTCGCCATCAAACATCTCTCTCCGCTCATAACTGCCGTCTTCCAAACTGTAATAACGATAGTTCGTCTCATCCTCAAAAGAGCAGAGTTCATGAGATAGGTCGCTCCGACCATCTCGACTACCGTGGATCAGCTTTTCATAAATGCCGCTGAATTTCATTTTTGAGGCGCCATGCATTGCATCTCCAACGTAAAGCATCGTGAGATCGTTCAAATCAACGGCCTCAAAATTCTTTTTCCACGTATCCTCAGCGACTTCGCCTCCAGTATCTGAAGAAGCATGGTTGTTTAAGTGATAACAGGTTGAGCAAATGTCGCCGAATAATCCGTAATTGTGTTCTTCTTTCGTCGGGTTCTCGATTTCGGTGTGAGAGCACGTTATTTCACGCCAATGATATTGGGAATCGGAGGAATAATCATATTTGAAATCATGGCTTGCGAAACCGCATTCCTCGCAAAAGCAGTTTTCATAATCGTGATACTCAATCGTACTGCTTACAAAGAGCCCGCAACTAGGGCATTTTTTGCCATGTTTCTGGTTGTATTCATCGTATACGACATATTTTTCATTCGTTACATCGTCATGGGTATGTTTGTAGTCGCAGATACTGCACTCAACGCCAAGGCCATCGTCCGTCTCCCTAATGTAATCTTTGGGATTCTCAAAATGCTTACATTTATATCCGCAGACCGAGCAAACACTATCGACAAAATCGTGTTTGTCGTAGCCATCAGCAAAACCGCTTTTGTCTGAACCACTAATATATATATGGTCATCAAATTCGTCTTTGTGTTCGCAATTCGCTGGGTGCCAATGGTATCGTTTGTCATAGGCCCATGCAGATTCATCGTATGTGTGTTCATGTATTTTATCCCTGAACGATTCGTCAATTTTCGTGGTTCCAAAGTCAAAGAATGAATTCTGTCGACCATAACTATCCTTGTAACTAATGCTCGTCAAATTGCCATCATCCATCTTTATTGCCACATCCGTGATGGTAGTTGCGTAATTATAAGATGAGATAAAAGTCAAAGAATCACAGCAATATGCGCCATTTTCCTGATTGAATGAGAACGACGCGTATTTGTCTAACCACAAGCCAAACTCTTGGCCAACATATATGGCCTCCAGCGCATCATCATATCCCGCTTCTTTCAGTTCCTCATATGTTAATGTCGCTCCGCCTCTGCGCTCCCATATATCAAATTGTTGGTCGTATGAATAGTAAGTGGTGGTCACTTTTACGCCTGGTTCATCCACCATCTCAATTAACATAGATTCTGCTTCTGTTCTTTCGTTGTCAGTGCCTATGTTAGATATTTCAACCGTGCTGTACAGCCCGACCCCATGATCTGCTTTGTTTATCGCCTCATATTTGTATTTGTATTCTTCTGACTCATAAAATGTCCTGGACGTAAAATTCCTAACGGCCTTAAAAGCGCTGATCCAGCCTTCTTCATCGACCTTATAATCTATTATTTTATCTTCGACGTGATTGCACACTGAGCAGGTGCGCGTTTTCTTTTCTTTGCCGTCTTCCCCAATTTTTCCATCAACCCAATCACCAAAAGTATGCTCTGCTTCTTCGCCTTTGAGCGATTCAAAACCTTTATCTAAGCACTCATGCCAATGGCTCTTCCCATCGCTCTTCCATTCAGTGGAATAGGTGTGGGTCAAGACTGGGGTTTCATTACCTTGGTAGGTACGGCCGCAAGTCTTGCAGGTATAGATAGTGTATCCACCTCTTTCATAAGTCGGCGAAACCACTTCTTCTTTATAGTCATGAGGCCCTTCGCTGCCTCTTGCCTCATGCCCGCATGTGGATTTATGCCAGTGGCCCGTATCATCGTAAGCCCATTCGCTAGAGAAACTATGGCCGAGTTTTTCCTTCTCATCGCTGGTATAGGAAGACCCGCACTCGCACACATAGGTGGTGTAGCCGTCTTCCGTGCATGTCGGTGAAGTCACGACGCTGGAATAAGAGTGCTTGGCCTCGTCTTTCCTGAGGTTCTCATACCCTTCATCAATGCAAGCGTGCCAATGGGTTTCCTTACCATACGTCCAAGCAGTGGCGTATTTATGCTCCAAAGCCGGGGTTTCGCTGTCTTTATAGGAATACCCGCAATCCTTGCAGGTATGGGTGGTATATCCTCCGCCCTCATAAGTTGATGGCGTCACGGTATCTTCATACCGGTGCGGTCCTTTTTCGCTTATCTCGTTATGCCCACATGTGGCTTCATGCCAGTGATTGTCTTTATCGCTCTTCCATTCATCGGAGTATGTATGCTCATGAGCGGAAGACTCGCTGGAAGAAGATGAGGTATCGCTGGAAGAGGATTGAGGAGAGAAAGATGAGACCTTATTGAGGTCGCAACTAGTCAAAGCAAAAGCGGAAAATAGGATCAGCAGCAGTTTCTTGGCCTTCATTTTATAGCCCCCTTAATTGCGTTTTCTTCTTTGGCGATCACGGAAAAAACTCCCCGTTAGCCAAAGAAACGAGAGAAGGAAAGAAAGGATCAAAACGATTCCCGTTACTACCCCCTTCACGTTGCTGCCCCTAGTATAGGGGAAAGATACGTCAAAGCTCAACGCATTTAGGCTTTTTGGGTCGCGTTTCACAAACGTATGTTGAATAAATAAAAGCCCGCTCCCACAATGTTC
>CAVIFQ010000050.1:0-5530 GCA_963642055.1 Roseburia hominis | reverse complement strand
GAGCATCGATAAATGTTTGTTGTTTATTGATTTTTCAAAGGTGATAATAAGGCCTATGAAAGCGCTACCAAGCGCAAAAATAAGAAGAAACACTAAAAAAACTAAAGAAAGGAGTTTTCTTGATGAAGAAACATCAAAAAGTGTTACTAGGCATCATGGCCCTCAGCTTAGCGGGGGGCACTGGAACGGCGATCGCTTTGAGTTTTACGGGCGCCAACAGCGAATCGGTCAGCAACGGAACTGACCAAGCAATCTACCTCTATTGGGGGGACGAAAAGCAGAATGCGGCGGTAAAAGCTGAAGTCAATAATCTCGTAGCCAACGAGACGCAATACCGCTGTTTAGTGGTTGCCCCAAAATCATCCAAGGATCTTACTGGGTATGTGAAACTTGCGTTTAGTTTGGAACTTAAGGACGCCAAAAACAATACTTCATCTGATGGCAAATCATATGCATTGCCGGGTCTAACTGTCACGATTTATGAAACGAGTAAATGCGAATTTGATGGTACCAGTTACTCTGTTTCTTCCAGAAAAGCCGCCGATCTAAGAGGGACTGCACTAACGACAACTAGTTCTAGTGTTGGCGAAACATCATTCGGTTTCGAAGTAAATACAACAGAAGAAAATGTTGTTGTTGACGATTCTTCGATGTTTAAAACAAACACTCATTACTACACCATTGAGTTTGTTTGGGATGGTGAAGGCGTTGATACGGACAAAGAAATTTTTGGCGGTACTTTGAATATCGCACAAGAGTTCACAACCACCGATCCAAATACAATCGTGGGATAAGGGGGACAATAGCAATGAAAACAAAGAATAAAATACTTCTTGGTATCACGGCTGCTTCCGGCGTAGTGGCCTCCTTTGGGGCGGCTTTCGCTCTTTATATCAAACCGGCTGAGGGCAGTAAAATCGGCATCGGCATTGGCACTGTCATGAGCTATACGCCTTCTTCAGACGGAGTTAAGTATAACTTTGGTGCAGGAATCAAGGCATACAAGCCAACTACCAAGGGCGAAAAGAGCACCGACACATACGGAGAAGAGGACAAACTGAATCCTACCAATAACAAAGTCTATATCGAAGCTCCGCTATCCTTTGAATACACGTACAATGAAGGCCAAATCACTCTTACGGCTGGTAGCGAGCAAACTTATGCCGCTGGCACGCTCAAGGTCCAAGTAGATGTCAATTCAAGCATCGCGAAAGTTGGTAATGTTGTTGTTACCGCTGAACTTGGCGGGTATGACTATGATACTGGCCTTACAGTAGGTAATAACTACTTCATGGCGAAAAAGCAAGGCAATAAATTCATTGACGCGACATTCGATTCGTCAAGCGAAAGCACAAGTGTCACAAACTATATTGATACTGGCGTCGCGAATGATAAAAAGCAATATTGCTTAGTGACCCTTGATTTCTCGAAGGCCTTTGCTGATACGGACGCCAATGGTGATACTAACGACAACTTCTTGAATATTTCAGATATTAGCAACGCTTTCACCGTTACCTTTAATTGGGGCGATTACAATTTCGATAATAGCAGTGAAAGAGGCGCGGATAACGCGAAAGGATACACCGTCTTGGACAAGAACCTCGATCCGCGTGTCTACATCCGCGGTGATAAGAGCAGTTGGAAGGATTTTAACGAGTATCGAATGGTTCCGAATCTTCGGAATTCAGATGCTGGCGCCGAAAAAGTTCAATGGATGTACACTGGCTTGACCGGATTTAGCAAAATCAAGGTTAAAGACAATGCCATATCAGAAGAATCTACTGAAGGTTGGGCTAATTACAATGGCAATACTGATAATGTTACTTACGAAAATGGTGACGCTAAATTGAATAAAGATAATTACAAGTATGGTGTCTATTACGTTCGCGATTATGGAGAAGTCCAGAGTAGAACTTTCACTATGGCCAATGAAGGCCAAATTGGTCAGTAAGCCAATTTGCTTATAAACACTCTTCTAACATTTTGTGACTGCGGAGCCTAGGCAACTAGGCTCCGCATTCAAAGCATATTCATATGGAAGAAAAGAAGAAAAAGAAAAAGAAATTCTTTTCGGTAATCGGCGAGATTCTTTTGTGGGTCCTTGCCATCTTTTTCGTTTCAACTTCCGCGACGAACATCATCGACTCGCACACGAATTACGGGTGTTCATATTTTGGATATCGGGTCTCTGTCATCGTGAGCGAGTCGATGCAGTACCGCAATCCGGAGAATAGCTATCTGACTGATAACGATCTAACTCAGATCGCCAAATACGATGTGATCACCGCGAAAGAAGTGGGGTATGAGGAGATAGAGATATATGACGTGGTGCTCCATGTGGATGAGGCGGGCCTCATCTGTCACCGCGTCGTCGATAAATACGAAAGCGATGGCGTCAAATATCTCGTCACCAGAGGCGACTCCAATAACCTTGATGATGCCCCTTTTGCCTATTCTTCCTTTAGGGGCAAGGTCATCAATGTTGTCCCCAAGATTGGGCAAGTGGTGCTCTTCATGCAAAGCGGCTACTTCCTCTTGGCTATTTTCTTATCAGTATTCGTGGTATCGGGCTTATGCTTCCTCTTCTCTTATCTAGATAAGCGCGGCGACAAATATGCGGTGGTGGCCTCTAATGAGGAGGCTTCCGCCTCTTCATTAGATATCACCAGCAAAGAGGAAACTGGCAAGAAGATCACCATCAATCGTCATTATGTTGCTTCTTCGTCTAATAGGAAGCACTACAGAGTCATCAGAAGGACTGATGCTCCTATCTCTAGCGGTGGGAAACGCTACAGAGTGGAGCGAAGAAGCAAGCAAAAGAAAGGAGTGAGCGAACAATGAAAAAACGTCAGCGCGTGATTTTACTCTCCTCTCTTTTCCTTGCCTCCTCTTTAGCGCTCACCATCAACTACGCCTTTTGCTCTCCCTTTATAAGAGACAATGCCGGTTCGATCAATATCGGGATCACCGGCATTGCCCTGGGGAATGAGGATTATTATGTGTTCTTTGGCGATAACAAGGAGCAAGCGCTTGAAAAAGGCGAGGATGGCAAATATACAACGAGTATCGGTGTTGCTAGTGCCGGCAATTACACTTACAAAATCACCGATAAATTCGGTAATTATAAATACGAGTCTAAGTCATTTAATCTCGGTATTGCTGGCACTTTCAATCTGTCTTTCGATACAACAGATACAACAAATTTAACTTCTTCTTTGACCTATTCCCTCTCTTTAGTGGATGAGGGCAATGCGTTTAACGCTTCTAGCGATGCTCTTCCGTATTGCTCATTCAGCTCGGCGGAAGTGAATCCGACTGATTTCTACATTGTTGGCGATATCGCGTCTAAGCCTGAGGGTGTCACCGGCTCATGGGATAAGGGAAGTGGTGTCAGGATGACGACGAACCCAGGCAACACAAGTGATCTTGGCATGGCCCAACACGTGTATCTTACGGCGGGGAACGAATTTAAAATCACCTGTTATTATCGTAATGACAGTGGAAAAGAAACCAATGTGTGGTATGGATATTCCAATATCATTGGCGATAAATCCAATTTTTCCTCTAGTTCTGACAATATCGTCGTGAAAGCCGGAGCTGATGGTTATTACGACATCTATTTCTCTTCCGAATACAAAATCACCATCAACAAGAGCGCATCGCAAGAGGCTGAACCCATTAAAATCCAGGCAGCTTCTTATGATGATGGAACAAACACAACTACCTATACATTAGACGCCACTAAATACGCATCAGCATCTACATATATATCTTTTTCCGATAACGGCAATACAAAAGGAACTCAGAGTATTGCGATATCAAATCTAAGCACAACTAACAGTACCCTCACGATGAAGAAGTATTTGTACCTTGATACGAGCCAAGCGCTTGATGGCGGTAAAAAATGGTCTTCTGATTCCGCTACATTCAAGGCTTTTACCTCCGATACTGAATATATCGATATGGAACTCTACAGCGGTGAGGTTTATCGCCTAAAAGATCCGATATCCACGGGCATTAAGAGCGTTAAATTCCAGAGATGCAATCCAAGCACCGGTGAAAAGTGGAACGAAACTAACTACATCACTCTGGGCGATAACTACGTTTTCAAAGTTACTGGTTGGACCAATTCATATGTATCTTCCTCTTATTCCGGCGCCCCCGAGTTCATCGTGGAGAAAACTAATTAAAGGAGAATGACGATTATGAAAAAGAAGTCTTTGTTATTGGTATTGCCGTTGCTAACGATGTCGTTATTGTCCTGCGCGAATGATGATAACGGCGTGAGCAGCGAGGCCGCTGCTTCTTCCTCTAGCAGCGCCTCCAGCGCATCAGCCAAATCATCATCCTCATCGAAGAGCAGCTCTTCGAGCGCTGCAAGTATCGAGGCAGGTCAGTTCAAGGATATCGTGAGGGTGTATTTCCATAATGATGCGGGGACTGAGAAAAATAAGCGCATCTATTGCTGGATTACGGGAGTAAGCGGCGAAGAATACGATTGGGATGGGACCGAAGAAGGATATGGTGTCTACAAAGATATCGATTTAAGCGCCCCCAAATTCATCGATAAGGTGGCTGATGATTTCTTTTTCATCATCAAGTCACCGAATACCTGGTCTGGGCAAAGCGAGGATATCAAGATCACCTTGTCGGATTTCATCGCCAATGGTGAACTTGAGGATATAGATGGTGGGAGAAAAAGACTCAATGTGTATGCCTGCGAAGAGAGCAGCAACGCCATTGGGACCTACTACCATAAGAAAGAGGCTCTAGGAGCGCGTTTCTCAAGCGCTTATCTAGAGAGCGACTGGAAGAGTCTAAAAATAGAGGCCACGGGCAAATGCGTGAGCTATAAGCTCTATGCTCTAGGAGAGGATTACGCTCATAGCCAGGTCAAAGACGAGGAGCAGTATCTAAAGAATTATCTGATATCTGAGGGTAGTCCCAATACTGATACCTTCACGATTGATTTAAGCAAGTGCAGCTATCCTAACGGGAAAGCAGTGGAAGTGAGCCCTTTGACCACCTATCAGATCTTCGGGAGCTTTGAGGATGCTCCCGAAAGAAGGAAGAGTAGATGCGTCTATTTCGATAAGCTCTTCGATACCGAGAAGTTCATCGATGAATACACCTACTCTGGCTCCGATTTAGGAGTCACCTATACGAAGGAAGCCACTACCTGGAAAATCTGGAGCCCAGTCTCCAGCTACGTCCAGATCCGCGTCTTTGATGAAGGTACCCCCAAAGCCCTCGATTTGACGGGCAAGGCCTATTTTGCTGATTTCCCGAGCATGACGATCGCTTGCTCCTATATCGGTAATGGGGTCTACAAAGCCACCTATAAAGGCGATTTAAGCGGTAAATACTATACGTATCGTCTTTATTACAATGGCTCATACATCGATACCCCTGACCCCTACGCGAAAGCCTGTGGGGTCAACGGGGTGCGCTCCGCGATCGTGGATTTCTCCTCGACCAATCCAACGGGCTGGGATAACGTCAGCTATTCTCCGATATCCTCACCAACTGA
>CAVIFQ010000049.1:0-6576 GCA_963642055.1 Roseburia hominis | reverse complement strand
TACAAAATGGTGTTTTAAGAAAATCATCGCCCTTGCGGACGACGATTTCTTGTTCATGACTCGGTGAAATAATTGCGGATTAAACGCTGCTGCAAATAGGTCTAATCAAGCCTTTTAACGAGCGAATATAGATTTCACTACGTAGGTGTTTGTGGTTCCTGCTACAAGTGTTGAGGTATGCGAGAGAGTGCTGGGAAGGAATGTCGTGCATAAGCCGCTGTCATCGCCTTTAGCAGGATCCATCCCAGTAAAGGTTCCTGAATAAACCGTGATGAGTTTACTAGAGACATTACTTTGATTGAGAGTCAGAGCCTTCCATCCAGAAGCGTAAGGATAATCTTCGGTCGCATTATTGATATAAATCCCGCTGTTGACATCGATTTTGCCATCTTCTTCTCGTTCGGTATCATCTGTTGCATCGCTTTTGGCGAAGGCGAAAGCACAAGCGCCGGTGATGCTGTCGATTTCTATAGTCATATTATCAAGGAAGATTTTCGCGCCGTTCCTTGCGATGATCGGATTGCACTCTTTGTTGTTCCCATCATCTACTTCCTGTGTGCAAGCAGTGCCATCGATTTTGCCGTTTTGAATGTGGACTTCGATTTTGTGCACAGTGCCATCGACTCCGGCATTGAATACCCCAACCGCGCTTTCGTTCGTATAGTCCTTCATCGTGATGGTGTATCCGCATAGATCGATCCTAACGCTTCTAGTGATATCGAGTCTTTCGGAGATATCGATGTCACTAGCAAGATTGATTATCTGGTATCTTGCATCCTCTATCGCGGCTTTAAGAGCATCAGCGCTGAGTACGCTCGCGACATAGAATTTCCATTCGTCTTTCGCGCTTACCTCTGGCTCACCGCCTGGGTAGCCGAGGCCTTTATGAATTACTACATCTTTGCCAGTGTAGAGTAAAGCATTGCAGTCGCCAATCGTTCCGAAAATGGGAACGCCACTGCTCTGCGTTGAATTGAACACCACTTCATCAGCAACGTAGGTAGTGCCTGATCTAGCGAGAATGCCAACCCCATCGGTGATATTGAAGGTGCCGTTGGTAATGCCAAGCGAGTCGTTATTGGCTAGATAAATGCCGCAGCCAAGGCTATATCCTTCAACGCGTTGACTGTTAAATTCGCCTCCGCCGATCAAGATGGCATTATCTCCATAGCCATTTTCTTTGCTCGTGCCAATAACATATCCTTTCCTTGATGTGTATTTGCCGCTTTCCGTCGAAAGCGTCGCACCTTTCGCACAGAAGGCGCATTCGTATTCTGCTTCGACGGTGATATTCGCTAGAGTGAGCATCGCTCCATCTTTCACAGAGAAAGCACCATCATTCGCCGATTTGATTATGCCGTTTTTGACACTGACATTGGCATCTTTGCCAGATATTTCAAAGGCATACCCATATTTTTCCGCATCTGTATCATCTTCATGAGTGAGAGTCGAGGTCAACGTCTTCCCGTTCAAATCGATGACGACGCTGTATTTGACATTCAATGGTTCCGTAATGCTGATATCCTTCGATAAGATGATATAGGAATTATCAGCTCCGACGGCGGCTGCTAGTTCATCGGCGTCTTTGACGATGAAACCAGCTCTACCAGTATCGCCGGTCAAACCGCGATCACCTTCTTCGCCCTTCGATCCTTTGTTTCCTTTGATGTTGCCGGATTTGCCCCAAACTCCATCAGCCTTCACGTAATAATCAAAGGTATCGGTATCAATATAGGAATCGCCGTCTTTGCCAATCGTTCCTTCGGGAGCGCCTTTGCCCGTCAAAATAGACGTTCCATCTTTTCCTTTATCGCCAGTGGCTTTAATGGTTGTAACCGTTCCATTGATGACCCAGTAACCATCATCATTTATCGTTACCGTCGGCGTGGTTCCTTCAGCTTTCACGCCCGTATCGCTTTCGCCGATCCACCAGTTGCCGTTCTCCCCGATGGTGGGCGTAACTCCATCTTTGCCAGGCTCGCCTTTGATAGAGGCAAGCCACTCTTCATAAGAGAGAGTACCGCCATTATCGCGATATGTTTGATAAATCGCTTGTATCTCTGGATCACTTGAGCTTGAGCCAGGCTCATTTATCGCCATACCGCACGAAGCAAGGCTAATAAGCGTGCCCGTAGAAAGTAACAAAGCGGATAGGAACTTATTTACTTTTTTCATAACTATTTGGATTGCTCCTTTTCTACCCCGATTTTAAGGCTGTGTACCGCTATTTCAAGACCTATTTTTCCTTCGATGGTTACAAGGCTTTTCACGTTGAAAATCGTTTTTTTACCTCTTTACGCTTTCGCTTCACCCTTTTTGGCGTTTGAGGCGCATCCGATTTCTTTGCTCCAAAAGCTAGAACGCGAAGAGATAAAGCCTATGAAACGCAAAAGATCCAATCTAGCTGAGCATACGAAGCAGCATACTCAATCAGGACACCAAATTAAGAAAATCGTCACCCTTGCGGACGACGATTTCTTACCCCCTGGTCAGATGATGTGGATATTTGGTATTCGGTCTCGGTGAGACTAATCAGAGCTTGCTAAATGAGGCTTAAAAAACAAATTAAAGGCCGCCAAAACCAATTTTAACTTCATAAGTGTTCTCCGTGCCTGCTACCAAGGTTGATTTATACATGAGGGGGGAGGAAATGAACGTTGACACTTTGCCGCTGTCATCACCTTTGGCAGGATCCATTCCAGTGAAGGTTCCGCCGCTGACGGAGATGAGGCTCGTTGTGGCGTCGTCATCTTGATCAAGAGTCAAAGCCTTCCACCCTGAAGCATACGGATAGTCCTCAGTCGTCTTATTGGTATAGATGCCGGAAGTGATGGTTATGGTACCGTCTTCTGTGCGATTTTTCGCTTCGTTTGCCGCGAAAGCATAAACACAGGCACCGGTGATGCTGTCGATGGTGATGTTCATATTATTGAGAGTCACTTTTGCACCATTCCTCGCGACGATCGGGATGCATTCCCCATCTCTGTTATCGCCACTTTGTTGCGTGCAGGCAGTGCCATCGATCGTGCCGTTATTGATGGTCACAATGATGCTGTTCCCTTCACCATTAGCATTGAAGACGCCAACCGCATTCTTGTCTTTGTAGTCTTTCATCTTGATAGTGTGACTACCTAGATCGATTGTGACGGTTCTATTGACATCGAGCCTTTTGGAAATTTCGATGTCTTCGATAAGATTAATCGAGCAACCATCAGTCTTTAAAGCGTCTTTGAGGCCTTTGACGCTGGCGGCTTCGAAAGTACCTGTGATTTTGTTAATCCAATTGCTCGGAGCATTAACGGTCGGATCTCCTCCGTTGTATTTAGCAATAAAATCTTGGACGATTACTTTGCCAGTATGTATTTCAAGCCCGTAATCGCCGACTATGCCGTGTTCTACTCCGCCTTCAGTTTGTGTAATGCCAAAAGTCACGGTGTCTTTCACTGTAGTGGTGCCAGATCTAGCCACGATGCCAACGCCATCGGTGATATTGAAGGTGCCAGCACTGACGGTGACGGTATCGCTATTCGCGACATAGACGCCGCAAGCGATATAACCTTTTGATTTGATGGAACCAGTGAAGGTGCCACCATCAATGGTGATTGTATTGCCAGAGAGATCAGTGGTTTCATCGCTCCCAACCACAAAATCGTCATAGGATTCGTATTTACCACCCTCGATAACGAGCTCGCTTTGATTGCTCGCCAAAAAGCAATATTTCTCAGCGGTAGCCGCAAGTCCGTCGACAGCCGTGAGCTTGCCACCATTCTCCGCTTTCATCGCACCGCCAACGGAACTCGAGATTGTGCCGTTTTTGACAAGGACATCGGCGGTTTTTCCATAAGCGCATAAAGCGGATGAACTAGCTGTCGAAGTAAGCGTTTTGCCGTTCAAATCGATGATTGCATCGCTGGTAACTTTGATTTGAGTATCGGTTGTGATATCGGTCGCCAAAACGATATAGGCGTTGTCGATTGTAGCGGCAACCGCTAAATCATTGGCATCATTCACGACGAAGCCAACTCTTCCAGTTGCGCCGGTATCGCCCTTGTCGCCTTTTTCGCCTTTCTCTCCGGCTGATCCAGCAGCTCCATCTACGCCTGTTTCACCTTTCTCGCCTTTGATATTGCCGGATACGGCCCATTTGCCATCGGCTTTAACGTAATAATCGAAGGTTTCGGCGTTGATATAGGAATCTCCATCTTCGCCATAGTCATCAACAGGGATACCTTTGCCAGTCAAAACTGATGAGCCGTCTTTGCCGTTAGTCCCATCACTTCCATCTTTTCCAGGTGTGCCATCCTCGCCTTTTGCCTTAACTTCCGTTTTCTCGCCGTCGATGACCCAGTAGCCATCTTCATCGATGCTCACGGTCGGGGCGGTGGCGTCTTTCCCGTCCGCGCCTTTGGCGCTGACACCGGTGTCTTTATCCCCAATCCACCAATTGTTGTTCTCGCCGATATACGGGGTGAGACCGTCGGATCCATTTGTGCCGTTGGTTCCGTCTGAGCCTTTTTCTCCAGGATCGCCTTTATCTCCTTTCTCACCATTCTCGCCTTTATCGCCTTTGATATTTCCCGATAGAGTCCATGCACCGTCTTTTTTCACGTAATAATCGAAGGTCGCGGTATTGATGTATGAGTCCCCGTCATTGCCAAGATCCTTATCAGGCACACCTTCGCCAGTCAGAACCGAGTTTCCGTCATCACCTTTTTCGCCGTCTTTCCCATCGGTAATTGTAATCTGTTTTCCATCGCTGAAAGTGATGGTATGGGTCTTTCCGTCATCGCTATCTTCGATTTTTCCAATTGTGACGGCGGTTCCGCTTTCGCCGCTGCCTACCGTCGCTTGGACGCCGGTTGTCACTCCATCGACGTACCAATATCCATCCTCACCTATTGTGATTTTTGGCGTCTTGCCGTTAGTCACAGTGAATGTCGAAGTAGTGTCATTAGAATAGGTTATGGTGTAGGTATCAACGTTATCGTTCGAGCCTGTCTTTTCGATACTCTTTATGGAAAGGCCATTGGTGCCGTTTGAACCGGAATCACCTTTCTCGCCTTTGATATTGCCAGCCTCGCTCCAGGCCCCTTTTGCTTTCGTGTAATAGTTAAACGTCTCAGTATCGATGTAAGAATCACCGTCATTGCCAAGATCCTTGTCAGGCGCGCCTTTGCCAGTCAGAACCGAGCTTCCGGCAGCACCATCGTTCCCGTCTTTCCCGTCCGCACCATCCTTGCCGTCAGTGATAGTGATCTTATTGCCATCGCTGAAGGTAATGGTGCGAGTCTTCCTGCCTTCGCTATCTTTATCTTCTTTGATTTCTGTGATGGTGACCGAAGTGCCATTACTGCCGTTATTTCCAGTGGCTTTGACGCCAGTGGTTGTACCATCAACGCACCACTCTCCATCGTCGTTTATCGTGATTACTGGGGTCTCGCCATTAGATCCATCCTTTCCATTCGTGACCGTAAAAGTCGATGTAGTGTCATCGGAATAAGTAATGGTATAGGTGTCGACATTATCAGTCGAACTCGTCTTGGTGACGCTTTTCACGGAGATACCAGCATCACCAGTGTCCCCTTTATCGCCCTTCTCGCCAGTATCGCCCTTTTCGCCTTTGATCGTGGCGAGCCACTCCTCATATGAGAGGGTGCCACCACCATCAACGTAGGCTTGATATACTTCCTGGATCTCAGGGGAGCCTGTGCTTGAGCTTGAACTTATCTTAAAAGTAGGCTGATTTATCGCTAAATCGCACGAAGTGAGAGAAAGCAATGCGCCCATGGATAATGCCAAGGCGCATACGAGTTTGTTAGTTTTTTTCATAAGTTTGGATTGCTCCTTTTCTACCTCGATTTTAAGATCCTTGCTTACTATTTCAAGAGATAATTTTTCCTTCGATGATTCCTAAGGTTTTTCAATTCGAAAAACCACATTTTTTATTCCTTTTTCTGTATACGTTCATAAGGTCATACCACAAGGAGTGTGAGTACTGGATATACAAAAAGCCATGAAGGTCAAGATATCCAGAAAAGGCCTTATGAGAAAACGCGGATACCTACTTAAGACCAGCAAGAAAACCAGTGGTCTCAAACGTAATGTCTTGTTCAAAGAAAAAAGCCCGTCATCCAACGAGCCAAGTATCACTTCTTCTTGTTGAGCCGCTTCTCTTTCCTTCGAGCGGCGATCTCGCGCTCCACGAGTTTCTTAAGGACGCGGAGGTCATGGTCATTCAAGTCCATCGTGGCATCGATTAATCCACCCGCATTCGTGAGTTTGGCGTAAGCAAAAGAGGAAATCGTAGGATAAGATGCAAGTTCTTTCTTGGTGACCCCTTCAATGCGTGGAGTAGTGTTATCCTTCTTTTTGTTCTCTTCGTCTAATATGGCATTCTCTATTGGCGAGAGCAAATCCTTCATATTGACACCCGGATCCATAAGAAGGACCGGATTGATGAAAGAGAGCTCATCGGCAAGCACATCTGGATAAACGCCAAGGTTCTTGCTCACCATATCCAAAGACACGTATTTGCGCTTGCTCTCTTTCTTCAAATACGTTGATGTCTTCTTTAAG
>CAVIFQ010000048.1:0-7068 GCA_963642055.1 Roseburia hominis | reverse complement strand
GCTTTAATCAATGACGGATTGATTGCGCTTGACTTTGGTCACAACATAACAGTTTTTCCTAATTAATAGAATTTTGGTTGCTAAATCTCGCTACGATCTTTCGCTCTTCTGCAAAATTCTAAAGCTGTGTTTCTTCTTTGTTCCGGCAAAGCTTCTATTACCATCGGTTGATAGATATGCCAAAAAGCATCACGAAAGAGCCGACTACGCGACCAATCTCGCGTTTGTTACCAGACACTATCTTCAATCCCTTAAACCATCTTCAATTTACGACGGATTGATCAAGCTTCCATTCGAAGATTGCGAATTCCCGTGTCTTACGCAATACGATGCGTATTTGACGAGTCTTTATGGGAGCGATTATATGCAACTGCCACCCGAATCAAAGCGATATAGCCATTCTTTGGATGCGTATGAGAAGGTATCTTGTGATCAAGGCAAAACTGCGGTAGATGAAACTAAAAGTAAATAACGAAAAATGAACGCAATAATCATGGCGGCCGGATTCGGCTCGAGAATGGCTCCGGTCACACTGGATACGCCTAAACCTTTGGTGAAGATCAATGGTGTTAGATTCATCGAAACGCTCATCGATTCGTTTTTGAGCAAAGGCATTGAGGATATCGTCATTGTTCGCGGCTATAAAAAAGAGCAATTCGATGTATTGCTGAATAAATACTCGATGATCAAATTCGTCGATAATGACGAATACGATAAGGGCAACAACATTCTGTCGATCGAGAAGGTTTTACCTTATTTAAATGACACCTTTATCGCTGAAGCCGATTTGTATTTATCCAATCCCAATTTAATCGATACGACCGCAAAAGATAGTTATTATTTGGCGAGATACGTCAATAGCACCGATGATTGGTGCTTTGATAAAAAGGATGGATATCTTACGAATTACCGCAAAGGCGGGAGTAACTGCTATTTGGCGTGTGGGCTTTCCTATTGGACGAAAGAAGATTGCGAGAAAATCAAAGAAGGCATTATCTCGGCTTTAAAGAGCGAGGAAGGCCGAAACGCCTTTTGGGAATTCGTGCCGTTTTTGTATAATCAAAACGATTTCAGGGTTATCGGCAAAGACTATTCGCCAAGCGATATCGTGGAAATCGATTCCTACGATGAGCTGTGCCTCATCGATCCGTCTTACCGAAATTACAAGAGAGGCTAATCAAGCATGAAACATTATCACGGGACTATCATCACGGTTGATAAAGATGATCACGTTTATCAGCATTTGGTGGAAGATAAAGGGAGAATCGTCTTCGTCGGCGATATATTGCCAAAAGAATACGAAAACGTCGAAACGATTGAACTAGGCAAAAAAGCGCTGATTCCTCCTTTCGTTGATACGCATCAGCATTTCGCCTCTTTCGCTACTTTCCACGCCGGATTGAACGTCATGGACGCTAGAAGCAATGCCGAGATAATCGAGATGTGCAAAAAGTACGTATCCGAATGCAAGGATAAACTCCTGATTGCCTTTGGGGCTTCGCCGTGGTCCGTACAAGAAAACCGCCTGCTCTCCCGTGAGGAAATCGATTCTGTATGCTCGGATCGCCCTTTCTTCATGGTCAAATACGATGGACATGCTTGCATCGTCAATTCGGAATTGCTCCGACGCGTGAAAAGCAAGGTCGAGCATTTAAGAGGTTATCACCCCGATACTGGCGAGATGAACCAGGAAGCTTTCTTCGCCGTATCGAATTACATCACGAACTCAATCTCGATCCCTAAGCTCATCAAGAACATGAAAAAGGCGATGGATTACGAGGCCTCTAAAGGGATTGCGATGATACATGATGTATCGGGTGTCGGCTTTTTGTGGAATCTCGACATCACGATGGAGAATATGTTCGCGAATCACATCAAGAACAATTTCATGATCCGCGTCTTCCCTCAAACGATGAATGTCAAAGTAGCGACGAAGAGGCATATGCAAAGGATCGGCGGCTGCTTTGAATGCGCTTTAGACGGGTGCTTTGGCTCTCAAGACGCGGCTCTGCTGGAGCCATACGCGAATTCGGCTGATAAAAAGAACCAAGGCGTTTTGTATTATTCGGACGAGAAAGTCATCGAATGGTGCAAAGCGGCTAACCGGAAAGGATTGCAGATTGAAATGCACGCGATCGGCGATAAGGCTTTTGACCAAGCAACTCGCGCCTTGAAGGCGGCTTTGGACGATTACCCAAGAGCAGACGCAAGGCACGGTATAATCCATGACTGCCTCCCGACGAAAGAAGGAATCGAGATCTGCGCGAAATACCATATCCAGATGCCAGTTCAAACAGCCTTCATCAATTGGCCACAGGAACCCGACTCATACGAAGAATCGATATTGGGGAAGGAGCGGGCCTCTAGGCTCAATCCGATAAAGACCTTCTTCGATAACGGCATCGTGGTGTCCGCTGGCTCTGATGCCCCATGCACTGACCCAAATCCGATTCTCTGGATTGATAAAGCCGTCAACCACACCAACACGTCAGAAGCGATCGACGTGCATCAAGCGCTTAAGATGTGCACGTATAATGGCTACTGGACGACTTTCGATGAAAAAGAGCATGGGTCTTTGGAAGTCGGCAAATACGCTGACATGGTGATTTTGTCGGACGATATTTATTCAGTTACGAAAGATAAAATCAAAGACATCAAGGTAGAGCAGCTGCTACTACGCGGCAAACCATATGAAAAAGCAGCTAAATAGGTTGACTGAATGCGAATTCGAGATTTTGCTATCTCTTCGCAAAAACGGAGACAACCAGGATCTTTCCCTAAAATCCATTGCCAAAAAGGCAAATGTCTCTTTTAAGGATGCCGTTTCATCTCTCAAAAACTTAGTGGAGCGAAAATTAATCGATGACGATCATCGAATCACTAGAGCGGGTCTTGCCGCCTTATCGGCATATAAAGTCAATAATGCCATCATCATGGCGGCTGGCGTATCCTCAAGATTCGTCCCGCTTTCCTATGATTTGCCGAAAGCCTTGCTCAAGGTAAAGGGCGAAGTGCTGATTGAACGGCAGATAAGGCAACTAAAAGAAGCCGGGATATCCGATATCATCGTCGTTGTCGGCTACAAAAAAGAGATGCTCTTTTACCTTGAAGAGAAATATGGGGTGAAGATAATCGTCAATCCGTCGTTCTTGGAGAAGAACAACATTGAGACGATCAGGCTCGCGAGCGTCTATATAGGGAATTCCTATATTTGCTGCTCGGACCAGTATTTCGATGAAAATCCTTTCAGCGGTTATGTCTACGATTCCTATTACAACTGCGACTATTCTTCAGCAAAGAAGAAAGCCTCATACGTATCAAAGGATAAGAGCGGATTCATAACTGCCGTTAAACGAAAATACGGAAAAGGGGCTTACCTCTATGGAGAGGCGTATTGGGACAAGGAATTCGCGAAAGCGTTTTTGAAGCTGATCCAAAAACATTATGAAATCGGTGATTATGATTCGAAATACTGGGAGAGTTTATACTACGACAATATAACGGAACTCCCTGCGCTGAAAGCCAAACTCAACGTCGGCAACGCCCATGAATTCGATAGCCTGGACGAATTGAGGGAATTCGACCTGGATTACATCGATGGGGTCGATTCCAAAATACTTGATAACATTTCTGCTTATTTCCATTGCGAGCAAGGCGACATCAAGGATTTCAGGACCATAAAGAAGGGATTGACGAATACCTCGTTCAGTTTCTCCATTGGCGATAATCGTTACGTATATCGTCATCCTGGGGCTGGGGCAAATGACATCATCAACCGGCGTCATGAGCAAAAGTGCCTCGAGATCGCCAAAGAGAACGCGATTGACCCGACCTTCATCGTCGAAGAGCCGAGCGAAGGATGGAAGATCTCAAAATTCGTCTACGATTTTCATGAGCCTGACTACCGCAACCCTGACGATTGCAGAAAAGTCATCGAGACCTTGAGGAAACTGCATTCATTGAATGCCGTGGTTGATTGGGTTTTCGACCCGTGGCAAGAGTCCATTTTACTTGAAGAAAAGATAAACGAGCGCAGCGAAATAAACATGCAGGGATTCGGCGAGCTAAAGAGCAACATCAAGCGTTTGTTCTCTTTGGTGGACCGTGGTGGCAGCGATTACGTATTTTGTCACTGCGACACCTATTCATCGAACTGGATGATAACGAAGGACAACGTGTATCTGATAGATTGGGAATACGGCGGGATGGCCAATCAAGGCGTTGATGTCGGATATTATATGGCGGATGGCGAATTCACGATTGACGAAGCTAAGTCCTTCATCAAAGAGTATCTGCAGGATAAATTCACCGAGGAAGAGTTCTTCCGTTATTTAGCGTGGGCCTCCATTACCTCTTATTACTGGTTTGTGTGGGCCTTATACAAAGAAAGCCGAGGGGCGATCATGGGCGAATCTTTGTATCGCTGGTATAAAATGGCGAAGAAGTATTCATATTTTTGCTTAGATAATTGACAAGATGCCAACTTATCAAACGGCTAAGCCAAAACGCATCATGGAGGGAAAAATATGAACGTAACTATCGTAGGGGCAGGCAATATCGGCCTGCAGTTTGCATCGCATTGCGCGCAAGCAAACAAAGTGACAGTTTTCACGAGGAAGAAAGTTTCACCTGATATAGAGATAGTCGATGAAAATAACGATACCGTTCTCATTGGTCATGGCATCCATTCAAGCGATAACCCTGATACCTGCTTTAAAGACGCTGACTTGGTTTTCGTAACCTATCCAGCTTTCATGATGAAAAGCATTTCCGAGACTATTTTTCCCTACGCAAGAAGCGGCATGACGATTTGCCTGGTCCCGGGGACTGGGGGGGCGAATACCCTTTTAGAAAATATATAAGCAAGGGCGTCACGGTATTCGGCATTCAACGAGTGCCAAGCGTTGCCAGGGTAGTTGAAGAAGGGAAGAAAGTGAAATGCGTTGGCTATAGAAGCGTGATGCATGTTTCAAGCATGCCGAATGAACGCGCCTCTTATTGCGCGAAAATCATCGAGGATATATTTGGAATAGAAACGCAGGTGTTGCCAAACTATTTGAATATTACACTCACTCCGTCAAATCCGCTTTTGCATACCTCAAGGCTCTACAATTTGTTTAGGGATTATGATTCGAAGACGCATTATCCAAGCATCCCCTTGTTCTACGAAGATTGGAACGATGAGACGTCGGAGCTCCTATTGGCGATGGATGACGAACTGCAGCAAATTTGCAAGAAAATACCTCTTGATCTCTCTTGCGTGAAATCCCTCAAAGAGCATTACGAGTCAAGCGACTATAAGGCATTGACGAGGAAAATCAGAAGCATCAAGGGCTTTAAAAACATTTTGACCCCGATGGTGCATGATGAAGATGGCTATATGCCCGATTTTAATAGCAGATACTTCACGGCCGATTTTAATTACGGGCTCTCGATTATTTCCCAAGTAGCGGGCTTAACGGATACACCTCACCCAAATATCGATATGGTTTTTAATTGGTATGAGAGGCTGAAGACGAAAAACGATATGTTCGACTTGAAAGAATATGGGATAAGGGATTTGTCCGATCTTGTTGATTTCTATAGTGTCTGATTTTCGTTTGCGGTCGAACGGGCGCTGCCATCATTTTCACTCTCAACGGTGCCCTTTTCTGATATGTGTCAACTTTTTTGCCCCAAATCTAGGCGCTGACGGACTGGCTGTGCGAGACGGCCCGTTCCGCCCTGAAGACAATCGGAGGCTTGCAATTGCATGCCTCTCGTATCAGCGAAATGGGCGGCCTCGCTCAGCAAAGACGACGCATTCGCCTTCTACGCCTTCAGGCCGGAGGTGAGGTACGTCATCTACACCAACAACAGGATCGAGGCCTTCAACTCCGAGATAAAGAGGGCCTCGCGGAAGCACATCCAGTGGGTCAAGGAGGACGCCGAGGAGAGATTCCTCGTCAACCTCGCCAACGACTACAACCTGAGGCGCTGGAAAAGGCGAGTGAAATGCTGGAGGTACCTTGATGACCCGTTAGAGAAGTGATAGTTTGCTTAAAGGTGCCCGCATGGGTTTACACAACATTCAGAGTACCGTCAGATACGCAGATGGAAGGCAAAAAACATAATGAAAGCATTAATACTTAACTCCGGACTAGGCTCCAGAATGGGTGCATTAACATCAAAGCATCCAAAATGCATGACAGAAATTTCTCCAACGGAGACAATTCTTTCGCGACAACTCACCCTGCTTAAACAAGAGAATATTACTGATATAGTAATCACTACTGGATATTACGATCAGGTCCTGATTGATTATTGCAATTCTTTGGCTCTGGGCCTCAACATTACTTTTGTAAAAAACCATATCTACGACAAGACCAATTACATTTATTCAATTTACTGTGCGAAGGATCTTCTTGATGACGATATTGTTCTCATGCATGGAGACCTTGTCTTTGAACCTTCTGTGCTGAAAGACCTTTTATCTTGCCCCTCTTCTTGCATGAAAGTGTCATCGACCGCGTCTTTGCCAGAAAAGGATTTCAAGGCAGTGGTTCGCGATGGTTTTGTTCAGGCAGTGGGCATTGAATTCTTTGATTCAGCCATGGAGGCTCAAGCTCTTTATAAGCTGAATTATCGCGATTGGCGTGTTTGGCTTGATAATATAATAGACTATTGCGAATCTGACAAAACCAACTGCTATGCAGAAGCAGCGCTTAATGAAGTAGCGACTAAATGCCATATTAAAGCGTATGACGTTAGAAATAGATTATGTTCAGAAATCGATAACATGGAGGATTTAAAAATGGTTTCAGACAAATTAAACGAAATCGAGAATAGAAAGGTCTATATGTGCTTTTCTACCGATATGGTTCACAGCGGCCATATAGAAATTATAAAAAAGGCGGCTAGTCTAGGAAAATTGACGGTGGGGGTATTATCGGATGAAGCGATAACGTCCTATAAGCGTTTTCCTCTTCTCCCTTTCGAAGAAAGGAAAGCGATGTTTGAAAACATCAAAGGCGTAGATAATGTGATTGAGCAGAAGACACTGTCTTATAAAGAAAATCTCGAAAAGCT
>CAVIFQ010000047.1:0-7407 GCA_963642055.1 Roseburia hominis | reverse complement strand
TAATGCAGTTGGTGGAGCCGAGGGGAGTTGAACCCCTGTCCGAGGAAGATCCAGCGATGACGTCTACAGTTTAGACATTATCGGTGTTTAACTTGAGGGCGTGATAAGGTCAAGTCCCCCAAGCGAGATTTAAAGGTTTTCGTCCGCTTGCTTAAATCAAGGCAAGCGGCTTAGAGGCTGTATATTATGCCCGTTCCTCTCACCAGCCACGCATGAGAAGAGGACATGCTGCTCTCGGATCTATTGCCGAGAATCCCTTAGGATACTATTAAGCGCGAGCGTAGGATGCACGTGGAGCCACGTTCATCCAAGGTTTGTAACTGTTGTCAGTTATTGTTTTTCGATGGTTATGCTCATCAGGCCACTGCAATCAAAGCCCAATTCATCCCCGTCAAGACCATGTACGACCCCAAAGAACAAGTGCTGAAAGTAATTCAGCGCCCAAAGTATACAACCTTGAAATTGGATTGGCAAAATTAGGACAAAAATCGTCCGCTTTTTCGGAAACCGTAGTCGCCTATCTATATATAAGGATATAGTCGAAGGTCATCGATGAAGGATGTGCCGATTCCTGCCAAGCTAAGCAAATCGAGCCTCCTTTTCCAAAATCACTGCAAAACCCGCTCGCTTTATTCTCGCATGAGAAATGCTCTTTTTATTTCGGTATAATGGTCAAAGTTGCGCCAAAGGAGTTTTTATCATGCTTGAGGTCAAGAATCTTAAACGCGTTTATAAAGTCAAAGGAGGCTCTTCGGTTTATGCCTTGAATGATGTGAGCCTCAAATTCCCGGAAACGGGATTAGTCTTTATCCTTGGCAAATCCGGCTCTGGCAAATCGACGCTCCTCAATGTCATGGGCGGGCTAGATAGGGCGGATGAAGGCGAGATCATCATCAACGGCAAAAGCAGCAAATCCTTTTCGAAGACCGAAATGGATTCTTATCGAAACACCTACCTAGGCTTCATCTTCCAGGAATACAACATCCTCAATGACTTCTCCGTCAAAGAGAACATCGCTTTGGCTCTGGAACTCCAACACAGAAAGGCAACGGATGAAGCGATCAACGATATCCTCAAAGAAGTCGACCTAGAAGGGTATGGCAAAAGAAAGCCGAACGAGCTTTCAGGTGGGCAAAAGCAAAGAGTCGCGATTGCTCGCGCTCTCGTCAAAAATCCCAAAATCATCTTCGCCGATGAGCCGACTGGCGCCCTCGATAGCAATACGGGAAAACAGGTTTTCGAGACTTTGAAGAACCTTTCGAAAACGCGTCTAGTGGTCGTCGTCTCCCATGACCGCGATTTCGCTGAGCATTTCGGGGACCGCGTCATCGAATTAAAAGATGGCAAAATCATTTCCGATATAACAAAAACTTCCGTAACTAGTGAGGAAGCAACTGACGGCATAACTCTCCTTGGTGACAATATCATCCGCTTAAGCAAAGACCGCCCTCTTAAAGTCGAGGATCTTCCTATCATCAACGAAGCGATCAAAAAGAGCGACGGCGAGGTCTATATCGTGGGCGATGCTCATGTCAACAACGCTCTCTGCGAAGCGGCCAAAATAAATAAAGAAGGAGATCGCGAGGAATTCATCGAGACCGACCCAGATAAAGTTGAAATGGGAAGCGGCAGTTTTGAGCCGATCAAAAGCAAATTCTCCCTCACTCACGCCTTCCGGATGGGTGCTAAGTCGTTACGCATTAAGCCTTTCCGCCTCGTGATGACGATTTTGCTTTCCACCGTCGCTTTCTCTTTATTCGGGGCGAGTTTAACTTTATCCATGTTCAACGCCAAAGCAGCAATGAAATCGACCATTCAAAAAACCGATATCTCCGTTTTGACGATCACAGCGACTGACAAAAGAGCCGCCTCGGGTCTAAACGACGATAGAATCAAGGAGCTTGAAGATACAACTGGCGCAAAAGTTTTCCTCACTGAAAACGGGACTGCGACTTTACCGGTTTCATCTGACACTAATTCGAGAAACGATTTCTTCCACGCCAGCAGAATCAGCTCGAAGCTACCAATGGATGAGAGCGATTTGACCTCGGAATTCGGCTTTGAGATAACAACTGGAACCTTCCCAACCGCTGAAAATGAGTGCCTATTGCCGCTTTATGCCTATTGGTCTTTCGAAGATCTTGGATACGGAAAGGGTGATGCGGCGATCCCAGCCGATAAAATCACCTATTCGACCATCATCGGCACCACGCTCAGCTTCACCGATGGCTCATCTTATAAAATATCAGGCATCGTAGACACTAAATTACCCGCTAGTCTAGCGGCTTACCGCACCAGAATAAACGACATTACCTATGGCAACGAACTTTACTACCTATCGATGGGATATACCCCCAATATCCACACGTCGATCATCACGAAGAAAGTGGAAAAAGCAGAAGAGCCTGAGGATTACGAATTGACACGCATTTACCTCACCAACGAAACCGGGAAGGAAAAAGAATACTATCCGCTTGCCTATTACCCAACCCATTCATCCAGCAACTATTTCTTCAAAGATGGGCAAACCTCTATAAATTCGGGCGAAGCGCTCATGACTTTATCGAAAGTACGCACGCTCTATGAAGAAACGAAAGATCCTGAGGAAGGCAGTTTGGCCTACGCCATCAAGCAAATTGACGATAACGAAGATGCTTTTAAATATAACTACATCGAGGAGCATTACGATGAGCTCTACGCAAAATGCAAGGGCAACAGCGATTTCCAAAATTTCGAAACAGATAAAAAAGCAGAAGGAGAACTCACCGACATACAAATCCTTCAAGATTTCCTCACCTCTAATTTTGTGTTTGGAAGCGCTGGAACAAAGCAAATCGTGGAAGATGCGTGGATTATGGAGGAGAAGAAATATCTCGATGGTGTAAGTAGCGACCTCCCTCTTGATCCTATCACCGGCACTCTTCCCACAGGCAAAAGCAACAATGACAATATCGAGCCATTACAGACCTGGACCTTCAAAATCGTCGGAATCGATTTTACAGAAAGCTATTGGACCCTCGGCAATTCCGTATTAAGCATCTCGGAAACCGATATGGATCTCATCAAGGAGAGACTCGTCGCCAATAACTACGTCATCGATGACAATACGAAAGGGCGCGTTGGCTTTTTGACATATGGCAAAAAGGAAAGCACGCTCGATAAATTCCTCGATTTCTATTTCGCCAAGAGCAAAGTCTTCAGCGACGCGGATTATGATGTCTCAGTCATTCCCGATAACGCCTGGTATCTCAGAATATCAAACGGAACGCTTCAAACCGTCGAGACTTACGCAAGCTTGATTGTCATCCTCACGCAGGTCTTCCTCTATGTCGGTATTGCGATGGCCATCTTCTCGATGCTCCTCTTCTACAATTTCATGTCCATTTCCATCAATAACAAGAAGCGGGAAATCGGCATTCTCCGCGCGGTCGGGGCCAAGCGCAGCGACGTCTTCAAGATCTTCTATTCGGAAGCTTTCATCATCGCCTTCATCAATTTCATCCTCTCCACCATCGTCGTCTTCGTGGTGTCCCAGTTAGTGAACGCCTCCGTCATCAAAGGATCGGGAGTCATATTCAACCTCATGAACCCGAATATCCTTGTGGCTCTTGCCTTACTTGGGGCATCGCTTGTTTCTAGCATCATCTCCGCTTTCTTGCCCGTTACCAAAATCGCCAACAAAAAGCCGATCGACGCCATACAAAATAGGTAAAATCCTCGCAAAAAGGCACCAAAGAAAACGATTTCGGAATAAAAGTGCATATATATCTATTTTTCGTTATCCTATTTTTCAACGGCTTTTTGCGGGGTTTCTTTACGCTGGGATTGCTCTCTAGTTGACGAATAGCAAACAGTTTTATCGTCGTTTTCTCATTGAAGAGGATGGAGGTGGGCCTACCAAAACGAAAGTCTTCAAAGCATATCAGCTTCAAGATAAAACCTGTTTCTCGCTAAAACTATTGAATAATTGATAGTTTTCGTGCATTATCACTTTGTAAAATCGGTTATCAAGATGTCTAAGTATCCCTTTTTAAATAACGCACTTATAAAAGTCGAGGAAATCAAAAAGTATTTCTCTTCGGAAGCCGCTTTATTCAGCGCCTTGAAGCGCCTATCGGATCGCGGCGAAATAGTGAAACTGAAAGGCGGATTATACGCAACCGTGAATCCGTTGAGTCAGGACATCTACGCGAACCGTTTTGAAATAGCCACCGCTTTATATGATGGGGCCTACTGCGCTTACCATACGGCTCTTGAATACTACGGGCTTGCCACGCAAGTATATTCCGATGTCCATGTCGTGACCGAAAAACGTTATAGCCCTATGGTGATCGATGGCTTGGAATACCAATTTTTTCAATCATCCTATGATGGTGGCATCATCGAGACGAAACGAAACGCAACAATACGCGTCAGCGAGCTTGAGCGAACCGTAATCGACTGTCTTGACCGCATTCTTTTATCAGGTGGTATAGAAGAAGTTTTCAGTGCTTTATCAATGACAAACTATTGCGATGAAGAAAAGCTTTTAAAGCACTTGTCGGGCTATAAGAAAAAGATACTATATAAGAAGGCTGGGTATTTCTTCTCACGCCTAAAGCCACCTTATCTGACTGCTTCTTTTTATGAGGAATGCAAACGAAATATGTCGCGTTGCGACGACGATGTTCGCGAAAATAAGAAGAACGCATACATCTATGATAAAGAGTGGAGATTATACGTTCCGAAATACCTCATCAACACGGAGAACTAGAGTTGATCGATTTATCACCGAACAGCATAAAAGTAATCGCTGTTACGACGGTGTTTTAGAGAATAACCTCGAAAAAGCGACATAGCCAAAACTCAAACAAGAGAAAAAGGCTATAATTAATCAAATGTTTATGCAAGGGGACGAAATGGCAAAAATCGCGTTATATCACGGCACACCGAATAAAATTGTCACCCCTGCTTTTGGCTTAGGGAACGATAAACACGATTATGGAAAGGGCTTTTATTTGACGGAAGACGTAGAACTCGCCAAAGAATGGGCCGTTTGTCGTCCCAATGAGCATATTGGTTGGGTGCATAAATTCGAGCTTGATACGGACGACCTCAAAATCCTCGATTTCGAACAACTCGATGTTCTTGCTTGGCTTGCTGAGCTCATGAAACATCGAGATGCATCAGATACGAAGCGCTATAGAGTGCTGGCGAAGAAATTCATCGACAAGTATGGCGTAGATAGCAACGAATATGACGTAATAAAGGGTTGGAGAGCGAACGCCTCCTACTTCTTTATCGCGAAGGAATTCATTCGTGACAATGTTGATGTGGCTATCCTTGAGCGGTTATTATCGTTAGGAGGGCTCGGAATCCAATACTGCATCAAAAGTGAAAAAGCGTATTCGCATTTAAAGAAGGTACCAGATTTTCTCTTGCCCGTGGAGTATGCCGAGTTCAATGAAAAATACAACCGCAGGGACATTGAAGCGCGAAAGAACATGCGCGATTTGATCGACTCGGATGAAAATAAAGTAGAGAAGGTCTTCAGCACCCTTTTCGAGGAATGATGTATGGGAGCCTACGCGAAAGAATATTTGGACGATGTCGTGGAGAATCAAGGCAAGCTCTTTGACTATGTGGCCTTGAATTATCCTGACTACGATACCGAGGATTTCATAATCCGCTACATGGAGAGCAAGACCAGGAAAGCCATCGATGATAGTCAAGCCTACGTGAACACCATGAACTATAAAGAGCTATGGGAATATTTCACGAAAAGCGAAGGCTACACGCTCAAAAAAGGATCAGCAATCGAAGGATTTTTGCCAGCCTGGATTGGCGAATTCTATGCCTATTATCAGTGGTATTACGATATCCCAAGCCGCGAACTCATTAACAAAATACCGGTGGCTTTTTTAAAGAAAGCCTATGGCGGCCTTCACGATTTGGAGCTTGAGCTCGCCATCAAGAAAGTCGGTGAAGCAAAGTGAAAATCGTCTACTTCCATAACCCCGATGAAGAAAACGGCTTTTTGAGCAATTGGTTTTTATGCTCTTTCCTTATCAATGAACAAACCTTCACATCGACTGAGCAATACATGATGTATCAAAAGGCCATCCGTTTTAATGACCTCTTAGTAGCTTCCCAAATCATGGCCACAAACGACACCGCCACAATAAAAGGATTAGGAAGAGCGGTATCTGGATATGACGACAGCATTTGGAGCGCTGTTCGTGAGCAAGTCGTCTACGATGCCTCTATGGCGAAATATTCTCAGAACCCTGATTTGAAAAGACAGCTTCTAGCAACAAACGATTCCCTTTTGGCGGAATGCGCCGTGAATGACCTCATTTGGGGAATCGGTCTAGCGATGGATGATATAAATCGCTTCGATATCAAAAAGTGGCGAGGCAAGAACTTGCTTGGAAAAACCCTAATGAAGGTGAGAGAGCACCTACGATAAAGCGGCACACAGCTTTAGATACAAAAAACCCACGAAGAAAAGGAATGAGGTATTTTCTTGTTCAGCCGCTTAGAATATCGCGAATGCGTCATCCGGGAGCTCGGCGAATATCTGCTCAACCGTCTTATCCCCGACTTTGTGATTGATGACGGCGTAAGGCTCGGTGAAATTCGTCGGGGTGCAGTAGAACTTGCAGAAACTCACGACCTTTTTTCCATTATCTCCTCTGAAATACGTGATTGAATACATTTCGTCGTTGTACTCAAACTCGATTTCCCTGCCCATGTTGATGAGGGCTTCGATGCATTCTTCTCTCATGATGTTTTATCCTCCAAGCAATTTCTAATCATTTTGCCATAGTCGCAACAACGGCAAATAAAGATGCACAATTTCTAGGCAATACGTCTCACGAAAAGGAAAAGGCCTAGAGAAAGCGTCAATAAATATCAAACGCGTCGTCCGGGAGCTCGGCGAATATCTCTTGAATCGTTTTATCCCCGATTTTGTAGTCAATGACGTCATATGGATTATCAAATTCAGCGCGGTCTTTATAGAATTTGCCGCAGCTGACCTTGAACTTATTGTTTTCGTCTCTCCAATATGTAATTGAATACATTTCTCCTTGATACTCAAATTCGATCTCTCTTTCCATGTTGATTAAGGCTTCAATGCATTCGACTCTCATATCCTTTATCCTCCTGGCAGTTTTCCCCAACTAATCGCAAAAGTGCATTCCTAATAAATATAGGCACACGATTTTTAGGCAAACACTTTCGACAATTCATTTAAGGTTGCCGACCAATAGCTCAATAGATATCGAAAGCGTCATCGGGCAGCTCGGCGAATATCTGCTCAATCGTCTTATCTCCTATCTTGTAGTCGATAACCTCATACGGTCTATCGAATTCGACACGCTCGCCATTATAGACACCACATCGAACTTTGAATTTTCCGTTTTC
>CAVIFQ010000046.1:0-7611 GCA_963642055.1 Roseburia hominis | reverse complement strand
GCGCTCGCGATTGGAAAGACTACTCATTAGAGGAGAAGAAAAGAGCGACCTATTACCACGTGACTCTCGCTTACATAAACGGAGAGCGAGCAAGCAATGAAACGCTTCGAAATCGCTTTGGCTTATCTTCGACAAACAAAGCTCAGATTTCGCGCTTGCTGAAAACGTGCGTCGAGGAAGGACTCATCAAACGCTCGAGCGAGGCAACGGGGGCCAGAAACTCATATTACATCCCTTATTGGGCGTGATTTAAGAATAGAAAAAGGCTGAGATCGAATGCGATGATCTCAGCCTAATATCGATTATTCGGCGTCGAGAAGTCGCCGTTAAGCTTTCTTTGTCTTAAATACTTGCTTATGGAACTACGAAAAGGCCGTGAAGACTATATGAGTTTTCATCTTTGGAACGAGGCCATTATGGAAAAATTGAGCCTTAAAAACAAACTCATGAAATAGGGTGCATACTCAAAAATATTTCGATGGCGTCTATCGATTGCTCTGTGGCAAATGGAATGTTTTTATTTCGATGACGTGAGTGATCGCTTCGCTATTTTGACGTGGCTCTTTGAGAAGGCAATGCCGTAGAGAGTGACGTTCTTATAGCCTTCTTTAAGGAGAGGCTCAGCGTATTTCTTTTCCTCTATTTGCTTTAAGGCGCTGTCGCTGTAATTCGCTAAACGAGTAGGCGAAACGACGCCTTTGTATGCTTTTACTTCGATTATGAAAGCGAAGTCGCCTTTCTTTGAGGCGATGAGGATATCGCATCGCCCGTATCCTTCATTGACTTCGCTTTTCACAATGGCATCGTCGAAGAGGAGACTCGATATAGCGAGCAGCAGTATTTGATAGTTCTTCTCCGAGGAAAAGTCGTAATAAGAAAAGGAAGAGGAGAAAAGTCCTTCAAGGGCGTTTTCGATATTCGTGAGCTCCCCATCGATGAATGATTTCCGGAGCGATAAAGCGCTCCGCAGCGTCTTGTCCGGAAGTAATGACAAAACCTCATTCACGAAGATGGATTGGATTTCCTTATTCGGTATTTTTAATGAATACAGGCCGTAACCAAGACTTTCGATCGAAGTCAGATATCCGCTTGCGGTGAGCAAGGAAAGAACGGCTTTCTTGCTGCTGGAGGAGTAACTCACAGACGAAAAATCGATGAATTCCTCCACTTTTTCATGATTCAGTAGAGCAAAGAGAACGTTTTTAACTTCATCGTTCCCGTCTTTCAATAAGTGACGGAGGTAGGCGTTGCTTCCCGTCATCTTCCAGTATTCTTTGGCCTCTCCTCTATTAGCAACGAAAGATAATATCGACCAGGGATTGTAGATGCTTTCTTTGCCAAATAGATATCCATCGTACCAATCCTTGGCTTTTGATGCTTCGCTCTCTAGATCATAAGCCTCAAGGAGTCTATTAACTTCTTCTTCATTGAAGCCGAAGTATTCAGAGAAGGAAGAATCGAGCACCGAATTAACGATGATATTATTGAGTCCGGAGAACATCGAGTCTTTGGCAATCTGGTTGACGCCCGTAAGGAGAGCGAACCTTAGATAATGATTGCCCTTTAAAGCAGCGCTGTAGAAGGGCTTGAAGAAAGCGGTGGCTTCTTCATAAAAGGCGTGCTCATACGCATTTACGAGTGGAGAATCATATTCATCGATGAGTACGATTGGGCAAAGGGAATAATGCTCGTAAACGATTCTCACTAGATTATTGAGCGAATTGATGAGTTCAACCTTGCTGAGTTTTCTTTCGATGGCCTTGTTTAGAAAAGCACGATCGACATCGAGTAGTTTTGCATCATCGAGCAATTCTTTGAAAAGTAGGACGCTTTTCGCGATCTGCTCAGCGAGCAAAGAAAGCGATTCATCAAAGCTCAGCCCAGTCACCTCTTTCATGTCGAGATGGATGATAGGGCTAGAGGAGATCTCTTTCATCGCATTGGAATCGTTATAGACCTTCGTGTCCTTGAAATATGATTTCGCATCCTTTTCCTTAATATTGAAAAAGGTATCGACGGTGGAGAGCATCAAGGACTTTCCGAATCTCCGTGGGCGCGTGAAAAGAAGAACTGATTCTTTGGGAAAACGGCATATCTCGGAGATAAGGCCTGTCTTATCTACGTAATAACAATCAGAGATGACTTCTTTATACGATTCAATGCCGATAGGAAGTTTCAATTCAGTTGCCATAACGACCTCTTTTCATGGTTATTTTACCAAATGAAAAAAGACAAAAGTATAGCGAAGTATACGAAAGTATAAGGAAGTATAGAAAAGTATAGCGAAGTATATACCCCGAAAATGGAACGCAGAAGCGAATTATCTCACAAAGACAAAACCTAGATACCATCGAAAGAAATTAATTTGTTAAGATTGTCCAAAATGGTTTAACACATTTTTAACGCATTAAAAACGGATTAAAAATAATTTAACGCAAAAATTTGTGTTAAAATTGCGTTGGAGATTTTTATGGAAAAGAAAGAGAGTCTGCGCGTTGAATTCAAAAGCGAAGTGAAATCGCCTATCCCTGATCATGAATTACTTGATGAAATCGTTGGCATGGCAAATGCTGAAGGCGGAGTGATTTATTTAGGTGTCGAGGATAGTGGTCTTGTCACCGGAGTTGGCGATAAGCATCAAGATGTCGATGGTTTGTCGGCCATGGTAGCAAATAAAACCATGCCGTCAGTTTTCGTGAACGCCTATCTAAAAGAGGAAGAAGGATGCCTCATCGTCGTTATCGAGGTTCCTCTTATGAAGAATGTTGTGGCGACTTCATCTGGCAAAGTCACTCAAAGAAGGATCAAGATCGACGGAACCTCAGAAAACGTCCCTTTCTTTCCTTATGAATACTCTTCGAGAGCCTCTTTCCTTACTGAATACGACCCTTCGAGTGCGATCGTTCCTTCTTCGGACATATCATCGATCTCTATGGATAGTCTTCATGTCCTTCGGTTAGAGATGAAGAAATACCCGACTTCCGATGCCCCGTTATTTGATTTGAGCGATGAGGAATTCCTTTCTAGCCTCGGTTTAGTGAGGAACGATAACGGCCGATTGAATATGACTTATGCTGGCTTATTGATGCTAGGGAAAGAGAAAGATATCGCCAAATACGCCCCTGGCGCCTCCTTTGTTTATCAGATTCTCCAGAAAGGGGAGGTCCTCAAAAACGAAGAGGTGGTGGAAAACATCATTCAGGCCTTCACCCGCTTTTCCTCTTTTTGCGAATCTTTCAATTTCTTTGATGAGATGATGATCAATATGAGAAGGGTGGATATCCCTTATTTCTCATTCGAGGGCCTTCGCGAGGCCTTCGCTAACGCGGTTGCTCATCGCGATTATTCCAAGCTTGGCGCCATAAGAGTCATATACGATGAAGCCGGTTTATCGATCTCAAACCCCGGTGGCCTCATATACGGTTTAAAAGCTGATCGCCTTTTGTTCGCGGAGCCGCGTGGGCGAAATCCGCTTCTTTCTTTGGCGCTTAAGCGGTGCGGGTATTGCGAAAAAACCGGACGAGGGGTCGATAAAATATATTACGGGCAAGCTCGATACGGGAAAAGATGGCCCGACTATTCCTCGACCAACGAAGGAAGCGTGACGCTTTTCATCCCGAAAAGTGAAATCGACGAGCCTTTTGCAAGGAAAATGATGGAAGAAGAGAAACTTCCTATTTGCAGCCTTCTCATCCTCTCTCATATAAGAGAAAGGGGTATTGCCTCCAATAGTGAGCTAGCAAAACGCCTCGGGATCGGCGAAGAGAGACTCGGAAGCTATCTTTATCCGCTAGAGCAAAGACGCATCATTGAGGCAACGAGCGAAAATGGGCTTTGGAAAATAAATGGCGATTATCTTGCCTCTAAAAACGGAGAAGAGATAAATGATGAACTGCTTCTTGATAAAGCCATCGCTTTAGCGAAGGAAAATGGTGGCATCTTGACGAATGCCTATCTCCAGCGCAAACTCGATCTATTGCCTTCGAAAGCCTATTCGATCTTGAAGAAACTGTGCGAACGAAAGAAAGTGAGAATCGTTCAAACCGGGAAATACTCCAAGTACGAACTAATATGAAATTCCTGCGTTCTTTTAAGCCTCGCGAGCGATTTCGCCGGCTTTCGTGAGGGCGGCTTTCGTGATGAAGGGGCCCGTGAGTTCATAAATAAGCGTTGAAGTGAGGGTGATGGCGACAATCAACGCGCCGATGGAGGAGCCGCTGCTTGATAAGACGCTGCCAGCCGTGGTCGCTAAACCGATGGCGACACCTGCCTGCGGCACCAAGCAGAAGCCGAGGTATTTTTTAACCTGCGGTTCGGCCTTCCCTATTTCGGCCCCGAAGAAAGCCCCGAACCATTTGCCGATGACTCTCGAGAGAGCGTAGATAAGAGCAGTGAGAAGAATCAATAAGCCGTTTTTGCTCGCGAAGATCGTAAGGTCCAAGCTCGCTCCGCTTAAAACGAAGAAGAGCATGTAGATTGGGGAAGTGAAGCGGTCCATGAAGGAGAAGACGATGGAGGAGTCTTCACGCATATTGCAATAGATGGCCCCAGCTACCATGCAGGTAAGAAGGCTCGATAGTTCAAAAGAACCGAGTTCTGGAAGCTTGAATAAGTAATAAAGGCCGACCGCGGAAAAGATAATGAAGATGACAAAAGTCAGGCGATTGGCCCGACTTTTGAAGTAACGGCAGCAGAAGGAGATAAGGAAGCCGAAGATGGCTCCTAAACCGACAGAGATTAAAATCTCGATAAACGGCTTTGCAAGCATCTCATAAACGGAGAAAGCCCCGCCGAGAGCGACCGTTTTGGCGATTTGGAAAAGAATCGCGAACAAGATGAGGGCGGAAGCATCATCAAGCGCCACAACTGGGAGAAGAGTATCAACCACCGGCCCTTTGGCTTTATATTGCTTGATGACCATAAGGGTGGCGGCTGGCGCCGTAGCGGCAGCAATCGCCGCCATCGTGAGAACTAACGGGAAAGGTATCGTTTCAGGGAAAGCAAAATGGAAAGCGAGCAAAGCCAAAAGCACCGCGATAGAAGCGAAAAGCGATTCGAAGATAGTGATGAGGATCACTCTTTTGCCGACTTTCTTCAAAGCGGAGAGCTTAAAGGAAGAGCCGATTGAGAAAGCGATGAAGCCAAGCGCCACATTATTGACCCAACTGAGAGAAGAGACGTAACGGTATATAGGCGATAGCTCAGCATTATTGGCGTTCAAAAAATCGAAGCCATTGAAGAAGAGCCCAAAAACGAACGGGCCCATGATGATGCCGGTGATGATATAACCCGTGACATTAGGAAGGCGCACGAGCTTCATTAAGCGCGTGATGAGTAGCCCGGCAAGAAAAAGGCCGGCCACATAGAGGAAGATAAAGCCGTCCATTTAAAGAACCCCTTCGTAATCCTCGATTTTCTTGGAGAACATCGCCCCTTTGACTTTGTGGAAGCTATCGGTGTGCTCGCGGATGGTCTCTTTTAGGCTTTCGAGCTTATCTTCATCCACGATGAACATCGCGAAAGTCGATTCCTCTTTGTGAAGACTCGCTTCATATGCGGAAAGAGAGAAGAAGTGGCGGTCCTCCGGCTCAGAGAAAAGGAGAGCGTGCCGAAGCGAGGCTGATTCGATGAGCGTGCCGTTATAGCCGCTTTTTTTGATGGAGGAGTAGGCTTCTAGAGCGGCCTCTCCAGATTCTAAGAATAAATACAAGATGCGTTTCATATGTTTGCCCTACTTGTTATACGCTTCTTTTCCTTTTTCTCTACTTTATTTCAAAATTCGTCTTGGACAAACGGAGAGAGATTTCTTCATCGCTTTCGATGGTTACGGATAGCATGTGTTCATTGAGTTTCTGCGTCTTTGAGGTGAAGCTTCTATCCTTATATATATAGGTGCCTTCCAGCGGGTTCACCTCTTTTAATCTTTTCGATAAGCCTTCGCCTGTGGCTTTAAGCAAACTTTCTTTGAGGCACCATAAACGGAAGAAACCCCCGTCATTCTTCGCTCTTTTTCTTTCTTCCTCATTCAAAACCGCTTCTTTTAATAAGGGTGAGTAGGGGCGAATTAGTTCTATATCGACGCCGATGTGGGAAGAAGCGGAAGCGAAGATGGCGTATTGCCCCGAATGAGAAATCGAGAAATATTCGCCTTCTTTATAGGGCTTCCCGGACTCGGTGTATAAGATGGGGCTATTTGAGGTGAACCTGGATATCAAATAGGAGGCTCCTAAAGAGAGGAGTCTATCTTTCTCGAAGAGGTATCTAGAGGCTTTCTCTCTTCGTTCTTCATCGATATAGGCTGCTATTTCCTGCTCGTGAAGTTTAACTTCCTCCGTATCGATATAATGGATCGTAATTTCTTTCATCGCCTTCATTTTAACGACCTTCCTCTCTTTTTTCTCTAAGAGAAAAGAAATCGTGCTACAATCCTAGGCATGGTCAACAAAAAAGAACGTTCCTATTTTATTTTGGTGCTTGTCACTTTCGCCCTTTTATTGTGCTTTGCGATTTTCTCGCTCTTTTATCTCTTCGTGAAAATCGGCGAGGAGAAGAGCTTCACAAACAACGTTTTCGAGCTCATCTATATGGGCGTGCACATCGTCATGATGGTGATGGGCATCATCCTCTCGAAAGAGGCTATTAGCAAAGGCTCGATGGTGATGAGGTCGCTTATGTATACCAAATACGGGCAAGTCAGCATCCGCGCCCGTGTCATCTCGCTCGTCTTTATGGCGGTGGGATTTGGCTTATTCATCTACGGCCTTTTGATTATCTTGCCGCTCGGCGTATACGATTTCTCTTTCACGACCGCTTTAAAATGGGACATGGTGAATGTCGGCTTGACGATTATCATCGTCGCTTTCTATTTCTTCCTTTTCCCGTTTCTTTTGCCCAGCGATCTCAATAAGAGCAAACAGTAATTCGGAGGTGAATTATGAAAAAAAGGCTTTTGACGACGTTCCTTCTTCTTTCAGGCTGCTTATTAAGCGCTTGTAACGGGAATGGAGAGGAAAGTGAATACGATGACCCAATATATCTAGAGAAAGACACCTCCAAAGCTTACGATTTTGCTGACTCCAGTAACGAGAACGGGTCGATGAATTACGAGATTTTCGTGCGATCATTCTATGACTCGAATAATGACGGGATCGGTGATTTGAACGGCGTGAAGGAGAAGCTTCCTTATTTATCTGACATGGGTTTCAAATCCATCTGGCTCATGCCGATTTTTCCCTCACCCACATATCACGGGTACGATGTGACGGATTATTACTCCGTCAATCCAGATTACGGCACGTTGGATGATTTCACCTCTCTTGTCGAAGAAGCGAAGAAATACAACATCGATATCATGCTCGATATGGTCTTCAATCATTGCTCGAGCCAAAACAAGTATTTCACCGATTCTTTTAATGACTACATGAATGCGAATACTTCAAGCGACAGCAAAATAGACTGGTTCAATTGGTCTTCAAGCAAGCTTCCTGATGGCTATAACAGTTATCGAGGCGAAGCGTATTACGAATCACGTTTCGATGCAGGGATGCCTGATTTCAATCTCGACTCAGAAGGGGTGAGGGATGAGATGGAGAAAATCACCAAGTTCTGGAT
>CAVIFQ010000045.1:0-7875 GCA_963642055.1 Roseburia hominis | reverse complement strand
GTTCCGCTCGCAGTCGGGTTTGTCGCTGGATCTCATCGGCCTGGCGAAGAAGGTGTGGACTTTCCCGGCCGGGGCCGCGGACTCTATGTCGTAGAAGGTGGCGAATTCGGAGCCGTTGTCGGAGAGGCATGCCTCGAAGGCGTCGTCTGCCGATCTCCTCCAGTCGTAGAAACGCTTCCCGTGGGTGCAGAGGCCCCTTTTCTTGCAGTAGTTGCAGACCGCCGCCTTCGATCTCTCGAGCTTTCTGCATTTCATGCATCCGGGGTTCTTGACGATCGGGCCCCTCTCGAGCTCCCGGTAGACGGTGGCGAGCGAGTAGCCTATCTCCTTTGAGATGGCCTTCGGATCGTATCCTTTCGCGAGGCAGGCCCGTATCCTCATCCTCGCGTCGTCGTCCAGTTTCTTCAAGCTTGCCGTTTTTCTTGGCCTCCTTTCTTTTTTGCTTCATGGGAAGCCGGCCCTTGGCATCAGCATAAACGAAAAAGGCCAAGGGCTGCAAATTCCTGGCCCTCGGCCCGGCCGTCTGGAGGCTTTCCCTTACTTCGCGGTTACTTTGTCACTTAACGGGCCGTATTCGTTTTGGCCTTTATAGTAAGGTGATTAAGCGCATACCGCTTTGATCACTCATATCATTATGTTGGTGCGCCTGGCAGGAGTTGAACCTGTACGAGTCGCCCCATTAGATCCTAAGTCTAACGTGTCTACCATTCCACCACAGGCGCAGCGCGATTATTATAAGCACCAAAATCGCTTATCAAAAGGACGAAAAAAGTCATTTTGCTCCTAGAAGGGTGCTTATCGTCTTATTTTTTCTTCTTCAAGGATGCCAAATCGGAGCTTCTGCCGTTAGCCTTCATCCGTTTGTAGTTCTCGTTGAGGGCTTTCTCGTAGCTGGAGCGCGTCAATTCGTTCGGCTTAAAAAATTGGGCGGATTTAAGGTATTCGGGAAGGTATTGGATTTTTTCCCAGAGGTCAGGGCGGTCATAAGGATACTTATCTTCTTCCGCCATATTGATGGGGGTGAGCTTTAAATAGTCTTGAACGAAGAAGGGTTTGGATTTCGCTAAATCGATCGTGTTTTCGATAGAGATGGTGGAGGCTTTTGACTTTGGGGACAAAGCGAGCTCAGTTACCGTGAAACCGAGTGGGATAATGGCTTCAGGGAAGCCTACCTTTTCGGCGGCTTCGATTGCGAGTTGGCAGCGCATGACGGCGCTTGGGTTCGCTAAACCGACGTCTTCATAAGCCGTGACGAGGAGTCTCCGCTTGATGGAGTCAAGGTCTTCGGCAATGCAGAGTCTAGCAAGATAATATAAGGCAGCGTCGGCATCGCTCCCGCGAATGCTCTTTTGAAGGGCCGAGACGGAGTCGTAATGCTCCTCTTCGTCTTTATCCATCGCGTAATTGGGGACGCGCTCAATGCTTTTTAATTCCTCTTCCCCGATTGATGAGCCTTTGTCGAATTGAATGGAAGCGGCCTCAAGCATATTGAGGGCGAAACGGAGGTCACCACCCGATAATTTGGCGATGTAGCGGTATCCATCTTCGCTGATATTGAGACAGTTATTGAGACCTTTCTCGCTAGAGAGGGCACGCTTTAAGCCGAGGACTATTTCTTCTTCGTTGAGTGGTTTTATCTCATATATGCGGCAACGGCTCCTGATCGCCCGATTTATGGCGATATAGGGGTTGGCGGTGGTGGCACCGATCAAGAAGAAGGTGCCGTTTTCCACATACGGCAAAAGGAGGTCTTGCTTGCCTTTGTCTAACCGATGCACTTCATCGATGATGATAATGGCGTGCCCGAAGAGTTTTGCGTCTTCAATGGCTTGCTGCATTTCCTTTTTATCGGTGGTGACGGCGTTGAGCAAAGCGTAATGCATGCCCATCGATTTGGCATAGGCTATCGCGATGGTGGTTTTGCCTGTTCCTGGCGGCCCGAAGAAAATAAAAGACATCGGGGCCTTTTTCTCGATGGAGCGGCGTAAAAAGCCGTTTGGTCCAACGAGTTCTTCTTGGCCAATGACTTCATCTATTGATTTGGGGCGTATTCTGAAAGCGAGTGGGTCTAACATGGGCTACATTATATAGCAACTCTCCCTCTTTCGTTTACGAAAAAGGCCTAACGCATGCGGAGATATAGTCTCATTTTTTGGATAGGTATTTTTGGTTTTTCGATTTAGGAGGGCAGGTTTGGATAATCAAGCCTTTTTCTATTAGAGGACTTAAAACCTTAGTCATGAAATTGCTGCGGCTGCTATATCCTATGTGTTCTTGGATTTCCTCTCGGCTCCTTGCAGTATCCTTGCAGAACTCCAAAATCTCTTCATCGTATTTCCCGTATGTGAAATCAGGATTCGCTTCATCGTAAAGCAAATCGAATAAAGTGACGGTGAAGAAATCCTTCTGATCTTCTAGTTGGGGCATTTCCACGTCATATTTTCTGTATTCTTCGTATACCTTCTTGAATCCGCTGCCTATTTTCTCCATCAGTCCGATGCATTCAAAGCAATCGCAGATCGTTTTGTTTCTTCGAATGGAAGGGATGTTCGTCATCCTGTATTCGTTTGGGTCTTTTGATAATATCCAAGCGCCAGGGGAAGTTACTTCGAGTCGGTTTTTGAACACGTCTATGTCGACCTGAGTTCCCTCTATGGAATAATCCCGATGCGCCAAAGCGTTTACGATCACTTCCCTTAACGATTGCTCTGGATAGGACAATGTATCTAATCTAGACCCATCCTTCATTTTTATAAAACCTGTCCGACTATTGCGGCGAACAAAGCTGATTGTTTCTGAAAATACACTGGAAAGGGAGCCTTTGAATTCTTTCTTATCAAGCATCTCGTCGATGCCTTTGCTCTTTCCGTTCCACGCTCTGCAGGAAACTAAAGTGTCATCAGAATCATATTTGTCAGAGAACATGTTCAGTGCCTCTGTGATTCTTCCATCTTCCTTTACGACCTCTTTGCTGATCAATAAATCCAGCGTTGGCTCAGAATTGTCTTTCCTGTATTTTCTTCCCAGGTTATTGAACAAAGTGAAATCCTTTTTTTGATATAAGGTGTCTAATACGGTATTTCCGCTCCCGAACTTCCTCTTCCCCAATTGCAGAATTTGTTTGACTGTCGCGGGCAAAGAGGCCCCGTCCACTCTTATATATACCTTTTCATTAAAATCGCCATTTTTGTATACGACAATTTCATCCGATTGCTTCACGACGATCGCTAAAACATATCTATCATCGCCGCAATCATAGATTTCAAAGGAAGGCTGAACATGTGGAAAGACATTGCGGTTTACGTACTTGTGGACAAGGTTCTTGTAGTCATCGATCTCACTACGAGTAATCCCGACGGCAGCCCCGTCATTGCTTATTCCGGCATATATGACTCCGCCCTCGGAATTGGCAAAACCCACAATTGACTTCACCCATTTTTCGGATTCCTCTTGAGTTCTTTCAAGCTTCAGCTTGTATTCGCTTTCCCAGTTCTCAAATTTCAGTTTATCAACTATTTCCACAAGGTACTTCATAGGCGTTTTTCTTTTCATATATTACATCATGTGCCCGGGGGTATCAACATCATGTGCCCGTCATGTGCCCGTTTTTGCAAAAATCAGGGCTCATGATGAAAAAATAGACAAAATGTAAATTTGCACAGTGTCCATAAGAAGATTAGGATTTATCGATGTTTTTAGGAACAGAGCCGGATTATTCGCGCAATTTTATGCGCTTTAAAATGAACCATGTCTCTTGGTGGTTGGGCTTATTCTACTAAGCGTCTGAATCGTATGGCGACCTCAGGAAACGTTGCCGTATGGGAATTATTTTGAGCTGAGATACCGCTTGAGGGTGACGCTTGCTTTCCTCTCTTAGTCGCGAAGCCTATTGATAGGGATTACGTATACCCCTTCTTTGCTTTTGTAGCTTGCGCCGTGACTAGTCAAAACAAGCATAAATTCCGGGGCTTTTTGCTCAGCGTCCATGACGGCTTTTTGAAAAGAGAGCAAAGAAGCAATCCCTTTTTGGATGTTCTCATCGCTCGCGAGTTTGATTTCAATCGCAGCGTAAGAGCCATTTTCAAGCTCGATTATGGCATCGACTTCACGGCCAGCGCTGTCCCGGTAATGCCTGATTTTCGCCCCTAAAGAGCCAGCGTAGACACTTAAGTCCCTAACGGCCATATCCTCAAAGAAATAGCCGAAAGAATGCAGATCGTTCAATAAGTCGGCCGGATTGATGCCTAAACAAGCAGTCGCGATAGAGGTGTCATAGAAGTGGTGAGTGGGGGTGCTTCTAGTGATCACTGAAGAGCGCAATCCAAGGTTCATCGAGGGCGTTTCGTAAATAAGGAAGAGGTCTTGCAGGATCTTTTTGTACTTATAGAAAGTGTCTTCGCTCAGCGTCTCCCTGATGCCGGATTCTCTTATATCCTGCACCATCCTTGAGCATTTCGCTTCAGTGGAGATATTTCGCGCGAACCCTTTTAGGATCGTCACGAGCAGCTCAACGTTGAGTGAAGCGAAGAAACTTGCGAATTCATCGCTCCCTCCTTCAACGCGGAAAAGGCTATTGTAATAATTTTTGGTGGCGTTGATGGCGTATTGCCTTTCCGCTTTCACGGAAATGGGCCAACCACCCCTGCAAAGATAGGAAGCCAAATCGCTCAAGTTCATTTCGTTAGAGTAACTATCCTCGGTTTTGCTTACGTCAAATCCGCTTTCAAAAAGCTCTCTTAATGAGAAAAGCCCGTTTGATTCCCCTGATTCATATAGTGACATGGGACGCATTGTCAAAGTGGCTATTCTGCCAGCTCCAGAATGCTGTATCTCGCGCGAATCAGCGGGCGTGGTCGAACCCGTCAAAAGGTATTTGCCGAAGACGTAATCTCTATCTAAATCGGCGCGGATTAGATTCCATATTTCCGGGACTTTCTGCCACTCATCGATAAGATGTGGTTTTTCACCGAGTAGCGCCAGAGTTGGATCGGCATCGTAAAGAGATATTTCCTTATTCGTTACGAGGGACACTTTCGATGAAGCGAATCTGTTGCACAAATAGCTCTTGCCTACGAACTTAGGCCCTTGCACCAATACGCAGCCGGATGAATGAAGCGCGAGAGAAAGCTCGTTTTCAATTAGCCGAGGCATGTATCCATTGTCTTGATTGTTATTATCCTTTTCGATGTTATCCATGTCCTATTCTCCCTTCGCTTTTGTCGGCGCATTCAGCGCTTTCTTCTATGATATTTTAAAGAATTAGGCAAAATGAAGCAACCTCATTAGGCAAAATGAAGGAGTTCCATTAGGCAAAATGAAACTCTTGCGTTAGGCAAAATGAAACTTTTGATGTTCAGCGTTGGGCTTTGCTGCGAAAAAATCATGCGCAGGGATTGCTCATAAATAAGTGAGCCTGGGCATCAACGCAAGCAGTAATCAAATAAAGGGAGCGAAGAAGTAGGGCAAATAGAGAATCCCGTTCTCTTTTTTGACTTCTCCATCATGGAGGACGATAGGCTCTCCAATTTTCTTTCCGAACTTCTCTTTGAACTTCAATAGGGACTTTATGGATGAACTGCCAGCGCTTTTAACCTCTATCGGGATTACCTTGAAGTCCTTTTGGATGAGGAAATCGATTTCCATTTCGGTGTGGTAGTTTTTATCGGCCCTTTCATAGAAGAAAAGCCTATAACCGTTCGTGCGCAGGCATTGGGCGACGAGATTCTCTATTAGCATTCCCTCATTAAGATGGAGGGAGTCGTATAAAGCTTTTTTGTAATAGTCATTGATAGAGGTGTTCTCTCCTCTTGAGCAGAGAGAGAAAAGCAAACCAGTATCCATCAGATAGCATTTGAAGGTATCGCCTTCCGCACTCATCGGGAGAGCGGGGCTAGGATCGGTGGCGTTGAAGACCAAGTTCGCGCAATAAGCGAGCCCGAGCCATCTGATCGCGCTGGCGTATTCCCGATATCTCGCGTTTTTGTCGATATGGCTCAAGCGATATATCTTGTCATGCTTGTTGAGTTCGTTTGGTATGTTCTCGTAGAAAGAGTTCACGTAGATTGGGTAGTCTTCTTTCTCTTCGTTCTTGCCTATTTCATCATGAAGATAGAGAGCGTTGATGCGGCGTTTGGCTTTATCCGATTTTGCAAAGCTTCCATCTTTCAAATAAGCGGATACTGACTGAGGCATGCCGCCGATGAGCATATATTCTCGGAAAAGGCGCATTATTTTCTGGTATGAAGCCCCTACTGGGGTTTGCTTCTCAAGACTCTTTTTCAAAAACGGAATCACACTATCCTCTTTCTTAGCCTTCAAATACTCGATGAAACTGAGGGGTAACACTTCGACTTCATCTTCTTCGCTCGGGTTGAAGGAGCCTTTTGAGTTTCGCTCGATTCCGGCAAGCGACCCCGTTTCGATGAAGTCGTATCTCCCATCCTCCAGTAGCGTTTTCAAAGCGACGCGGGCTTGCGGAAAGAGCTGAACCTCATCAAGAATGATGAGCGATTCGCCCCTATAGAGTTTCACGTTCTTCTTGATCTGGATTATGTCGTAGAAACGGTCAAGGTCATCGAGACAATTGATAAAAAGGTCTTTCGTTTCCTCGTTCGCGTTCAAAAAAGAGATGAGGATAAATGATTTGTATTCCCGGTGAGCGAGAGATAAAGCGAGGATCGTTTTGCCTACGCGCCTTGAGCCTTTCAAAAATAGCCCTACATGGTCTCTGGCGGAGTTGTTTTTCCAGTCCAAAAGCAAGGAATAAGCGTCTCTTTCGATATATTGGCCTTTGCTCACTAGCTCTTCATACTGGTCCATAAAACGAGGCTCCTTTTCACAAATCCGCAAGTAAATATAACACCTATTTTCACAAATCCGCAACTTTTTAAGGGTCATGTTTCACAAATCCGCAGTATTTTTTGGCCTCTTTTTTCACAAATCCGCAGGTTGTGTTGCGTTGATAATCGGGGCGTGCATACCTCGAGAGTGCTAACACGTTGCGTGTCACCAAAATTTGGATAAATAATGAGTGAGCTGTCGATAAGTTCAAATAGAAAAGGCCTTTCGCTCATTAATACATATTGGAAGGAGTCATATGGGTAAACGCGCATACACACGCGCATACCTTATATATAAGAAGGCAAAAAGGATAAGCGAGTGTCCTTCTATTGGATTTTTCTCCCTTTGGCCTATAGACTTTGCTCATGGAAAAACTCAAAGACACAATTACTCTCGCTCCCTTAGGCAAGCGCATGGGGGCTTTTATTCTCGATTTTTTGATGCTATTCGCTTGCTACATCGCTCTTCTTTATACCGTTGGGACAGGCGTTTTGTCCACGAAGATGGGGGCCAAGAAAGATACGCTCGATTTCTTCGATTACGCAACCTCTTCAAGAGTCTACGAATATACGAATGAGAATAAAGTCGCGATCCAGATTGCTGGCACGAATGAATATGCCGCTTTATCGAGCGCTGGCGAAAAAACACCCGCCATATATAAGAGGCATTATGAAATCGCGGAATATTTCTATTCCTCTTTTTGCCTCAATGATAGTCGCATCGATGAGATGAAGGACGCTACATACGGGAAGGCGTATTTCTTCGAGAGCATCCTTAAACTTCCTGCCGCAACGAGCGTGAGCACGCTCAGTGAAGAGGATATTATCGCCGACGAGAGCAAACTATATGGCGAGAGCACCTATTACCGTTACGCCATCTCCTCTACCGGTTTAGCGGACACTTCTTCCGCCGTCCTCCAGAACAAATACCAGGAAATACTCGCTGGGGATGATGAGACGAAAAAGACCACTCTTATCGGCAAACTCAATTCCTATTTCTATGGTGATTCCGATTCTATTCTTTCTCAGGCTAGCA
>CAVIFQ010000044.1:6928-8983 GCA_963642055.1 Roseburia hominis | reverse complement strand
TACAATTACTGAGCATTGAAACCGCTTTCTTTTCGCCGTCTCCAATCTGGTACCAAAGATCCATCTTGGAGTAGCCGCCTTTTTCGTCTTTTTTGTTGCAGATGGTATACGTCGTCAAGGCGTAAGTACCGGCAGGAATATTGCTCAATTTTTGAGACAAAGAAAACGTAAAGGCGCCAGAAGAATACCAGTGGAAGTATTTGCTGCCAGTCCTATTCCCTTCATTCTTGCTTTCAACGTGAACACTGCTCGTGCTCGCTTCCAAATTCCAAGGCGAGGTGACGCTGAACTCCTCAACGCTGCTCCCTAACAATGTGGTTTGGTTTTCAAAGGAGCTGTCTTGAATGTAGTTCCTAAAGACGAGGACGTCGCAAGTAACGTCAAAATCGCCCATTTTTCCGTGTATTGTGTAAGTGCCTTGATCTTTTGCTTTGAGCGCATCGAGTTCTTCTTTGTCCCACTCAATCGCGATTTTAGCGTAACTATCAACGTTAGTTAGAACATACCCATTTTCAGGAATTGAATCGCTACCATCGCTTAAATTATAGGTGGCAGTATAGCTTGTGGTTTGAGGATCAAGATTTTTAACTTCGACGGTTTTACTACCATCGACGATATATTTGTAAGTCTTATAGGAAGGAAGCGCCTGGCCGGTGTAATCGAACAACGCCTGATTTGCCCAGGAACTATAGCAATAGGAATCGCTGTAAGAAGACAAATCAGAGGATTTTTGCGCGTCATAGCCATGATTGTTGTAATAAGCTCCGGCTTTGCTTATCCATCCGCTCCCCTGAAGCGGGAGCCACGCTGGTTCCCAATAGAATAAGCCAGTTCCCTTTTGATCCGGGACTTTGCTTAAGCAATCAACGAGATCGGATAATTCCGTCGCCTGAGCTTGAGGGCTTGTGCCGTATCCTCCAGCCAAGCCAAATTTCTTGCTTGAGAATTGGTTATTGCAATATTCAGCTCCGTCATCGGTATAACCCCAAGCGGTCTCAACAATCATTACTTCTTTGCCATAGGTTTCGGCGCATTTGTTCATGACATTTTGGAGATTCTCTCTGCTGCCGTGCCAGTATGGATAATAGGAAAGCCCGCACACATCCCAGTCGATTTGACGGCCTTTCAAACTGTCATATACTTTGTAAACACTCGAAGGATTGGTGACACTGGTCAAATGAACAATAGTCTTAACATCGGGGAAAACGGATTTTGCGGTCTTGATTCCGCTTGTGATCATATCGGCAAAATACTTACCTGTGGTAGGAGTCACGCCAGCCATACCATTATTGGTCTCGTTTCCGATTTGAACCGCGTTAACCGTAACACCAGCTTTCTTAAAGGCATTCAAGGCTTTGCCCGTAAAATCACCAACGCGTTTATATTGCGTTTTCGAATTCACGGTTGGCTCCGGAGTTTTGGCAGAAGAAAGCGTCATCCAATCCTTCGGCGCCCATTGTTTGTCGGGATCAGCCCATGAATCGCTGTAATGGAAATCGATAAGGATTTTTAAGCCAGCGTCCTGCGCTCTTTTCGCTAAATAGATGTCGGTGGAGATATCGTTGATGCCGCCGCCATATGAATTGCCATCTTTATCGAATGGATCAACCCAGAGGCGGAAGCGGGCGTAATTGGCGCCACCTGCTTTAAGGATTTTGAAAACATCTTCTTCTTTGCCGTTCTCGTCGTAGAATCTACCGCCAGCGGTCTCAACTTCGTATAAAGACGAGCAATCGACGCCGAAAGCGAAATCGTTCACCAGTTTGTTCGTTGGCGTATTAACATAGATATCATCGTAATCATAATCCTTGTAGGCGTTGTTGGTTTTGCTGCCTACAGTGTATCGAGTAGCCACATCTTTGTAGTCAAGCGATGTACCATCATTACGATCCATGACCTTGTCGTCCACATCGCCAGCAGATGAACTGCTAGAGGAGGCAGTGGAAGAAGATCCACCAGTCTCACCTGCGCATCCAACTAGTAGAAGAGAGGATAAAAGAAGAGGAAAGATAAATTTGCTTTTCATATGTTTACTCCCTATTTAATAAATAGAAG
>CAVIFQ010000044.1:0-6471 GCA_963642055.1 Roseburia hominis | reverse complement strand
CCACCTTCATAAGACAAATTGGCTTTGAAGGTGTTCATCTTCGGGGCGCCGATGAACTCGGCGACGAAGAGGTTCTTCGGGGTATCGAAGACTTCGTGCGGCGTTCCGACTTGCTGGATGAAGCCATCTTTCATGATGACGATCCTATCGCCAAGCGTCATAGCCTCAGTCTGGTCGTGAGTGACGTAGATGAAGGTCGTTTGGATTTTCTTTCTTAAAAGAATGATTTCCGCACGCATCTGGTTACGGAGCTTCGCGTCTAAGTTAGAGAGAGGCTCGTCCATGAGGAAGACTTTGCAGTCTTTGACCATCGCGCGGCCAATCGCGACACGCTGACGCTGACCGCCAGAGAGCGCTTTCGGTTTGCGAGTGAGATATGGGGTGATACCCAAGATCTCAGCGGCATTCGTGACACGATTATAGATTTCCTCTTGGCTCATCTTTGGACGGATGAGGCGGAGAGGGAAAGCCATGTTCTCGAAAACCGTGAGGTGCGGGTAAAGAGCGTAGTTCTGGAAGACCATTGAGATGTGACGATCCTTTGGTTGAAGGTCATTGACGACCTCGCCATCGATCTCGACTGTTCCTTCGCTGATCTCTTCTAGACCAGCAACCATACGAAGGGTGGTTGATTTTCCGCATCCTGAAGGGCCGACGAAGACGACGAATTCCTTATCGGCGATATCAAGATTGAAATCGTGGACGGCCACAACGCCGCCTTGGTAGATTTTTTTGACGTTTGTAAGTTTTACTTCTGCCATTGTTAGTTTCTCCTATCCTTTGACGGCGCCACCAGTGACACCTTCGACATAATATTTCTGCAAGCACATGAAGAGGATTGTGATCGGGATCGCAACGAGGACGCCACCAGCGCAGAAAGTTGAGTAATTGTTAGAAAGTCCAGACGGAGTTGATATCATGCTTTGAAGACCAACAGCCACGTTCATGCCCGAAGAATCATTGAAAGCAATGTAACTAGCAAACACGAAGTCAGCCCATGGACCCATAAACGCAGTCAATAAGGTATAAATGACGATTGGCTTACTGAGCGGAAGGATGACTTTGACAAGCACCTGTGCGTTCGTGGCCCCATCGACTCTCGCCGCTTCATCCAAACTCTTTGGGAGCGTATCGAAGAAGCCTTTTGAAACGTAATAGCCCATACCGCTGCTTGCGACATACACAAGGATTAAACCAGGGATAGAATTTGCCTGAGTCATGCCCAAATCCTTCAAAACCTGATAAAGAATGATCATCGTGAGCATACCAGGGAACATCCCCAAGACAAGCATCGCGTTCATAAGGGCTTTGCGCCCTTTGAAACGAAGACGCGACAAGGTATAGCTCATGCATAGGACGATAATTGTCTGAACAATCGCCGTCACTAAGGCAACTATCAACGTATTGGTCATCCATTTGACAAATTTAACGGTAGCAGTTTCAGTGAAAAGTTTGACGTAATTGTCAAATCCCCATTGGTGTGGCCACATCCATCCGTGTGGGCTTGTGATTGACACATCGAAACTATCGAACATGATACCGAAAAACGGCACAAGCCAAATAATGGACATCAAAACCAATATTATGTAAATAATCGTATCGCCAATCACATTTTTGGCGTGCATTCCCATGTGATGTTTTTCATTCACGGGAAGGGAAGAAACGGCTTTGTTTTCGTTTTCCATTATTGATAATCCTCCTCGTGTTTGTTGGACGGCATGATGTTATAGACAATAAGGGACAATACCGCAGAGACAATAAACACCAAGATGCCGATGACGGAAGCCATATAATATTCAGCGCCTTGTCCGGTCGTGATCTTGAATAACCAGGTGATGAGCAAATCGGTGTAACCAACCGATCCAGAGGCACCAGAAGCGTTGACGTTGGTTGGAGCGCCACCAGTCAAAAGATAAATAACGTTGAAGTTGTTCATGTTGCTGATGAACGAGGTCAAAAGATATGGGCCGGTAACGAATAACATATAAGGGAGCGTGATTTTCATATATTGCTGCCAAATATTCGCACCGTCTATTTTTGCCGATTCGTATAAATCCTCAGGAATATTCATGAGAATACCCGTCGAAATAAGCATTAAATAAGGAATACCAATCCATATATTAATCAATATGACGGTAACTCTGGCCCAATGCTTATCGTCGAAGAAAGAGAAACCAGCTTCTACGATGTGCCACTCTTTTAATTTGGCGATAACAATACCGCTGTTGGAGAACATCTTTGAAACATATAGAAGAGAGATGAACTGCGGAATCGCAATCGTAAGAACGAGGATCGTTCTCCAGACTTTCTTAAACTTGATGCCTTTCTTGTTGATCATGATGGCAACAAGCATTCCAAGAAAGTAGTTAGAGAAAGTCGCAAAGAAGGCCCAAATGAGGGTCCAAGCGAGAATTTCGCCAAAAGCCGCCGAATAGGCTTTATTGCCGCTTTCCCAGTTTAGAAGAGTATTGAAGTTGTCCCATCCAACCCAGTGGAAAAGATTATTCGTATAACCGTTATTTAGTTCACCGTTATAGTTGGTAAAAGCAACAAGAATCATGAAGATGATCGGCATAACCGTAAAAACGAGAATACCAGTGACAGGAAGCGCCAAAAGCGTCTTATGGAATTGATCATCAATAAGAGAATGAATATCCTCTTTGCCGCTCTTAAGTGGCTTTCCACTCTTCAAAATCTCTTCAGAAATACGATTTTGTTTGATATTCAGTCTCCATGTGTAGACGAACGCAATAATAAAGAAAATCGTCAAAACAGAATAAAGAAGGATCTTGAATGAGTTGTCATGGAAAACAACCGTATATGTATCAAGGATTTCATCATACTCTTTCGTTGGTCCCTGAAGCCCTAAAGACGGCATCATACTGAGCCAATATCCACCACCGCATATCATATATACGATGAATACGACCTCGAAGGCGAAAAATAAAATACCACGCAATATCTGCCCTCTTCTAAATGAGCCATAGCCCATCACGACGTAGGAAATACGGGTTTTCCAGTCTCCATTTTTGAACGTATTAATCAAATCGATGAAATCATTGTAGAAAAATAAACCGATTTTCTTCAGCAATTTCCAAATTTTGATCCCTAAATTCTTGAACCATAGAGGGATCGAAACAAAAAACAAAGCGAATTTATAGAAAAAGCGCTGAAACTTATTCAGCTTAAGATATTCCAAATCGCTATATCTTTGCATAAGTGCCTTTTGCCCTTTCTCACGCTACGTAGAAGAAAAAGGTTGGGGTCGAGCGTGATGACCCCAACCTAATTATTAATTATTCAGCATCAAGAAGCGTAACCGTTCCGCCGTTCTCGTCGCCGACAAATTGAACTTTCTTTTTGCCAGCTTCATCAGCGGAAACAACGTAGTTCTCAGTACCTTTACCGAAACTAACGTCCCAGCTCTTGCCTTGGCGAACTTTTAATTTATCGCCTTCAGCTAGGGTAATCGGTGCCGATGTCCAAGTGTTTGTTGGACTCTCGGTCATCTCAATATCGGTCGACCAAGCCGTGAAATTGTCAACTGGAGGTGTGGCGAACTCGCCAACAACCGTAAAGGCTCTCTTCTCTGCCGCGCTCATCTGGAATAAGCCATCAATTGAGCTCTTATACTTGTCAAGTCCAGCTTGTAACGCTGCCGTGTCATCAAGGGACGCGCTTTTCGCGACATCACCGAGCACTTTGGCGATATCCCACCAAGAACCATGAATTTGGCCTTGAAGAACGGCATATTCGTTCTGCTTAGCCAAAGCACTGAGGGCCGGATTGCTCTTGACAGCATCGGAATTAGCAACGACTTTGTTGCTTGGTCCCCAGGAGAAGGAATCGAATCTAGCTTTTTGGCATTCTTCGCCAGTAAGATATTGAGCCAGTTTGTTCAAAACAGCACTGCGTTTCGCCTCTGATTGCGGTTTTACGCCCATGAGCTTATAGCCGGAGAAAGATCCCATGTGATAGGATTTGCCGTCGATGGTAAAGCTTGGTAGTTCAACGCAACCAACATTCTCTTCGCCTAACGCAGTAACGACTTTGCTATAAGACCAAGTTCCGCTAACTAGAATCGCGGCTCTAGTGCCAGCGCTGAATTCGCTTTCAGCGGAACTGCTCACATAATACGGTGACTTTACAAGACGCTGCATGCCTCTCATGGCGATTAGGCCTTCTTTACTGTTGAAAGTGTCATCGACTCCGGTGAATTTTCCGTCGGAATCGGTTGTCCAATCGGTCTTGCACCCGGTTCCGAAGAAGAAGGAGGCTAGATACCAAGCGCTAGTATTGGTTTCCATTGCGAAATTGCGCTCTGCTTTTTCGCAATCTTCAACGAGTTTCTCTAGGCTGGTTAAATGGCTTGTATCCTTGATAACGCTCTTGTCGTAATACATATAGTAGCCGTTATCAGCGGTAAGTGGATACGCATAGTAAGCGTCACCGGAAGTTACGGCTTTTACGGACCCTTCAGTATTATTTTCTTTCACAAATTCCGCAGCTTTTTTGCCTAATTGGCCTAAAGCTCCGCCTTGGACGCAACGAGCAAACTGATCTTGAGCAAAGCAGAAGATATCGGCACCGGCTTCGACGTCGGTGAGCATTTTTGTAGCTGAATCTTTTTCTGTTACGCCTTCAATCGAAGCATTGATAACAACGCCTTCCTCTTTGTACTTTTCGTTAAAAGCGGCAACTTGGCTCTGGAAGCTCTCGGCTACGCCTGCAACTTCGGAAACCCACATTTTGATGTCATAGGTACCAGCCAAAGCAGCCATTTCAGAACGGTCATCTGAGCTAGAATTGCCACCACCGTTGCATGCGGCTAGCATCGTGGCAGGTGCCAAAGCTAAGCACATTAGGATTTTTTTATTGATTTTCATTAATTATTCTCTCCTTTCAATAAAGGCGAATAAAGCGCTTACATTTTTCCATGACGAACAAACGTAACATCACTCAATTCGCGTTAATCCTTGCCACTATTGTATGAATTGGCTAAACAAAAACAAGCGAAACAATTTAATTTGTACAAAAACTTGGTAAGCGCTTTCTTGTCAAGCAAAAAGTGCTATACATTTTACTGGATTTGTAAGAACATTTAGTTTTTTAACTCAGTTGTTTAATTACTGAATTATCAAAAAAAAGAAAGCCATGATGGGTATTTTGCTCTTTTCATGGCTTTCTTTGTTAAATTACGTTAATTAATCAATTTTTAACGTTCTACTTGCTGACGATGAGGGTCTCGAACGGCTTGATTTCCGTCTTCGCGCTGAGAGCTTTATTGTCCTTATCGATTGTCGACCAATAGAGGCTATAGCCAGTTAGATCAACCGTCTCGTTTTGGCTACCAAGACCGTTTTTGTGAATGATATGGTACGTCTTGTTGTTCTTCGTATCCTTGATGTCATAGCTAATCAGGTTCTTGGCCGAATTCATGCTGACCTTCAAGTCTTTGATGCCATCTTTATCCAAATGGAGCCCATCAAGGTTCTTTTTGAGTTCAATTAGTTTTTGATAGCTCTTGAATAAATCGGCGTGCTCAATCTTAAGAGAATAATCGAGTTCATTTACCTTATAAGAGGCATTGTAGGAATTCTTGTTGCCGTCTTTGCTTCTGAGTATTTCCTCCCCTGCGAGCATGAAAGAGGTTCCTTGCGAAGTGAAGACCACCGAATTAGCGAGCATATTCATCTTGCTGAGGGTATTGGTATCGGTTTTCTCCACCTTGCCAGTGGCCACCACGCGATCAGCGAGAGTGTAGTTGTCGTGGCAAGTGACATAAGAGACCGTCTTATCCGGATCAGCGATTTCCGCAGCGGGAGCCGATGTGATGCCTTGGATGCCTTTTAAAAGCTTATTTTGATAACCAGCCTCGAGGGTATTCTCAGTATCGGTAACCCAGCCTAAATCGGAATCACCACTCAAACCACCCCTGATGAGGGCATCGCGCATCTGGTCATTGAACTGGCCATATCCTTCATACTTATTGCCATTCACTTGTTTGGCGGAATCGCCATCGCTCAAAGTACTACTTCCGCCTTGCCATGGCTCACCATAGATGACGATATCCGGATTGATTTCCTTGGCTTTCGCGGTAACTTCGTTCATCGTCGTGAGGTCGTGTAGTCCCATGAGGTCGAAGCGGAAGCCGCCGAGTTTGTATTCTTTGGCCCAGAAAGAGGATGATTCGACGATGAATTTCCTCATCATGTAGTGCTCGCTCGCGGTCTCATTCCCGCATCCGGAGCCATTGGATAAAGCCATACTGCCGGTATATCGGAAATAGTAACCTGGCATAAGCACATCGAAGTTGCTCTTGCTTGCTCCAGCGACATGGTTATAGACCACGTCCATGATGATATTCATGCCAGCTTCGTTATATTCCTTCACGAGCGTCTTGAATTCCTTGATGCGGGCATATCCGTCTTTCGGGTCAGAGGAATATCCGCCCTCAAGGCAGTTATAGTT
>CAVIFQ010000043.1:4508-9065 GCA_963642055.1 Roseburia hominis | reverse complement strand
ATATACGTATATATGAGAGCGATAGTGATATCCATAAACCCAGAGCATGTGGATAGCATCATAAAGGGAAGCAAGAAGTACGAGTATCGGAGGAAGGTCGCTAGAGAAGGGGTCGATAAGCTGATTATCTATGCGACTGCGCCAGTCAAGAAAGTAGTCGCTGAGGCTACGGTTATCGATATCCTTGCCTTGCCCCCAAGCGCTCTTTGGAAAGAGAGCGAGGAATACTCAGGTATCAGCACGGAGTTCTTCTTTGACTACTTCAGGGGCAAGGATATCGCCTACGCCTATAAACTCGGCGAAGTGAAAGTCTACGCTGAGCCTAAATCTTTGTCGGATTTCGGCCTTAAAGGGGCTCCGCAGTCATTTGCTTACGCGAACTATCCTTAAGGCGCTTAAAGCCCTCTATTAGGCTTCTAGGGGCTCTCTTTGGTCATGAACATACATTTCTCTTTCGCTAGGCTCTTTGGCCCCTCTAGGCAAGCAGGGGGCCATATTCGGCCATAGGGGCTTCTAACGCCCTAATAGCGAGTCATCGTTCAACGCCGATACTGCATAGCCAAAGAAAGACTGCCACGGAGTGAGTGAAAGCATATCGATAACAGGCATGAACCATATAGGGAATACGATGACTGCAATCGGCTGATACTTTGTCATTCGTCTTAAAGTGGTTTTGCAGTCAACGAAAAGCCAATAAAGGGCACCCAAAAGCAAGGTCAGCGGGTTGATGGGTTCTCGATGGTTTTTTCATTTGTGGGTGGTCTAAGAGAAGGACACTTAAATAACCATCGAGAATCCAGTCAATCATCAATAAGAGATATTCAGTCATCGAAAAAAGCGAGAAGAGATATCTATATAAGAGTGTGGGGGATCATATGGTTCCTCTTTGACTCATTATGGGGGTATCGATAAATCGCTGCATAGAAGCGGAAAAAAGTAGCGGTACCAAAACGGTGGAGAATCCAGTCATTCATCTTATAGGGATTTCTCAGTCAACGAAAAACAGATTGTAAAGGGGCGATGCCAGCCAAGCGCTCCGCCCCTCGTAGGGGTTCCCGCTTGACCGAGCATCGCCCTTTGCTTTGTAGCGAAATCCCCACGTATAAAAACCGATGCTTTTTCAGTCAATCATCAATTAGAAAAACACAGTCAATCAAAAACGAATTGTAAAGGTCGGTATGGCTGGAAGGGGGCTGACCATAATCTTGCGATATATGCCCGCTTTTGATAGGGCGGTATCGGTGTAATTTGATACGAAAATCCCGTAATGAAAAATGAGACAAAATTCAGTCAATCAACTATAGGAAAAAACAGTCAACGAAAAACCAATTGTAAAGAATGGTTTTGACCCTGTGTTTAGCGGAATACCTCACCGATAAGACAAGGTAGCCTTCCTACGTTTCATTGGAGAAAATCCTAGATATAAAAACCGCCTATATTCCAGTCAATCATCTATAAAGAAAACGGAGTCAACCAAAAACAGATTGTAAAGGAGTGTTTCAATCAAAAAAGCCATGGCCTTCCTATCAGCGATCTCTGACCAAGCATCTCTATTTGGTTTTCAGTGAAATTCATACGTATAAAAACCGACGCTTTTTCAGTCAATCATCTATAAGAGAAATGCAGTCAACCAAAAATCAATTGTAAAGAGCAGTGAGCCACTCCTACACCCTCTTTGGCAGTGGCTCACTGCTATATACGTTTGTATGTGCCTCTTTCATCGAGGATAAAAGACTCCTAATAGGGATATATGGGTGGATATTCTCTCTGTCATTTCTCTAATAGGAGGAATGCTGTCAACGAAAGATAGAATCCGAGCAGCGAAAAGCCCGATTGGGATCGCTGTCTCTTGGTAGCGATCAAACCCTGAAATTGGGACAAATAAATTGATACACCTCAGAACGAGGGAAAAACCGTCAATCAACCTATAGGAGTTTGCAGTCAACGAAAAAGGATATTTAGAGGCGAAACTAGCGGTGGATGATGAATGCCACTATAGAGGTTGAATCTCTTTGGATGGGGGAGATATATCGCTAGCGGCACTAACAACGCCCTTGAGCAATAAGAGAGACGCACGAAGCGAATAGCCAAAGAGGTGTATTTCGTTTGTTTGCCGCTTATTTTTGGACAAAGAAACCGATACACCTCTTTGGGTCTATCTTTCGTTTAACGAAGGGAAGCGAAAACAAAATTAGGAACTTGTCTTTCTAAAGGTGCTAGAATAGGGGCCATGAAGCTTCGCGGGGTGAGTAACGTTATCTCAAAGTTGCTCCTTTGCGGGGGGGGGTTAGTACTAACTAACTTCTTGTTGTTGGGCGCTGGATACGCCAGTTGGGATATCACTCCGAAAGTATATGCCTCCCTCACTGGTGAGGCTGATGATGCGGTAAAGGTCGATGATTTTTTCGCGATTAAGGAGATAACCACCTTCACGAGCTCGCCATACGGCATATACGATCAATCTGATGCTAGTAGCGAGACCATCATTAGAGAGGGCGTCATCAGCGTCAAGTTCACCTTCACTTATAAGTATCAGCAGCTGCTCGACTTAGGGTATCTATCCTCTACCGTTACTGATGATGCGACTACTTACTCTTTTTCCTTTTTGACGTGCCTAGGGACGCAGGAGCCAGAATACAGCGGGCTCTTGTCTTGCATCAGCGGCGCGAGTATCAGCGGTGGCAGCGCCTCCATATCCTTATCTACCGACACTACATGCTTATGTACCGATACGGGCAATACCGCCCCTCTAACTCATAAGGCGGTATTGCCAATATCATCATCCACAAGCGATGAGACCACTGTAGTCGATATGACTCTCACCTATACGATCAAAGACTATCCGACTACGGACACTGCTGGCTCCAGCGTTGATGGCTCTAGCACGAGCCGAGGCTATCTCTATAGTCAGTACGGCGAAGCAAGCCTCACATTCGCCTTGGAGGCGCAGAAGGCATCATGAAGAAGCAGTCATGGCTCGCTAGAGCGTTCCTTTTGCTCGTATCGCTACTATCATCCATTGATGCCGTCAGCGCCTCCTGGCTCATTACGGGGGATCATATTGGTAGTGCTGATACTGAGACTACCATATCCACAAAAAACGATACGGCGGTTTGCTATATAAAAGAGACTGGCGTTTACTACACTTCGCTGGATAAGGCGCTTTATGTGGCTGAGAAAGTGCGAACAGGCGTAAAAGATACGATATGCGTGATACCGAATCTTGGGTTTGATGTGAAGATTAGTGACTCTCACACAATCGAAAGCGTGGATTCGCTGGTTTTGCCGTATGCGTATGAGAACACAGATAAATCAGTCACCTATATTGCTTGTGGCAAGAATATTGAGACCGGGGATTCGGTAACTGTTGACGCGATGCTGCATGGCGATGGCAGCGTGACTTTCGCTGATCAGAACGATAGTTCGATCAAAACATATCGGCAAACGAGAGTCGTGCTCGGCACTGGCAACAGCACGGTGAAATTGACTACGAATGGCAATTTATTAATTGGAGGTAAGCTGAGTAATCCTGGTGCTGGGGTTAGTGGTCAAACAGCTGGCTCATACTGCGAGATAACACTGTCGGAATACGCGAGCATTGAATGCGATGGTGGGGCCATTGAATGTGATGGTTATATCAAAAGAAGCGCCGCGAAGAACACGAAATCATCTTTGCAGGTTAAGGACGGCGGAACTTTGAAAACGCCGTTGGTGATTTACGACTATAGAGGGGGTCATTACACTTTGGCGGTTTATAACGTCAAAGAAACAAGTCCGATGAGCCCTTTCTACGTTTTCGATTTCCCGAATATCCAGGTTGAGACGACGATTGAGTACCTTTCCTACTGGAAGTGCAAAACATGGATATATGGGAACAAAATGTACGTTTCGGTAGATGATCTTTGCTTTATCGGGCCTTCATCTTCCGATAGCGAATCCGTAAATCCGATCTTGGTTCAAGAAGGAAAAGGCAACATCATCGTGAATTACGTTCCGGCGAATTTCGGCTACACGAGCAGCGCGGTTGATGGGACCGCAACTACGATTGGCATTCAGGGCCTCGTAAGCATCGGCAGCATCGTGTTCTCTTTTGATATCAACAAAATTCTCGGAATGGGCAGTGGAAATGAAGTATCGATAAATTCGAGCGATTTCTTTTTGCCCATTTCTTATAGGCTCTCGCTTGCAGTCAAAAGCGGCAGCACCCTGAACTCATCGAAGAAAGTGAAATTCATGAATGGTTCATCGGTGACTATCGAGAACGACGCGACGATCAACGTAACCGCCCCTATGGCGATCTATGGAGCCGATTTCGTTGATAACGGGAGCGATATCCCGTCCCCTTACCCATCAAAAACGAAAAGTGGCGATGCAATAGGCGCCGCCTCTTTTGTCAATAACGGAACCCTCAATGTCACAGACGATGGCGCGATCGGAGGACTAATCGAAACGACGGAGACAAAGACTTCAACGGCAGATGGCTACATACCCGCCAAGCTGAATTATGAGACCACTAATTACGTGGTTGATTCGCCGGAGGTCAAAACATTTAAGAAT
>CAVIFQ010000043.1:0-4498 GCA_963642055.1 Roseburia hominis | reverse complement strand
GAATAACGCAATCGACGAAAAAGATGGGACTCGCAGATACTCCAAAAAGGCAATGGGAATGCTTTCCACTAGCGATGCTACGACTGGTTTCTATGAATGCAATTTAGTGAAGAATATTTACGACCCGCTTTACAAAAACTCAGCGTCTGGCTGGGGATGGCCTGTCGTGATTTCTATCGTCGAAAACTCTAGCACGCAGACAACCGATTCAGGAACAATCAAAGTCGAGACTATAATTGACTCCAAATATTCGACTGGTGCGGAGTACGTCTGGTCATTGGTCGATAACGCAAATAGCGGTATTTCGATTAGCGGTAGCGGCAGTAGCGCCACTATCACCAACACAAGCACTGCAGAATCAACCGTAACTGTTGCGGTGCAAGTTAGTGAGAGCTGCTATGTCTCCAAAGATATTACTGTGAAGGGCAAGATTGATATCGTTAGTATCAAAACAACGGTTAGTCCTGATGCCAGTGGCGACACCGGAGGTAGTGTTGAATATAAATACAAGGATACACCTTTAAAATACCCTTCGTTGACCGGTAAACATGCAAAATCTGACAACAAAAACGCACATACGTGGACCATAAAAGTTGAAGTTGCTTTGGAAGGCTCTCAATCGCCTGAAGATGGTGATGTCAATTACGTATGGCTGATAAGCAATAATATTTATACTTATCGAAGTGATGGAAAATATGCATCGGAAGGCGAAGTCCTTATTAAAAACGAAGAAGATAAAGAAGTTAACGTAGTTGATCAAAGCAATCCAACCGAAAAACCTGCGAACTACGCAAGACATAAAACAACTTCAAATATAATCCATGTGACTACATATGGTACGGATAATACTACTTACACTTACACCTATGATGGAAAAACAAATGAGAAATCTTTTACCGCCAACTTTACTATCTATCTTCAAATCGAATATAAATCCGTAGCAATACCGACCATTACGAATAAATACTGCGCGACGCTAACATTTAAAATCGCTTAACGAAGCAATTTCTGGCGATGAAAACGCTCTACAAAGATACGGCGAGGAATAACGGCAAAAAACGATTTTTGAAAATTCGTTCTTCTTGAGTGCTAGAATAACGCCATGAGATTTTTGAGGGCTGGCAAGTTGTTCAAACGCACCCTCGTTGCGGGGGGGGTTAGTACTAACTAACTTCTTGTTATTGGGCGCTGGATATGCCAGTTGGGACATCGCTCCCAAGGCGTATGAATCCATCAACGCCGAGGCCGATACGGCCTATAAGGTCAGCAAGGTCTTCTCCGATCCGACGATAACGACGTTCAAGACATCGCCCGATGGCATTTACGATTCGTCGGATAGCCAGGCTCTTATAACCACGGGCAACATCACCGTCGCTTTTGCGTTGGATTGCACCTATCTGGATGAACTCGGGTATTTGAAGAGCGACAAGTCTTTTTCCTTCAGGGCGACGCTGACGCCCGCCAAGCCAACTTTCGTGAGCTGCGTCAAATCCCTTGAGGCGAACAACGACGCCTCCGTTATCGACGACAGCAGTTACACCGGCACCGATGCCTACGTCCGCGTCGTGACTTTGCCGATCGGCAGTTCGTCATCGATCGACATGAAACTCGTCTACGCCATTGAGGAGAGCAGCAGGGGCTACATCTACGAAAGCAAGAATACGTCCATTGTCTTTGAGGCGGAGGCCATCAAAGCATGAATAGGCACACGGTTCTTGCGAGGATATCGCTTCTGCTCGCATCCATATTGGGATCCATAAATGTGGCCAGCGGCAGCTGGCTCATCACCGATGGGGAGCCCGGCAAAGTAACAGCATCGGAGAAAATATCCTCCGATTCAACAAAGGCGGTCTGCTATATCAAGGAGACTGGCGTTTACTATACCTCGCTAGATAGGGCGCTGGAGGTTGCGGAGAAAGAACGCCCGAATGAGGCTGATACGATATGCGTGATTCCGAATCTTGGGTTTGATGTGACGATTGCTAAAAGCCACATTGTCGAAAGTGTGGATTCGCTGGTTTTGCCGTATGAATATGGCGGTACACTTATAGCGTGCGGCAAGAATGTTGACACTGGAGATGAGATTGAGGATCAAAATGCGATTAACGGCGGTACCGACGTGGTTTTTGCTGATCAAGACGCGGAATCTGTCTCCAAATATAGGCAAACGAAAGTCGTACTCAATGCTGGCGTGCAACTGACGGTTAACGGGTCTTTGCTCATTGGTGGCAAGTTGGGACGTCCAGCTCAAGGAGTCAGCGGTGGCACAGCAGGCTCATACTGCGAGATTGTTTTATCAGACAACGCCGGTATCGTTTGTAGCGGTGCCAAAGCCAATATCAAATGCGATGGCTATATCAAAAGAGCGGCAAAGGATAATGGCTCTACCTTGCAAATAACGAATGGCGGGACCTTGATTTCGCCGCTCGTTGTTTATGACTATAAAGGTGGTAGTTGCACGAAGGCATCTGTCACGGCCACGAATCCTTTCAGCCCGTTTTATATTTTCGATTTCCCCAATATTCAAGTGAAGACGCAAGTGGATTTTGGAGCATATTGGACAAGCAAAACGTGCTTATGGGTTGATACGCTTAAATATTACGTTCCGGTCGAAGGTCTTAATTTCATAGCTCCTTTTACCGGTACCGCCAAACCGATATTAATCCAAAAATCAGGCAGCATCACCGTCGATTACGTTCCTGCCGATTCCGATAACCTTTATACGAGCAGTGGGGTTGATGGAACAAAAACAAGCATAGAAGTCACGGGCAAAGTCGATATCGGTGCCATGAGTTTCACCTTTTATGGGACACCCGTTGATTCAAGTGAATTCTACCTACCCATTTCATACAGACTTGCGCTGACGCTCGAAAGCGGTTCTGACAAAGAACCAAGCGTCATGAACGTCCCAAACAAAGTGAAGTTCATGAATGGTTCATCGGTCACTATCAAAAAAGGGGCAACGGTCGAAGTGACCGCTCCCATGGCGATATATGGTAGCGATTTCAAGGACGAGGCATCAGGAACTTCGCTTCATTACCCAATCATAACAAAAGATGGAACTGCAATAGGGGCCTCTTTCGTCAATAACGGCACGCTGAATGCCAGCGGTGAAGGCGTGATAGGAGGGTTCATTGATACAACGTCGAAAGACGGATCCGCCTCAATCAATTATGGCGCAACAGTCAATTCGATTAGTTCGTCTGAGGCTAGCGTTTATTCTGGTTCCTTTTTCTCAACAACCGTCACAACAAGCGATTATGATTGCAGCGTTACCGGCAATCTCCCTTGCGATAGTGAAGGCAATTTTTCCAGTAGCGAAATAACTTGGGGCAGTTATGAGTCGGCTTCCAATGCGAAATCGGAATATGGATGGTCTTTGATCAAAACGCTTTCTGGCGTCACTATCGAAGAAGTTGATGGTAGTGAGGGTCAAAACGAAAACTATGGTTATGTCCAAGTCAAAGCCGTGACTAATCCTATGTATTTAAGCGGCGTTAGCTACAGTAACTGGACTTTTACTTCAACTAGTGCAGTCGGAGATGGGTCCGTGAATATTGCTGCCGATGATTCCGTTGGTGCAACGGCGACCATTAAGAATACCTCTTCTAGCGCCATAATAGGCATGGTTTCGGTGACTGCTGGTGGTACGGATTATTCTAGCTTTAGCGGTTCGCTCGAGAATTTGGAAGTAGATGGCAAAATAGTCGATATCACAGGAGTTACTGTAAGCGTTGAAAGCACGGGTTATACATATAAAGGTTATGCATCTACCGGACCTAAGACAGTTAATGGAAGTAACAGCGCGAATATCACTACGTTCAATTTTACGGCATCGCCAACCCCGTCACCGAATAATTCAAAAATAACCGAGTATATATGGGGCGTTTATTCTGATAAAAAATGCACAAAGGCAATGCAACCTAGTGCCACACTAACATTCTCTGGAACAACTTTCAATTATTATTACTATGATAGTTTCAAGATGGACACTGATGATAATTCAAAACCTGTTTTAAAAGTGCCTGATTATGGCGGGAGTAGGAGCTCATATTGCTATTATTACATCGGTGTTACCATAAAATTTACTGATTCGAAAGGTAATCAAAAAGAAGTCAATAACCTTAGTAACCCTTTCATTGTAGCTTCGGCTAACAAGCCCGACTAAAACTTAATTACGATGAGAACGACAGGAAAACTCATGCTTAAAGACTCGACTTTTCACGGCTATATTTGGCCGCTATGGATTTTATAAACCGATTTGGGAAGTTATGTTTTTCGCGATCCCATTTGATAATCTTTATCACTTTTTATTACTTGATAACCATTCGACTTAACGTCTTTTTTATACCCGATTCATCGCTGTGTTACGACTTCACGTGTTTTGGCGATACTCAGCCATTGAAACTGAATATCTCACGAAATCTTTACAAATTCATCCAAACCCTAGTAACCACGCCAAAAAAGCGAAAAAAATAAGCGTTTTTTTTTTTTTTTT
>CAVIFQ010000042.1:0-9253 GCA_963642055.1 Roseburia hominis | reverse complement strand
GCAGTCCATCAAGAAGTACAAGTGGTGGGTCACCGGTTTCACCGTTGGGCTCGCTCTTGTGGGACTACTCGGCGTCCAGTACGTCTATAATGCCTCCAAAGTCAGCTTCAATGCCCAGTTCTCATATGATCTCCCGATTACGATGAGCACAGATGGCAATGGTACCTATATCGACGGTACCCCATTTAGGTATTACGACATCATCTCCGAGGATAATCTCACTGCGGTGAAAGAGAGCGATAAGAAGTTCTCTTCGATCAACGTCGAGAAAATCACCGAGAATGGTTCGATTGAAATCTCTTTAAACGGCACCACCGATTCGACCACGAACGTTTTCACTCCGTCTACTCCTTATACCTATACGATTACAGGGCGCCTCAAGGACTTTGGTGATACCTCGACCACCAAAGACTTCGTTAAAGCACTCATTGACCGCACGAAGATGACCTCTACCACTTTATTAAGCGGTTATAGCATCGTGAATACGATTCCGGATGACGCCACCTTTGCTGCTCTTGATTTTGACCGCCAGGTCGCTCTTCTTTCAACGCAATACGACAACGTCTTGAAGGTATATACGGATCTCCTCACTACGGGTGACACCAATGTCGTCATCAAAGGGAGCGAGGATGAATCTCTTGCCGCCATCAAGAGCAATTATGAGCTCTCTTATGTTTATGGGAGCAACTCCGTCTTCACCGTCTTAAGCAACAAACTCAAAGGCGAGAGCTATGTGAATTACGATACGACTGATCCGCAGAAAACCATCGATATTTTGACGGAACTAGGCAAAAGCGACATCAAGAGCATCAAAGAGAATCTGAAGAGCATCGATCTCAAGCAAGATGCCATTAACCGTCTTCCAACCAGCGCCGATGTCACGGTTGGCGATACGGCGGTGCAACAACAAGTCGCTACGCTGAATATGGAGATACTCGATCTTAAAACCAAGAACTATGAACTACTCGATGAGCTTGAGGAACTCGGTTACAGCGTCCCAAGCGAAGTGACGCTCGATAATATCGGAAATATCACTACGGACGGAGGAGATGGCAAAATCCAGAAACTCCAAATGGTCATTTCGGGCACTGAAGAAGGAAAGGCGTGGGAGAAAGATAACGCCGCTTTCAAAGTAGACGTCGAATCTTATAAAGTCAAATTGAGGAATGACACCACGAAGGGGTCGGAAGTCGCTAGATACGTTTATGGCTCTAATAGAAGCAGCGTCACCTATGTCTATTCCGGTATCATCAAAACGAGCGGTGGCTTCTCCGCTTGGATTGGGGCTCTCGCAGGTCTAGTGATTGGCTTCCTCGCTAGCTCGCTCATCTGCTGCGCCGTCTATATCGGCAAAGAGGATGAGACAGTAGTTACTCCAAAAGCCGAATAAGCATCCAAAAATAAGGCGTGGGGGAGAAAATGGTTTTCGCCATTAGGAAAAGCAAGATAATCCCGCCTTATTTTTGTTTTTCCTTATTGCTTGCCTTCTATCTTCTCTGTTCTCTTTTTTCCTATGAGGCGGTGAATATTTTCCAGGATGGCACCGAGATTTACATGAACGACGTGGAGTTCTATATGATGAACTTCGCGACGCTCATCGCTGGGTTGACGTTGCTATTCTTCGCCAAAAAGCTCTTCAAGACGAGAGTGAATTATATCGCGCTTGTTTTCGCCCTTATTTTATTGGTCTCTAACACATACGCCATTTTCTCTTTGCCTGATGCGGTGAATACGATGAACGGGCTTACTTATACTGTCACATCCGCTTTCAGGTTCCGCTCCTTCTTCTCTTTCTTAAATGTGATCCTATCCTTATATATTCTTTACGCGGTGGCCCCTCAGTGCAAATTCGCTGAAAGCGGGTTTAACTTTCTTCTTTCTTTTGTAAGCGCGGTTACTCTCGCCGCGATTCTTGCTAGCTACTCCATGGATAAGGCTTTCTATAAAGAGCTTCTAACTTCAGAGGAGTTCCATATGTGGGGCGGGACCCTTTCTTTTTGCGTCAATAAGAATACCTTTGGGGCCTTAATCCTCTTTGGGATATGCTGCGAGATATATCTATTCTCCTTCGATAAGAAGTGGTGGCGGCTCCTTTTGATGGCATATTATTTCGTAAGCGTCTTCTTCACACTTTCTAAAACCTCGATCGTCTGCGCGATCTTCGTCTTCATCGTCTCTATTTCCTATGGCTTCATCCGCCTGTTCGTTAAGAGCAAGAAGTGGTGGGTGCTCCTCTTCTTCCTTATCTATATAGGGGCCAATGCCTATCTTTGCTACCTCTTCTTCCACAATGAGACTTTTTCGGGGAGCTTCGTTGGCAAGATCTTCGCCGTCATCAAGAAGTCGCTTCTTGAGCCGGAGGATTCCACGATGGGGGCCCGCGAGATTATCTGGCAAAAACTCTTGAATCTCGTGAAAAGCGAGAAGCAGTATGTCATTTTTGGCTTGGGTGATGCCTCTTTCCCGTTTATCTTCGCCTTTGCGAGTGATACCTCATGGAAATACACCTTCTTCGCCCACAACGGCTTCTCGGAGCTATTAGGTAAAGGCGGCCTTATCCGTGTAGCGGTCTACGCCCTTTTGATTTTGTATCTATTTATTCTCTCTATCCGCTTCTTGCCTTCGAAAAAGAGCAAGGGTGGGGCCCTTTACCTCATCTTCCTATTGACCTTCCTTCTCCACAGCAGTGTCGAAAGCGAATACCTGCTCGGCAATGATTTTAAGTCCATCATCTGGAGTTTCTTGATCGCGCTGCCTCTTCTTTCGCTTCGCCTTGAGGAAAAAGGCAAAGGCCAAGGAAAAGCGCTCATCGAGGAATATTGCGCAGGGCCTCTTGCTTATCCTTCAACTCCTATTTTATCGAAGATCGTGGCTTTCCTTTTAAGTGCCTCTTTATCCCTTTCTTCGATTTTCCTGCTCCTCGGTTTAAGCGCGTTTATGCCTATGAAGAAGGCCCTTATTGATGCTGCGATATCTTTGGTTTTATCTATCATCTTCCTCATCGTGAGGATGATTTATGCGCGTAACGACAAAGAGAAGGTGGGGATCTTGGTTATTTCCATCATCTTCCTTTGCCTCTCCTTTCTCTCCGTCTATATCATCAATTGGTATTTCTCGACCTCGATCATTCCTTATACCATCACGATATACGGGGTTGCCTCTTGGCTCACTTATATATCGCTCCTACTTTTAGTCAGCCTATCAAGCGGCAATTTCGCCTTATCGAAACCGCTGAACTATCTTGAGCGCGCCTATAGGAAGAGGCACGCGAAGCGCTTCTTGGGTGTTAAATAGAGGGGTGGAAAGCGGACAAAAGATGTCCGCCTACAAGGCGAGATTTTCGCGTTAGAATGTTGGTAGGAGGGTAGACCGATGCCATTCTATCTAAACCAAGACAATGAGTTATTCGCTCAGGATATAAACGATGATATCTACGTCGACAAGTCGATGCTCATCAAGGAAACCAACGATTCAATCAGGAAATGGAGAAAATTCATGTGCGTCACGCGCCCTCGCCGCTTTGGCAAGAGCATGGCTCTCTCCATGCTCAACGCCTACTACTCGAAAGGATGCGATTCAAGGGAGCTATTCAAGAATCTCAAGATATACGGCGACCCCTCTTTCGAGGAGCACCTCAACAAGCACAACGTCATCTGGCTCGATCTCACTGGCCCATATTGCGAGAGCAGCGACAAAAGCACTTTCGTCGATAGACTAAAGCAATACATCCTGGATGACCTTGCAGAGTCTTTCCCTGAAATCGATATCTCCTCCCTCACCCCGAGCGAGGCCATCTGCGAGATAGGCTCGAGGCTCCACGAGCGCTTCATCTTCCTCATCGACGAGTGGGACATCGTCTATAGGGAGAGAGGCGAGGACAAGGCTTTATGCAGTGAATTCGGCAAGTTCCTATGCGCCCTCTTCAAATCGAGCTACGTCTCGCCATACATCGACCTCGTCTACATGACCGGCATCTTCCCGATCGAGAGGTTCGCTCTCCGAGGCGATCTCGACAATTTCATCGATTATGATGCCGCCAACCCTTGGGTGACCCGAGAATCTATCGGCTACACGGAAGAGGAGGTCAAGGAACTATGCGAGAGATGGGGCAAGGATTTCTCGGAAATAAAAAGCTGGTTCGGCGCCTATCTTATGGACGGCAAAGCCATCTACAACCCGATATCCGTCAACAACGCCATAAAGGATAGATGCGAGGGGCGCTGGGTATTCACCGCCTCGCGTGAGCCGCTCGCCCAGTGCATGGATTTCGGGGCCGGCGAGCTCAAAGGCGATTTCGAGGCGCTCATGGACGGCGAGAGGTTGCCGGTGAGGATCCGCTTGCTCTGGGGCGATTTTGGCGAAATCAAGAACAGGGAACAGGCCCTAACGACGCTGATTTACCTAGGCTATCTAGGGTACGACGAAGAGAGCAAAGAATGCTTCATACCGAACAAGGAAATCGCAAAAGATGTTGTTTTGGCCTCGCTAGACCTCAAATGGGATGAGATGGCGGGCGCGATGCTCTCGCCCGACTGGAAAGGACGGCCGTAGGAGAGCCCGGTTTGTGTGCTACAATATAGGGAAAGGAGGTCACGACCATGCCGAATTATCTAAACCGAAACAATGAATCGTTCGCGATTGATTTAAAAGGCGATATCTACGTCGACAAGTCTTTGCTCATCAAGAAAACCAACAGGCTTTTAGGCACAGGTGACCGCTTCATGTGCGTGACCCGCCCTCGCCGCTTCGGCAAATCGATGGCCATTTCCTTGCTGAATGCCTATTACTCCAAGGGCTGCGACTCGAGGGAATTATTCAAAGGACTAAAGATATACGATGACCCTTCTTTCGAAGAGCACCTCAACAAGCACAACGTCATCAGGATCGACATGGGAGCGATCTACAATGACTCCAAGAACGGCAAGGCTTTCATGGATAAGCTTCCGCGAGTCGCGAGATCTGATTTCGAGGAAGTCTTCCCGAACATATTGACGAGTGAAGAGGAAACGCTTAGGGAATGTCTCATCAAGATACACAATAAGACCAATGAACGCTTCATCTTTCTCATTGATGAATGGGATGTTCTCTTCAGGAAAGACCCCACCAACAAAGCCCTCTGCGACTCCTATATGAAGTTCCTCAGCAGCCTTTTTAAATCTGATGATGTTCCTTCATGTTTCGACCTTGTCTACATGACTGGTATCCTCCCGATAAAGAGGTATTCGTCCCAATCTGATCTCAACAATTTTACCGAGTACAATATGCTCGACCCCGACGGCATCCCCGATTCTTTTGGCTTTACCGAGAGCGAAGTAAAAACTCTATGCGAGAAGTGGAACATGGACTTCGATGAGGTGAAAAGCTGGTACGACGGCTATAAGCTTGGTGACAAAGAGATATACAACCCTCGTTCGGTAGTCAAGGCCATGACGAGCGGCAAGTGCAAGGATTACTGGATTTCGACTGCCTCAATCGGCCCGGTCAAGGAATACATGAACTACGACGGTGGGGCCCTCAAAGGCAAAATCGTGAGGATGCTCGCCGGCGAGGAGATCGAGGTCGACGCCTCCTCTTTCAGAAATGATCTGACTGAGATCGATTCAGAGGATGCATCGCTCACCGTGCTTGTACATCTTGGTTATCTCGCTTACGATGAGGAAAACGAGAAATGTCGCATCCCGAACAAAGAGATAGCCGAGGAACTAGTAAGGGCTGTAAAGCAATTAAAGTGGGACGGAATCGCTAACCCGATTTTGATGTCCGGCAAGCTTCTCGAAGCGACGCTCAAAGGCAACACCGGCTACATCGACGAGGTCTTCGACAAGAACCACGCCGAGCTCTCGACGATCTATAGCAAGAACAAAGAGGACGTTCTCTCGACGATTGCGATTATCTCCTATTACAATGCGAGCAAGGACTATTTCATTTTCTCTGAGCCGAACTGCCCCACGGGCAGGGCCGATCTGCTCTTCACCCCGAGAGTGCCTGGCTATATCCCGATCATCATCGAGCTGAAGGTCGATCACTCGCCAGAGAAGGCGATTCAGCAGATAAAGGACAGGAACTACGTATCGACGCTCAAGGGATATCACGGCAAGGTCATGCTCCTTGGCATCGCATTCGACTCAAAGAGTCTGAAACATCACTCGAAGATTGAGTACGTCGAAATGTAATTATGCGCGAAGAGCCGCCTAGAGATGGGCGGCTTTTGAATATAGGCGCTCAATATCGGCTGCTGTGGACGCTGCTGGTCGTATAGGTATGGTGATGATGGCAGTGTATGCACTCAGAATCATACGTATAGGTGTAGAGGGTGTTGCTTATCGTATACATTGAGTCGTAATCCTCGTATATGTCTTCGCTTCCCGTTCCCGTTGCGATGGTGTGCCCCGATTCATCGCTTATTGTCACTGTCGTTTCTCTCGTCCCGACTTTCCTAGAGCAAGTTTCGTAGCCGTAGCTCTCTCCTAAATCCTTGCTCTCTTCCTTGATGAGCTCATCGAAGCATTTGCCACCGCATTTGGGGCACCTTTCAACTTCCAAACTTGCAATATCAAAAGCATTGACGAGGATAAAGACGAGCAGAATGACGCAAGAATGGATGTAATAAGAAAGCGAGACGTCATACTTATCAATGAAGAAATAAGCAGCAACGGCGGCTCCTACGAGTAGCAAGGATCCTCCTAGCTCGAAATAGGGGCTGCTTTTTAAGGGCTTGCTTATATTGAAGAGGATATTGACCATTACGGCGCATAAGCAGCCATACATATAGAAGATGACGTAATATAGATAGACGTCCCCTGGGTGAAGGATATCGTTCAGATAATACCCGAAGAAATAGATGTGAGCGGCGTAAAAAGCGAGCACGAAGAGCCATTTGAGGAACATCATCACTGATGGGGCTTTGAAACTCTTCTTGGTGAGATTCTTCTCTTTCTTTTTCCTTTTTTCTAGCAGCAAAATCACCGGAAGGAAAAGAAGCCTGATGAGAATAAAAGCGAAGAAGATAACAAAATAGATGAGAATACCCGAAAAGAGGATGACGCCCGGGATGCGGAAGATGGCAAAGAAAGGCTCTTGCGAAAACTGCAAGAAAGTGACGAGCCAGACGTAGAAAGAGGGGTAAGAGCCTGCAAAGCCATTCTCTAAGAGGAAGTAGCTGAAGGCATTCACGAGAGTGAGCAAAAAGGAGATGCCCGTTATGAAACCGATAATGATATAGAGTTTATGCCCTTTCATGATGTTTCTCCGTATAGGGTTGGCTTACCCTCAACGTAATGCCAGTAGTCCCCTTCTTTTGTCGGCTCATCTTCAGAATAAAGAGCCACTTTCGCTGACATCTTGCTTAAGTCGCCGAATAAGCGCGTAGCCTCTTCCTCATTCCCTTTGTAATAGAAGCATTTGAAACTTTTCGGATAAGCGTGGGTATGGGCCTCTTTATCAACGTAGGAGAAAAGGTTTGCCCCTAGTTTCTTCATGGAGGTAGGTACCACGACGCTCTCTATCGAGGTGCAGCCAAAATAGGCTTCATCATCGACTTCTTCTAAGCCGTCGGGCCAGACGATATCTTTTAAGGAGGGGCAATAACAGAAAGCATGGTCCCCGATCTTTTTGATTGAAGAAGGGAGATTCACTTCCTCTAAAGAACTTGCGTAATAGAAGCAGTATTCGGGTATTTCTTCTAAAGGGCCAGGAAGAAGAGTGAAGGAGGTAAGGTTACTCTCATGAAAAGCGCTGCCTAGACTCGTGAGTTTATCCCCGAGCACGATTTTGCTTACATTATCCTTATAAAAGGCATCATCTTCGATATTCGTCACGTAAGGCAAATTGAGCTCTTCGAAATGGAAGCTACTTTCAGTGAAGGCGTTCTTTTTGATGGTAGATATGGAAGAAGGGAAAATATCGGCAGTTACTTCAATCGGCTTATCGTAGCCCTTGAAAGCGAAGGCTTTCGCATTGACGGCAGCCACCGTCTTCCCGTTATATCTACTGGGGCAGCCATAAAGAGAGTAGAGCCAGCGTGATTGGTAGGTGACATTGTTTGTGCCACTGTATCCTGTGGCATGGAAATCGATGCCCGATAAAGCGGCTTCATCTTCGCTTTCTTCGAAGACGAGCATGTCGTAATTCATGCGGTAGCCGCACCGGCACTCGTAATCGTATAGCCTTCTAGAGCCATCCTCGATTCCCACTTCCACGAGCTTATCGAACACGTGAGCGGAAGCCTGGCTCTTCTCGCCATCGACGATTCTATAATGCTCTTCCTTATTGAAACCATCGAAGAATATCGATTGATCAAAAAGCGAGAAAGAGCCACTACAAGAAGCAAGAGGCAAAGAGAAGATAGCGAGAAGACCTTTCTTGTTTTTGATCATATAAGGGCATTTTATCGAAAAATGTAGACGTTTAATATCCTTTTGTCTAAATGTTGGTTTGTGGTTGCAAAAGCGGGGACTGCAAAAGGGTGACTCTTTTAGCCCGTTAAGCCACAATAAAGAAAAGAAGAGAAAAGACGGCCATTACGAGCAAGCTTATAAAGATTCGTGATTGGCCATAAGGGAGAGAAATATGAGAGTTGAATGCATCGAAGCCTTAATCAACATGGAAAGAGAGATCGAATTCGAGTATCAGGGAGAACTGTATTCGATCGTTTATCGGAGAGACGAGAACAATAAGTTCAAGGTCAGCTGTGGCAAATTCTACAAAGACCGCGTTGAATTTGATGATCCGTATGACGTCATCGACTACAAGATCGGCGACAAGACGATTGAACAGATATTCGCTGAGCTCCCGGACGACGCCTTCGATATTTATTAGAAATTCCTTTTAAAACCTCTTATTTTTCATCATTCGGTCATTGTCTTTTTTCAGTTGCAATCGAATAAATGTAGATTTTTGTTCTGGATTTTTTATTCAGTTTTAACTTTTTTATTTGAATAGGAAATTGTATTCGAGGCCCCCAGCGAAAGAAAACCCCGATTTTTGGTCGGGGGCATGGCTCTTGGGGGCTTATTTGCCTATCTTGTAGATGAATCCGCCCTTGATTTGGTCGTAGACGTCCTTCGGGACAAGCAGCTCATGGCCACATTCGGGGCAAATGAGCACCGGCGAGTCCTCGGAGGCCGGATTCGAGCATTCCAAAAGGATGTCGAGCTCAGTCTCCTCCTCATGCCCGCATTCAAGGCATTTCATGTCGACCAGATCGACGTCGTACTCTTTGTTGTGCCTTACCCTGAAGGGATATCTGTACCTA
>CAVIFQ010000041.1:0-9492 GCA_963642055.1 Roseburia hominis | reverse complement strand
TCGATGAGCGTCAATTACCTCTCTTGCCACGATAACTACACTCTTTTTGACCAGTTCAATTACCTTCTAAACGGCGTGAAGAACTGCGCGAAGAGCAATAAGAACGCCAAAGATGCCGCTTTAGCGAGCACCGCGAATAGCTTGCTCACTGAAGGCATCGGCTTCATCCAAGGAGGCGAGGAATTCTGTAGAACCAAGCTCATCAAAAAGAGCGATCCTCTTTTCGATGAACTCGTCTCTAGCTATAAGAAGGTCAATGATGGCACCAATAGCTGGATCGAAGGGGATGGAGTCAAAATCGATGAAGATACTTGGCTCGTCCGCAACAGCTATAAGTACGGAGATGAAGTCAACGGCTTTGACTATGGTAGGAAAATCGATAATCAAGCCTATTTCGATAAATTCAAAGAAGTCATCACACTCCGGAAAGAGTCGATGGGCACGTATCTAGCCAAGAGCCAAGAAGACATTGAAAAAGGCGATGTCACTTGTCTAGGGGGCAGCGCCATCGGCGGAGCTTTCGTCTCAGGCTCTTCTCGCCGCATCGTGATTACGAGCGGCCGTAAGGCTGGCGATGTGAATAACATCCCTTCCGCTTTCCTCGGTGAGTATAAAGTGGTCTATTGCTCCTCTTCCCGTCTAGCAGTAGGTAGCGTCTATACGGTAAATGCGACGAGTGGTCTTGCTTCACCTTTCGAGACCCTCGTCTTAGAGAAATAAATAAAGGAAAAAATAAGGAGGTAAAAAACCACATGAAAAAGAAAATTCCTTTCTTGCTAGTTCTCGCTTCATCCTCTCTTCTCTTCTCCTGCGCGAATGATGCAACTTCATCGCTAGAGAGCGAAGAGACCCCTTCATCATCATCCTCATCATCTTCCTCATCAAAGAGTAGCACCTCTAACTCGTCAAGCAGTGGCGGTGCTTCCTCTTCCATCACTCCCTCAGTCGACCCTGATGCTCCAGTCGTTCATACCATCACCTTCAATACGATGGGAGGGAGTGCCATCGAGCCAATCACAGTCGAGCACGGCAAGAAAGCGACCAAGCCGACTGATCCAACAAAAGATGGTTGCACATTCGGTGGCTGGTATTTGACTGAAGCCTTTGAGACTTCCTTCTCCTTTGAAACCGTGATTGAGTGCGATTACACGCTTTTCGCCAAATGGAACAGCGAGGGCGGAACTGGCACCGAAGATGCGGATGCCGCTAGACAAGCGCTCGTCGATAAAATCACTGGACCTGAGGGATCAAGTAAAGTCGATTGGTATCTAGCGGGCGAAGGCTCGCTCTGGGATAGCACTGGCTGGAAGAAAGATGGCAGTGCCATCCAGCTCTTCAATAATCCTGCTGGCGAGACGGACCTTTGCTGCGCCTTAAACGTCACTTTGGCAGTCGGAGATACCTTCAAGATCACCGATTACGGCGATAATTGGCTAGGATATAGCAATCTCGGGGCCAATTACGTCGAATTCGAGGTCTCTGGCGATGGCAACATCAAAGCCAAGACCGCTGGCGAATATAGCTTCTACGTCAACAGCGAGAAGAAAATTTGGATTAACGGCGCCACGAAGGAAGAAGAAAGCGCGGATGAGGCAGCTGCTAGAAAAGCCCTCGTTGACAAAATTACCGGACCTACAGGATCAGAAAAAGTCGGCTGGTATCTCGCTGGTGAAGGCTCACTCTGGGATAACAACGGCTGGAATACGAAAGAGGGCGGCAGCGCCATCCAGCTCTTTAGCAATCCAAATAGTACTGACACCTGCTGCGCCTTAAACGTCACTTTCGCGGTTGGCGATGCCTTTAAGATCACCGATGGCGACCAAAACTGGTTCGGATTCGAAAAAATCGATGACAGCGCCGATGAAAAGAACCGCGGCAACAAGGATTTTGAGACTGCAGGAGGTGCCAATGCCAATATAAAGGCTAAAGTCGCTGGGGTGTATAACATCTACCTTAAAGGCGATGGGACCAATAATAGCATATGGCTCGAGAAAGCAAGCACCGAGACCAGCGGAGAGACCGGTGGTGAATCTGGCGGAGAATCAAGTGGAGAGACTGGTGGTGAGACCAGCGGCGAAACCGGTGGAGAAACTGGAGAAGGCTCTGGTGAAACTGGAGGAAATACTGGCAGTGAAACCGGTGGAGAATCCGGAGGAGAATCAAGTGGAGAGACTGGTGGCGAAACCGGTGAAGAATCCGGCGGAGAGACTGGAGGCGACTCTGGTGAGTCAACTGGTGGAGACTCTGGTGAAACCGGAGGAGAGACCGGTGGTGAGACTGGCGAAGAATCCAGCGGCGAAACAGGCGGAGAAAGCAAGGAAGACGAAACATCTTCAACCTATTACATCGTTGGTTCTTTTACTGCTGAAACGCCCAATTGGGACAAAGCAACCGCGAAAGCGATGACTGCAAGCGAAGATGGGAAAAATATCGCTTACCTCGAAGGCGTTGAGATTCCAGCTGGCGGTTCGTTTAAAGTCACTAACTTCGCGGATGACGATTCGTGGTATGGGTATCACTCCGGCTTGTCTAACGTTGCAACTGAAGGTGAAAACAACAATATTGTCGTAACAGAGGAAGGCACCTACGACATCTATTTCAACGCCAGCAAAGAGGTCTGGTTAACGAAGAAGACCGCCGTTACTGAAGAAACCAAGTTTTATATAACTGGTAGTTTCAATAATTGGGCCCTTGAAGCTGATTATTTGATGGACAAAGATGAAAGCGGCAAAAATCTCGCGGTAAAAACCAACGTTCATTTCGATGCGGGTGCCGAATTCAAAATCACCGATGAAAATAAGAGCAATTGGTATGGTTATCGCAGCGATCTTCCTTCCTATGCGACAGATAATGGTGGCAATATCAAGATCAACGTCGCTGGCACATATACCATTTATCTAAATGAGTATTCACAGGTCTGGATTGACCAAGTGAGTGTTGATCCTGCTGATGAAAAAACGACAACCCTCTATTACGTGGTTGGCGATTTTAATAACTGGACAGCGAGCGAAAATTCTTTGATGACGAAGGACGAATCAAGAGATGATTTGGGAACTATCTCTGGCGTGGAAATCGGTGCCAGCCAAAAATTTAAGGTAAAAGATTCAAACAACAATTGGTACGGATATAACAGCAATTTACCATCCTACGCCACGGGAACAGAAGGCAACGATATCACTATAACTGTTGCCGGCACATACACTATTAGTCTCGATAAGGATGCTAAGATTTGCATCACACAAACTAGCGTTGATGAAAGTGCGGGCACTGATACCGAAGACGGAACCACTGAAGGCGGAACAACCACTGGAGAAACAACCGAAGGCGGAACAACCACTGGTGGATCGACAACCGAAAGCGGAACAACCACCGAAGGCGAAACAACTGGAGGAACAACAACCGAAGGCACAGATACCGACGCTGGTAGCGGCGAAACTGACGCTGATAAAACCGACACTGAAGGCGATAAGACTGGCACCGACACTGATACTCAAACTGAAACCGAAACCGAAGAAACTAAGACTGAAGAGAAAACCGAGTCTGGAGATCAGTCAACCAAAAGTGGTGGTACTTCTAGCGAGGTAGAAACAGAGACTGAAGTGGTTGACGAAAAAGCAGCGGCTATCGCGAAAATCTGCGGTCCTGACGGTTCAACGACGACTGACTGGTATTTAGTCGGCGCCGGCTCTTTATGGACTGACGATGGTTGGCAAGTTGCTAACGGCATTCAGCTATTTACCAATCCTGCAAACACCAATAATACTTGCTGCGCTTTAAACGTCACTTTCGCGGCTGGGGATCAATTCAAAATCCGTGATACAGGCAGCGCATGGCACGGCTATGACAAAGTCGATACTTATGACGCCGATAATAACATGGGGACCAAGAATTTCGAAGGTGCCGACGACGGAAATGGCGGCCAAAATTTCAAGTGCAAAGAAGGCGGTATCTACAACATTTACGTCAATAACGATAACGGTACCGTGAAAGTCTGGATCGAAGCCAGTAAATAACGTTTTACCTGAAAGGAGAGACTCTCTATGAAGAAGAGACTAATGTGTTTAGGGCTATCGGCCTTATTGCTCGCTTCTTGCGCCGGTGGTGAAGTAAGCAGCAGCGAAACCGAAGATTCAACTGCTACTAGCAGCTGGACCATCACTTTCGATAGCAAGGGCGGAAGCGCCGTAGCGGCGATTAAAGTCATAAACGGGCAAAAAGCCGTGCAACCCGCCAAACCAACGAAAAGCGGATACCTTTTCATGAACTGGTGCGTGGATGAAGCGGCGGTGACTCCCTTTTCCTGGGATACCCTTATAACGGCCGATTGGACTTTGTACGCCTCTTGGGTAGCGGCTTCTTCTACTGAGTCTTCCTCCTCATCCAGCGCGCCGAGCTCGGAGACGAGCGAAAGCAAGAGCAGCGAGCAATCCTCGTCTAGTTTGACGAGCAGCGAATATACCCAAAATAAAGGTCATGGACCTGACGGTTCTACGCTCGTGGATTGGTATCTATGCGGCTCAGGTTCCCTTTGGGGGACGGATGGCTGGGAAAAAGAAGGTGGCATCCAACTATTCAGCAACCCATCCTCAACCGGCGATAAATGCTGCCTTCTCGGTGTTAGTCTGCAGAAAGGCGACCTCTTCAAGGTGAGCGATGGAAAGACGTGGTACGGCTACGAGAAAATCGATGCAGATGTGTCAAAAACCTCATTCGCCGGCAAGAGCGATGGCTTTGCTGGCATGAACATCGAATGCCTTGTCTCTGGCACCTATAGCATCTACGTAAACGCCTTTGGCTATATCTGGATCGGGGCAGCGGAGTAAAAACATGAGCAAGAAAATAATACCTATCATCTCGCTTTTTCTCTCTGTGCCCGCTCTAGCGGTCGCTTGCAGTGACCCTTCTAGCGATTCCTCCTTATCCACCTACTCTTTGGAGAATCAAGCCGTCTATACTTTGACGCTCAATACGTGCGGTGGGTTTCTCGGGACCACCAAGAAGACCGGCAAAAAAGGCGAGACCATCGATTTGACGAACCTTCGTTCCAGAAAAGACGGCTACGCCTTTTATGCCTGGTCAAAGGAATATGATCCAGCCACCGGCATGGGGAAAGAGGGAGCGACGATCACCGACAATAAGTTCACTTTCGGTGACTCCAATGCCACACTGTACGCTCTCTATTACTCTTCTTCGCCGACTGACCATACCGAGGAAGAATTAGATGCTTATATTGCCTCTTTAAAAGAGAGCAGTGTCTCCAATCACCTCTATGTCCATTATTACCGGTTTGGCAATCTAGCGAGCGACTACAACAAATGGGACCTCTGGTGCTGGCCCTATCGCCCCAAAGAAGGGGAAGGGGCCAGGTTCGACTGGAATGGCAGGACCCAAAGCGAAGACCATCTTTCGGCAACAGGTGATGCCGTCACCGATGATTTTGGGGGCGTCACCGCCGATATCGATCTCACTAAGACGTATGATGGAGGCACCACCAACGAAGGCCATAAGATCGGCGGCACGAATGTCTCTTTCTATGCAGCTGATGGAGCGACGCTTGATACTCAAATCGGCATTCAAATCGTCTACAGCGAAGACCGCGTATCATCTTCCGGCTCTTTCTGGCGGAATGACGGCGGGAACGTGTATCTCAAGCTTGATGACCCAGAGATGGTCGCCACATATGAGACGAAAGATGGAGGGAGCGCCTATCACGTGTTCCTATTACAAGAGCAGGTCGGAAAGCCATCGCCAACCCCTTATTCTTCCGTGAAGGATCCATATGACGGGGATACCGGCGAGAATACGACGAACTCAGAAACTTATCAGACCGCTGATTGGACCGATAAAGATAAGATGAAGACCGCCTCAGACTGGTTAAACGGCGTGGGGGTTGGCTATCAAATCATGGTATCTAGCTTCGCTGACAGCGATGGGGATGGGTTTGGCGATATCTACGGCATCAGCCAAAAGCTTGATTATCTCTCTTCTTTGGGCGTGAAAGCTCTTTGGCTCACGCCGATCCAGCTATCCGATTCATACCATGGCTACGACATCGCCGATTATACGCAGGTCGACCCGAAGTTCGGCTCGAAGGTCTCTCCTAACGCAAAAGACGGCGAAGTGACGAGTGCTTCGGCGATGGAAGACTATAAAGACCTCCTCAAGAAAGCCCATGAGAAGGGGATGAAAGTGATTATGGACTTAGTCCTTAATCACACCTCCACCTCCAATAAGTGGTTTGTCTCGAGCGCTTCGCTCGATAAAGAGTATCGCGGCTACTACCAGTGGGCCAATCACGCGAAAGATAAAACCATTACGGAGGCTAATTCGTGGTACCCATATGGCAATCACGACTATTCCTATTACGCCAAATTCGGGAGCTCGATGCCTGAGCTTAACTATTCCTTCCAGAATACCCGTGAAGCGGTGGAGAAGATGGCTTTAGACTGGTGCTCACTCGGGGTCGATGGCTTTAGATTAGACGCCGTGAAGCACATCTATATGATGGATGAGATTGGCTCACTCTCGAAAGGCGATACCTCGATAAGCGATGTCTCTTCTTCCGGCGACTACTCCAGCGACCTCACGAAGAACCTCAATTTCTTCCGTGAGCTCAACTACAGTGTCAAGAAGAGCTATCCCAATGCTTTCTTCGTCGGCGAGAACTTCGATGGCCACGCCTTCCATGTAGCCCCATATTATGAGGGCTTCGATTCGATGTTCGACTTCTACGCTTATTTCAAGATGACGAATATCGCCGCCTCGAGTTATAGGGGCAATAACTACAATCAAGCCCCGGGCTTCATGAGCAAAGGCTCTGCTTGGTCCTCTTCTAGCGATTCCTCTATCTCTAATGAAACCAAAGAATACAGCGAGATCGACGGCAAATACGGCTGGAATCTCCCTGATTTGTACAAAGCCTATAACGCTTATCGTGGTGATACGGCCATGCCAGGCAGTTTCACCTCAAACCATGACATCGCACGCACCATCAACCGCATTGCGGGCACCTTTGATACCTCAACCTGCGAAATCAATGAGCAGGGCAATATCACATCCTCAACCTACGCCGCCCTCAATAAGAAAGCGACCACCGCGAAGATTGCTGAAATCCTCCTTCCGGGCTGCACCTGGGTCTACTATGGCGATGAGCTAGGCATGACGGGCAATTTCCCGACTGGGAAGGACTCCAAATCCGATTATGCCGATTTGGCCTACCGTCAGCCAATGAAGTGGAAGCAGGATGGTACGATTGGCGACGGCAGCTATACGACTGGCTATAACATCACTGGTTCCTCTTCCTCGGTGAAGTGGGATGATATCAATGCGAGCGCGCTCGTTCCTGATGTCACTGCCCAGTCTTCGAGCGATACTTCCACTCTCTCCCTCATCAAGAAAGCGATTGCCTTCAAAAACAGCAATCCCTCTCTAATAAGCGGAACCTTCTCCGATGATGGCTCCTTAGGCTATATCCTCAAATGGAAGAGCGTGAAAGGCGATAAGACGTATCACGTGAGCATTGACTTCAATAATAACAAGATAGCAGTCACTGGGAGCGACAGCCTCTCGATAACCTGTTAGCAAGATAAAAGGCGCCAAAGCAAAGAAAGCAGAGGCGCCTTTTCTCTTGCTGCTATCGACATTTTCATAGACGCTTGGCGGCAAAAAAGGAAAGCGCAAGCGAAGCCGAGCAGGGCTGCGCAAGAAAATTGGTCCGCCTCATGTGGAAGATAGACGCAGAAGAAGGGCGTTTTCCGTTATCGATATTGTCGGCATTCTGATGAACAGCGTTTATCAAATGGCGAGAAATTATTGAAAGGTTTTACGCAAACGGCTTTCTGGCGAAGGGAGTGAACTGGTTACAAATTGTAACCGGTTGAAAATGAAAACATCCGACGGAAAAATGCGAGAAACCGATTGCCTTGATACGAAAGACGTTTTACATCTGGTTCAGTCGATTCCGCCACCTTCTTCTAGCGTATAATGAGCCTTTCGATCGTAACTATCTTCTCTTCTGTCATTCTCTCGTACTTTCTATGATTGTTTTATTCATTTCTTCCATTGTCTTTTCTTCGAGATTGAACTGCCTTCCTTTGTTTTTTACCCCTATAATTTCTTTGCCCCCTTTTTGGTGATATTCAGCTTATGGGAAAGCCATGAATATCGTACCCGAAAGGGGGTTTGTCGGACTAAAGGCGGTTCGGCGGCCAAAAACTGCGTTTGGTTTGTCAGTTCACGTATCAAAGAATACGGTTTGCTCGATTATTCCTATTTCGAGGATTACTTCTCCAAAGAGATTTATGAGGCAATGCCATGCAAATATATGGGTGCCGCTATCGGGAAGGGACTAATCAGCTGGGAGACAATCGAGCGATACATCGATAAGTGGCATGACCAACTGGCGGATTACGCTGGCTGAAAGAGTAAAGAAATGAAACCGTTACAAGCTGTAACGCTTTGAGAACGTTATCTAAAGACTGCAAAAACAGATTGACCGATCATCTTGTTGCGAAAGCTGTTTTGCCTCTTGCCCAGTCGATTCCGTCACCTTTTCCTAGCGGATAACGAGGCTTTCGATCGCAACGACCTTCTCTTCTGCCATTCTCTCGTACTTTTCTATAACTCTTTCCTTCCTTTCTTTCGCTGGGTTTTTCCGAGGGATCTGGAGATGAGGATTATAAGGCATTCTGGAGATGACTTTTTCGCGAACCGAAATCTGGAGATGAGTTTTTTATTTAACGCGCCCTTCGCGCGCGCACTTTCCCGTCTTTTTCTTTGCCTCAAAGAGCGTATAATTCCTTTTGCCCCTTTTGGAGGAAGTAGCACTATGGCAGAAGAAAAGATCATCATGACCCGCGAGGGCATGGAAAAACTAGAGAAGGAATACCGCAATCTTATCGATAATGAGCGCCCTGAGGTCATCGAGGAACTCAAACTCGCCCGTTCCCAAGGCGACTTGAGCGAAAACGCCGACTATGACGCCGCACGAAACAAACAAGCTCAGATCGAAGCCCGCATCACCGAGATCGAGCACATCAAGGATATCGCCGTCATCATCGAGGAAGGCGGGAAATCCGGCAAGAAGATCAACCTTGGCTATACCGTCACCTACAAGAAGCTCAATGACGGGAAGACCGTCACTGTGCGTCTAGTCGGCACGATCGAAGCCAATGCCTTTGGCGAAGTGCCTTCGATCAGCGATCAAAGCGCGATCGGCAAAGCCCTCATCGATCACTGGACCGGCGATACCGTTCTAGTGGAAGCCGCCACCCCGTATCAAGTTGAGATCGTCAAAGCCGAAGTCACGAAATAATCGATATAGTTAAATAGGAAAGAATCGCCGCCTGCATATGGCGGTTTTTCTTATGGTCTATAGAGGAATATCTTCCTGAGCGTTGCCATATTTCGTAACCAATTCCCTAAAAACGAAATTCGGAACGGAGAGGAGTGACATGAGGAGTGACATGGAGTGACATTTTTGGTGTCGATTGC
>CAVIFQ010000040.1:0-11308 GCA_963642055.1 Roseburia hominis | reverse complement strand
CGCCCGACTGGAAAGGGAGGCCGTAGGAGCGGCCGATTTATGTGCTACAATATAGAGAAAGGAGGGCAGTCTATGTCGCTTTATCTAAATCAAGACAATTCACCGTTCATCAAGAACCTCAAAAACGATATCTATGTAGACAAAACGCTTCTCATCAAGAAGACCAATAGGCTTCTCGGCACTGATGACGGCTTCATGTGCGTGACGCGCCCTCGGCGCTTCGGCAAATCGATGGCCCTTTCGATGCTCAACGCCTATTATTCGAAAGGATGCGACTCCAGAGAACTATTCAAGAGCCTCAAGATATATGGTGATCCTTCTTTCGAGGAGCACCTCAACAAACACAACGTCATCTGGATCGACATGGCCGTGGCATATACCCTCGACACCGACAGATCATTATTCCTAAAAAGGCTTAAGGAGCTTCTTTACCTCGATTTGAAGGAAGGTTTCCCCGAACTGACGCTCAATTACGACCCCGAGGACGGCGCCGCCTTCTATCTCGCTCTCAACGAAATATATTCCCGCACCGGGGCGCACTTCGTTTTCCTGATCGACGAATGGGACGTTGTGTTCAGGGAGAGCGAGAACGACAAAAAACTGTGCGAGGAGTGTCTCGATTTCTACCGCAATCTCTTCAAAGGCCAGGCGGCTGGCAAATACATCGACCTTGTCTACATGACCGGTATTTTGCCTATCAAAAGATACAATTCCCAGTCCGCCCTCAACAATTTCATCGAATACACAATGCTGAGCCCGGACGGGATCGCCGACTCCTTCGGCTTCACCGAGAGCGAAGTGAAAACCCTATGCGAAGAATGGAACATGGACTTCGCTGAGGTAAAAAGCTGGTACGACGGCTACCGCCTTGAAGGGATGGAGATATACAACCCAAGGTCAGTGGTCAGGGCTATGACGAGCAAAAAGTGCGAAGACTACTGGAAGATGACCGGCGGCATCGCACCGGTTGTCGACTACATGAGCTACGACGGAGGGAAACTCAAAGGCAAGGTCGCGAGGATGCTAGCCGGTGAGGAGATCGAGGTCAACGTCGACGATTTTGAGAACGACCTAACCGAGATCGACTCCGAGGACGCGGCTTTGACGGTCCTCATCCACCTAGGGTATCTCTCCTACGACAAAGAGACCGGGAAATGCCGCATACCGAACAAGGAAATCGCAAAGGAGTTAATAAGGGCGATAAACAGGCTGAAGTGGAGCGGAATCGCCAACCCGATTTCGAAGTCAGGGAAGCTCCTTGAGGAAACCCTCAAGGGTAACACCGACTATATCGACGAGGTCTTTGACAAGAACCACGCCGAGCTCTCGACGACCTTCAGCAAGAATAAAGAGGACGTTCTCTCGACGATCGCGCTGATTTCATATTACGAGGCGAAAGAGGTCTATGACATTTTCTCTGAGCCGAACTGCCCCACGGGCAGGGCCGATCTGCTCTTCACGCCTTTGGCGCCAGGCTACATCCCCATCATCATCGAGCTGAAAGTCGATCACTCTCCGGATGAGGCCATAAGGCAGATCAAGGACAGAAACTACGTCTCGACGCTCAATAGATATCACGGCAAAGTGATGCTACTTGGCATCGCGTATGACTCAAAAACCTTGAAGCATCACTCAAAAATCGAATACGTCACTTTGTAGTGGCTTTCCTCGATTTTATCATCGGAATCTTGCGTCTCTTTCTCAACTCGCATCGCCGTCAATCTGGCGGCGATTTTTTTTACCACGAAGACGAAAAATACGGTGGTTATGAAATTCATTACGCGAAGCGAAGATTGCGAAGATGTAGAGGCCATCTAAGGATTATGGAGCGATTTCCACAATGCCTATTTTTGTCTCGAATAATCTCGAGCCGTTGTCGATTTGCCACAGAAACTGCTATTTCGCAGCGTTATCTATGGCAAATCGACAATCCAATCATCGCTTTTGCCTTTTTTGATCAGCAAAGGGAGAGCGGAGTTTCATCCTTTCCTACAAGAATGGGCATAAATCGTTATAATAAGCGGAACGCAAGATAGAGGTTAAATTATGGCCAACAAATTCGACACGCAGGTGCAGGAGATCAAAAACCACGTTTTGGTGGAGGTGATCAAAAGCTATAAGAAGGGGACTTTGGAAGAAGACATCAACAAAATCCCGCTCATCATCTCCCCAGGGCCCAAAGCCACGATGCGCTGCTGCATATATAAGGAAAGGGAGATTTCCAAAGAGCGCATCAAGCTCGCGATGGGCGGAAATAAAGATAATCCCAATATCTTAGAAGTCATTACGCCAGCGTGCAACGAATGCCCAATCGGCGGATACCGCGTAAGCGATGCCTGTAGAGGTTGCCTCGCGCATCGCTGCTACCAGGCTTGCCATATGAAAGCCATCCATTTCGAGGGGCTCCACGCCGTGATCGACAAAAGCAAATGCGTCAACTGCGGCTTATGCGCGAAAGCTTGCCCTTATGGCTCCATCCTTAATTACAAGCGCCCCTGCGAAAGCGCCTGCAAAATCAAAGCGGTGCAGGCGGGGGAAGATGATATTGCCTCGATCGATGAAAGCAAATGCACCCGCTGCGGAGCCTGCAGCTACGCTTGCCCGTTTGGCGCCATCATGGACAAGAGCTTCATCCTTAAATGCTTGGATTTGCTCAAAGAGGAAGATTCCCATGTCTATATGATCGTGGCTCCTTCCATCATGAGCCAGTTCCATTACGCTCGCCTCTATCAAGTCATCACCGGAATAAAGAAGCTCGGTTTCTACGATGTGGTGGAAGCGGCGCTCGGTGCTGATATGGTGAGCTACGAAGAAAGCGAGGAGCTCAAAGAAAAAGGCTTCCTCACTTCCTCTTGTTGCCCAGCTTTCGTAAGGCTAGTGAAAACCTCTTTCCCTGATTTGGCCGAGCATATCTCGAGCAACCTCTCCCCGATGGCGAAGATTGCCAAGTTCATCAAACATATCGATAGCAAGGCCAAATGCTGCTTCGTGGGACCCTGCATCTCTAAAAAGATGGAGATGAGTAACGAAGAAAGCGCCCCATATGTGGACTGCGTCATCACCTTCGAAGAGCTTCAGGCTCTCTTTGACGCCGAGGGCATCGATATCTCCAAACTCGAGGACAGCGAACTCGACCATGCCTCCTATTTCGGAAGGATCTTCGCGCGAAGCGGTGGCTTATCGGAAGCGGTAAAAGAAGCGCTTAAAGAGCAAGGAAGCGAATTCGAGGTGAAGAGCAATATCGCTCAAGGGATCGATCAATGCGTCTTGGCGCTTAAGCAGGCGCGCAACCCAAACCGTTCCTTCAACTTCATCGAGGGCATGGCTTGCCCCAATGGCTGTATTGGCGGTCCATGCTGCTTAACTCATGAGCCTCGCCAAGCAAGTGACGTCGATAAATACGGCCGCGAGTCTTCTTCAGCCACTATCAAGGAAGCCTTGGATCTCATCGAAAAGCACGAAAAAGAAGGCAAAATCTGATTTCTCATTACTGAAAGCGGCATCCATCGCGGTGCCGTTTTCTTTCTTATAGGCGTTATCGCGACAGAAAATTGAACTGCCCTTTTTCCTTGCCGACAGAGCAGAAATTGAAAATCTCACGGGTTGAAAAGCGGAAATCTCACGGGTTGAAAAATTGAAATCTCACGGGTTGAAAAGCGGAAATCTCACGGAATGGCCTTGAATCAAGAGTATTTGTCGGATATTATTCTTTTGGTAGAACTATATGAAAAACGAAAATTATCGCCCAAGAATAATCGATGCGAAGATCCAAAAATATCTTACGGTTTTCGGTGCTTTGTTAATTGAAGGGCCTAAATGGTGCGGCAAAACCTGGACTGGCAAAAATAACGCCAACAGCGAGCTTTTGATCGCTAGCCCTCAAGACAATTTCAATAACAAGAGACTGGCTGAGCTTGACCCCAATTTGGCCTTGGAAGGGGCAAGCCCGAGACTAATTGATGAGTGGCAGGAAGTGCCACAGCTTTTTGATGCTGTCCGCGGGAAAGTCGATGAGGATCCTTCAAAAGGCAAATTCATCCTTACCGGGTCGAGCTCCATCAACAAAAAACTGTATTTCCATTCTGGCACCGGAAGAATCGCCCGCTTGAGAATGAGACCTATGTCTTTATATGAAAGCGGAATATCGAATGGCCTTGTCTCGCTTGAAGACATCTGCCTAGGAAAGAGCAAAAACGTGGTAGTCGGGGAAACAAATCTAGATATATTATTGGATGCCATAATAAAAGGCGGCTGGCCAGTGTCGATGGAGGCCTCTATTGAGGATGGCGCTTTGATCGCGAGAGAATACGTGAATAACGTGCTGCGCGAAGATATCTACAAAGTGGATGATACCAAACGCGATAGCCATAAAATCGAACTGCTTCTCCGCTCTTTAGCGAGGAATGAGGCTACCACAGCCACGATAAAATCTTTGAAAAACGACATCAAAAGCAAAGACTTCGATGATATAAATGTCGATACGGTGAGCGAATATCTCTCTCTTTTGGACCGTTTGTTCCTGATAGAGAACATACCTCCTTATTCAAGCAAAATCCGCTCGGCCCTCAGAGTGAAACAGAGCGAAAAGCGCCATTTCGTCGACCCTTCTTTGCCATGCGCGATTTTAAGCTTAAGCAAAGAAAAGCTCCTATCCGATCTCGAATTTCTTGGTTTTTTGTTCGAATCGCTCGTCGAAAGGGATTTATTGACGTATGTGGATTCCTTTGGGGCGAAGCTATACCACTATCAAGACTATGAAAGAAACGAAATGGACGCTGTGATCGAGCTCATGGACGGTTCCTGGTGCGGCGTTGAAATCAAACTCGGGGCCAATAAAATCGAGGAAGCCGCGCAGAATCTATTGCGGATAAACGAGGAAATCGGTGAAAACGGCGGAGAGAAAGCAAAGGCTTTATGCGTCATCTGCGGCTTGAGCAACGCTGCCTATATGCGACCTGACGGGGTGTATGTGGTCCCGATCACATCCTTGAAGAACTGAAAAACTGCCTAAATAAGCGATATCTTGCCAAAAGGCCTCTATTTGATTTGCGAGAAACTATATAGGGCGATCGAGACAGCATTGTCGAGGTTGAGCGAATCAACGAGCGAAGACTGCGGTATTTTAACGGGTGTGCCGATTTGATAGAAAGATTCAGGTAACCCCGTAGCCTCATTCCCAAAAATAAGGGAATACGGGGCCTCTTTTTTAACGTCAGGGAGATATGTCTCGGCTTTAAGCAAGAAGGGATAAAAAAGCCTATCGCCGTATAAGGACAGATATTCCTCGAATGAGGCGAAAGTCGCGATATTGAGGGAGAAGATGGCGCCCATTGAGCTCCTTACCGTCTTCGGATCGAAGTGATCGGCAGCAGGGGTGATGATTGCGATGTCGCGATAGGAGAAAGCGGCGGCGCTTCGGAAAATCGTGCCGAGATTCCCTTTGTTGGAGGGATTCACGAGGACGATGTGGTTGCTCTTTTTATCAAGCGTTCCTTTTTCTTTCCTGAACTCGGCGATGACCATGCAGTTATCTTTCTCGCTTAAGGCGCGGAAGATCTTCTCGTTGTTCTCGATGAGGGGGATTTTATTTTCCTTTGCTAAAGAGACGATCAGATTATACGTATCATCGCGTTTTTGCTTCGGGGAGATATAGATGCGCTTCGCAAGCTCTATTTTTCTCTTTAGTAGCTCAATGGTGAGCGTGGTGCCCAAAGCGTAGGTCGTATCGTTGTTTTTCTCGTATTTTTCCATGGGCCTAATTTTAGTATCCTTCCTTTACAAAGGCAAATGCGCGACTTTTTTTGGTAAAAAGAGGAAAAGGCGGCTAGATAAGAGTGAAGAGAGTTCTCTTCGCGGCAAGGGTGGTGGCTTTTCTCCTTTCCCCCTCTTTGTCAAAAAGGCTTTTCCTTCTAGCGGAGCCCGCTAGAGCCCTTGCCGCACACCTATTTGGAGGATTTATGGTCGAAACTGAAGCTTCTTCTCTCAAACTCGGGCGCGTCTCGAAAAACGTCGAAAGGGCCCTCTCCACAACTCTGACGGGCGATGTGTTCGTCTATATAAAGGAGGAGAATCTGAACGCTTTCGCGGTCAAATACCCCAATGATTATCTGCGCAGGATGGCTCTAGTGAAGGATATCATCACCCATCCCCATTACGCTGCTTATATAAAAGAGGAAGAGAAGATCTATTTATTCAGGACCTATTACAAAGACGGGGTGTTCAAGACGTTCGCGCTTGTTCTAAAAAAGAGCGACTGCTGGGAATTCCTCGCGCTGGAGAAAACCTCATATAGTCACCCTTATTCTTCTTCGCTTTCCGTAAACGAAGTCAAAACCTCTCGCCCTTCTTAACGTTTCTTATATTTCCCCGCGAGCACATTATTGAGGAAAATGACCAAAAAGGAGATGAGAAGGAAGCCGAGCGTGATAGCCCCAAGCACGATCAAGACGCCATTCCAGCCGAAATTGCCGCTCAATATCTCCGGGGAAGAAGGATCGATGAAGCGCTCATGGTTGAGGAAGGGGTAGGGGTAGAAGGTGTTGTTCCAGAAGTAATGGGCGCTGACGATGATGATCAAATAGGAAAGAGGGTAAATCATCCAATATAAAGCGTGCGACCAGCGGACCGTCCCTTTCTCCGAGAAGAGGAAATAGTCGAAGAAGAAGACAATCGGAAGGAAAATATGCGCGCATAAGGCGCTTGTTAAAGCTTCGCCATCGGCGTAACCGCCCAAAAAGGGTGCGCTGATGTTGTAAATAAGCGCATCGACGAGCAAGAAGGTGAGCACCGCCAGAGTAAGCGGCATATAGACATAAGCGGCGATGCCGTTTTTGCCATTTTTAATCAAATCGACGATATTGAAGATGACCTCTAGCAAGACGATGATCGAGGTGAATAAGAGGCACTGGGCCCCATAATAGGCGAAGCTTTCAATGGGGCTAGTCTCGGTCTTATCGGCGATCACAAGCACGGTGAGGGTGAATATGCATAATGCTAATTCTAGGGTTCTATATATAAGTGAAATTAAACGGTTTCTAATGAGCATTCCTATATATTATCTTTCTATTCTAGAAAGAAAAGACTAAAGTAGGCCCATGCGAGTCATCAAAAGGCTACTAGACAAGGAATACCCATATGTCAAAACAAAAGAGACGAGAGCAATCGTCCGGGCATTGCTACTAGTGGACAACGATAAGTTCCTTTTCCATCATCTATATGGCGATGATATCTTCGGCCATCGCGATTATCTCGAGACCCCAGGCGGCGGAGTCGAGGAAGGCGAGGATCTTTTAGAAGCCTTGAAAAGGGAATGCCTCGAAGAAACGGGGTATGAGATTGAGCTCGTTGCGCCCATCGGCATCATCGAGGACTACTACAACCTCATCGAGCGGAAGAACATCAACCATTATTATTTAGCAAGAGCAGTAGGAGAGAAAAAAGCGGTCCACTTTGTCTCCAAAGGCGATGCTTTCATCAAAGAGACTTTGGCCCTCACTCTCGATGAAGCCGCCTCCCTTTATAAGGAAAAAGCGGTGACGCCGATTGCTAGACTCCTCGCCAATAGAGAGCTTCCGGTAATCGAGGAAGCGCGGACTCTTCTACTTTCTTCGCCTTTTTCTTGCGCGAAGGGTGGAAGATAAGTAAGATAATACGCGCTGGCGCAATTGGTGAAACGGTGAACACAACCGGCTGTGAACCGGTCATGAGTGGGTTCGACTCCCATATTGCGCCCCATATAGAAGATATAGGTTTGATGAATTGTTATCAGACCTTTTTTCTTTTTTTCATGTAACAGTCAAACGATAGAGGGCGTCAAGAAAATGAATGCTTTAATTGCAAATAAGGACTTGAAGCAAAAATAATTAGAAAATTTCAGTTGTTTGAGATTAATATCGTGCATTTATCTTGCAGATATCGAGCAGAACAGCGATTGATTTATCATGCATTTATCATGCATTTATCATGCAAAATAGCAGTTGATTTATCATGCATTTATTGAGTTTGGATGTTTTGGCGGTTTTGAGGCGTGAAAAAACATCCAGACTCTATTTTTGAAAACGCCTTTGGCTTATAATCGGGTAAACAAAAAGGGGATAACGATCAATTATGAACAAGAATCTAAGAGTACTCTGCATGATTCCGCTTTTCGCTTTATGCTCATGCGGAAATGGAGCCACGACATTAAGCGAGACCGAGGCGAAAGCCCAAGTCGCCACCATGAAGGAAGAAGTCAAAAAAGACGACTTCAAGATGCCAACATCCGGTCAATTTTCAACAGAGATTGTCACTGGAGGCGCGAGCATGTCTCTGACGATGAGCACAGACGTCAGGTTCAATACCGTTTTGGGATCGAGGTATATTTACGAGAAGTCTTCCTCACTCGTAAAGACGACTGTCTGCTATTACGAGAAAGACGGCAAATACTATGGGTACAATTACTCCGCTTTGAGTGAAGAGAAAAAAGAGCTGACCGAAGCTGAATTCAGCAAAGCCTTCGAAAGCGCCCTTGCCTCCTCAAGAACCGATTCGAGCTCATTGAAAGCGGTAGCGACGAGCGGATTAGACAGCGTCACTAATGCCTACGATCAATTGAACAATCAATCTTCCAGCTCAACGGATATCGAGATGGATTTCAAACTCACTTTCACCAAATTCAATGAGTCTTCCTTCAAATTCGAAGCCACCGGGAAAGTCAAAACCTCGGCAGGCGATGCCGCTGATACCAGTATCACCATCGAATATGAGAATTACCTTCCCAAAAGCATGAGCACGAATATCGCTGGCGCCAGCTCAGGCGAAGAAACATCCATCAAATCCACCGAAACATACACCTGGGGAAGCGTCGATTACATCTATCCAGAGTTAAGCAAATAAGAATGGCCGCCATTGATTTGGCGGTTTTCTTTACCTCTGAATTTATCGGAAATGGCGGAAGCCTAATCTTTTTAGGATGCCTTTAACGAAGCAAAATAATTGCAAGATTTTAAGTTGTGTTTGCTTGAACTAAATACTTTTGGGAGTGGCATTCAAAATCGGCAAGTTTTCCCTAAAGGCTCTCGAAAAGCCATCGTTTTTAAGTTTTCCTGATTTTGTGCATAAAAAATTCTTTCGATAATTGCTAGAAAACTTTAATATTTAGTATCTTTTCCAATTGAACTGGAAATTTTACTAAATATAATGTTTTCAAGGAATCTTATGATTTATAGAACAGCTGAAGAGGAAATCATCAAAAGCATCAAATCTCGTCCGGTTACCCTTGTTACTGGGGCAAGGCAAGTGGGTAAATCCACGCTTTGCTACGAGATGAAGAAAAGATTCGGCTATAGCTACGTGTCGCTGGATGATCTTCGTAATCGAAAAGAAGCGATAGAGGATCCCGAGATGTTCCTTCAGGTGCATAAGCCCCCTCTCATCATCGATGAAATCCAATATGCCCCAAAGCTATTCGAGGTGATTGAGGCTATCGTCAACAAAGAAAAATTGGAGAAAGGCTCCAACGCCGGCATGTATATAATCACGGGCTCCCAGGCTTTTGAGCTCATGAAAGGGGTCAGCGAGTCGATGGCGGGGCGAGTGAATATCATAAAACTCCCGCCTTTGAGCGTGAGGGAGATATTCGCTTGCAAGAATCCGGCTTTCGATTTTTCCTTGGAGAGCGCTTTTAATAGGAGCGCTGATTACGATCTAGACGCGAATTCCTTGCTTTCTTTGATCGTCAAAGGGATGTATCCGGAGCTATACGCGGATGGTTCTCTTGACGCAGAGAAATTCTATTCGGATTACGTTTCGACGTATTTAGAGAGAGACGTTTCCTCGATCTTGAACGTGAAAGACAAACTGAAATTCCAGAATTTCATGGAGATACTGGCCTCGCTTACGGGAGAGGAGCTTATCGTCGACAATATCGCGAAAGCCATCGGCGTGAAAAGCGACACCATCAAGTCATGGATAAGCGTCCTCGTTTCCTCGGATATCGTTTATCTACTAGAGCCATATAATGAGTTTTCCGTCGTCAAAAGGGTCGTGAAGCGCCCGAAAATCTATTTCGCCGATACCGGTTTAGCGGCCTACCTTTCCAAATTGAGCAACCCTTCCGTCTTGGGGAACTCGATCTTCAAAGGGCGATTCATCGAGACTTATATCGTCAATGAGCTCCGCAAATCCTACTTGAACAACGGGAAAGCCGCCAATTTCTATTACTATAGGGACAGCAACCAAAACGAGATCGATTTGCTGGTTCTTGCTGGTGGAGAGATGCATTTCGTCGAGTGTATGTCAGGCGTTTCCTTTTCTTCGAAAGACGTGAGGGGATTCAAGAAACTGGAAGAGTCGAATTATAAAATCGGGACTTCCTACATAATCTGCAACACTCCGACCATCTATAAAGTAAAAGAGAACGTATACGCGTTGCCCATCACTGTTCTTTGAGGCATTTTCGCGATACTCGCTGAGCAAGATAAATATTTAGTATTTTTTCCAGTACGACTGGAAATTTTACTGAAATGAGAGCCACAATCCTGCGTTTTGTAGGGAAAATGGCCATTTCGAATCCTGCGTTTTGCAGGAAATGGGTTTTCAAGGAGCCGTAAATCTGGGCACAATCTTTAAATTTCCGTATTCACTTCGTCTATTTGAATGACGAATCTTGATTCTTCCTTGGCAGTGAAATTCCTAGGAAATACCCCATTTTTAAGGCGAAAATGACACTAGCCAGCATCAATTTATTAATTCACTTAAAAAATTGTTGGAAAGCGCTTTCAAAAGTGTGAATATTAACGAAACGATTTCTAAAGCAGAAAGGCCAATAATATGGAAGAGACAAAGACGGTGGAACCGAGCAATAACGATTCCTATATTTCGAAAACATCAGGCTTAGGCAACAAGGATTACGTCGGCTACGCCCTCGGCGACTTCGCCGGGTGCCTTTGCTTCTCGACGGTCACGACGATCCTCCAGAAGTACTACACGGATATCCTTGGGTTGACACCTTTGTTCATCATGATCATGTTCATCGTCGCCCGCGTCTGGGATGCCATCAACGATCCGATCATGGGGCGCATCGTCGATATCCGCCATCCAGGCAAGGAAGGCAGATACCGCGTCTGGATGAAGTGGGTCGCCATCCCTCTAGCCATCTCTACCATCCTCATGTTCCTCCCTTGGAGCGGCCTCGCCGAGAAAATGGGCGCCCTCGGCACGATGGTCTACGCGACTATCACCTACATCGCCTTCGGGATGCTCTACACCGTCCACCAGATCCCTTATGGGTCTTTGGCATCCGTCGTCACGACCGACGCGAAAGAGAGGA
>CAVIFQ010000039.1:0-11559 GCA_963642055.1 Roseburia hominis | reverse complement strand
CCAACTCGTTGCTTTCTTTTACTGGTGATCCCTGAGGGACTCGAACCCGCGACCCGCTGATTAAGAGTCAGCTGCTCTACCAACTGAGCTAAGGGACCAACGGGCATAATCATATATCTAAAAGAAACGGTCCGCAAGGGTTTTAAAATCGGTGCGATAGGCTTACGAAAATAGAAAACATGCTCACTTTTTTGGAAGCGAGCATGCTCTTGTTTGTTGTCTTTAGAATAGCCTAGGCGGCGAAGTCAAGGTGAATGGAGGAAATGCAAACCCTCTTATTGTCGGTGCCTGATTCTGTGACGGTCAATCTGAGGTATTTTGACGCTGCATAACTATCGCCCGTAGCGAATGTATTCTCCACAGTGAAGTCAGCACTAGCAGGTTGGGTAAGTTCTTCAACCTTTGTCCAGGTTTCAGAATCATCAGAGGATTCGATGGTCAATTTAGTTGAATTGTCTTTGCCCCACCAGTAATACTTGAATGTCATAGAAGCGAATTTTCGCCCGGAAATAACCAATGAACCGTTTTTAGTCTTTTTGGCACAAATCGTTAGCATGTTCTTTCCAGATACGCTTGAGGCTTTGTTGGAGCCGATATTTGACCCAACCAATTTAACGCCTTTGATCGTCGTTTCTAAATCGGAATATGAGTTACTTATGCCAGGGAAGCTATCTAAATCGGCTCCCGCATGCATATCGAAATTAACGCTGGTGATCGAAGGATCGCTAAGAGTCACAGTAACCGTGTTAGAGCAAGTGGCAGCAAACGTATATTTGCCAGCTTCGCTTGAAGCGGTTGCTGAAATTGAGCCATAAAGAGTTTTGACGTTGACGGCATCAACCACATAGCCAGTTGTCGGGGTGACAGTCACAGTGACGGTGTCTCCGTATTTCAAGTCGCTGGTCTTATCTAGCGAAATCGTCGCCTGATCGTTTGCTTCGAAAGAGGCAGTGTATTTGCTATCGTCTGCAACGTGAGAAGTGAGAACGCAGGAGATATTTTTGGACCAAGAGGTATAAACAGCGAGAACTTTGATCTTTTCGCCGTTTTCAACATCCGCTAACGATGTTTTGGCGTCTTTCGGATTTTTGAAAGTAGCTTCTCCGTTATCGACAGTGAGCGCGGTTGAGGTTGCGGTCATTCCGTAAATCTTGACGCTCTTGCCAGTTGTTGGATCAGAAAGATACGCATTGCCGTATTGATCGGTGTGGCTAAGTCCTTCAAGGATGCCTTCGACTTCATAAACGGTCTTCTCTACGATGCCAGTGCCTTCTAGTAAGGCAGAGATAGTGGTTTTTGTGGAATCGACCGTCTCAGCGGTAACGGTAACGGCAATCGTGGCCTTTTTGGTGTTATCAGCATCAGACGTTACGGTAACGGTCGTGGTACCAATCTTTTTACCAGTGATGACGCCAGCTTCGACTGTCGCGATTGTCTCGTCGGCGCTAGACCAGGTGACGTTCTTGTTGGTTGTGCCGGTGACAGTGGCGGTGACCGAAACGAACTTATTGACCTCGACGCTGACGGTAGCCTGATCGACTGTAACGTCTACTACGGCAGCCTGTGAGCTGCTGGATGAGCTGCTAGACTCTTCAGGGCTCGATGTAGAGCTGTCATTGCTCTCCCCGCCACAAGCGACAAGCGAAAAAGCCGCCGCAAGCGTGAGAGGAATCAACATGATCTTACGATTCATTCTTTGTTTCTCCTTATGAATTGCAATTTGTGCGTCCTTTATTCTAGGACAATCAAAGTTGATTGACAAACGCAATAAGGGGTCGAGAAGCAAAAAAGCGCCATTTTCGTGGCGCTCTTTTTTGCTGTCGTTCCCCTATTTACGAGATAAAGTCGCTAGATAAGCAATGTCTTTTTTGGCGTCTTTCCTTATTTTTTGGGATTTAACGAGATTGATGGTCCCTATTGTTAGAAGGACTGCCCCTAACGCTAAACAAATGACGCAAATCACAAATTGGAGAGAGGCAAAATTGATGCCGATGATGGTATTTCTCCTCTTTTTGAGCGACAAGAAGATGAAAAGAACGCCAACAATAAGGGAGATACCGCCCAATGCTTCAAAGCAAAGGGCGTTCTGCGATAAGTCATACCCTACGATATCGCGCTTATGCGCCGCTTGGGAATAGGCTGAAACCTCTTCGCTTTTGATCGTATCGACAAAGGCTGCATCATCAATCCGCTCACCCCAGTTCAAAGAGAGGTCAGCGGTATTGAATTGCGGTTTGCTTGCGTTTTCGTTCTTTTTCATTATTCATTCGCCTCAATAAGTGCCAAGCACTTTCACGTCAGATGAGCTTACGATATTGAGCTGATCGCGTGTCGTGCTGCCAGAAGAAGAGATGTAGTTGCCCCAGATGCCGGTCAAGCTGATCTTTTTGGCATCGTAAGTCGTGGTGATAAGTCTCTCAGCTGCAACTTTTTCTTCGTCAGTTTCCGCGTTATCTTTCGTGATAACCGTCGGATAAACGTATTCGGCTCCAGCTGGATTGTAGTTATTGGTGCCACCGGTATAGAACTTATAGGTATAGGAGTTTTCAGTCCCATAGCTCACCAAAACATTCTGGTCTTGGACTATTCTAACCTCGCTCGAATCGCTCGCGCTCCCGATATGTCCGAAGAAGATGAGTTTATTGGAAGTGCAATAGAACGGGTAGTGAGTGTTATAACGATCCACTTCCTGGACTCCACCATCGGTGAAGGTACCATCTTGATAGCAATAGATATCCTTATCGAAACTCACGAGGACGTGATTGAGGTTGCTGCCGATATTGTTGCCGTATTTGGCGTAAAGCTCTTCCGTCAAAACGATTGGCTTGATCTTATCGGCGGAGACGGATTTGGTGGCCTCGATGCTGACATCGCGATACGGATCGGCATCGAACTCATGATAGGAAATACCCATCATCTGAAGTGTTCCGGAATATTGGGATAAGACACCGATGACGGAAACATAATCACCAACCTTGATTGGGGTCTGCGCATAAGTGAATACGTACATGCCATACGCTTCAGGGAGAGAGCCATCAGCTGGCATATCGTAAGAGGCTTTATCCTGGAAATAGAAGGCACCGCTGATTTTGCGGGTAACGTAACCGGAAATCTTATAAAGCGTCTTTGAGCAGACGGAATGGGTGTCATCCAAATCAAAGAGAGGCGTGGTCAAAGTTCCTTTGCCGATGCTGACCGATTGGTAAACCTCTTTAAGGGTTTTTTCTACTGGCGGATTATCTTTTGAATAGTAGAAATAATTAGGGTCAAGGGCATCACCGTATTTATGGCGTTTATTCACTTGAGCGCTCTTATTCGCGGCGTCGAAAGTCCAATAGAACTCCTCGCCCATATCCTCGATTGAGCCGATGCCTTGGGAGAAGCCTTGATAAACCATTTCAAGGTTAAGGCAGCGGAAATCGTTGATAGTCGGTTTTTCGAGATTCGAATACCAAACATAAGCAAGCGAGCGCTGATTACTATCGGCAGTCGCGGCTTTATCATCGTCTCCTCTAGCCCAGCCTTGTGATTCGAGGATGATGTGTTTGGCACCGCTCAATACCTCTTTGTTATATAAAGCCGCGCTTTTGCCCCACTCCTCAAGCTCAGAGGTTGATTCTGGGGTATCGATGCCCAAATATCTGATCTTGACGGTATAGCCGTAATTACGGGTACTGATATGGGTGGTATCACCATCAACGTAATTGGTGAAGGCATCTTTGGGATCAGTATAAGTCGTCATCATCTCCTCAACGCCGTCTCTTCTGAAATCCACGGTTTTGTAGAGTGATGAGCTTGTGACGCGCGTAAACATATCGTTGGTGATGTTGAGCTTGAACCTGCTAACCCAGTCAACGGTCTTATCAACGGTGTAATAGGCACCGATCTTATTCTCGCCGGCTTTGAGGGTATATGTGCATTTGCCATCCCCATCAGGAGTTATCTTCTCGCCATTCACCGTGACGTAATCGATGAAGAAATCATCGATGGCTTTTACGGAGAAAGTGACGAGGTCGCCAGCTGAGTATGACTCTTTGGGGTCAACGATCGTGATCTTGCCGTAATGGCTATCCTTCGTGATATCGGTGATGGTCGCCGCTTCGGCTTTGTTGCAGGAAGCAAGTAGACCAGTAGAAGAGAGAACAAGGAGCGTTATGAGTGTTCTTTTTTTCATCGTTATGTGTCTCCCTATATTAATAAGTGAGTTTCGTCGCTTTGACGGTGTTCTCGTAAGCGGTCTTGAAAGCATCATCGACGCTTCTCTTGTTGGCGATAACGTAAGTCAAGATCTGACCAACTTCATCACGGGCGGTCTCTGAGCCCAAGAAAACAGGCGAGGTCATATATTTCTCACGGAGAGAAGCGGTTGCGGCAGGGATGGCGTATTTGAGATCGAGATCCTTATTGGCGATCCAGCTCTTGTACTCTTCGGTCTCAAAAGAGGACATACGGACAGGGTCATAGGAGTTCTGCATGGCGAGTTTGGCGTTGTTAACCGGCTCAGCGAGCTCTTTGTAGAAGAGCCACGCGCCTTTATGGATATAGCCGTTATCGTTATTGAAGAAGCAGATGGAGGGGCCTTGCTGGATGTATTTCGGCGTTTTGCCCTCTGGGTATGGGGCTGGGGCCAAACCAACGCGGAAGTTGTTCGAAACGTTATAGGAGCTGCCGCCGGTTGAGCCGATGCTCATCGCACTCTTAAGGGCGGTGAAATAGGTGTTGGTGTATTTGCTGCCACCCAAGATGCCTTTGGTGATGATGAGGCCTTTGTTATACATATCGACGATATCGTTGACGAAGGCTTTGGCTTTGTCGTTATTGAAAAGGATGTGATCTTTGGCGGCGCTGATATTTTCGTTGGTGGTGTAAGGGATATCCCTCATCGCGAATTGGGAGATGAGGAGGTTTGCGTCGCTGTCATAACCGACTGGATAGAATTCATCCTTGATGTTCTGGGCGGCTAAATCAGCTTTCATTTGCTTCGCGGTAGCCACCATCTCTTCCCAGGTTGTCGGGACATCATAGACATAGCCATTATGAGCCTGGAGCCAGGTCTTCAAATCCTTAAGCTGGTCATCGGTCGCATCGCTCCCTTGGGCAACGTTATATTTGGCCGTGTATTCGGCGTTATTCGCGAATTTGGCGTTATTCGCGGCATTTGCGCCATAGAAATAGTTCATGTTGTAGTACATGATCTCAGTGGACTTATACATCGGCATCGACCACTGGCCGCTGAACTGGTAATCGCCGCCTTCCTCATAAAAAGCCGGGACGAAATCCTTTATCTCATCCTCGGTGTAGCCATAGGTCTTATCGTTGATGAAGTTATCGAGGCGGAGAAGGGCGCCACTGTCAAGGCTTTGGCCCATGTAGACGGAGAAGTTATCCGGATAGCCCATCGAGAGAGCAGGAATCTCATTCGCGGCGATTTTCTGCTTGATGCCGCTTGCCAAAGAATCGTAATCACCGGCGATTGTCTCTTCGACGACTTTGTATTTGCCAGCGTATTTGGTGTTGAAAGAATCGATGATTTTGCTCAAATTAGAGCTTTTGGCGTGACCAAGGCAACTCCAGAATTTGATGGTGACTTCGCTTGTTGGATCGTCGGTTGGGAGCGTCGTATCGACAACTGAGGCCCCACCATTCGAGCAACCGGCGAGCGAGAAGGCGCTAGTGAGAGTCACGGCAGCTAACGCCAAGAGCGGTTTTTTGTTTTTCATTATTTGAATAATCTCCTTTAATTATCCTTTTATACCTGCGCGGGAAACGCCACGCATAATATACTTTCTGAAGAAAACGAACACGAGGAGCAGCGGCACAGTGACGATCACTGTGGCGGCCATCTGGGCGCCATAGTCATCGTAATTCTCCGCCGTATTGAAGGTCTGACGGAGACCGTTCGTAATCAAATATAGTTCGCGGTGCCCACTCGTGATGAGGTTAGGCCAGACATAGGCGTTCCAGGCGCCCATGAGCTTAAGAATGAAGATCGTGGTGAGGGTCGGCATGGCAAGCGGCACCATGACTTTCCATAAGTACTGCCAGTCGGTTTTCCCGTCGACTTTCGCCGCCAGATATAACTCATTAGGAATCTGTTTGAAGTTCTGCCTGAGCAAATAAATATAGAAGATGGATATCATAAACGGGATTATCATCGCCGTGTATGAGGCAATCGCACTGGTACCACCCGTTAAACCGAGAAGCGAAACGGAGATATAGTTGCTGACGACCATCATCTCGCCAGGAATCATCATCGTGGACAAAAGAATGCCGAAGAAGAAATCGCGGCCCTTGAATTCAAGACGAGCGAAGGCAAAGGCGGCGAAAATCGTGGTTATCAAAGTACCAAAAGTAGAGAAGATGCCGACAATCAAAGTATTTTTGAGAAGCGTCCCGAAATTAAGGCGGCTGATGGCCGAGGCATAATTATCGAAGCGGAAGACCTCTGGCCACATCGTCGGGACGAGACGCTTGATTTCTTCGCCGCTTTTAAGCGAAGTGATGATCATCCAGTAGAAAGGGAAGATCATGATGAGGGCTAAAACCGCCAAGAAGGCGTAGATGAACACCAATCCGACGATAGAACCGGCTTTGGAAATCTTTTCGCGCTTCTCGGTAGAGAGTTTCTCGTCCGCTAAAACGAGGCGGAGCTCAGGATAATTGTTTTCCATTAATAATGAACCCTCCTCTTAGAGACTTGGAACTGAATGCCGGTGAAGATAAGAATGATGATAAAGAGGAGCACCGCGGCAGCACAAGCATACTGGACGAAATTCTTGCTGATTTGATCATAAATAAAGTAGACGATCGTCTGCATGTTGGCTGGGCCCGTATTGACATCAAACGCCCCGCCATTCGTGCCAAATAAGCCGATCACGGAATTGTATTCCTTGAAGGCGCCGATGAAGGAAGTGATGGTGATATACATAATCTGCGGGGAAAGGAGAGGGACCGTGACTTTCATGACGGTCTTGAAATGGCTCGCCCCATCGACTTTGGCGGCATCGTAATACTGCTTGTCGATGTTTTGAAGTCCGCCCAAGAAGATAAGGATCTTATAAGGAAGCGAATGCCAAACGATATAGAAGCAGATGGCAAAGAAGGCTGACCAATAGTTGACGCTTTCCCCCGTGGCGACATTCATCGTGATCCAGGGATGGCCGTAGGTTCCGAATAAGGCATTGAATAAGCCGTACTGCGTATCGAAGATGACGGAGAAGACCATGCCGATCGCAATCGCATTGGTGACATACGGCATAAAGAAGATGGTCTGGAAGAATTTCTTGAAGACCTTGATGGAATTAAGACCAATCGCAATCGCAAGAGACAAAATAATGGATACAGGAACGGTCACGAAAGTAAGCAATAAAGTATTCGGCAAAGCCGTCTTCATGACATCATCGAAGAAAGAGATGCCATCGCTGTTCCCAGTCGGAGAAAGAATGGCAAGGTAGTTACCAAAGGTGAACCCGTTGCTCGTCCCCAAAACGTAGTCGTAATCCTTTAAAAAGGAAACGACGAAAGTATTGAGGATAGGATAAAAGGTGAAGACGGATAAGAGGATGATGACCGGGGCTAGATATAGCCAGGCCTTCCAATTGTTCTTACTCTCCATATTCGCCCTCGAATTCGATTCTTGTTTCGCTATCGTGATCAAAAACGAAAATCTTGTTCGGGCGGATGCCGAACTTCATCTTGCCGATCTTGCAAGCGATATCGCTGTCGATGATCATCTTGATCTCGTCCCCAATATAAGAAGGATGTTTGGCGATGAGCGACATATCACGCCCCATTGTGACGATCGCTGATACATCAAGCGTCAAAACGCGTTTTTTCGCTGGGGTATGTTCGTCCGCTAAGAAGCCCTCAGGGCGGATACCGACATAGACTGCTTTCTCTTCGCCCTCAAAGGTTTTGGATTTGCAGATGATTTCATCTCCAATCTTCAAAACGCCATTTCCGATTTTGCCTTCGAAGACATTGATAGGCGGGGTACCAAGGAATTTGGCGACGAAGAGGTTCTTTGGGTTCTTATATACTTCCTGCGGAGCATCTTCCTGCATCTTCACGCCGAGTTTCATGACGACGATGCGGTCAGAGATCGACATCGCTTCCTCTTGGTCGTGGGTGACGAAAATCGTGGTGATGCCAGTCTCGCGCTGAATGCGTCTGATCTCTTCTCTTGTCTGTAAGCGCAAGCGGGCATCTAGATTGGAAAGAGGCTCATCGAGGAGCAATACGCGTGGCTTTTTGACGAGTGCTCGCGCAATCGCGACACGCTGCTGCTGGCCACCCGATAACTCGTTTGGCTTTCTATTGAGATATTCATCGATTTGGACTAAACGGGCCGTCTCTTGGATGAGGCCATCGGCTTCATCTTTGGTGAGGTTCCTCTTCTCGAGGATGGTCGCGCCATTTGCGTCTAAAATCTCGTATTTGTCATTGAGCTTATAGCCTTTTTTGGTGAGTTTCGCGGTCTCTTTTGCGATTAAGGCATTCAGCTCATCGATCTTTTTGGTTTTCAAAGTGGCGAGTTCTTCTTCGTTTGCCGCCAAATGGAAACCGCATTTAAAAAGCCTCTTGGCTTGGCTCGAAACGATGTGATACTCGAAAACGAGTTTGCGGATGGAGGCTTCTTTGGATATTTTGCCTTCGAAAATGGCGGACTTGATGATTTCGATAATGCGGGAAAGATTGTTCTCGATGAGATTGATGAGCTCTTTGGCCTGGAGAATCGGATAGCTTCTTTTGTTCGTCTCCACTTTGAGGTTGGTGAGCGGGAAGCGGACGTTATCGTAAACGGTCATATGCGGATAAAGGGCGTAGTTTTGGAACACTAAGCCGATGCCGCGCTTCTCTGGCGTCAAATTGGTGACGTCTTCATCGCCGAACCAGATTTCGCCGGAAGTCGGAGCCTTTAAGCCGGCGATCATATAAAGAGTCGTGCTCTTTCCGCAACCCGATGGACCGAGTAAGCCGAGAAGCTCGCCGTCTTTGATATCGAGATTGAAATCGCTGACTGCCGTGGTGTCGGGGATGTTCTTCTTGGGGTTGCCTGGGAAGGTTTTGGTTAGATGCTTGATTCTTATTTCCATTGGATGTGAGGCTCCTTACATCTTTTTTCTAAGTTCCTTATTCTATAAGTTGAGGGGACTTTTTACAAAGTAAATAAAGCGCCTCAATATCGTTTTCCCGCTTTCACCCTCGCTTTGCGGAGATATTGCTCGTAAAAACAACGTGGAACCATCCTAGTGCGACAAACGCAGATCCTTGTTCTCGAGCTTCGCCTTCTCTTTCATCCGTTTAGCCTCCAAATAGTCCTCATAATCGAGATAAACGGTCGCGTTCGTCGTATCGACGGCGTATTGCACCAGCGCCCAATCGGCTAAATCAGTGCTGCGTTTCGAGAAGAAAAGCATGAAGAGAGAAATGACTTCAGGCAAAAGAAAAGAGAAAAATCCCAGCAAATAGTAGAAGAAATAGACGAAAAAGAACCTAATCAGGTAACTACGCACTCGTAAATTCAAGGCGTTAGGTCCAATAAGGGAGACATTGAGCAAGCGTTTCCCGAGTGTCTGACGGCCCCGCTTAAAAAAGACGAGCGGCGGAAGCAAATAGAAGATAGGGAAAGAGATGGTAAAAGAGATAACAAACTCAATTACGCCAGCGAAGAAGATGTTTTTGGTCGCCTCGGCGTATTCCCCTGTCTCAAAGAGCGTCGCGAGGGCGTGATTTTGGATCTCGTCGACGTAAAAATCGTAAAGATAGGAGGGATTTACGCTGTTTTCGATGATATAGCCATCTTCTCCGAACGAGAAAAGAGGGACATCATCCTTGCTGGCCTCTATCTTCCTTTTATCGTAATCGTTCCGTTTTTCCTCGGTTGCGAATTTATCGTTCGCGTAAAAAGAGGTGAGGCGGCTTCCAAGAAAGTCCTTCTTTTCGCCATAGGTGGAATAAGGCGAAGAATCACCATTCACATATTCATTGATCGGCACTTCTTTTTCGATATAGAGCCCCGACTCCAGCTGAAGAGAGGCCCTGATTTCGTTTTGCTCATTAATGATAGGTAATCCCTGGCAAGCCATATTGAGCAAAGAGAAGATGGTGAAAGCAAGAAGGAGCGTTAAAGCGGCGTCCACAATAGAAGAAACCAGCCTCTTCCAAATCGGGGCTTTGCGGTAGACAAGTTCCTCTTGCTTAACTTCTTCCTTATTTTCCATCTTCGGCTGCCTTTCTTTCTTCTAGAGGCACGGCATCTTCTAATTCTTGCGTATCTACGATAACTAAACGAGCGCAAAATTCCTCGATCGGCTGGTGATTCTCTTTCGAGAAAATGAGAATGATGGACAGAAGTAGAAGCGCGAAGGAGAAAGCCACCAGCATGATGAAACGGAAGTAGCCAAACGAGACAAAAAGAAGCCCGCTCTGCGAGAAGAAGAATAGAAGCAATAAAGGTATTGAACAATATACGATCATCCGCAGAACGCTTTTAAGGAAATACCGCCAAAAGGAAGGGACGGTATTCGACTCGCTGGAGTAAGCGAGCTTATGCAGGTGATAGCCAAGAGTCGTTTTCCGTTTGCTAACGAGCGGGAAGAGTTCATAAAGAGCGAGAGAAAATAGATAAGCGACGATAGTGGACAAAATATAACTTAAGGAATATCGCTGATAGACGCGCTCAAAAATAGCCTCATGTTCCAAGTATGGTTCATATTTGTTTTCCACTTCTTTGATAAAGACATCGGAAGCAGAAAGATAGGCTTTTTGCAAAGATATATAACTGCTTAAGCCCCCTGTATCGCCATATACGAGGTATTCCGCCACAATCTTCGCTTTAGATATCTCTAGTTGCTGATATTTCGGCAAATCGGGCGTCTTTTCCGAAAAGAAAGAAGAATAGTCGCTCTTTTGGTAATTGAAGGCAGACAAATACAAATAGTCTTCTTTCTTGTCTTTATAGTCGATCGAATCGTAGACGTAACTATTAAGAGAAGCGTGCTCGGCTTTAAAAACGTAATAGTAATAAGAAATCCTATCATTGCTATAGATATCGTCTTTAAGAAACGTCTCATCCTTATTGACAGCTTCCTTCTCAGTGTCGTTAATGGGGAAAGGCTCATCATTGAGGAAGTAGGAGGTCTTCGTTAAACAAAGGACGTATTCCTTCGCTAAAGCGGTGAGCGTAGATAGTTCTCCGCTTTCTGAATCATATGGCTGAAGGCGAGATTCGCTCACCGTCTCTTTCAAAGCGATGGTCTCTTCTTTAATCGCTGCTTTATTCTCTTTCGTTAACGGAAGGGCGCTGAAAACCGGCAGAGCAATAAAGGAAAAAACAAGCATCGTCAAAATGAAAATGAAGCCATAATCGCATAAAGCGCCCAAAAAGACTTTCTTCGAGCTGGCGGTTTTATAGTTTTTGAAGGGCGATGAATAAAATTGCTTTTCCATCGATTAATTTTAAATCGAGCGGGAGAGTGGCGTTACTCTTCTTTTGTTGCCGTTTCTCCGTGCGCCTCTTCTCTGGCCTTATTTATCGAGTCCATATCGAGCACCTCG
>CAVIFQ010000038.1:0-11855 GCA_963642055.1 Roseburia hominis | reverse complement strand
ATGAGCGTTTATCGGCATTTCGTATAGTTAATCAGCTTGGGAAACCTTTAATTAAGCGATGTTTCTCGCTGTTAAAAAACCGCTCGAAAGCCTAATCGCAATATAAGCTTCGGGGCGTCAAACAAGTTCCGAAGAAAAAGTGCATTCTAACGATCGTCATCCCTTTCACTAGAGAGGATCACTCTCCGCAAATAGGAATTATTGAGCGTGAATTCGCTGAGGAAGCCGATAAGAGTGCCTGTTAAAAGGGATATCAAGGCAAGAAGCGGGAAATAATAGATAATCGATGCTGAACCGTAATAAATGATCGCTACGCCAATCTGGGCAAGAGAATGAATGAAAGCCCCAGCAATCGAAACCCCTACAACTGTGAAACAAGGGGCGAATCTTTTCAAAAGTGCCATCACAAAAAGCGAAAGCAAGGCCCCGGCGAAAGACATCACAAAGCCCATCCCGAAAATCGAGCCAGTGATAAGGCTGGAGGTCACGACGCGGAGAAGAGAGATGAGCAAAGCCGTCGGGAAGCCAAAATAATAAAGGGTGATTATCGTTACGAGGTTCGCTAAACCGAGTTTTGCCCCAGGCACGCCAAGCGGGATGAAATTCTCAACCACGCTTAAAGCCACCGCCATCGAAAGGAGAACGGCAATCATCGTGATTTTCCTAACGCTCAGCTTCTTCATCCTATCTCCACACTCGTGATGAAGCTTGCCCCCACGAGATTAATCAAAACATGATTATAGGCGCAAAGAATCGGGTGCCCCGCTTCTTTGACCCATCCTTCTTTTACGCATTCTTGACCAGGACAAGAGGATTCTTTGACCGAGATTGCGTGATCTTTGATGGCGATAGTCATCTTAAAATCAGTCCCTTCAATGAGGAACTCTTGGTCAGGCGCTTTGGTTAAATCAATGCGCTTATAAAGAGAAGAAGATAGATATATCTCGGCGTAAAGATTCTCATTTGAGGTTTTGTTTCTATTCACTCTATCAATGGCAAAATATGCGCCAGTGCCCAGCAAAAGGGAGAAAAGCAAAACGAAATCCCAGAGATGCTTTTTCCATAATCCTTGTTTCTTCTCGCCTTCCATCTTCTATCCCTCACGCACCAAGGAAGGGCTTTCGTAATCTAAACGCTGATAACCATCTTCATAAAGGAAGAGGCTGCTCTTAAAGCCATATTCTATTTCCCATTCTTTCGTTTTCTCTTCGTCTACGAATAAGCAGGCGGTCGAGAAGGCGTCGATGAAGGAAGCATCATCACCGAGTAAAAAAGATGAGGCGTAAGTAGTCTCTGGCATCCCAGTTTTCGGGTTGATCAAATGCGAATAGATCTTTCCATCAACCTCGACTTTCTGCTCGAAAATGGATGACATCGCACTTTCAACGTCTTTGACTTTGTAACGAACGACGTCATCATCTTTGGTGTATTTGATTCTCACCCGGAAATAGCCGTCCCCCGTGCTTTCGCCAAACGAATAAGAGGAGGTGCCACCATCGATGATGTAATTCTTCACGCCATTACTAATGAGCAGCTCTTTCACTTTCTGAACCGCGAATCCTTTCGCGATGCCGCCTAAATCAATTTGACCATTCCCAACACGTTTGACCGTTAAATTGTCTTCATCGAAAAGCAAAGTCGTAGATTCGGTCTCTTTTAATAATTGAGGCACTTTTTGCGAGGCTTTTTCAATATCTTCGCTTGTAGGAGTATAAGAAGAAATCCCCGCAATTCCCCCATAAAGCGTCTCTTTCCATAAATAAGTCAAGGAGCCTAATAGAGGCGAAAAATATCCTTCGCTTTTGCTTTGGATATCAACCGCCTCTTTTAAAAGCGAAAACAAAAGAGGGTCGACTTCGATGGCTTCATTGCTCTGATTGAGGGAATAGACATTCGCAATATCTTTCTCATTATATGCGTCAGTCAGATCGTTGATTTTGTTAATGAGCGAACTCGCTTCTTCTTCAAGTCCTTTGATGTAGTTTAGATAACTCACGCTTACGTAAGAAGAGAAAACATCGTTCAACATGAAGGAAGTTACTTCCGGAGACGAAGAACAAGAAAAAAGAGACGTTGCCCCTAAAAAACAAGTAACAAGTCTCTTTTTCATATCTACATTATGCGACTAAGCAAAAGCAAACGCTCATCAAATAGTCGGCGGCGTCATTTTGCTGCCATCCGGAGCCGGGGTCGAAGCAAGATACTCAATGATAGGTTCGAAGTTCTTATCTTTCTTGCCAGCTTTGCATAAGGAGAGTTTCTTCACTTCTCCGCTTACGATAGCCTCAGCCATATCGTGGCAGCCAGCTTTTCCGCACGCCCCGCAATTGACGTTAGGAAGTCTTTTCTCGACTTCCGCGATACGCGGATCTTCCTCAACGTGGAAGAGGATAGAGAAAGCCACAATAAGCACGGCAAGCACCACCGCGGCCACGAACATCATGATTATTGAATAAAGTATATCCATAGAGATTATTCTCCTTTGTCTTTGTTTTGCAGTTTGTCCTCAAGATGGTAGAAGCGACAGCTTGTCTCTTTGCAATTGCCGCATTTGCTTTCATCGCGCCCGAGATTCTCGCATCCTTTCGGCGGTTTCGTTTTGACGTAAAGCAAGAAGCTCACGAAGAAGATGACGATTAATAGGATCGTAAGAGCAATGGTGAGGCCAATATAGAATTCTTTCGGCATTTTATAATAAGCCCCAGGAGCCCAAATCGATCATGCCGCTCAAGCCCATGAAGATGATAGCCATGATGCCCGCCACAATAAGAGCGAGCGGGATGCCTTTCATCGCTTTCGGGGTTTTGCTCGACTCGAGCCTCACCCTGATGCAGGCAAAGAGGAAGATGACGAGGATATACCCTAACGAGGTGCCGACCGCGTTAGCCATCGACCTCCCGAAATCGTAGGACATATTGGTCTCCACAACGCCAAGCACCGCGCAGTTGGTGGTGATAAGCGGGAGATAGATGCCAAGGGTCTTATATAGAGATGGCGATTTCTTCTTGATGAAGTAGCCGACAATCTGGACTAACGAAGCAATGACGAGAATAAAGATGATGGTCTCCATATATTCCATGCCAGCTGGGACAAGGATAAAGGTATATAAAGGCCAGCAGACCAGCGCACTCATGACGATGACAAAGAAGACGGCCATACCCATGCAGAGAGCGCTTTTGACTTTGTTGCCGACGCCAATGAAAGAGCAAATCCCGAAGTAACGCGAGAGAATCACGTTATCGATGGCCATATAAGAGATGATGGCCAAAAGGAACGAAACTAAATATGAGGTAACTGTTGTGCTTCCGTAGACCATAACTACTGAGCCTCCTTGCTAGTTGCAGCTGCGGCCGCTTTTTTGGCGGCGAGTTCCGCTTTTTTCCTCGCGGCCTCTTTCGCTTTTTTGTTGTTGCCGATGGCAGCGATCACCGCTAAAGCGATGCCGAGGACGAAGAAGCCTCCGGCGCTAGAAGTGAATAAAGGGATAGCCATCGAGAAATCGGTTCCGCTATAGCCGCCGAGAATCGGCACGACGGTGAGTGGGATAAAGGTGAAGGTGGCGCCGAAAGTGATGGTGCCAGTGCCTAAGACTTCACGCACCAAAGCAATCGCGCAGATAGCCCAGGTATAGCCAACGCCGTTACCAAGAGCATCAACCATCGAATCGACGACGCCGTTTTTGTTGGCGAAAGCCTCGGCTCTTCCTAAAACGATGCAGTTGACGACGAGTAAGGCGACAAATACGCCGAGAGAATCGTACAGTTCAGGAAGGAAGGTCGAGCTTAAGAGTTTCACGATCGTGACGAAGGTCGCGATGATGACTACGTAAGATGGGGTGGTGATTTCTTCTGGAATCACTTTACGAAGCGAAGAAATAAGAAGGTTCGAGAAGAAAAGGACGAAGGTGAATAGTAAGCCCATGCCAAAGGCACTCTCTAAGGATGTAGTGACGGCAAGGGCTGGGCAAGTGCCGAGAATCATCACAAAAAGCGGATTGTTCTTTAATAATGGATCAAGGAAGACCCTTAAACGAGCCGATTGCTGTTTCTTTTCCATGACTAGTTCGCTCCTTTCTCTGTGCTAGAAGCATTAAGGTACTTTTTGTAATTCGAGGCGTAATGGTCGCGGGCGGCTTTCACGCCGTCGATTAGATATTTCTGGGATTTCGTGCCACCGCTCATATAGTCGACTTTACCGTCTAAAGAGGTAGAACCATTCACTAAATAAGAAGCCAAGGTGACGATGTTTTTGTCATAACCTGAGTCGCCACCTTTATAGACGTTGATGGCTGCCGGGCGGAAAGATGACAAACTTGAAGAGTCGACATCGCCTTCAAAAGCGATCGTGAAGAGGACTTCGGTCTTCACTGGTTTTCCAGCATCGACAACGTAAGCCAAACCGACTTTCTCATCGCTCCTACTTACGTAATAAAGATCAGTAAGGCTGACTTTGGTGTTGCTTCCAGTCACGGCAACGGTCGAAAAATCATCGACCTTGCCGAAACTTACCGAAGTATCTGAATAAAGGGCCTTTATTGTTTTTGGTGCTTCATTGCTCACGTGATTTTTGTTATAGACTTCCGTCCCAAAATGGGTGAGGCCAATTAAGGCAGCGCTTGCTACGCATATGGCCGCTAAAACGGCTGGAACCGTAATGTATTTCTTGTTCATAAAACCGCCCCCTCTTTGAAGTTGAGCACGAGCGTGACCGCCAAAATGCCGATAACGGCGATGACGCCGATACTGATGAAGTGCCATTTCTTCCACTTCGAGCTGCTCCAGCTTGGGTAATCAAGGACCGGAGCGATCATGTTGGCGAATAAAATCGAATAACCAACGCCTTCTGGGGAAGCAGTGAATAAACGAATGAAGACGGCGATTGTAGCCCCAAACATCCCGAAGATGACGCGGCTAGGTGAACCGACTGGTCCAGTGACAGGATCAGTTATCATGAAGACGCTGCCGAATAAGAAGCCACCGCCGAGAATCTCATAAGCCAAGAAACGCCACATCGAGACATCGCCGAGTTTCACTTGCACGATGATGCCGGCGATGAACATAAGAACGATGAAGGTTAAGCAATAGGATAAATAGGTGCGCCAATCAATCGCGTGACGAACCAATAGATAGATAAGCCCGACGATAATGGTAATAGCAAAACCTTCTCCTAAAGCCCCCGAGGTCTTGCCTAGGAACATATCAAGGAGCGAAATCTGGTTGATGGCGCTATACGATTCAGCGCCGAGCGCCGTGCCACCAGAGAAGACATCGCTTGGCAAAGAGGCATGATAAGAAGAAGTCGGATGACCAGTGTAGCCACCCCAGAAGAGTCTAACGACGATGCCACCGAAGCACGCTGGATTGAAGATGTTATTGCCGAAGCCGCCGAAAAGGAGTTTGGCGAATACCGCTCCGATTGCTGCACCGATAATGACAATGAAATAGCCCATGCCGTTATCCCAGGAAAGATTGCCAGGGAGCATGAGCGAATAGATGAGGGCGCTGATAAGGGCGCTGTAAACATTGACGAGATTGAAGGCCTTATAGTCTTTCTTCGTGATGAGTACAAAAAGGAACTCGCATAATTCGAAGGTGAAAATCGAAAGAGGCACGATCCTAAGAGCGTCAAGCGGATAGACGACAAAAGCAAAAATCAAAGTCGGAAGCAAGGCGATGATAACGTCCAAAAGCATTCCCTTGAGGTTGTCTTTGCGTTTGATATAAGGTGATGTTTTCTTAATGAATTCCATATGCTATATCCTCTATTTTACGGGAGTTTTGCGACGATTTTCGCTCTTCTGACCCAATCTAGGACCTTGATGCCGCTCGTGCAGGAATAGGAACATAAGCCGCACTCAACGCACTTAAGCGGATTGAGTTTCTTTATCGCATCTTTGTTCATCGCCTTATATGCTTCCATGATGAGGACCGGCTCTAATTTGGCGGGGCAAGAAAGGACGCAGGAGCCACACCTTAAGCACGGATTCTCCTCGACTGGTTTTTCATCCAGCACGAAGATACCAGTGACGCAGCGCGTGCAAACCAAATCGTCGTTCGGGAGGCTGGAGCCCATCATCGGGCCGCCCGCGAAGATGAATTTATTGACGTCGGGATTCTTATACCCACCGCATAAAGCGATGAGGTCTTTGGCTAAGCAGCCCGCTCTTACGGTAAGTTGAGCTGGCTGATTGACACCGGTGCCTTGAACGGTGACATACCTATTCATGACCGGAAGATTGTATTTGACGGCATCGCGGATCCCTACGACGGTTGCGACGTTGAAATTGATGATGCCGTGCTTCATTGGAAGCTCGCCCGGCTCGAGTTTGAGGCCGGTGGCGTTTTTGATCATCTCAAGCTCCCATCCTTGTGGGTAGTAATTGCCTAAAGCGGCGACGGTCACGCCACTGCCTGGATATTTGGCGATGACTTTCTCAAGATGCTCTTTGAGCTCTTTGTATTTTTTCTTGATGCAGATGCGGACATCTTTGATGCCGAATATCTGCTCCAAAATGAGAATGCCTTCCATGATATCGTCGGCATTCTCTTCCATGAGGCGGTGATCGCTAGAAAGGAGCGGCTCGCACTCAATACCGTTAAGAAGGATCGTGTTGATTTTCTCTTTGGTGGCCAACTTGATATAGGTTGGGAAGGATGAACCGCCGAGCCCGACAAGGGCGCAGTTTTTCACGATTTCCGTCACATCGTCCTTGGTCAATTTGGCGATTTCCTCAGGACTCCTCGTTTTGATGGAGGGGTCAAGGGTGTCGAGGTGGTCGTTTTTGATTTTAAGATAATCGACGAGCTTCCCGCTTCGATGGAGATGCTTTTCCGTCCCCACCACTTCCCCTGAGCAAGGTGAGAACATCGGCTGCTCGAAGAACGGGCCAAAGCGCACGCCGATGCGCTCCCCGTAATAGACTTTATCCCCTGTTTTGACGGTCACTTCCGATTTCGCGCAGCGGCCATTGGCAAGAGGAACGAAAAGAAAATCCGGCACCGGAGTCTCTATCACTGGAAGTTTGAAAAGAAGAGACTTATCGACGTGGATCTGTTTGGTTTTTGCAATCATAGCAAACCTCTTTGATATCTGAAACGCTAGACATTATAACCCTTTCCAAACCGAAAAAAAGCGATTTACCGATAAAAAGGCTATCGGTATTTCTTTATCGAGAAATAGTTCGATGATTGCTTGATTTTTAATCGATTATTTGGGCAACTATAACCGTTCAATTTATACCGGTAAACGACATCACAGAAGGCTATTTCGCACTCTTTCTGCTATCGATGTATTTACGTCTATCTTCTTTCACGATTGTAGGATCGAAAAGCTGGAAGGTGACCATATCAACGTAAGGGGAAACCTCTTTGAGCCTCTCTTCGCTTTCAATCGTCCAGACGTTGACAATACGCCCGCTTTTTCGATAATTTTGAACTTCTTTCAAGGCCACCATTCTTTCATCGAGATCGACCGAATCAAAGAAACCCCGTAACTTCCACACCCACTTCTTCTCAAGGCAAACGAGAAGCTGTCTTTGATAACGGCGTCCCATCAAAAGCAAAGCACGCGGATCAAAGGAAATCATGATGATTTTCTTGGGATCCTTTATTTGCTTAAGGACCTCTTTGGCTTTTTTCGCTAGATGTTTCCAGTTGTCTTTGTAGGTTTTTAATTCGGTGACGATAATCTCTTTTTCCTGATTGAGATCAAGTACTTCCTGGAAGGTTGGCACTTCCTCGCCATCAAGCAATCGATAGTTCTCTTTGATTTCTTTAAGCGTCAAATCCTCGATGATGCCGCTTTTGCCAGTCGTGCGGATGAGGTCGCTGTCGTGACAAACGATGAGCTCGTTATCCTTCGTAAGGTGGATGTCGAGTTCAAAAGTCAAATCGTGGTCGATGGCGTTTTTGAAGGCCTTCAACCCGTTTTCGGTGAATTCTTCATTGTGGAGTCCGCGGTGCGCCACTCCCAAATACGCTTTTTCCAAATAAGCGTCGAATTTCTTGTCGCTCATATATAAGCCTCGCTTCTCGTTTATAAATTATAAGTATAAGAATTCAGGAAAGTTAAGACCCTCTTTGAAGATATGTTAAGCATTTTTGCTTGACACTAGTTTTGGGGGTCTATATACTTACGCCTGTTTTAGGAGATTAATACCATGTCAGTCAAAATCAGATTAACCAGAATCGGACGCCACAAGGATCCGTTCTACCGTATCGTCGCTGCCGATAGCAGAATGCCAAGAGATGGCCGCTACATCGAGCAAATCGGCACCTACGATCCGAAACTCGGCATCGAAAAAGCCGAAATCAATGAGGAAGCTGCCTTGAAGTGGCTCAATAACGGCGCCACCCCAAGCGATTCCATCCGCGCGATGTTCTCCAAAAAAGGCATCATGACCAAGTTCGCCGATAGCAAAAAAGCTGCGAAGAAAGAGAGCAAATAACGATGATCGACTACGAGAAGGTAATCCACGCCCTCATCGATCCGCTTATCGAGAAGCCTGAATCAGTGATGATTCGCGAACTCCCTGGCGGAGACGAGCGCGATGTGACCATTCTTATCGTGGCCGAAGACGATGATACCGCGCGCCTCATTGGCAAGCGTGGGGCTGTGGCCAACGCCTTGCGCGAAGTCGTCGGCATCGCTTCGAAAGCCGATAACAGCAACACCCACATCCATCTCAAATTCGAGAGCTTCAACGAAGAAAAGAAGGAGGACGCCGAGTAGCATCGGCGCCCATTTCTTTATGGAAGGTATCGAATTAGGGGTCATCAATCGCACCTTCGGCTTAAAGGGCGAGATGCGCGTTTATAGTGAGACCGACTTCCCCGCTCTCCGCTTCAAAAAGGGAGCGAAGGTGTTTTTGCTTTCCACAAAAGGCGAAGAAACGCCAGTCACCGTATCCTCTTTCCGCGATGCTGGACAGTTCTATTTCGTTTCCTTTAAAGAGATAACCACCATCGAAGAAGCCGAGAAGCATTTAAAGGAAGTCATCATTATCCCTGCAGAAAACGCCTCTTTGCCGAAAGGATACTACCGTAATGGCGAGTTAGAGGGATGCGAGGTCTATGATGAAAATGGCCTTCTTCTAGGGAAAGTCAAAAAAGTTGAGACCAATGCCCCGACTTCCAATCTCAGGGTTGCTAGAGAAGGAAAAAAGGATTTCTTCGTGCCCTTTCTATTCGATAAATTCATTGTCTCAGTCGATACTGAAAATAAGAAAATCGTCATCAAGGTCATGGAGGGCATGATTTCATGAAAATCACCATCTTGACCTTATTTCCTTCAATGTTCGATGGTTTTAAAAATAGCTCCATCATCGCTCGAGCGATCGCCAAAGGCGTAGTGAGTATTGAAGCTGTCGATATCCGTTCTTTCACCAAAGATAAGTACGGGCGCGTTGATACTCCGCCTATCGGAGGAGGGGCGGGCTTAATCGAGAAATGCCAGCCAATCGTCGATGCTTTGAATTCCGTCAAAACCCCAAGTTCACACACGGTTCTTTTCTCGCCTCGCGGCTCCACCTATAACGAAAGTAAGGCCAAGGAATACGCGAAACTCGATCACTTGATTCTCATATGTGGGCATTACGAAGGGGTTGATGAAAGGGTTAACGATTATGTCGATGAGCTCTTATCGATCGGCGACTATATCTTGACGGGCGGCGAAATTCCGGCGATGGCTGTCGCTGATAGTGTGACCCGCCTATTAGAAGGAGCCATCACAAGCGGCTCATTGGTCGACGAATCATTCAACGACTCGCTTCTTGAATACCCTCAATATACTGAGCCTTACGATTATGATGGTCGCAAAGTCCCCGACATTCTCTACAGCGGCAACCACGAAGCCATCAGGAAGTGGCGAAGGAAGGAAGCGCTCCGCTTAACGAAAGAATATCGCCCTGATCTCTTCGAAAAGTTCACCTTGAGCAAGGAAGATAAAAAACTTCTCGCTGAACTTGAGAGCGATGAAACTCCCTCATGGGAAAAAAGCGCCCTCGAGAAAGGGCACAAATTCATCCATTAACCGCCTATGTGCGGTTTTTTATTTCGCTTCTTGGGCCTTTTTGGCGTTAATTTTCTCTAAAACGGAAAGAGCGTTGATGGAGCAAGTCTCATAATTCGGGCAGACATTGCCTCGGCAAGCTTCTTCCGCCATTCTCCGGGCACGCGGAATGAAAGTCTCAATCTCTTCGGGGTTATAGCCGACCTGAACGCGGTGATCGTCAACGATAATAGGACGACGAAGAATGCTTGGATTGGCGAGTACGAAATCGATGAGCTCGCTTATCTTCATCTCATCGAAATCGATATGGTTCTCAAGAACGATTTTGCTGCGTGGGGAAATTATGTCATCGGTCCCGTTTTCGCACTTGGAGATAATCTCTTTGATGTCGGCTTTGGTGAGTTTCTTCGAAAAAATATCCTTCGATTCATAAGGGATCTTTTGTTCGTCGAACCATTTTTTGACTTTCCGGCAGCTGCTGCAGCTGGAACTGTAATAAATCTTGATCATCGCTCTTTTATCCTATTATTTGCGGGTGCTTCTTTGTTGAACGCCTTTTGCTTTTGCGCGTAATTCCTCAAGGATTTTTTCCCTATCCTTAGGGAGCGGAGCCTCGAATTTTCGATGCGATAAATATGACAAAACCCCATCTATTTTTTCGAATTCAAACTGGTAAGCATGCAGGAATTGCGAGGATAATGCATATTTTTCGCGGTAAATCTTGTTCAAAGCGAAATCCCCGTATTTGGCGTCTCCCAATAAGGGATGCGATATATAAGCCATGTGCACCCTGATTTGATGGGTGCGCCCCGTCAGGAGATCACATTCCACGAGCGAAGAATCGTCAAAGACCTCCAAAGGACGATATAAGGTTTTCGCGCTCTTCGCGCCATTAGAGATAGAGGCTACTTTCACCATGCCGCTTTTCTCGTCTTTAAGTAACGGTGCATCCACTTCGCCTTCTTCATTAACCTTGCCAGCGACAAGCGCCAAATATTTTTTGGAGATGTCTTTTCTCTCCTTGAAGAGAACTTCGAGTTCTTTCAAAGCGGCATCTTTCTTCCCAAAAAGAACAAGACCGCTCGTGTTCCTGTCTAACCTATGGGCAGGAGAGGGAGAAAAGGAAGAATGGGCTGGATTGTATTCCTCTTTATAATAGAGATAGTTCTGGACGTGGCGGGTCAAGGTATTGCGTTTTTCCTTTTCATCCCCATATACCAATAGGCCTGCCGGTTTATTGACGATAAGGACGTTCTCGTCTTCGTACACAATTTCATATGGGAAGGGCTTTTTAGTAGCCTCTTTTGGCTTTGCAAAATCCTTTAATTGCTCATCGGTGACGTAGATTCTTACGATATCGCCGCTTTTTACCACCGCATCTTTCTTAACCCAGTGGCCGTTGATCTTGATGTCCTTCTTTCTAAAGGCTTTATAGATGAATCCTAAAGGGGCCTCACTGAGAGATTTCTTGACGAATTTCTCTATTTTTTGACCATCTTCGAGCGAAGATACCTTGATTTCGAGCATGGCGAAATTATGGTTCAAGAGAGAGGAATAAGCAATTGCAAAAGCCTATTCACATCTCTATAATTTCACTTGCGCTTATCGCGCCATTCGGAGGAATACCCAAGTGGTTGAAGGGGCGGGCTTGGAAAGCTCGTAGTATCTTAACCGGTAGCTGGGGTTCGAATCCCCATTCCTCCGCCAGTTTGATAAGAACGGATTGATGCTCGCGCGTCAGTCTTTTTTGTTACGCCTGCATTTGTTTCAAGAAATAACTCGGACATAAAAGTGGTATGTGTCAACTTTTTTGTCCCAAATCTAGGCGCTGACGGATTGGCTGTGTG
>CAVIFQ010000037.1:0-11921 GCA_963642055.1 Roseburia hominis | reverse complement strand
GGCAAAAAAGCTCGATGATTCCTAACTATGTCATGGACACTGTGCAAATTTGTATTTAAAAATGAAAGTCGAAAAATTGCTAGATATTATTGGATCTGACTTCTACACAGGAGTCCCGGATTCACAGCTAAAGCCACTTATCAATTATTTGATGGACACATACGGCATCGACCCTAAGCATCACATCATTGGCGCTAATGAAGGCAACTGCACCGCGCTTGCAGCCGGATATCATCTCGCTACCGGCAAAATACCTGTGGTTTATATGCAGAATAGTGGCGAAGGCAACATCATCAACCCTGTTGCCTCTCTTTTGAACGATAAGGTCTACGCCATCCCGACCGTATTTATTGTTGGTTGGAGAGGCGAACCCGGCCTTCACGATGAACCTCAGCACATTTATCAAGGTGAAGTCACAGTAAAACTTCTCGATGATATGGATATCAAGTCCTTCGTGATCGGCAAAGATACTACAGACGAAGAAGTCGAAGCAGCGATGACGATATTTAGGGTGGAGCTTGAAAAAGGAAAGGATGTCGCTTTTATAATCCGCAAGGGCGCGTTGTCTACCGATGTCAAAGTCAAGTACGAGAACGACAACGCCATGAGAAGAGAGGACATAATTAAACACATCGTTGAAATTTCCGGCGAAGATCCGATCATAAGCACGACAGGGAAAGCAAGCCGTGAGTTATTTGAAATTCGTGTGGCAAATAACCAGAGCCACAAGTATGACTTCTTAACAGTTGGATGCATGGGTCACGCCTCTTCAATTGCTTTAGGCATTGCTTTCAATAAAGAGAGCAAGATATGGTGCATTGATGGCGATGGAGCTGTTTTAATGCATATGGGGGCCATGGCGGTCATAGGGGCTAATAAGCCGCATAATGTGGTTCACATCGTCATAAATAACGGGGCCCATGAGACTGTTGGCGGCATGCCCACAGTTGCAGGTTCCATAGATTTGGTCGCAATCGCTAAAGGCTGTGGATATCCGAACGCTATATGCGTAGATACCTTTAAAGATTTAGATAGAGAACTTACGGTGGCAAAAAACCGAGATGAGCTTTGTTTTATAGAAGTTAAGTGCTCTATCGGTGCCAGAGAGGACTTGGGCAGGCCAACTACTACAGCATTAGAAAATAAAAAGAATTTCATGGATTACTTGAAGACGATCAAGTGATTGTGCTGCGCCAAAACGAATTTTATTTTGGCATAAGCGCAAAAAATGACGCTTGCTGGTCTTCTTCTCGGAGGCGAAGTCGACTTTGGCGAGCTTTGGATCACTTTCTCTTCTCTCCGGGAATTCCTTCGCCATTTTTATCTTGAACTCGGTCTTGAATTTCTCCCAAACAACTTTTACCGATACCGATCAACGGGCACTGCGATTATTTTGTCTCGCCACCGTCTTCACTTTCAGCGGCGCCCTCTTCTTGAACTTTCCTTTCTTTGACAAACAGCGTCTTCACATCAATCGCAGCAAATAAGCCGAATAGAAGGACCATGACGGCGCTTACTATGGTCAAAGGATTCAAGACCGAGGTGTCTTTCAAGATGATGATGGATAATACGATTGACCAAGCGACATACGTGATATTGAGCGCCATAGCTTTTGAAGCGCCGATTTTGGCGATTGCTTTGTAATAGAACAGATAAGAAGCGGTGGCGAATATGGCGGATAAGGCAATGCACGGAATGAGCCATTCGGTGACGGAGAAATTGAACAAAGAAACGGCGAAGGGCCATCCTTGAAGCGCTGGCAAGATGATAGCCAAATAGACCACAGACGATGTCGATTGCCTGATTTGGAGTGCTGTCTCATCAGTCAACGCGGAGTTTCTTAACCCGTATGCGACAATCACGGCCTCAACCCCCCAGCCAATCGCGCACATACCGGCTCCTAATAATCCAAGCCAGAAGTTCTTGATATCGATATCAGGCGAGTAGCTCAATAGATAAACCCCGACTAGGCAAATGAGCAAGGATACGTATTGATACCATTTCATTTTCTCCTTGAGGAAGATGCGGCTTAATATCGCTCCTATCGCCGGATATATCGCGCTTGAGACGGCCCCGATCGATGAGCCCATGTAATTGACGGATAAGATATACCCTGTCATCCCAATTGGCCCGCCGACGATCGCCCCAAGGAAGATCCACCGGCCTCCCGCGCCCTTTTTGAAGGCTTTGAAGAAGTTCATGAACTTGCCTCGGCAAGCGTTATAGATCCACATGTATATTGCGGAGAAAGTGTCATGTAAGGCCGTGCTTACGAAAGGCGCTAAAAAGATGGCCTCTTCCGTCGAAGCGAAAGGGCTCATCGCTAACGCTATCCCTAGGATAACGGTCTCTAATGCCCACAATAATCCCGATAAGGCTCCACTAATCATCGTTATTTACCCCCATGTTTTCGGTATTTGTTAATGAATGTCTTCATTCTTGTCTGTCTTTCCTTTTTGAGGATGTTTTGCTTTCTTATTCTCTTTTTAATTCGCCTTGCTCATATAGGTAACGGTATCTCTGCCCTTTCGCGTTGAAGGCGAACCCGCACGCAACGTTACTCTTTTTAATAGGCGAAATATTCGTTATGTCTTTCTCCTTGCAGTTTAACTGGCGCGAGATGTTTTTGAGTATCGTCGACCTGCTGTCGTTTATGTAAGTCGGGTCGAATACCCTTAACTCATCGAGCGTATCGAACTCAAAAATAAGATCTTTTGGGTATTTCCGTATTTTCATTTTGAGCTCAGATAGATGCTCGATATATATCTGCTCCCACAATTTGTTGCTCGTTTGCGGTAAATCAAATTCATCGTTCATGATTTTCAGAAACTTCGAACTGAAGTTCTCGTCCCAAAAAACGTGGCCGAGCATGAACCATGAAGATGAGCCTCCTATCGTAACCTCCGATATATAGCCATTATCATCTTCTTTCATGCACCACTCTGGAGTGGGGGCCTCACTATAGACGCCGGAATAGAAGGAACATTCGTATTCGCTTTCGAAAGGGTTTTCCGCGAAATAGTTATCGGAAGAGCATATCAAGGTGTTCCTTATGTGTTTTTGGGCGTAATAGATGCTCGCGTTGTTGTTCTTACTGGCGAATGAGGGATTATCGATCAGCGTAACGCCGTATTTTTCCTTGAGATACTCGAATTCGTCTTTCTTGTATCCGACCACGATGAGGATGTCGTTGATCCCTTTTTCCTGTAATTGCCTTATTTGCCGCTCAATCAGTATTTCTCCTCTTGCCTCGATGAGCGCTTTCGGCCTTTCGTAGGAAAGCGGGGCAAAGCGGCTTGAGGAGCCAGCGGCCATGATGATGGCGTTATCAACCTTGAACATTACTTGATAAGCTCCTTCGCGTATTTATAGAAGTCCTTCGCGTAACGGTATTGCCTGAGGGAATAATCGCCGAATTCGACCCCGAGCATGCGCTTATACTCGCACCAGTTGCTCCAAAGGAGTCCGCAAGCGGCGATATAGCAGTATATTTTGGCTCTCCTTTCTTTTTGACAGCCTTCGACGTAATAAGCGTCTATGAGCTCATCTATCTCCTTTTTCTCGTATAGGGCATAGATCGCAAACATCGCTATATCGACATCCTGGTCCTGCATGCCGGCGTATTCCCAGTCGATGAGCTTTATCTCATCGCCCTTCATGAGGAAGTTATCGGGCACGGCATCGATGTGGGTCAAGAAGTATTCGCCTTTATTCGCGTCGATATATCCCTTGAGCTCGATTACGTGTTTTTTCGTTTCCTTGTAATCGTTATAGGCGGTTGGCTCAGTCCATAGCCCTTCATAGAAATCGATCTGCTTGAAGATATCGAAAGTATGGTTGGCCTTTAGCCTCAGATTATGGAATTTCCTTAAATAGGCCATGCATCTTTTTACATCAGTAGGCGTATAGGCATCGCAGTTTCTGACGCCTTCGATGTATTCGGAGATTTTGTACCCGTTCTCCGGGTTGATGTAGATAACATCGTCTGAGATGCCAGTACCATGGATGAGGCTATATACCTCAGCCTCTTCCTTCCTATTGATGAGCTTGTCGGTGCCTTCGCCAGGGATGCGCATGATGTAGCGTTTGCCCCGGCAACTAAAGAGGAATGAACGGTTCGTCATGCCTTTTTTGAGATTTTTGATCTCGCTTATTTCCTCGTTTTTGGCGCCGAACACCTTTTCGATCAGCTTAATGGCGTCATTCTCCAGTTGCTTTGATTTTGGATCCAAGTCCCTTAACTGCTCGTATGTGTTTATCTCGATGGCTTCTTCCGGTTTGGCGATCCTATAGTTGATGGAAGCGTCATCGCCATCGAAAAGAATCTCCTCCCAAAATGAGTCATCATGGCGCCCGTCATGCTCAAACTCGTTTAATTTATCGAGGGCAACAGACGAATCGGACTTCGCGAGGAAAGATAAGCCGATCATCGCGTTGCCTCCGCTTAATCCAGTTGCTTTTACTAGTTTCCCTTTCCTATTTATCCTGACGGTGCTTTCCTCATCGACGTAATCGCTCACCATATACCATGAATAGAGTTCGTCCTTCCGGAAAGGGTTTTGCTCAAAATAGATATCGGATGGGACTATATAGGCGTTCTCTAGTTTCCCTCTCGCCAAATACAAGGAGTGCAAGTTGTTTTTGACGGCATAATCAGCGTTCACGATAAGATGAACGCCATAGGCATCCATCAAATACTCGAAGCGCTCCTTCATATAGCCCACGACGATATATATTTCCGTGATCCCGGCCTCATGCAGCTGCTTGAGCTGCCTTTCGATGAGCTTCTCGCCGCCTACTTCCAAAAAAGCCTTTGGCGTTTCTCTAGCGATCGGAATGGCTCTAGAGCATATGCCGGCCGCGAGAATGATGGCTCTCTCTGGTTTATTTTCCGTTAGTAACGACTTCGCTTTATCGGTCAAGCGATAACGCTCGTTCAAAAAGCCTTCTTCAGATAATCTTCCTAGTGATTGGCTTACGCCTCCCAATGAGTATCCGACGTTTTCTGACAGCGTCCTTTGACTAATGAATCCATTGGAATTCAAAGATAGCAAAATATCCTTATCAATCTTGTTCATGAAAAGCCCCCTGTTGCTATTTCGTGAACAGCATATCCTCTTTCAACAACGAAGAAAAGACTCTGGTTCAGAACTTGATGCGGAAATCCACGAAAAAGGCGCTTTCTGGTCGCTGAAAGGCTATTTCTTCGATTCTCCCGGTAGTGCGTTTGACAGCCGAGAATCGGCTTGTATCTTCTTAGTCTCCTCCTGACATTCCTGTCTTCCTATATTCCTCCCCGAAAGCGATGAATCGCTCGAATATGGCAGTCAGTTTCCTTTCGACTTCTTCCTTTGGCAACCCTCCAAGAGGAATGTCCTCTCTTTTCGCAAACGCCCGTTTTTGATTGCTTCTTCTTAAGCCATACTCTTTTTCGTGAAGGCTCACGAAGGCTCTTAAGGAGTCCAGCTCCTTTATAGCCTTCTCTTCGTATTCTTCGTAGCGGTCCATCCTCTTGAATCTCTCATTATCGATGTTCCACTCACCCTCATCGTCCTTGAATTTGAAGTTGGGGTGATAGTAAACGTAGATAGTATTACCTCTTATTAATAGCTCGATGAGCAACTGGTTCAATCCTTCTTTATCGCTCAGCTTGAGGAGGAAGAGCAAGGATATATACATGCCTCTATAGATGAAGTGGCTTTTATTGCATCCTTGCTCTCTATAATGCCCTTTATCGAAGAGATCGTAATAGAAGGTCCGCCAATTGATCTTGTTCCACGTTGACGAGTCATTCGCTGATACCGCATTGAAATCATCGTATACGCGGAGTGTGTGACTGACGTAATCGGAGAAGATATCCGATATATCGCTCTTATCGCGATACCTCCTAAAGAAAGAGGCGATGTCATTGATATCGTATATCGACCAACCAGCCGCTTTAACGCGCTCCCGCTCATCCTCATCGATAAGAGAGGTCTTGTAATAGATGCGCTCACTCCTAGAGGTATCAATGACCTTGTTGTATCTAAGGAGCTGGTTATGCTCACCCGATAGGACCTTGTCCTCGATATAGACGTATCTAGTCTCTTCTTTGTCATTGCCTTTGAGTTTGACCGACACGGTTATATCGATGTGCTTATCCTGAGCATAGGTGGTGATGCTCACGATATCCTCATCCTTGATATCCGCGAAGGCGCCTTTCGCGAATGTTCTCAAGAATGAGACGACGATAGGCCGTAGAAGCCTATCGTCGTAATTTTCAAAGAACCAGCGCAAGAAAGCGTCTTGCGATAGTTCCTTCGTTGCGTAATCGAACAGGTTCTTCATATATCTATAGAGAATGATACGTCCATAAAGAGTAGGGGTGTAACACCAGTATGGTTATCGTGTTGGCTGTACTTATTTTGGGGCAATCGAATGGATACCCATCAATTAGGGCGCCCCCTTATTTTGAGTCTGGAGTTTGGACGTTTTGGCATGACCAAAGCATCCAAAGCCAGCGGCGATGAAGCGCGAATATAAGCGGTGGTGATTACCATGAAGAATTGGGGCGTCCGTTAAGAGGGAGAGGCGGCTTTAAGGGGCTTCTCATCGCGATAGTTCGGTCTCGAACCAAACTTGACTCTCTCTCTCTCTCTCTCTCTTTATAATCCGATTCCATAGAAGATTCATGCGTATGCTGAGATATTCGCGCGCGAAGAAAAAGATTTTCCGATTTTTGGGGGGAGGAAGAGAAATGAAAAAGCGTGACGATTTAAGGGACTTGCCAGGCTATTTAGATCCAGAAGACTTCAATCCGAAAGATTATGAGAATGATTTTCGCAACGCGAAGAATGTCGGCCTAACGGATCGGTTTATCAAATTCCCTGCGCTAGAGCGTGTGTTCAATAACTCCATTAAGGCGGCTACTTCGCGAGGGTCACTGATAAATAGGCTGAGCGCAGAAAGCAAAGCATTATTTGGTGGCACGCTGAAAGATCAAATCGCAGATGCGCTTTTCCAGGCATTGAATGGCGTTGGTCCTGAATTAACTCAAGATCAATACAAGGTTTGGCATCAGTCTCTTTGCAAACGAATCATTGAAATCTGTCACGATCTCAAGCCCGCCAAAGCAGACGGTTGCTGCTGGACATACGGGAACTCGCAAAAGGTAGTGAACCTTGTCGTCAAGTATCTGGTGATCATCGCAAGCAGGGCCAAAGAGATAAACGTTTCTAACGAAGTAACGAAGATTGGGGACGTCTTTTTGAACATCAAGCGAAGCCTTGATATCCCTGTTGATTCATGCGTGCTTGAGGCCTCATGGAATCACAATCTCTGCCGTAAAAACGATGAAAGCAGGCTTGCGCTCCCACTTCGGCAAGATAAAGAGGAAAGCGGTAAATTTAGTTCATTGAAAGTCGTTCCGTGGAGCAAATGGAATGAAAGACAGTATCGAGAATATTCCGAATCGCTTCACGAGGTTTTCGAGCGCCCATTTGATTGGGAAGGATACGCTTGGGTTGAAGTGAGCAAACTCAGGAAAGAGAAAAAGGCTTCAAGAAAACAAAAGAAGACTCTTTAGCAAAAATGAAACAAAAGAGGCAAAAACAATGAACAGAAAAATGATCGTGGCCTCATTGATGGTTTGCTTTGCTCTTACCGGATGCGGAGGGAACACTATAAGCAGCGCCGCTGGTTCTAGCGGCGGGGCGCATGAGTCATCGTCCTTCAATTCATCATCTGGCCATTCTTCCAGCGGAACAAGCGGCGGGGCGAAGTCGTCTTCCTCGTCTTCCAGTCGCTCCTCGAGTTCAAGCTCGTCTTCCTCAGCCCACAAGCACACCTACTCCAGCTCCTGGTCGCATGATGAGACCTACCATTGGCACGCAGCGACATGCGGGCATGATGTGGTCTCCGGCAAAGAGAGGCACGATTACGAGGTGAGAGTGGTCGACCCGACATACGAATCGGCCGGCTACTCGGAATACGCATGCAAAATATGCGGGTATTCCTATACCGGGGACGAAACCAGCAAGCTGACCCATAATTACTCAACTAAATGGAGTCATGACGGGAATTCCCACTGGCACGCCTGCACCGATGCTGGTTACGAAAATTTGAAGAGCGATGATGCGGTGCATACCTACGAGGACAAGGTCATCGACCCGACCTATGAGGCCGAGGGCTACACCACCCATACCTGCACGGTATGCGGTTATTACTATACCGACAGCAAGACGAGCAAGCTCGAGCACAATTACTCAAAAGATTGGAGCCACGACGGGAATTCCCACTGGCACGCTTGCATAGACGACGGCTACGAATCCTTGAAGAAGGCCGAGGGCGACCACTCATTCGAGGCAAAGGTCATCGCCCCGACTTACGATGATGATGGGTGCACGAGGCATACCTGCACCGTATGCGGGTATTACTATGACGATGCCATCACCGACAAACTCAAATATGCAATCACCTGGGAGGATTCTGACGGCACCGTTTTAAGGACCGATCGAGTCGAAAAAGGCGAAACCCCTTCCTATGGCGAGGACCCGGAGAAGGAGATGGGGAAACTCGAGACCTATTCCTTCGCGGGCTGGGAGCCTGCGATAACCCCAGCCTCTTGCGATATGACCTACAAAGCGACGTATCAGACTCATAAATCAGAGAACGAATTCGTCGTGATGTTCGACTCGAATGGCGGCGATGAGTTCTCGGTGACGCTGACGAAGAAGAAAGACGCCACGTTGACCTTGCCAGACACATGGCCGTATAAGGAAGGCTATGTATTTTGCGGGTGGAGCAGTATCTACGAAGAGAAGGTTTATGGCGCCGAGGACGAATTCGATGGCAATTTCAACGTCGTTTTCTTCGCCGACTGGCTCCCCGTATGTTCAAATTGCGATGGATCTGGGGGCGTTTCCGAGAAATGCTCTAAATGTAATGGCACGGGGAAAGTCACCGTCAGGATCGTCACCGATAATGGTTCATATGTTTATTTATGCAGCTGCTCGGCGTGCAAAGGTACTGGCAAAATGGCGGAGGTGCTTAACTGCAGCAAGTGTGGCGGCTCTGGCTATACGCTCGAGGATGGACCGAAAATCGAGAAAGTTACGCCGAACTCGATCACGCTTACTGAGACCGATGGCTACGAATACAGCATGGATGGCTCTTCTTGGCAATCTTCGCCGACATTCGGCTGTCTGACGGCAAACACTGCATATAGCTTCTACCAAAGGAAAGCGATGAATGGCAAGATGCCGCACGGCTTCACGAGCAAAGCCACGTCAGCGACAACGTTGAAGTCATCGTATTCGATTACGTATGTTTTGAATGGCGGCGTCAATAGCCCAGACAATCCGGCCAGCTACTCTTATGAATCGGAAGACATAACACTCAAGGATCCTAGCAGAGAAGGATATACATTCGATGGGTGGTATTGTGACGAATCATTAAGCTTTGTGGCAACTGGAGTTCCTTCCGGCAGCAGCGGCAATTTGACTTTCTATGCGAAGTGGGAGGCCAACCTCAACAAATTGACGGCCGAGCCGGAAAAGGCGTCAAGGGGGACCGTCACCGTTTCCGGATCAGGCTACACCGGCGAGAAAATAACGGTGACCGCCAAGGCTTCTCCAACTTACACGTTTGGAGGTTGGTATTCGAATGGATACTTTGCAAGCAGCAAGAACCCTTATACGTTCAGAATGCCGAATCGCGATGTTTCGTTGACGGCTGTGTTTCTTACAAAATTTGAAGCAGAAGAACTTGAAAAGAAACAGCAATTGGGGATGGCGCCTGCATTTAGAGGAGATTGCAATAATTATTGTACCGTCACCTATGGTCTCTATCCTCAGACGCACGTGAGCGATGAGACCTTGGTATCCGAATTGAATAAATTAACCACTACAGAAAGCAACGGCTGGTATCTGTATGATGGGTCCTACTACGCAAAGAAGATAGCAAATCCGCGTTTCTCGTTTGGTCGTTTTAGCGACGGGACCAAATTCGATAGAGGAAAAACGTATTGGTTCAAGTGCGAGCCGATAGAGTGGGAGATACGTTCGTCGCTAGAGGGAACGTATTCTCTTGTCTCGACATCCCTCTTGGACACCCATTGCTTTCATTCGTCCACCTATAATAGAACCATAAACGGTGAGGTTGTATACCCGAACAACTACAAGCATAGTGACATACGCTCATGGTTGAACGACGAGTTCTATAATTCGGCTTTTGCTTTGGATAACTTCCTCATCCAGACCGTGTCGTCCGTCTACTCTGCAGATTCAGTCACGGAGGAAAAAGTATATCTTCCATGTTATAGCAGTGGGCATATCAATCAACTCAGACCGACTGATTGGGCTAAGGCAAGCGGCATATTGGAAGGTGAAAATGGGGGGTTTTACTGGGAAGGAGGTTCCACGGGTAACCCCAAATATGCGTTTACCGTGACCGACGATGGCTACCTCAGCAGCGGCTACGTGAGTTCCTCCGACTACGGCGTCCGCCCTGGCATTCGGATAAAAATCGCATGACTCAAGGAATGCGAAATCCGCAATCATGGCCATCCCTCAATCAAATCCGTGAGGGGTGGTCTTAAATGAATATCGTTACTTTTTGGGTTTTATATAGATAACCGATGACGAATTAATGAAAACTTGAGAAAGCGAATATTGGACGAAAAGTCCTCAAAAAATCGGTGATTCGGCCATATTGACGGCCACTTAAGGAGATTTGAAAATGACCTTGATTTATCATTGCTGCTCATACGAAGCATTTGACTCTATTCTTAAAAACAGAACCTTGAGATTTTCCGATATCAGAAAATCCAATGACCCGATGGAGATAGATTTTCTATTCGAGGAATACAAGGATTGGAATAAGCGGAAAAACAACAACCAGAATAACGCACAACGCAACAATATCTATCTTGAAATCTTCAAGGAATCGCAACTGAAGGGCGATGTTTTCTTGGTTTCATGCTTTACGAGAAATTACGATACTTTGGCGATGTGGAATAGCTATGCCCGCAAAGGCGTCGCCATTGGGTTTGATGAAAGCAAGCTCCTCGACAGTTTCGAAAAGGTTAAGCATGGCATTCCTGAAAAAATGATCAAAGATAATATCCCTTCATCTTCTGATGCGATAGTGGTTAGGGACGTCCAATACTTTAGCGATGGTGAAATTGATGACTATTTCGATAGTCAGAATCTTAATGGCTATGACGATTTCATAGAGTTATACAGAAAGTCGCCTTTCATCAAAAGCGATGTCTTCAAGGACGAAGAGGAAGTTCGAGCCGTTTACTGGCACACTTCGAACACAAATATGCATCTCAACTATTTGAGTCTCACGGATGCGCATGGTTTTCATAAAGGCAATATCCCCTTCAAAAGCGTCTCCGATTCCGCTTACCAGCACAAAATGGTGGTGGATATTCCTTTCGATGTTGAGTCGATCAAATCCATAACGATTGGCCCCGATTCCAAAATTACGGAGAAGGATATTGAAGAGATTTTATTCGTGAACGGCTTAGCAGGCGATATCGAAATCAAACGGGCTAAAGGGCTTTATAGGTAATCTCGCAATCACCGTTTGCCGGTAATCAATAGCGACTTCATGCGCATCTATTCGTTTGTCATGAAATGCATGATGAAGGAACGCAGTGGCAAATACGCTCGTGAAGGCGTATTCGCCCATCAACGTGCTCAATCACCATATCTAGTAACAAGGCCTTTACGCGATATAGAGTGGCATGAAGTCATAGATATAATCGTAGGATAATCCTTGTAGGCAAAGAGAAAACAAAAATCGATTTTTGTTATCGATACTATCGCTCTAACTCTCTTTTGCGTGCGAAAGCGATGCATTGTCTACGCTGATGCCGTTATGAGGTGTATCAATTTATTTGTCCCAAAATGAGGAGGCAAATAGATGAAGCCGAA
>CAVIFQ010000036.1:0-11988 GCA_963642055.1 Roseburia hominis | reverse complement strand
ATTTTATCATCAATCCGGACAAGCGGAGGTAGAAACAAATAACGGAATAATGACAACGAAAAATCGCGAAGTTTTTCCTTCCTTAGACGCCATGAAAAATCATCGACAATAAGGGCTGTTTCTTTTGGCAACAATAAAGCTTACGCCAATCGAATCATCGCTTCGGCAAAAACAGAACGAGCAAAATACCATATTCTATTGATACCTCAACTCATTCAATAATTTATCGGTTTTGATAAGGTAGGCATACGCTTCGCGATCAATCTTTTTAAGATAATGAAGAGGTAGCAAGTCCTTTTGTTGAATTTCCATATTCAAAAATTCAGTCCAATCACTAGCTCGGACATATTCCGTTTTGGAAAGCAGACATAAGGCCATATACATTATTTTCGTAGCTTTTATTGATGCGGTCTCCGCAGTGAAATTTTCGGTATAAATATGACCTCTCAATTCTCTTGTGCCTTTCACATAAATTGGATATTCATCACTTTTGACTTTTCCTCTTGCGGCGATGCATAAAGCTGCGTTAAAGGTGTCCCACAAACAATCGCCACTGCTTATCTCGACACCTCGATAAGCTATCTCCGCTTGTGCAATTTTTTCATATGTAGACACAATCTGCTGAAAGTCCGTGACTATGTCTAGCAAAGACGACACGTCATAGAACTGTTTCATTACCTCCATATCTTTGCCAGCGTTTAAGGGGATTCCCGTGGTGTGAGGCGCGAATGCCGTCAATTTATCAGCGAGAATGCAATTAGCCGAAGGCATTGAAACGGTCAAATATTGAGGCTCCGTCAAAAGAAGATCGTTCCGAATTTCCTTTTGAATAAGCTCTGAATAATTGTTGCGCTCAAAAAGAACATCTAGAAGAATGTAAAATGGTTTGTTGCTTATTGGCGAATAGTAAGAAAACTTGAAATGTCTCTTTTCAATGTTGTTCTTCCCAAACCGCTTTTGTTCCTCGACTTTCTCAAAAGGAAAAATCTTCGAGGCGCATTCTAAGCATTTTTCTATGTCCGTGCCAGGCTCAACAACGACATCGATATCCGTTGATAATCGGCGCGGATGCTCCATCAATAGCATTAGGCAGGTTCCACCTTTGAAAATAAAAGGCATCCCTACTTTTCTAAGCGCCTCAAGTAACCCAAAAGCGTATATCGTACGTTCTAAAAGAACAGGATCGCGATGACTATTTTTCTGCAATTCTCTGATATGCTCTTCGGTAAAGTTCTTTTGTAGCAGCATATCTTTATCTCTCTGTTTTCAACGTTATATCCGTTTTTTCTCTAATCAACTTCTTAATTTTGCCATCGACGGCCCTGCGTTTTGCATATCGAAACAAACAGCTTTCGTCGATTGCATACATAGAAAAAGCATTCTCGTATATCGCTGGGTATTCGCTTTCGCTGACGGAACTGGCAAATAAATGATCGGCAATTAAATCGACTAACACTTTTTCTAGTCGCGCGTGCCATGAAATCTCATTTCCTTTAGGAGCTTCGGTTACCAGCTTATTGATAACAATGGCACCATCGCTCCAGTAATGGTTGTATACCTCAAGGTTTGGATCGATAAGCACCTTCCCAAAATATCGTTCTTTCAAAGAATCGAACACAAATTCTTTCGCATCGGATTCAACCGACAAAAAGAGGACGTTATGAGCGATTTGGTGATTGACGAAATCGTTAAGTTGAATCAGCTCAGTAATAGAAAAATCAACCAACGGGTATTGGCTTTGTATGAAAGAGGCCACTTCTATAGAGAGGGAGGAGTATTCATGAGTATACGGCATGAAATTTTTAGAAGAAAAAGAATAGACACCGTCGCCTACACGGACCAAATCGCCACTTTTAATCAATAGGGCTAATTGCTTGTAAAAGGAGGAATCACTTAATTCGTACCCGGCACTGCGAAACGATTGAAGGACTTGCTGACGGTCGAAGCATTTTTGTCCCTTTATGCTCTCAAAATATCTTGAATCGATCATTTTAACCTCCCTCCGCTTAACTTTTAGGACAGCAAACAAAAATAACTGTCGCTTAAACAACAATATATAAATAAAAATGCCCTTGTCAAATGTTTTTACGGCAGTAAATCAACCTTACTGCCGTAAAAACAATTACGGCTTCCTTAAAACACTCTATTTAGAAGTATGCGTATCAAATCTTAGGGCTTATAAAAAACATCATCCCCTAAGGAAACCTCTATCAAAGTAACGAAACTAAACTAGATAAGTTGATTCTCGTTAATCAAGAGCAACTGATGGTTTTCTTTCGCAACAGTTAGTAGTCTCTCCGTAAATCCGCTTTTGCTAAAGACGCCGAAGATGAATTCGTAATCAGGAAAAGCATCATGAATCTCTTTCGAGTTGGTGGCCTTCTCTTTCAGCGTGAAATAAACTGGCGCATCTATAGGCTTTGAGTGGTATTTGCACTCACCGGCAAAAATCCTTTTGTTTTGATGATCAATTGCCATCACATCGATTTCGGTATCTTCCTTTAAATCGTTGATCCAGTAAGAACCGATGCGGGACGGGATGAACGATATCGTGCCTTTTTTGCATAAGTCCGCGAATATGTTTTTACAGATATCTTCATAAACAAAAGCAACGAATTTCTCATGAAAATCTTTCTTCATCTCGTCGAGGACGATCTGCGTGTTGTCTAGTTCCAGCTCACCTTTATACGGGTAGACGTAACGAAACCAAAACCGGATGAAATTATCCGAAACAAAATATAAGCCCTTACGGGATTTTGCCGGGTTTTTCTCGGTGATAGGTATTCTTTTTTCAATGAAACCCAAATTTTCGAGTGTAAGCAAATAAGGGGTCAAGGCTGAGGAATCCAGATTTAATGAGCTCGCGATTTTGCCAAGTTTGTGATTCCCATTAGAGATCGTTCTCATAATCGAAAAATAATTGGGCGATGTCGCCGATTCGCTCTTTAACAAGAAATTAGGCTCTTCATAAAGGAATCCATTCTTCGAAAAAACGGTATCTTCAAGTTGCTCTTGTAGACTCTTGTTTCCTTCGAAAAACTCCAGGTATTTTGGGACGCCACCCGTTACGGCATATAGTTCCACCGCTTCCTCGAAAGATCTATTTTGAGCAGCGAAGACTTCCGTAAATGAAAGGGGCGCTAAATGGATTTGGGCGGTTCGACGTCCATATAATGGGCTAGAGTAAGACAGAGCGTATTTCTCCATCATACCGGTAAATGATCCTGAAAGGATGAGCATGACGTTCGTATCTTTGAGCAGCTCATCCCACGCATTCTGCAAGATGGACGGAAAGGCCGAATTCGCCTTTACTAGATACGGAAATTCATCGATAACCAGGACTTTTTTCTCAGTCGACTCATAATCGGCGATGGCACGAAATAGATCCAACCAATCAGTAAAATTGGCCTTCTCGAACATCGCGTTTTTGCTAGTACGCGATATAACTCCCGCAAGTCGCTTTATGCTTTGGCTCTCCGTTTCTTCTGTAGCGAGAAAATAAAACGAAAGTTTGTCCTTCAAAAATTCCTTTATCAGCGTTGTTTTGCCAACCCTTCTTCGTCCATAGACCACCACAAAGCTGTTACCGCGTTCATATTCCTCGTTCAGCTTTTTCATTTCGTTTTCTCTTCCGATGAATTTCATGGCAACACCTTAATATAAATTAATTTATGATAATTTAGTTTATATTATCTAATGATGGCACGAACTGCAAGCCGCTAGTTACGCCTGGGTATAATAAAAACCCTGAAATCTTCGATGATCCCAGGGTTTGAAGCGTTTTGATAAACGAATTAACGCTTGGAGAACTGCGGTGCGCGACGAGCGGCTTTGAGACCGTATTTCTTTCTTTCTTTGCTTCTGGCGTTACGGGTAAGCATACCGGCGACCTTAAGGGTCTTGCGGTCTTCCCCAGCTTCGAGCAAAGCGCGGGCGATGCCTAAGCGGATGGCTTCGGCTTGGCCAGTGAATCCACCGCCTTGGACGAAGGCTTCGACATTATACTTGCCATCAGCAGCGCTCAAAACGAGAGGCTGTTTGAGGTTTTGAACCAAAGTGGCATATGGCATGTATTCGTTGACGTCTCTGCCGTTAACGATGATTTTGCCTTTGCCAGCGGTAACGTAAACGCGGGCGATGCTGCTCTTACGTCTGCCGGTTCCGTAATATTTCTTTTCGTTAGCCATGAGTGATCTCCTTATTTCTTGAGCTCAAGCTTGACTGGCTTTTGAGCTTCTTGTTTGTGCTCGGCTCCGGCATAGACGAACATTTTCTTGTACATCTTGCGTCCGAGAGGTCCTTTTGGGAGCATGCCCCAAACGGCGCGCTCGACGAGTTCCTCTGGGAATTCGCGAAGCATCACGCCAGCGGTACGGGTGCGTAAACCGCCGTTATAGCCGGAAACGTTGTAGTAGTTCTTTTTGTGTTCGGCGTCGCCAGTGAGTTTCACTTTGCTGGCATTGACGATGATGACATAGTCACCAGTGTCTTGGTTCGGGGTGTAGATTGGCTTGTTCTTGCCCATCAAGATCATCGCGACTTGGCTTGCAAGACGTCCGAGAGGGATGTCGGTTGCATCGATAACGTACCAAGCTTTGTTGAGCTCAAGAGGTTTCGCCATTGTGGTTTGACGTTGCATTGTTATCTTCCTTCTTGTTTTTCAAATCTCTTTTGAGACTGGCTAATTATCCATATCGAAAAGCCGATAGTCAAAGGCATTTTCATTCTTTTGTTTACATTGAAACAACACATTCATTATTATTGTTGTGTGAAAGAAAAGAAATCCTTCGAAATCCTAGAATTGGCCGAGAATAATAACGGGTATATATCCGTCAAGGAAGCTCAGCGTTTTTCCATTCATCAGGAATATCTCGTCCTCGCTGAAGAGGCTGGCCAGTTCGTGAAAGCCGCGCGTGGCTTGTACGTCAAAAAAGGCTATCCTCTCGATCCTTATTACATTCTGCAGTTCACCTACAAAAAAGCGGTCTTCTCTCTTTCAAGCGCCTTATATCTCCACGAACTATGCCCCTCTGACCCTCAAATGACGGTGAATTTGCCGCGTGGTTACATGACTAAAGGAATAAAAGGGACTCTTTCAAAACACTTGAACGAAAAGGATTTCTATCTCGGCCAAAGCCTTATTTTCACGAGTTTTGGCCATATCGTCACAACTTACGATTTGGAAAGAACCTTCATTGACGCTTATTTGAATAGAGAAGAGCTGCATCTAGATATGAAAGATATTTTCCTCAAAGCCCAACAAAAAGGGTTAGATAAAGAAAAACTCCTTTCTTACGCGAAAGAGCTGAAAATCGAGGAAGCCATGGAGGCTTTTTGCTCCTTGTTATAAAAAGCCGCGATTTCTCACGGCTCCCTATATATCCTTATATATATTATTAGACGTTCTCGACGTTGTGATAGACGGCTTGGACATCTTCGCACTCATCGAGCTCATCGAGCATCTTTCTGAATTTGCCAAGATCCTCGTCGCTCAAAGTGACGTACTCATTCGGGACAAGGGTGGTTTGAGCGTTATCAAACTCGGTGATACCCATATCGTTGAGTGTTTTCTTCGCTTTCTCGAAATCGCTCGGGTTGACTCTGACTTCGATTTCGCCATCATCGAGATCGACCGAGAGGACGTCCACATCGCCGAGGATGAGGTTCTCTTCGACTTCGTCACGATTCGTTCCTTTGAAATCGATGACGCCGAGCATCTGGAAATTGTACTCGACGCTGCCCATTTTTCCGCCTTTGCGGGTGACGATGGTGCGAACTCCGACAAGCGCCCTATTGACGTTGTCGCTTAAAGTATCAACGATGACGAAGCTTCCACCGACGCCGAAGAATTCGTAACGGCCTGGGATATAGGCAACGGCGTCTCCGCCTTTGGCCTTCTCAATGGCTCTTTCAATGACATCTCTTGGGCAGGTTTTGCGATATTTTTCGATCGCGCTACGCAAAGCGAGGTTTGATTCAGGGTCTGGGATGCCGCTTTTCGCAGCAGCATAAATCTCCTTACTAGCGCGCATGTAAATCGCGCTTTTTGCTTTGGCGGTCGCAGCCATTGCCGCGGCTCTAACTTCAAAGTGTCTTCCCATGAATAAAACTCCTTTTGGCGCGTGTATTTTATCACTGCTTATATTCTAGGGTTAGTAAAAATTGGCTCTCGCTGACGCTTTCTCGCCTACTCGTAATAGACTTTTTCAAGAGTAAGCCCTTCAGCGGGGGCTTTGTAGGTCAATATTTTCCGGTTCTCGCTATCTAGACGCTTCATTAAATCATCAAGGCTCATTTTGCCAAAAGCGACTTTGAAGGCTGCTCCAACCATGGTTCTTACTTGATAAGTCATGAAACCATCGCCTGTAAGATAAACAACTTGGATATCGTTCTCTTTTGTGGCGAAAGAGATATCGAATATCGTTCTTTCGAAAGAGAACTGATCTTCGCTTTTGGGGGTGAAATCCTGGAAATTGTGCTTTCCTAGATACATATTCATCGTCTTTTTGAACAAATCATCGTTGAAAAATTTATTGCCGAGCATCGCCACTTCGTTCGAAAGAAAAGGCATTTTGCCTCCTAAATGGAAAGAATAGGAATACGTTTTCTTGGTGGCTGAGAAACGGGCGTGAAAAGAAGGAGGAACCTCGCTTAAAGAAATAATGGCGATATCGTTAGGAAGAACGTGGTTGATGGCGTAAAGGAAACGGTCTTCGTTCTTTAATAAAGAGGAAGAGGAAAGAAAAGTGAAAGCTTGCCCTCTCGCATTTACTTTTGCATCAGTCCTGCCCGAAGCGCTGATTTTGATTTCCTCATGAAGGATCGCGCTTAAGCATTCCTCGATTTTCCCTTGGATAGACGGATGGTTCTTTTGCCTTTCAAAGCCAAAGTAGGCTGCCCCTAAATAAGAGCACACGCACAAATAGTTGCTCATTTGACAATGACTCCGAAGAAAGATGAATAAGCGTCAAATGAAAGAGCGCTACAAAGAATGAAGAGAACGCCAAAGGCCGTCACGAATAAGAAGGCAATCAAATCGCGATAAGAAAAGGACATTTTGCGGTATTTAGTTCTCTTGGCCTTCGGGTCATACCCACGGCATTCCATGGCATCGGCAAGATCTTCACTCCTCATGAAAGAGGAAACGAAAAGCGGAACGACGAGAGAAACCATCGCTTTGATTTTTGTGATGATGCTCCCGTGCTCAAAATCAACTCCACGGCTCGCCTGGGCTTTCATGATGCGTTTGGTATCGTCGAGAATCGTCGGGATGAAGCGCAAAGCGATTGAAATAATCATCGCTACTTCATGAGATGGGAAACCAACGTAACGAAGTGGCAAAAGATACCATTCAAAGGCGTCAGTCATCTCCAAAGGCTTCGTCGAGGAAGTGAAAACCATCGTGAGAGCAATCATCGCAAAAAGCCTCGTCAAGATTTTCGCGGCTTCTAGCAAAGACTCCCACATGACGGGGAATGAACCGATATAAAAAGCGACCCAGTCTGGATATTTCGGGCTAGAAAGAGGAATGAAAACATAAATTACGAGCAAAAATATCATCATGAACCACAATGCAGATAAGCTCTTTAGCAAAGACAAAAAGCTCGAATGCGTGAGCAATAACAATACGAATAGGAACAAAAACATGATACCCATCATGGTGAAAGTCATCGCGTAATTGACCTGTTTCATGAAAACGGCGACCATCAGGAGGATTAGGCAATATATTTTGTTGCGGGCGTCGAGCTTATGGATGAAGGAGCCATATGGGACGTAACGGCCGAGCGTCAAGTTAGACATGGAGCCCCCTTTTGATGCATCTAGCGAGGTCTTTTGTATCCTTTACTTCATCTTCGTTTATCTGAAATCCACGCTCCTTCAATTCATTCACGAAACGATATAGAAGCGGTAATTCAAGCGAATAGGCGTCCAAAGATGAGGAGAATAGCTCTTTCGGAGTCGCGATTTTGGCGACTTTCCCATCTTCCATCACCACGACCAAGTCGGCGTATTTGCTAACGATATTCATATCGTGGGTAACCAAAATCAAAGTCACGCCCTCTTTTTGGATGGTTTTGAAAAGCTCCATCATCTCTTCAGAAGCGGCTGGATCTAAGCCGGCCGTTGGCTCATCGACAATCAATACTTCCGGTTTCATCGCCAAAACGCCGGCGATGGCTACTTTCCTTTTTTCACCACCCGAAAGTTCAAATGGCGAGCGGTCATAGAAAGACTCATCGAGGCCAACTCTTTGCAAGGCCTCGTGTGCAAGAGAGATAACTTCCTCCCCTTTCGCCCCGAAATTCTTTGGGCCAAAGGCGACATCCTTCTCGACCGTTTCCTCGAATAATTGATATTCCGGAAACTGGAAAACGAGACCGACGTGCTTACGCAGCTCTTTGATGTCTTTGCCTTTCAAACGATTTTTCCTTTCGAGAAGGAAATCGTTGATTTTGACTTGCCCTTCACTCGGCCGCAATAAAGCGTTGATATGGCTGACGAGCGTGCTTTTCCCGCTTCCCGTTCTTCCGACGAGAGCCACGAATTTATGATCGGGAATTATTAAATCGACATTTCGGAGAGCCGCATATTCAAAAGGCGATTTGCGGTTATAGACATAAGAGACGTTTTGGAATTCTATTGGCATAAATAGTCCTCCAAAGACGTTAAATCAGAGACGGAAGAAGGGATAGAGACCCCTTCTAGTTCGAGTACTTCCTTTAGCTCGTAGTAAAAAGGCAAAGCCAGCCCGATTTTCGTCAACTTCTCTTTCTCGGAAAAGACTTCTTCCGGTTTCCCATCCGCGACGAGCTCCCCTTCATTCAAAACCAAAACGCGATCGGCGTGAGCGGCTTCTTCCACATCATGGGTAATCGAAAGGATGGTAAGCGAAGGATTCTCTTCTTTCATCTTTTTGGTCAAGGCGAGAATCTCTCTTTTCCCTTTAGGGTCAAGCATCGAGGTGGCTTCATCGTAGATTATGAGGCTCGGCTTCATCGCGAGGACGCCGGCGATGGCGACGCGTTGCTTTTGCCCACCGCTCAGATTTTCGGGACTGGATTCCAAAAACCTCTCCATTCCCACCTCTTTTGCGTATTTTGCAATGATATTTGGCATATCCTCATGCTTGATTTGCCTATTTTCGAGGCCAAAAGCGATATCATCTTCAACGCTCGTTCCAACGAACTGATTATCGGGATTTTGAAAAACAATGCCCACTTTTGCGCGGATTTTGCCAATATTCGCACTGTTTAAAGGTAGTCCGAAAACGCTCACTTCGCCTTGGAATTTGTTATTGAGGCCCATGATGATTTTCGCAAGCGTGCTCTTCCCAGAGCCGTTGTGACCGATGAGGCAAACATAGTTTCCTTCCTCAAGCTGAAAAGAAACGTTTTTCAAAACGCTTTCGTTCTCTTTATAGGCATAAGACAGATTTTTGATTTCAACCGCGTTCATTTTTGTTCGCTTCGATAGATGCGTAGTTCGTTAACAATCACCATGGCTAGCCAAAGGGCAAGAAAAACGGAGACAAGGATTATGAAGACTATTCGATTCGATTCGTCGATGACTCCTGGCAGTGTCGCTCCTAAAATCAGCAGAAGCGTCAAAGCGTAAACAGCGATTCTCCTTCGCGCTTTTTTCATTTGACGGAGATAAAGATGCCCCTTCCTTCGTATTTGCGAATTTTCACCCCACCCATCGCAAGGAGTTTGCGCGAGGCTTGGTAAATTACCTGATCGCCATGGAAATCGTCTTTGTAGATGAGTTCCTTGATGCCCGCTTGGATAAGAGCTTTCGCGCATTCATTGCACGGGAAGAGAGTCACGTAGCATGAGCATCCTTTTAAGCCTGGCCCATCGCGGGTATTCAGCAAAGCATTGAGCTCGGCGTGGCAGACATAAAGGTATTTGCTCTCTAAACCCTCACCATGTCCCCAGGGAATCTCGTCCTCATTGATGCCAGTTGGCATTCCATTATAGCCAACGGAGACGATTTTATGATTATTGTCGACGATGCAAGCTCCGACTTGAGTCGATGGATCCTTGCTCCTCATCGCGCTTAAAACAGCGATACCCATGAAGTATTCGTCCCAATTGATATTGTCTTTTCTTCTAGTTTCCGCCATAAAAAGCCCTCGCTCCGCTATAGCATACTAGAGTGGCTTCCTTTTTTAAAAGGAAAGTTCAGGGTTTAAAGCTTCACAACGAGCCCCTCATATGGCCGCAAATGCTCTTTGTAGCCGTACTGGGCTCCGCGATAAGTCGATAGAAGCGCGACGCCTTTATTGTTGCGCAAAAAAGCAGGGATATGGATTTTCCATCTGGTCATATTCATGATGACGAGAAGTTTTTCGTCTTGATAAACCCGATAAAACGCCATGATTTTTTTGTTTGTTTTGATAGGCTCGAAGCTGCCATAAGTCAAAGTCGCGCTGCTTTTGCGCAAAGCGATGGCTTTTTTGTAGAAATTAAAGATGCTGTCTGGGTCCTCTTTCTCTTTGGCGAGGTTGATTTTCGGATAGTTCGGATTAACCTTCATCCACGTTTCATCACCTGTGGTGAAACCGGCATTCTTGGAGTCATCCCATTGGAAAGGGGTGCGGGCATGATCGCGCGCGAAATTGCTCAAAAGCTTGTTTTTGATTCGCTTTGGCAAATGGTATTTGCTCATGAGCCCATAAGCCCAGAAATCGACCGGGTCTTTGCAGTCATCGATGTTGAATTTCGGCAAGTTGAGCATTCCGATCTCTTCGCCGCTATAAACAAAAGGCGTGCCTCGCTGCGTCAGTAGCAGCATCCCGAGCATCTTTCCGCTCTCTTTCCAGTATTTTTTCCCGTTCCCGAAACGCTCAATCGATCTTCTTTGATCGTGGTTTTCCAAATACAAAGCGTTCCAGTCGATGGCTTTTTGCCAACCGAAAAGCACGTTTTTGAGCGCTTCTGGTTTGTATTTCTTTAGAAAGCACGGATAGGAATGCTTATCGATATCCATCGCATCGAAATGGAAACACATATCGAGTTCGTTCCCAGCAGTGAATCTTTTCGCATTCTCGTAATCGACATCGAATGTTTCTCCCACCGTCATGCAGTCATAATGGGAAAAGACGTCCTTATAGAGCCGCTCAAGTATTTTGTGGTTCCCTTCTTTATTGATGTAATGCTCTTGCCCGACGACCAACTTGCTTTTATCGCCATCGAGGAAATCCTCTTTCCAAATCTGATTGATGACATCGCATCTAAATCCATAGATTCCGCGGGAGAGCCAAAAACGAAGGATCCGCTCCACTTCCATCACCACATCTGGGTTATGCCAATTGAGATCGACCTGTTTTTTGTCGAAAAGATGGAGATACCATTCGCCGACATCTTTATCGAATTCCCAAGCGCTGCCGCCAAAATTGCTTTGCCAATTGTTCGGTGGCTCGGTGTTGTTGTTCTTGCCTTTTTTCCAGTAGTAATAATTGTGGAAAGGCGAATTGACGTTTTTCGACTTCTGGAACCATGGGTGCTCATCGCTCGTATGATTGACGACGAGATCCATTACGATCCTGATGCCTCGTTTACGGGCCTCGATGATGAGACGATCCATATCGGCGAGGGTTCCGAATTCCGGGTTTATCTGATAGTAATCGCTGATGTCGTAGCCAAAATCGACATTGGGGCTTTTATAAACCGGGGAGAGCCAAATGATACCTACTCCCAAGTCCTCAAGGTAATCAAGTTTGGAAATAATTCCTGGTATATCGCCGATGCCATCCCCATTCGAATCGCAAAAGCTCCGCGGATAAATCTGATAAACGACGTTCGACCTGAAAAACCTATTGTCCATAAACAAAAAGAAGTATCGCACATTTCTCCTTATAACGATAAAGAAACGTGAATATCCTTGCACATTCCGCTCGTTTTTTTCTTATCGCCTATCGCAATTTTCTAAAAAATACAAATTTGCACAGTGTCCATGACTCAAGGGCTTTTGATGGTATAATTT
>CAVIFQ010000035.1:0-14356 GCA_963642055.1 Roseburia hominis | reverse complement strand
AAATCCAAACAAAATTATGAAGAAAACAAACAAATTCGTATGCGCTTTGGTGTTATCCATGGGCGCATTGCTTGGGCTCGCCTCTTGCTCTGGCGATGGCGCCAGCTCAAGCGAAAGGGACCCTGAGATCCAGGCGGTCTACCAAGCCTACGTCGATAACGGCGGCACTCTCTCGTATGAGGAGTGGTTCGCCTCGATCAAAGGCGAGAAAGGCGACAAGGGTGACACCGGTGCGACCGGAGCCACTGGCGCGACCGGTGCCCAAGGCGAGAAGGGCGAGAAGGGTGATAAAGGCGATCCTGGAGAAAAAGGCTCCGATGGAACCAACGGCAAAGACGGTGTCGATGGCAAAGATGGAACCAATGGCACCAACGGCGTTTCCCCGACGATTGGCGAGAACGGCAACTGGTGGATCGGGGATAAAGACACCGGCGTCAAAGCCGCTGGAACCGATGGCAAAACGCCGACAGTGAGCATCAGCGATGATGGCTATTGGGTGATCAACGGGACCGTAACGAAAGTTAAAGCGACGGGTGAGCAAGGCAAACAAGGCGAGACTGGCGCAAAAGGTGCCGACGGAAGCTCGGTTCTGACCGGCGAAGGCAAACCTGACGATAAGCTCGGCAAGGACGGCGATTCCTATATCGACACATCCACTTTCGATTTTTATGTGAAAGCAAACGGCGAATGGGGCAAGACCGGTAACATCAAAGGAGCTCAAGGTGGGCAAGGCGAAACGGGAGCCACTGGCGCAACTGGAGCCAAAGGCGATACCGGATATATCCTTATCGGCAGCGGTAGGACTGGTTTCTTAGCGAACACCGTCGAAGATCTCCAAGCCGCTGTTAAAGTCGATAATGCCTATGTTGTTTTAACAAAAGACATCACGGCCAGCACGCAGATCACGGCTACTGCCGATGTCGTCATCGATTTGAACGGGAAAACGCTCACTTCAACAGTAGAATCTGCCGCTATATGCGCTTATGGCGAAGATGCCGATGTCCTTGTCAAAAACGGCACAATCGTGAATAACAATTATGGCGCAATGAGCGCCTCTAACCACGGCAAGCTGACTGCTGTCGATGGGCTTGTAGCCACTGCTCAAGAATATTGCTTCTTGGCGAAGGATTACGGGCAACTCTTTATCAAAGGCGGTGAATACACATCCAAAGACAATTTCGTCGTCGGAACCAATGGAACGGTGGATGATAAAAAAGGCGACTACGGCCATAACACTATCACCATCGATGGCGGAACATTCAACGGAAACATCAAAACCTCCGGCTATATCGCCTGCGGTATCTATGTCGCCAACAGCGATAAGGTCACCGTCAATGGCGGTACGTTCAATATCACCGATGGTATCGGCGTCTTGGCAAGATCTGGCGATACGACCGTCGGCAAAGACGTCAAGTTCAATATCGTCAAAACTTCAGGCGGACCAACAAAAGGGAAAGTCGGGGATAAAGAATTCGACATATCAACCAATGAAGAAATTGTTCGTGATTTGGAAAATCCAGCCTATCCAGGCGGCTTGCCAACAGTTACGACTGAAGGCCACACGATTAAGACGCTAGGTAGCGCAACTGTGACGACGGTAAAATCGGTAGAAGAGCTCAAAACAGCTATAGACGCTACCGATAAAGACATCTACATCAAGCTCACCGAAGATATCGATATCTCCGAAAGACTTGATATCACCAAAAACGTTACGATCGATCTTAATGGCCATACCATCACGATGAAAGACTATACCGATCATGATTCTGTCGGGGTCTTCAAAGTTGGAGTCAACGACACTGTACATGAAATCACGGTCAATATCATAAACGGGACGATTGATGGAACTCAGATACCGAAGCAAACTGGTAGTCCTAGCTGGGGTTACGACGAGTGTGATCCGATCACCGCAAGAAACGGAGCCACCGTTAATGTCACTGGCATGAATATCAACATCGACAGCGTCACCGGCGCTTGCGTCTACGCCTTCGAAACAAGTGGTTCGACACGTACTAAAAATGGATATATCAATATCCACAGCGGTACCTACGTTAACAAAACAACTACTAAATACCCACATCAATCCAAGACCGATTGGGTTGGTTTGACGATCAACCAAGGCAATATCGCTGAGCAGCTCGTAAAGGTTTATGGCGGCACTTTCACCGGAATGGATCCTGCGAAAGGCGACGATGCTAGTTATTGCACAACTTTCCTTGCTTCCACTAATTACAAAACAACCGAAGTTGAAGGGAAAGAAAATACATATACAGTAAGCTATACCGAGCCGGCTAAAGCCTAATTCAGCGAATCCTGACTATATACGTCAGAAAAACACAAATAGCCGTTATCTGACCACAGGGGGTAAGAAATCGTCGTCCGCAAGGGCGACGGTTTTCTTATTCCCCGTGCACGATCGAATCCGCTACATCGATCGGTTGATGGGCCAGATCTCCCATCCCTCCTTATTAATCGCGTAGTTCATAAATGAACCTCGAACGACGAATCCCAGCCGGGGGAATCCTTTGGCTAATGGCGGTCCCTGACTGATAAAAATTAGCCGTACTCACTCAAAGCGCATCTATAGGGCCCGGGAATATTGGAACTTTGTAGAGCAAATGCAAAAATCGACAAACGGCCGCAAAGATGGGCAAAAGTAGACAAAAAAGATGGTGATTGAGCATGAAAAAACGCAGCAGTTATCGGAAGGAAAATTGCCTCTTGCATTAGTGGGAGGCCATCCTAAAATCAATGACTGAAAAGGAGCGATCCAAACAAAATTATGAAGAAAACAAACAAGTTCGTATGCGCTTTGGTATTATCCGCGGGCGCAATGATGGCGCTTGCTTCATGCGCCATAAATGAGCCTAGCCCAAGCTCTAGCCCAAGCTCAGGCGACCCAGAGATCCTAGAGGTCTATCAAGCCTATCTCGATAATGGCGGCACTCTCTCATATGAAGAGTGGCTTGCCTCTATCAAAGGAGATAAAGGCGATAAGGGCGACAAAGGAGATAAAGGCGATCCTGGCACAAGCGGCGTAAGTCCAACAATCGGCGATAACGGCAACTGGTGGATTGGTGACAAAGACACCGGTGTCAGCGCCAAAGGCGCAGATGGCGCCACTCCAACGGTGACCATCAATGATGAAGGCTATTGGGTCATCGATGGGACCGCAACGACCGTTAAAGCGGCGGGCGAACAAGGCAAGCCAGGCGATAAAGGCGATAAAGGCGATACGGGGAGAATCGGCTTCGTTTGCAAAGACGCCGAAGATTTGGCGGTTGCCGCCACGATCGACAACGCCTATATCGTTTTGGCCACCGATATCGTATCCGATACCCAAATCAAAGTTACGGGCGATGCGATCATCGATCTGAACGGCAAAACGCTTGTTTCAACGGTCGAATCGACCGCGATGTGCGCATATGGTAAAGACGCCAACGTCATCATCGAAAATGGCGCCGTTTATAGTTATTACGACGGCGCGATGAGCGCGGTCAACGGCGGCAAACTGACAGTTCTTGATGGGGTTACCTCTATCGCTCAAGAATATTGTTTCAAGGTGAGTGACAACGGCAAACTCGTCATCGAAGGTGGCGAATACAAATCCTATGACAATTTTGTAATTGGGACCGATGAAAATGCTGGCCTTTCTGGCAATACAATCACTGTGAATGGTGGGACCTTCAATGGCTCTGTCGAATCAAAAGGCTATATTGCCTGTGGCGTCTACGCTGGCAATAACGATATCGTCAATATCAATGGTGGAACTTTCAATATAACCAATGGTGTTGGTGTTTTGAGTAGATCTGGCACCACAACCATCAGCGGACAAGGCAGTGCTCAATGTGACCGCAACTGAGAATGGCGACGATCATGGCTGGGTTGGCGATAGCAAACTCCAAATCCCAACGGGTAAGAAAGTGGTGGCTGACCATGTAAGCGGCAGCCCAACCGTCAGCGCCCCAGAAGGATACGTCTACGACTACAACTACACTGAAGTCGGTGATTTGGAATCGCTCAATACTGAACTTGCGAAGACCTATTCGTGCATCAAGCTCACGAGCAATCTGGAACTCACTGAAGCTCTTACGGTGACGAATGATTCCTATATCAATCTCAATGGGAACACTGTCACTTACACAAATTCTGAGAATAGTTACGCGATCACTGCTGATGGGGCAGGAACGTATCTGCAAATCGTTGGTGGAACCATCAAATCGGATAAAGAAGGACTCCGTGCGAACCATGGGGCAACTCTCGATTTAGACCTCACCCTCGAAACGGTCCAATGCGGCGTCGCAGCTCAAAGAAGCTCAAGCCTTCTCATAAGGGGTGGCGATTACACCGCAACCAATAACGGCGTCATCATGACCAATGACACCGTCAAAACGGATGATGATCTCGGTCACAATGATATCGTCATCAACGGCGGTACTTTCAACGCCAAAATAGAAACTACTGGCGAAATCGCTTGCGGCATCTATGTTGCTAACAGTGATACCGTCACCGTCAACGCTGGTACCTTCAATATCGAAGATGGCGTTGGCATCGTGGCAAGATCTGGCAGTACTTACGTTGCCGATGCGGTGGAATTCCATCACGCCAAAAAAGATGGCAGAACTTTAGAAGAAGGCATTGTCGGCGATGCAGAGCAGCCGATATTACCAGTTGGCAAAGACATTGTTCTTGATTTGGTCGCGAAGTATCCAGGCGGAACGCCTTCAGTCGATGATGCCGCCCATGATCTTTACGTCGTCGCGAATGAAGCTGATAAAGTTAAGACCGAAGAAGCTTTACTCGAGAAGGTAACAGCTGGTGGACCGGTTGTATTGGCTGTGGATATTCAATTAAGCAAGGCCATCGATATCAAAAAGAGTCTCAAATTCTACGGGAATGGCCATTCTGTCACGGCCACTACCGGAGTAGATCGTGTATTCAACGTCAATAAAATAGCTGATGATCTTAACATCACTTTCACAGATACCAAAATTGCCTGTCCATCAAGCGGAGCATATGGCCGTGGAATTTCTTTGCATGATAACACCGGCACGATAAAACTTGCATTTAATGATTGCGAAGTGACGGCTGATCACTATCCAGTCAATGTCGGGGACGGAAACGCCGATGTTGAAATTAATGTTCGTAAGAGCACTTTGAATGGATACTGCGCTGCGCAGACTCATTCAGCAAACACCAAGTGGACTTTCGAAGACTGCACTCTTAATGGCATCAACAATTTTGAAAAGAGTGATTGGAATGACTTCGCGATGTTCAAGGTTAATGTCGGTGCTTGCAATACGATCCTCAATTTCAAAAACTGCCATATTGAAGCGAGCTCTTCCACTGGCAATGAGGAAAACTTCGTCAGCGTGTGGGCCTACTCTGAGTTGACTTTCACTGGTTGTACCTTCAAGCACAATGACGAAGAAGTGGCTTCGACCCTTGAGGCGGTCGATCAATACATCTACGGCGCTGACCATTACAAATTGACGGTCGAATAAGCCGATCGAATCCGAAGCGGAGTCGATAGGACTACTACCTTATTTATTCATCAAAAGACGCAAGAAATCGTTGTCCGCAAGGGCGACGGTTTTCTTGTTTTGGCGCGATTCAGGGTGTTATTGGTGGAATCATCAGAACGCCAAACGCGCGTAAAAAACTAAAATTCATTAGGAATCATCGACGTTTTTTGCAAAAATCCGTCAAATGGATGGTCAGTGGTGAAAAACCAAAAGTGTGAAGAAGTGTGAAAGAAAACAAAAAGTGTGAAGAAGTGTGAAAGAGTGTGAAAGATTGTGAAGCGATTTGAAAAGTATGAAAAAGTATGAAAGAAAACAAAAAGTATGAAAGAGTATGAAACGCTTTTTGCGCTTCCCTTGGACTTAGGCTCCTTGTCGAGACAAACTTCAACCAAAGCTACAACGTATCGTCGTTTTGGTTGAAAAACGCAAATCATTCGACATTACCGAGTGAATTTTCCTCGCTTTGTATTTTCTTCAATTCATCCCTTCAGGCGTTTAAAATAAAGTCCATGCAAAAGCGAGCCCTCATCTTTCTTCTACTAGGATCTTTATCCTTGCTTTATAGCTGCGCGAATACGGGCGCAAGCAGTCTTTCCCTTGACTCAACGAGCGAATCATCTAGTTCCAGCGAATCCTCCTCTAGCAGCGAATTTTCAAGCAGCAGCGAATCCTCCAGCAGCAGCGAATCCTCCTCTAACAGCGAATCTTCAAGCAGCAGCGAATCTTCGAGCAGCAGCGAATCCTCCTCTAGCAGTGAATCTTCATCCATCTCCATCTATGATGGTGCTGGCTCTTATTATGATGGCATCGATTGGAGTGAGAGAGGGGCAACACTTAAGACCTCTTTGTTCAATACGATCGGCGCTGGTTACCAATCAATTTCCAATAACAAGACTAGGGATGCTTTCAAGAGCACCGACGTCGACGAGAACGGCAAAATCATCGATATCTATACCAATCAGCATTATGAGCCTGCTTCTACTTTGACGGGCAGCTCCTCGAAAGAAGGGGGCGGATATAACCGCGAGCATATCGTGCCGCAGTCGCTTTTCAATAAACAGTCCCCGATGGTCACCGATATGCACAACCTCTTTCCGTCGGATACATATACGAATGGGAAACGCGGCGATTATCTGCATGCGTATGTCTCTTCCGCTTCTCTTATTTCAAGCAACAACACGAAAATCGGAAGTAGCGATACCAGCAAAAACGACGGTTATTCTGCTAACTGCTGCGAGCCAGCCGATGAATACAAAGGCGATGTCGCGCGCGTGTATTTCTATATGGTTACGCGATATGAGGATCTCTTATCCGGCTGGAAAGGATATTACGCTTTCGATAAGACGAGTTATCCCGCTTTATCGAGCTGGGCCATCAAGACATACTTGAAGTGGAGCGATGAAGACCCAGTGAGCGAGAAAGAGATCAAACGTAATAACGAGATCTTCAAAATCCAGAAGAACCGCAACCCCTTCGTGGACCATCCAGAGGCCGCGCACTTCATTTGGGATGAGGTTAAATAATATGGAAATGAAAGACAAAGTCATTTATCAGCTCTTCTTGACTGATTTCACGAAGGAAGGCACTTTTGAAGCCGCTTCGGAGAAACTAGGCTATCTATCCTCTTTAGGCATCGACGTTATTCAGTTGATGCCTTTTTATTTAATGGGAGAGAAAGACAAGAAAGGGAGTTTAGGCTCGCCTTACGCCATCAAGGATTATTTGAAGATCGAGCCGCGCTTTGGGGGTATCGAAGATTGCCGCTCCTTCATCAACAAAGCCCATTCCTTGGGGATGAAGGTGATATTCGATGTGGTATTCCATCATACTTCAAGAGATTGCCCGCTTTTGCTCTCTCACCCTGACTGGTACTACAGGAATTCCTCAGGCAACTTCGGCAATTTCGTGGGCGATTGGGACGATATATACGATCTTGATTTATCTAACGAAGAGCTGCTTAATTACCTGCTCGATGTCTTGAAAACGTATGTGGGATGGGGGACCGATGGCTTCCGGTTTGATGTGGCAAGCCTCATTAGTCTCAAACTCTACAAGATGATGAGAGAGGAACTCGATCCTTTAAAGAAAGACCTCATCTATCTAGGAGAGTCGGTTGACGCTTCTTTTACCAATTTCATCAGGAGGAATGGTGGAGTCGCCTATAGCAATGAAGAGCTCTTCTCTTCCGGGCTCGACCTCCTTTACCATTACGCCTCCTGGGGGAGCCTCAAGAATTTTTTAGAGAGCAAGAAAGTCGGGTATTTGGAGAATTACAAGGTGGCGCTGCGCCTAGAGGCTGCTTCAATCAATAATGAAGGTCTCATCGTGCGGGCCATCGAGAATCATGACAATAAGAGAATCGCCTCTTATTCGGATGATATATCCTTCATAAAGAGTTTACTGGCCTATTCCTTTTTCTCGAAAGGCCCAGCCTTTATTTATAACGGAGAGGAATACGGAGAGAGAGTTACACCCGATTTCTTCGAGAAAGAGCCTCTTTCCTATAAGGAGAATAAAGAGATATCCTCTTTCGTGAAGAAACTCATAAAGATAAAGCATTCCTCCTTTTTCTCCTCCTTATATTCTTCCTTGCCCCTCTATTACGATGGACCGATCCTCGTGATTGAGGATATGTTTAAGGATGGTAAAGCCCTAGGTCTCTTCAATCTGAGCGAAGGGGCATATCACTTCACTCCGCACCCCGAGGAAGTGGGGGAGTATTTCGATTTGTTGAGCAGTAAAAATATCAGCCTCACGCCAGAAGGCATCGAAATTAAAGAACCCATGTATCTAGAGAAAAGAGCGCAAAAATGAAGAAAGAGCGAAACAAAGCAAAAGAGCAGAAAGAGCTAGCGAGATTAGAGAAAGCAGCGAGCAAAAAGAAGAACCGCTTCTATCTTTTCTACATGCTTTTGATTTTGGCTCTTATCTATATCGTCGATGAGATAAGCACCAATCTCCCGAATAACTTGCTTTCGGAAATAAATCTGGCCTTGAATGTCTGGCCGTTCGCGGAGAGAAACGGGTTTAGTTTCGTTGAGGCTTATTCAGCGGTTTACGGCGGGAGCGTCGACGCAGCGCTCGATGCGGCGATGAGGCGAGGGCTCAGCAATCTCTCGCTCATCTCGCTGCTCGGCAACTTCATGCTCATCTTCTCGCTCCTTTATCGCCCGCTCGCCGATAGATACGGAAGGAAGATTTTTCTCTTCTTAAATACCTTCGGGATGGGGGTATCGGCGCTTCTTTTCTTCCTTTCCTCCAATATCTATATGTATGCGGCTTCCTTCTTCTTGCTCCGCTTCTTCGTGACGCCGGATCAGCAGATTGTCTATCTATTTGAGATCGCGCCTCCTAAAAGGCGGAATACCATCTATTCGCTCGTGAAAGGTTTCGCGGAGCTCGGGTTAGTCTTGATCGCTCTTCTCCGTAGATTGTTCCTCAACAGCGAGGACTATCAGTCCTACAAGTGGATATTCCTCACGGTGGCTATCGTCGCCTTCTTCGTTTCCTTTTTGGCGCTTCTTTTCGCCAAAGAGAGCGACGTGTTCCTTTCTTCCCGCATTGCATATCTAAAAGAGAGCGATGAAGAAAGAGCGAATAACGAAAAGAAGGCGGAGAAAAAGCAGGGTGGCTTGATTGCTGCCATCAAATGCACCTTCCATTCGAAGCAGCTCTTATGCATCTGTTTATCCACGCTTATCGTGGAGCTTATTTATTCGCCCTGCAACGGCTACGCCACGGTGCTCTCATATGGCTTTTTGGGAGAGGGCGCCTTAAGCCAAGAAGCGAGCACGCAAGTGGCCTTCATCTTCCCTTTCTCCTGCGCCTTAATCAGCGCGACTTATGGCTTCTTCTCCGATAAAATCGGAAGGAAGAAGACCTCGATCCTGCTCTGTGCGATCTGCTTCATTTCCTATTTGCTCCTTTGCTTAGGCTTATATTTCGCTTGGTCGCCGTATCTGCTCGGCGTAATCCTCGGGCTCATCCTCGGGGCCGACTGGGGGAATGGGGATCTATTATCCCTCCTCGCCAGTGAATCCTCACCCACCAATTTACGGTCTTCGGTGATGGCTAGCTGGAGCCTCTTCTTCGGGGTTGGGATGATCCTCTCTCAGCTTTTCTCGACCCTCGCTCCGCGCCTATTCTCCACCAAATACATCTCGCTCTCTTATCTCCTCCTCACGCTCCCAGCGATGGTCATATCCTTATTCATCCTTATGATCTTCGTCAAAGAGACCAAAGGCGTCTCGCTTGAAGAAGAAGGAACGAGCAAAGCCGCATAAAAAAGCGGTGGTCCTTTCATCATGAGCCCTCTTTTAAGAAGAAGCGAGCTCATGACGGGCTCATGATGGGGATACAAGCGGGCTCATGACGAATAGACGGATAAAATAGAGACTAGAAAGAGAACGAATAAAAGCGCTTACAGGGCTTTCTCTCTTTGAAAGCGCTTAGAAATTACCGGTTCCGTCTAAAGAAAAGTGCCGATGAATCCTAAACATCGGCCTTTTTCTTCATAAATGTCGGTAATTAGTTATCGATTGTATTTACAAGCGCAGGCGTGGGGTTTATCATTCTATCCGGTAAAGCGATACTGAAAGGAGCGGTAATGAAAACATACAGCAAAAACCAATTGCAACGCTACCCCATATACCTCAAGTACTTCAAGGAGGCTCTCTCTAACGGGTTAGAGACCATCAGCTCCCCGAAGATCGCGAAAGAATTAGGCTACAGCGAGGAACAAATTCGGAAAGACCTCCAAGCCATCAGCGATGAGGCGGGGCGCCCGAAAAAGGGGAGAGAGCTAAGGAAGCTCATCGATACCCTTGAGACCTTCCTAGGTTATAGAGATACCACAAGCGCCGTCCTTATCGGGACGGGCCACTTGGGAGGAGCGCTTCTCCGATATCCATCGTTCTCGGAAATGGGATTCAAGATCGTCGCGGGGTTCGATGTGGATCCCTCCAAAATCGGACAGTGCATCGACGATAAGCCCATCTACTCGATGGATGAGTTCGATAAGTTGCTGCCAAGCTTAAAAAGCAAGATGGCCATCATCTGCGTGCCAGCCGAGGTGGCGCAGGCCGTGGTCGATAAAGCCGTGAGTAACGGCATCCGGGGCATCTGGAATTTTGCCCCAACGCACATCGCATTAAAAGAAGGGGTGGTAATCGAGAACGTGAATCTCGCGAGCTCGCTTGCCGTCTTATCGCACCGCTTAAATGAAGAATTAGCCAAGGAGGATAAATAAATTATGGCTGAGGAAAAAGTTGTTTCCGCTTTAGAAGAAGTCGATGAACTCGTCAAAAAGGGCAGGAAAGCCCTTGAGGAATTCGGCAATTTCGACCAAGAGAAGATCGATTACATCGTCGCGAAGATGTCCGTGGCTGGGCTTGATCACCATGGTGATTTGGCGAGAAAAGCGATCGAAGAGACCAAACGCGGCGTGTTTGAAGATAAAGCCACGAAGAACCTCTTCGCCTGCGAATATGTCGTGAACAACATGCGTCACGCTAAAACGGTGGGCATTATCTCCAATGACCCGGTGACCGGCATCACCGAGATCGCTGAGCCTTTGGGAGTCGTCGCTGGTATCACCCCAGTCACCAATCCGACATCGACTGTCATCTTCAAATCGCTCATCTGCATGAAGACGAGGAACCCGATCATCTTCGCTTTCCATCCAAAAGCCCAGGAGTCTTCAAAAGCCGCGGCCATCGTAATGAGAGATGCCGCCATCAAAGCCGGGGCTCCCGCAAACTGCATCCAGTGGATCGAGCATCCTTCAATGGACGCCACGAGTGCTTTGATGCATCACCCAGATGTAGCCACCATTTTGGCGACTGGCGGCAATTCCATGGTCACGGCCGCTTATAGCTGTGGGAAACCAGCGCTCGGCGTTGGAGCCGGCAATGTCCCTTGCTATATCGATAGGAGCTGCGACAAAGAAGAGACCGTCAATGACGTCGTCCTCTCGAAGAACTTCGATAACGGCATGATCTGCGCTTCAGAATCGGCCGTCTTCATCGATGAGCCGATCTATGAAGAGATGAAAGCTATCTTCAAGAGATACCATGTCTATTTCGCCAAACCAGAAGAAGCAAGAAAGCTCGAGAAATTCATGTTCGGGGTCGAGAAAGGCAAAGAAGGGGTGGAGAATGCCCGCTTAAATGCTGCGATCGCCGGCATGAGCGCCACTTGGATCGCCTCTCAAAGCGGCTTCAAAGTCCCTGAAGATACCGCCATCATCGGCGTCGAGCTAGAGAGTGTGGGCCCCGAAGAGCCTTTATCAAGAGAGAAACTCTCGCCAGTGCTTGGCTTCTACAAAGTCAAAGACGCCGAAGAAGGATTTGCCAAGTGCGAAGCGATGCTCCGCTTTGGGGGACTTGGCCACACCGCGGAAATCCACTGTAAAGAACAAGAGATGGCCGATAGATTCGGCGATAAGTGCGAAGCGATGCGCATCGTCTGGAATTCGCCTTCCACTTTCGGCGGACTCGGCAACGTCTATAACTCCTTTGAGCCATCCCTCACCTTGGGTTGCGGCTCATACGGCCATAACTCGGTCGGAGGCAACGTCAACGTCCATAACTTACTGAACGTCAAGAAAGTCGGAAAAAGGAGAAATACCATGCAGTGGTTCAAAGTGCCGCAAAAAATATATTTCGAGCGCAACAGCATCCAATATCTCCGCTCCGCGAAGGATTTGGAGAAAGTCTTCATCGTCACCGATCACTCGATGGTGGAACTCGGCTTCCTCCACAAGATCATCGATGAGCTCATGCAAAGAAGGAACCCGGTGACTTATCAGCTCTTCGCCGAGGTTGAGCCTGATCCAGACATCAAGACCGTCCAAAAGGGCGTCGAGCTCATGAATAGCTTCCACCCTGATACCATCATCGCCTTAGGCGGCGGCTCGCCGATTGACGCGGCGAAAGCCATGTGGATCTTCTACGAGCACCCCGAAGTCAACTTCGATGACCTCAAACAGAAGTTCATGGATATCAGAAAACGCGCCTTCAAATACCCGGAACTCGGGAGGAAGAGCAAACTCATCTGCATCCCGACTACCTCTGGCACTGGTTCGGAAGTCTCGCCATTTGCCGTCATCAGCGACAAGGAGAACCTCAAGAAGTACCCGCTTACCGATTATTCCTTGACTCCGTCTATTGCGATCGTCGATCCGGAGTTCACCACGAATCTCCCCGCCAAATCGACCGCCTATACGGGAATGGACGTGCTCACTCACGCGATTGAAGCCTATACCTCCGTCATGGCTAGCGATTACACCGACGGCCTCGCTCTAGAAGCCATCAAGCTCGTCTTCGAGTATCTCCCACGCGCCGTCAAAGACGGGAAGCATGATTTAAAGGCCAGAGAGAAGATGCATAATGCCGCGACTATCGCCGGCATGGCCTTCGCCAATGCCTTCTTGGGCCTCACTCACGCCTTGGCCCATAAAATCGGGGCGGAGTATCACCTCGTCCACGGGCAAACCTGCGCGATTCTGCTCCCGCATGTCATTAAATACAATGGCACGGTCCCAACCAAACTCTCCGTTTGGCCGAAATACGAAGAATACCAGTGCGACAAGAAGTACATGGAAATCTGCCGCATGATCGGAATCGAGGCCAAAACGCCAGAAGAGGGCACGAAGAAGCTCGCCAAAGCCGTGATGGATCTAGGCAAATCCATCGGCATCGATATGAATTTCGCTTCCATCGTCCCCGACGAGAAAGCCTGGAAAGACAATCTCGAGAGTATCGCTTATCTTGCTTACGAAGATCAGTGCACACCCGCCAATCCTCGCGTCCCGCTCGTCAAAGACATGGAGCAGATCATGCTCGATGCCTATAAGGGCAACTAGACGCAAACTCAGTAATCGCCGTCATTTTGGCGGCGATTTTTTAGTTTCGCAAAAGCCAAAACATCTCTTCGTATTACGAATTTTCAATCCCTCTATGTAGCGGAAAAGAAACTCGCGTCAACCCTCTTTATTGGGGTGGAAACATCTTTAATTACGTTACAATATAGGGGAAGGAGGGTACATCAATGTCACTATTTCTAAATCGAGGCAATCAAGCGTTCTCGGATTTCGTCCATGATGATATCTACGTCGACAAGTCGATGCTCATCAAGGAGACCAACGAGCTCATCGGGACGCCCGACAAATTCATGTGCGTGACGCGCCCTCGCCGCTTCGGCAAGAGCATGGCTCTTTCGATGCTCAACGCCTATTATTCGAAGGGTTGTGATTCCAGAGAACTATTCAAGAACCTCAAGATATATGGCGACCCCTCTTTCGAGGAGCATCTCAACAAGCACAACGTCATCCGGATCGACATGGCTATGGCATATACCATCGAGGACGATGCCTCGTCCTTCTTAAAAAGATTGAAGGAGCTGCTTTACCTGGATTTGAAGGAAGCCTTCCCAGAGGTGAAACTTGACTATGATCCCAAGGACGGCGCCGCTTTCTCGCTCGCCATGAGCGAGATACACTCCCGCACCGGCGAAACCTTCATTTTCCTGATAGACGAATGGGACGTCGTCTTCCGCGAATGTGGCGAGAACAAGGCTTTATGCAGGGAATTCGGCGAGTTCTTATGCGCCCTCTTCAAATCGAGCGATGCCTTATGCTACACCGATCTCGTCTACATGACCGGCATCTTCCCGATCGAGAGATTCGCCATCCGATGCGATCTCGACAATTTCCTCGATTGCAGCGCCGCCCATCCTTCCGTTACAAGGAAAGCCATCGGCTACACCGAAGAGGAGGTCAAGGATCTGTGCGAGGGATGGGGCAGGGACTTCACGGAAATAAAAAGCTGGTT
>CAVIFQ010000034.1:0-14922 GCA_963642055.1 Roseburia hominis | reverse complement strand
CCAAACTGACATAGCGGTATTTTACTCTAGTAAGCCATTTTTACCTAGATATAATAGTAGCGCTCCATATTGGATATATAGGCCAAATGGAAGCGGAGGTAGACCGAATACATGTTACTTACGATTGACGTTGGCAACACGCTTACGGATTTGGGCGTGTTCGAGGGCGATAAACTCGTATCGACTTTCAAAATCAAATCAAACGTAGATAGAAGTTACGATGAATATCGCGTAATTTTCACCTCGTTTTTGAAAAGAGAGGCTTCTTGCAAAGATTTCACTAGAGCCATCATCTCTAGTGTCGTTCCTTCATTAACGAGAATTTGGGTGGGGCTTTGCAAGGATATTCTCCATATCCGTCCTTTAGTGCTTGGGGCTGGATTAAAGACCGGAGTCAAACTCGCCGTCAATAATCCTTCCGAAGTCGGGAGCGATTTAGTCGCCGATTCAGTCGGCGGAGTTGCCTTATTTGGAAATGATTTATTCATCGCCGATTTAGGCACGGCGAACAAATATATCCATATCGACGAGAATGGCTCATTCGGCGGGGTGGCGATTGCCCCAGGCTTAGCCATTTCCATGAACGCGCTCGTAAAAGGGACGGCCTCTTTGCCAGAGGTGAGCGGTCTTATCACGAAAACCGTCATTGGCAAAAACACCAACGATTCCATGAATAGCGGTATCCTCAATGGCACCGTTTATGAGATTGAGGGCTTTTATCATGCCTTCATGAAAGAAATAGGACGACCACTTAAGCCTATTTTGACGGGCGGCAATGCCCATTTTGTTAAAGATTTATTGCCTGACTTTGTCTACGAAGAATGGCTTTTGCTTTTGGGATTAAAGGAAATCGATCATCTCAATAGCAACATCAAAACGACTTTAGGGGACAATTTATGAACACGCAGGGTATCGCTTTTTGGATCTTTTTCGCTTTTTCTTTCATTTCTTATCTAATTTATCTTCACGCGGTTAGCCCGGATGAAAAAGGCTACTCGGTTTCGATGATGAGCGAAGACGCCGTCATTATCGCGATAATCGTAGTCATGGGCTTTGTGCCACAGTTTGGCTATATAACGGTGGTGCCGGGGATTTCGCTCACTTTGATGCATCTACCAGTTCTACTAGGCGCTTATCGCGGTGGGTGGAAACGCGGCATTTTCTATGGATTTGCCTTTGGCATCACGAGCTGTCTTCAAGCCATACAGAACAATGCCGGTCTCAACGCTTTCTTCATTTACCCTTGGGTCAGCGTCCTTCCGCGCGTCCTCTTTGGCTTTTTCGCCGGTCTATTCTTTTCCTTTCTTAGGAAAGAGAATAAACTATCTCACGATGGTTTGCTTCTAGCAGTCATTTCATTCGCCTTGACCCTGCTCCATACAGGTCTAGTGTTCGCCGATTTGTTCTTATTCTACCCTAGCGAGATGATATCCTTCTTCTCGAATTCTAGCGTCATTGGGAGCGGAATCGTCGTCGGGGTAACGCTGATTCTCATCTTAGGGTGCCTAGGCGAAGCGACTTTGGCGGCTTTATTCACACCGATTGTGGGAAAAACATTGGATAAAATCACCCGTAAGTAGAGAGGAAAAAACATGCCGAATTTCAAAAAACTGGCCAAAAATTACCAAAAGAACGCTTTAGCCGCGCTCCAAGAGGATATTCGTATCCCCAGCGTTTATGACGCTTCATCGATCAAGAAAGGGCAGCCTTTTGGCGCGAACGTCAAAAAAGCCTTGGATTATCTTGCCAAATTAGGCAAAGACTATGGCTTCAAGGTCGATACGTGCGATGGCTATTGCACCGAATTAACGATTGGTGAAGAAGGCCCGCTCATCGGCATTTATGGCCATAGCGACGTCGTTCCAGCCACGGGCAAATGGGAGCATTCCCCTTGGTCGCCGGTCGTTAAAGACGGAAAGATGGTATGTCGCGGGTGCGCCGATGATAAAGGCCCGCTCATCGCCTCGCTTTTCGCCATCAAATTGCTCAAAGACAATGGTCTCATCAAGGGCTACCGTGTAAGACTCGTGAGCGGCGGGGACGAAGAAAGAGGATCGAGCTGCCTCGATTATTATTTCCATACCCTTCATAAAGAAGAGTGCGCCTATGGCTTTACGCCAGACGCTGATTGGCCGCTTATTTATGGCGAGAAAGCCATCAAAAGAGCCACCCTTACCTATAAAGGCGCCTTAGGCCCAGTCATCGAGATGATGGGAGGGGAGGTCGCGAATGCCGTGTGCGATAAAATCCTCGTCACCCTTCCTAAAGATGATAAGTTCGTCGACTATCTCAAAAAAGAGAACATCAAGTGCGATGTTTCCTCTAGCGATGCGATAACGATGGTCACTTTCAAAGGCAAAGCTGCGCATGGCTCCACCCCAGAACTCGGAGAGAATGCGGCCCTTATTGCCTTTAAGACCATTGGCGATTATTACAAAGTTGATGCCTTGAAGAAAATCGCCACCGCTTTATCTTCAAGCGATGGCTCTTCCTTTGGCGGGAAAGTCGATTCGCCTGAACTTGGCGCGACCAGCTACAACTATGGCATTGTCCGTTATAGCGCCTCAACTCTCTCTATTTCCCTCGACTTCCGCTTTGGCGAGAGCTGTGATGCCTCTAAGTGCCTTGACGCTTTAAGCAAAGCCTCGGGCTTAGACTACGAAGTCACAAGCGATACCAAAGCTCTCTTGTTCGATAAAAAGAGCCCTTTGGTCACGACGCTCATGAAAGCTTATAAACGCGAGACGCTTGATTTGTTCGCTAAACCATTCACGATCGGTGGCGGGACTTACGCGAAAGAAGCCAAGAACACAGTGGCTTTCGGTGCTGCCTTCAAGAAGCACCCTGGCGATATGCATGCGCCGACCGAATATCTCTATTTAGAGGACTTTTGCAAGGATATTGTGATTTATGCGCGAGCCATTTACATGCTTGGGAATCTTAAAGCATGAGAGGTCGCTACAAAAAATGGGCGCTTCCATTCTTATCCGCCCACTCTGAATTAGCCTTAAATAAAATTGAGCCGAATGATCCTTTTTTCGTGAGTCCCCTATATCTGGAGATCGGGGCGGGAAAAGGGGGTTTTGCTCTTGCTTTATTGAAAGATAACCCAGAGGTTCATCTTTTGGCTTTGGAAAGAGATGTCTCGATTGCTGGCACTTTCGCCAAAAAGGCGGTGGAACAGGAAACGACGACTTTAAGGATTTATCCTGGCGATTTCGATGAGGTCTTCCCTTCTCTTCAGCAGTATAAGTTTGACCGCATTTACCTCAATTTCAGTGACCCATGGCCCAAGAAAAAGCACGAGAAAAGGCGTTTAACGACTTTGACAAGACTCAAAGAGATGCTTTCATTGCTTAAAGATGGTGGTGAAATCAGAATCAAAACCGACAATGACGGTTTATACGCTTTCACTCTTGAACAGATTGAGCTAGGAAAACTCAAGATGATCGAGAACCAGGAAAATTACGCGGTGCGCGCCGAAGACGATTACGAAAGCGAATACGAAAGAAATTTCCGTTCCATCGGCAAGAGCATCCATCGTATCATTTTGAAGAAGGAGCAATAGTATGTACCGTTTTTATCGCAATGACGCAGTGAAAGGTGATGTGCTTCACGTTCTTTTCGATCCCGAAAAGGAAGTAACCTCTTATACGGACGATGGTGGCGATATCGTTGTCCTTTATTCCGATAAAGAAATAGTGGGGATCAATATCTTCAATATAACCTCTTACTATAAGCAGCCCCTTCATAACGGCGCCTATTTAAAAGAAGACAAAGAGCTTTTAAAGGCCGTCAATGCCTTGCTTACTTCGCACGGCATTCCCGGCATAGAGCCCAACGCTTCAAGCGGATACAGAGTTGCGAAAATCGAAAAGCTGGAAGAGCACCCATTAGATGAAAAAGCCTCCATCGTGACTTTGTCGATGGGCGATAAAAAACTTGGAGCCGTGTCGCGCTTCACCAATTTAAAGGTCGGAGAAAAAGTGGTTGTCAAGGAAGACGGCTGCTTGGATTTCGAAGGGTACCCATTCCACTCGCATATCGAAAAGAACATTCCGTGCGATGTTGAAATCGTGAGCACTTTTGAACTAGGGATTGTCTCTTCTCCATCTCATGAAGCCTATGTCGTAGACAAAGAAGTCGGCGAAGATTTCTTCGCTTAATCCAGATTTACGCAAAAGCCATTTTCATAAATTTACATTTTTGTTGAGTAATAATCGGCGTTTTTTGGCGATTTTATCGTTGAAAATGTCCTTTTTCTAAACCGACTAACAAACGGCAAGAAAACATAATGATATGTTTACATTGATTTTCAAACTCATTGAATTATCATAATTTAATAGTTCGGAGGTTCCTAGCGAATGGAAAACCTTAAAGATCGAGTTACGATTTACCAAGTTGCTCAAGCGGCTGGCGTTTCTTTAGCCACCGTCTCTCGCGTCATCAACAAACAAGGCAACGTCACCGATGCCACCCGCACCAAAGTCGAAGAGACCATCAAACGCTTAGGCTACAAGCCAAGCGGCCTAGCCCAAGCCTTGGCCACGAATAAGACCACCAATATCGGCGTGGTCATTCCGAGCGCGAACTACGTCTATATCTCCAACATGCTCAACGGCATCAGCGAAATCGCCAAGCAAAAAGGTTTCGTTTTGACCTTGTTTACGACTTCCCATAGCCGTGAAGAAGCTCTCACGATGATTGAAAAAGTCATCACCACGCACGTTGATGGCACGATTATCTTCGATGATGAGCTAGAAGGGGAGGATATCGCCAAAATCACCTCCTATAACGTCCCTTCGATTGTCGTCAATAATAAAGTCACGGGCGATAGAACGGGCTGCATCATGTTTGGCTTCGGCGATGTTTTGAAGAGCCTTATCAATGATTACCACTATAACCGTGGCAAAAAGCAGATGAATTTCCTCCATGTTCATGATGGCGGAAGGATGCTAGCGAAAGCTGAGAAGATCTTCGTTGAGACCAATGAGCGTTTGAATAAGCCTTATAGCATCATCAATGTCGATGATTCCTATAACCACACGTATCACGATTTCTTGGATTATTTCCAGCATAACCGCAGCGGCTATTTCGTGGCGTATCGCGATTCTATTGCGGCTGCGATCGAAAACGCTGCCACCGATAACGGGCTCCGCGTGCCAGAAGATGTGGAAGTGGTATCGCTCATCGGGACGAAATATGCCAACATCTTGCGTCCGACTTTGACTTCGATGGACATCGATATGACGGAAGTTGGGAAGCGCAGCATGTACATGCTCATTGATTTGATTAACGGCAATCTCACCGAGAAAACCTACAAATTTGAGACGAGATTGACGCTCCGCAACTCGACGATTCACGACTAATCAATTAAATTTCAAGCGAATTTAGGCCACTTCGGTGGCCTTTAATTTTTGGCGAAAAACATTCGATAAATAGCCTGATTCTCCAAATCGTAGATAGGATTCTACGCGTGTGTTTATACGCGTGAGCGTGAACTAAAAGATTTCTCGTCCATCATTAGCGTGCTTTTATGGAAGAGAAAGAGATCAAAACGGAAAACCAAGAGAACGAAGCTTCATCTCTAGTAGACGAAACTCCAGTTCCAGCAAGCGAAGCCCCGGCTACTGCAAGCCAGGAATCTTTCTCTACGCCTTCTAGCGATTCTTCGGATATCCAAAAGCAAGAGGAAACCAAAGCCGAGGTGACAAAAGAAGAGAATCCGCAGGATAAAAAGAGCGAGAAAAGAAAGAAACGCTACAAATCGCTTTTGCCCTACGTTTGCGTTCTCGTTCCCTGCATCGCCATAGGCGTTGTCGTTGGAGTTTTTGCAAAAAAGCTCTTTAGCGGTGATGAAGGAACCGATTATTCGGACATCGATACGCAAAAACTATATCCGGATTACGACAAGATCGGCGAGGCTTACAAGAAAGCCCAGGGTATCGGCGATGATTTCACCAAAACGCTGACTCCGACCCAAATGGCCGCAAGTGCTTTTTATCTCATCCAAAACGAGAGCCATGTCTATAGCCAAGGCATCGGCGCGGCGGGAGCGATGGGGGTGACGCAGAATATTCGAAGCACGACCATCCAAGACGGGGATAAATATTTCGAGGAGTCCCTTTCTTTATCGAGTTTCGTGGATATCGCCGATAGAATGTACCAGGTTCCTAATGACGATGACTATACCGTCACGATGCATCTAGGCAAAACGAAAGGCAGCGTGGATGTCGGCGAATATGATGAAGCAGGCACCGCATATACTGGTGAAGAATATATCGCCCATATGGGTAGACTTCTTTCCACTCCGACTTCCTACATCGTGAGCGACAAGACTGTTTTGACTACCGATAAAACCGCTGATATGTATGGGACTACCTCTTCTACGAAAAATGGCGATGGTACCTATACAGTCGAAATCGAACTCGATCCGAAACTCGGGGTCAGCGCCTACGTCGTCCAGATGCAGACCATCTCCGATTTGGTGAGCAAACCGACTTTCTATTATTGCCATCTGACTTTTGAGCTCGATAAAGATCTCAATCTCCTTTCGATTTATTCTCATGAGTATTATCACGCCGTCGTTAAACAGATGGGCATGAAGGTCAATAGCGATGTCACCGGCGAAATGAGAGTCGTTTATGAACGCGGTGGCGATTATAAGATTCCAGCTCTCGATGAGCCGTGCGGATATAGGAGTGCGATGTGATGAGGCTCTCTTCCATCAAAAAACTCGGCATTTGGGTCTCATCCTTGGCGATGACTCTTTCTTTATCGAGCTGCATGGCTCCTTCTTTTAACCAAGAAAAGAAAAACGCCGTCGAGGTTTTGCCTCATCCGACCGGCGCGCCACTCCAAGGCGAGGATTTGCTTAAGGCGCTTACGAGGCAGACAAGCGATGGCCTTTGGGTCAAAGACATCGATTTCTCTTTCGTCGTCCCCGTGAAGACGATCGAAAAAGAGAACGATAACGGGAACACCGTTTCCAAAATGGTGGATCAGCGTATTTCCGTCAGCGGTGGCGAAATCGAATTCAGGATCGACGCGAATGAGAACAACAAGGTCTATTTTTCGGCGAATCTGCCGGTTACCTATAACGAAACCTCCTTTGTGACCTTCACTTCGACTTATGCCGATAATGTGCTGTATTTAGGGATTGAGGACACTGATACCGATATTGATTCCTATTCTTTCAAATACAAAATCGAGATTGTGCCAGGGAGCTCCAACGATGAATTCTCCGAGCTCATCGATACCCTTTTCGAGATGGTCGACAAATATGGCTCTCTCTTGAACCTCGGCTTCGTGAGCGGGGCCGCGAAGAGCGTCATCGACAGCGATGCTTCTTCCGCCATCAAAAACGCTAAAAAGGCTTTATCGATCGTGGAAGGGGAAAGCGAGGGAGATGGGACTTTCACTTACGATATCTCTTTCAAAATGGGCGAATCGACGATTCCTCTCAAACTGAACTGCGAAAGCGATGGCACGCTTCTAAGCGCCTCTATCGCGAGTGAATCCGGTGATTTAGCGACCATCAAAGGCTCCAGGACGATGCAACTCGGTTTCAATTCCTCGATTCAAAGCGATGCTGGTTACATTTCCGCAGCCCCTTCTGATAAAGAGCATTATCAATCACTCGTGAATGTCGAAAAGTTCCTTTCGCGCCTATATCCGCTCGTCAATGAACCTTCTTTCACCGGCGAGGGCTCTTTCTCTTTTGAACACGTTATCGCAAGAGACGATGAAGGCAATATCAGCAAGAAAGAAAACGCGACGCTCGACATCTCTTTGAAAGCCGATGTCTCCAATCTCATCAACAATAGTCGCGAAATAAGCTCTCTCACCGATTCTCTTCCTAACGCCATCTCCCTTGGTCTCGATTTCAATGTCGATGTTGAAGAAGATGACGGGTCTAGTAAAACCACTAAACGCGCTTTAGCGGTCGATATGGCGCGCGAAAAGGATAGCGGCGGTTCCTATAGCGATCTCGGCTACGCCTATTTAACGACCGACGCCATTGCGACGAAGATGGATTTCTTCACACTGGATTCGATGATCGGCAAGGTCATCGATTTAGCGGATTTAGGGAGCAGCAGCTCCTTGCGGGCTCTCCTTTCAGAAAGCGCGGTCAATGACATCAAAGGCATCATGAATAAGTTTGAGATCGGGAAAACCATCAATTCGCTTTTGGACGCTTATCTCGCTTTGACTGGTGATAGCAGCGCCTTAAAAGGAATAGAGAACGGCGAATACGAGCGTTTGCTAAAAGTTATCAAAACGATGAAAAACGCCACCCACTCCGTGACTTTGGACGATGGTTCCGTGAGTGATATCTCCACGCTTGATATCGTTCTTGATTTATCCAAGATCGGCTTAAGTGGGGAAATGGCAGTCTCTCTATATGATGGCTCCATCAAGAAATTGGCGGGCATCTCTTTCTCTTCCGTCACTCTCGGCGATATCTCTTTCTCAGGTGAGCTGTATTTCATGGACGCGAAAGGAATCGAGGTCAAGGTGACCGAGACATCTTTGGAGCGCACCTATTTCAGAAGATTGCCCGATATTTTCGATAGTTTGCAGTCTTTCGTGGACAATAAGCAAACGACTTTCTCTGTCTATGGCTCCGTCATGAATTTCGCTGGCGACGATGGTTTCACCATTCAAAAAGGGAACGGGAATATCTCACTCGATTTGGAGAATAAAAACGGCACTGGCGAGATTATTTTCAAAGACCGCAAATCGGCGAGCAAGGAGCAAGATTATCGCCTTGGGATCGATGTCAAAGAAGTCTATGAGAATGGCCATATGGTCTCCAATCAGAGCGATATGTATTTCATGGTGAATACTCCGGGGAGCGGAGTGAAACCGCTTGTTGGGTATTTCTCCATCGATTCCTTGAACGGCATCATCTCCTTGGTCAAGGCTTTCTCCAAAACGGAGGATGAGCAGTTCACCAAATACATCGAGTGGTTCCAGACGGCCGAGACTTCCTCGCTTCTAGCGAAAGTGGTGAACGGCAACGAAATCAATCCCCTTTTAGCGAGTGGCTGCATCAAATCCCTTTCCAATAATGAATCTTCCAAAGTCGTTACTCTCGTCATCAATGGCGACTTCTTATCCTTAAGCGATGATTTGTATGTCACGGTCGGTTACAAAGGCGACTATTTTACGCTGGATGGGATGAGCGAGAACGCGAATAGGAGCAAAGGCGGCATTTCCTATCTGAGCGTGAAGATGAAGACCGATTCGAAAAACATCGATTTGACCTTCGAATTAAAGGATTATGTGGCTCCGGGCGAAAAAGTCGGAAACGATTACAACTGGAACGCTTATTCCTATCAGAATCTATTCACGGGTGGTAGCAACGGGATTCACTCAAAGAGCAATTACACCGATTGGTCCAGCATTCAAATCCTTCTCCAATATGTCCTCAATAGCGCGCTTTTAGGGCGTGGCGAGTCTTATCAATATGGAAGCGATGGCGTTACCGCCTCTTTTGTTAACAGTGGTACCAAACGCGATTACTCGACTTATCACGTCAATGGATCGGTCATTATTAGTGGCTCAGTATTTAGCACCCTATTTAAGCTTACGGAAAAAGAGGTCAAAATCGATTTATACGTTTATGTGAAGGGCGCGACTGTCAAAGTTTACGGCGTTTTGGACACGCCGTCGGTTATTGGCGTTAATAATGATAGGTATGTATCTCATTTTGCCTATGAGACAGATGAAAATAACCCCGAAGGGACGATGTATATCGATAGATTAAAAGACGATAACATCAATAAAGGCACTCTCCATAAAGTGAGCGGTGGTGATTTCATGGACAATCTCACCGATTGGATGATCGGATTCATGATGGGCTTATTTGAGGGCAGTGCGGTTGGATATGATACATTCCATGATAGTTCAAGCGGTGATTCTGACACCATATATGTCGAGAACGTTTTCACTGGAAGCGAATTCAAATATGAAACCCAAAATGGCAATCCGGCTTGGAAAAACATACAACTCAATATCGGCGGATTTAATGTTAAAAATCTATCGGGCAGCATTTCTGCGACTTTATATGGAAACGCGAATGCCGCGACTTTGAGCGGCGTCTCTCTTTCCGGTGGAATCAAATACTCAGTAATCAATGCAACCATCGAATCCGGTTCGCTCTCTTTAGCCAACGTTTCGAGCTCTGGTGTTTATTCCGATTGCTGGGGTTCCTCTTCTGGAGCTTGGAACTATAGCTCGGTTTCGAATGGATCCGTCGGTTTTTCCGCCGTAAAGAATAGAGTGAACGCGTATGGTGAGATATCGCGTCTTCCAGGCGCTTCTTTCGCTGGTACTTTCAGCGGCAAGACTTCAAGCGGACAAAATATCGAAATGGTTGTTTCAAGAAGTGGAAGTGCGACATTTAAGAAAAACGGCAGCAACATATATAAGAAAGATCAAGAGGCTGAGGTTATCAACGAAAATTGGGTTACAAAATCTTTCACGGTAAAGATAACTGGAAAAACTAGCTTATTTAGTATTAAAACATATACCACTACCTATTCTTTCAAACTTCAAAGCAACGGCACCTATAAAGAGATCAACAATCAAGACGGAATCTATCTCTATTACAGCATGCTTTAGAGTAAAAATCTCTCGATGAATGCTTTTATTCTCCAATTAGTAGAGCGAATTCTCTACAAATAATTTGCGCGTTAGGAAGAAAAAGAGTGGTCATTCTTTAGAATGATAGGCGGCAAAAGCCATAAGAGCGGTTTTTTGCGCGAGATGTCATTCGTGGAGGTAAGACCATGAGAGAGAATGAAACGAGAAAAAGAAAGCATCCAAAGCTGGTTAAGGGGATCCAGATGGGGGTCTTTGGGCTTGCCACAACGATTGCGACGGCCGGACTTACCTATTTCGTCGCTCCTAATAGCAGCTCATCCGGTAACAGCGGCAAAGTCAACGCCAACGACCCAATCAATGAGCCGATGACCCATGGTGAGAAACTCTTCTCCAATTTGACGAGCGGAATCAGCGGTCTTAAGTTGCAAGGTTTCACGGCTCAGGTTGTTTTGCCCGATAACGATTCATCGACTGATACGAACAACAAAATCTCTGTGACGGGCGATGTATCGCTCAAAATGCCTTCACTAGACGAACTTGCCCTCAATATCGACAGCACCATCACTTACAGTGGCTACTACGATGAAAACATCACTAAGGATGTAAAAAAGGATTTGGATGTCACTTATTTAGGGAGCAGCAAAAATCTTTATCTTTCTTTGACGGATGGATATGACAAAAACGTCGAGCATGATGGGAAAACCTATAAATCAGGCATCCGTTATTGCGTAAGCGGGACCGAATACGACGATTTGTTTGACACCGTCGTCACGATGCTCCTTGAAAGTGAAAATTACCGCGATGTCGTTTATAAACAAGCCGGCAGTTCATCTGACAGTGACAGCTCTTCTTCTTCTCTTGCCTCTTTGACCAAGACGATGACGATGTCGATTGAAGAAACGAGCGATTACGTATATGCCTTCACCATCGATTTAGGAAAAGAGGCTGAAGGATGGGAGCCAATCGTCCTCAATATGTCTTCCGATGAGGATTGCAATCTCACTGGCGTTTGGACCACTGATCCGATCGTTATCCCGCTCGGGAGCGGCGAAGATCAAATAGTTTCTATTTCTTTGGACGCCAAAAACGTTTCAACTACTGAGGAAATCAATATCGCAACGCCTGATGATAGTAATTACAGCCATCTCGTAAACTCGACTTCTTTGATGAGGAATATCTTCAATATCGTCGACAAAAGGGCCTTCAATTTGGGGATTTCTGGTGATTTCCGCCATAAATACGACACCGATTCAGAAGGAAAAAATGTCTATGAAACCCTCTCCCTTGTTGCCAAGATGGATGTCGATTATCCAAGCAACAAGCTTGATTTCTCTCCTTCTATTTCAAGCGTGATCGATGGCAAAAATTATTCGTATGGAATGAACTTGGCCCTCCGTCCGATTGAGGAAAATTCCAGCAAATCCAACCTCTATTTCGATTATCTTGCCAATGACGTGGCAACCGGCAAGCTCAATTTCACGAGCATTCTTTCTCTCGACAAGTTCTTGGGCAGCATGGTCGATTCTTTCGGCAAAGCTTCCAACAATGTCGATCTCGATAAGATTACCGCTGTAATCAATCGCCTCACTTCTCTAGTGAGCGGAACGAAGGAAATCATCACCGGCAATGTCGATAGAAAAGGTGAGGGAGAACCTGCTTCTGATCTTGGAATCGACGGCGATACATATTTGGACACTTTGACCAATAGAACCTACACCAAAAAGGATGGCGAGTGGGTTAAAGACAAGATGACGATCATCGACGAGATCAAAGAAGGGCATTATCAGCACTGCTTCGATATCCTCAAAAACGTCTATACCGGCGATAATATCATCTTCGTGACCTTGACGCTTAAGCCATTCGGGCTCGGCGATGATTCCGAAATCGTCCTCGCTCTCGATAGCACGACAACCTCGAGCAATCTCCTTTCGATCAAACTCAACGATCTCGAATTCAGCGATTTCGCTCTCGACAATTTCGTGATTGCGGTCAACTCTTTAGGAACGTCCGTCTTTGAAGAAATCGACGCGGCCAAATATCAAAACGTCAATAACATCCCAAGTCTCTTCGACGAATTAGCTTCAATCGCCAACGAAAAAACCGCCCTTCTCTCCCTTAGCGGAAAATTCAGCAACGAGATTCCTTCCTATGATAAAGGATTATCCTCATTCGAATTCTCGGGCAGTGCCGTCTTCAACGCCAATGAAGGCGAAAAGAACGCCAAAGTCGCTTTGACGATGGATCAGAATTACGCGAACGCCTCTAGCAAGAACGTTAAGCACGATTTGCGCTTAGAGATGGACACTGATGCCGATAGCAAAGCCTCTGTCCTCTTCGCTTATCAATCGAAAGACGTCGAGGAAAGCAAAAGCGATGTCGAAAAAGGCGGATTATATGGGAAAGGCTATGCCTCCAACCTCATGGATCTATACGATTACATGCGTTCCTTATATAGCGATGAGAAAACGACTCTCCGCGAGAGAATCGTGAATCCTATCCGCAATCTCACGACTATCATTAACCTCCAAGCCGCAAATAAGGAAGCGGAGGCAAGCGAGCCAACCACCTATTTCTCTTTCTTAAAGACCTCTTATATCAGCAAAATCGAAAGCGTTACCGAAGATGGTGCGGAGAAACTCAATATCCACGTCAATGGTGCCGCTTTTGATTTAGCAGACGATATCGTCGTCTCCTTCGTCCGTTACGCTGCAAATAATGAAACTCACCTTGCTGGCGAGCTCAAGAGCCTTGATGTGGCGATCGCCTTGAATGACAAGCAGTCCCTTTCTCTCTCCTTGGGAGTCGATAAACTCGCCAAAGCGGATTATGAAGAGGGCGCGGAGAAGGTCGCTAGCTGCCCGAAGACCCGCATGGTTGATGGAAAGCAACAAGATATCCCTTATTACGATTTCTCGACGCTTGCTGCTCTTGCCAAATTCGGCATCAACACCGGGCTCAAGCAGAGTTCCTATTACTGGAAAGGCAATATCGCGGTCGCTCTTAGCCAGCTCAACGGCATTATCGATGTGACGGCTGAAATCTATATCAAAGTCAGCGGTTCTTCCTTCAAGATGATGGGAAGCTTCAACGTGCCTCTTATCCCGGGCGTCAACGGCCCAACTGACAAAGTCAATGGCGTGATCGGCGCTTTGACCTTGGTAGGAGAAAGAAAAGTCGACTTCTACTACGACGCCAATACCGATTACAAGACCAATAGCAGCTCTTCGCGCCTCTATTTCGAGGGCTCAAGCGATGTGAAAGGCACGGTCTTCGATACGAAAGATTACGCTTCCTTCTCTCTTGACTACGCCATCAATCATGCCGAGGATGTCTTCCTTGGCTACGTCCTTGATGTCTATCCTTCTTTATTGAAGAAAGATGAAGCAAGCAATGCGACCACCCCAACTTCCTATTCTGGAAGCGGAGCGCCGACCACAATTACTGACGTGAAAGCTGGCGATACTTATCTCGATAACGATACTGGCTATACCTACACCTATAATGAGGATGGCTCTTGGGTGAAGAATTCCTCGACCGACATCACTCTGGATAACGAATACGATAGCCTCATCAGTGGTTATGAGTCTGATGGAAAGACGAATTGGAACGTCACCTTCGATGCGGCCGCTTTGCTCGGCGTGATGAACGTGACCACCGATAACTTCGTCTTCAATATGAACGCAAGACACGTTGCGACGGTGAGCTTAGGCATCAAAGGCAATGGGGATGTCCTCACAAATGTCTCGCTCGACCTCAAGGTGTATCTTGGCATCAACGCCAAAATTAGCTTTAATCTCGAGAACGTGGATCCAACATTGAATGATGAGAAGACGAGATACGAAAGCGTGGACGCGAACGCAAAATTCGATGGCGATGAGAGCGAATTCTATAGCTACGTCAAAGCGCATAAAAATGACGCTGAAAATACCGTCTATTCCTATACCGGCAAGAATGATACAACCTTCAAGGAAGACAATTCCTGGAAAATCTCAGCTTAAATAAGCGAAAGGCCCACCGAAAGGCGCGGCCTTTTCGTTTATCCACTAAAATGGCCGCAAAATAGAATCCGGTTGAGTTTTGCGGAGATTTTTTGCTTGGTTCAGCGATTAAGGAGAAAAGAAGTAAGTTTCTTTCCGTGAGCATCGCTTTTAATAAAGCGAAAGCAAGTGCCTATAGGGAGAAAGGATGATAAAATCGCGACGTTGCGAATTTTCTTTTGAAGGAGCTTGCAGATGGGAACATCGACATATGGCGAATATAAACTGTTATGTTGTGACCAAAGTCAAGCGCAATCAATCCGTCATTGATTAA
>CAVIFQ010000033.1:0-14960 GCA_963642055.1 Roseburia hominis | reverse complement strand
GCATGAGCGTTTATCGGCATTTCGTATAGTTAATCAGCTTGGGAAACCTTTATTTGAGGCATTATCGAGCCCATTTAAAAGAATCGTTCCTTCGTCTTTGATATAGACATCGGCGATGAGGCGGAGCAACGTGCTTTTCCCCGCGCCATTATGCCCAACGAGCCCGTTGATGCCAGGGGCGATATTGAGACTCAGCCCCTTGATGGCTTTCACCTCGCCGAATGATTTGCATAGATTCTTGATTTCAATCATCGTTACTCTCCTCAAGCGCTTTCAGGATGTCCTCTTTTTTATAGATTAAGAGCAGCCGCTCAATCTCTTTCCTCAAAAGCATTCCTTTATCGTTCTCTTTCTTTTCCACGATGTAGCCTTTTTTGCTCAAGGCTACGACATACCCTTCTTCCACAAGCAAAGAATAAGCCCGATGCACCGTATTGGGGTTGATGCCATAAAAGCGCGCGACATCGCGCACGCTTGGGAGCATATCCCCGTTTTTGAGGGCGCCTTTCTCAATCAAGGAAAGGAAGTAGTCTTTAACCTGGAGGAATATCGGTTTATCGTTCGTGAGGTTCATATCTGTATTAACTGTACTATATCAATCACCTTATAAGACTACAAGCGAAAGAAGGGAAAAGTAAGGGCCATCTCTTCTTTTTCTCTTCCGTGAGTCTAAAATAGGAGGCACACACAATATTTCAGCAATAACTATGGACTTATACACCTTATCCACAAAGAAGAGCGCCCGTAACGCCCAAGGCGGCTATAACGCTTTCGGCAAGGCCCCAAGCGACATCGCCTCGATTATCGAGAGCAATTATTCCTTCAAGAGTGTCGAACTCAGATACCTCTATATCAAAAACCGCTTCTTCGGGCCTTTATTGCGGACTATCTATAGTTATATCCAGGCTTTCAAATACTGCAATAAGCCCAAAATCATGCAGTATCCCGACTGCATCTTCGCCCCGAGCTTCGCTTATAGAAACACCTATGTTGCGATCATTCACGATTTGAACGGCTTAAGGATGGCTGATCATTTCTTGGAGAAATGGGAGCTGCATCTACTTAAGAAATGCAAGTGCCTCATTTCGCATAACGAGACCATGACTTCATATTTGGTAAGCAAAGGCATAAAGAGAGAAAGAATCGTCAATCTCGAGATTTTCGACTATTTGGCTGACCCCTTCGATTACAAAGAGCAAAAAATAGAAGGTCTCCCCACCATCGCTTTCGCGGGAAATCTCGCCAAAACAGCCTTCCTCAAGAAACTTGACCCGGAAAGAATGAATTTCACTCTGCGACTCTACGGTTTAGGTGGCGACTTCAAGCCCAATTCCAAAATGGTGTATATGGGCAAAGAGACGCCGGAGAAGCTCCCAGGAATCTTAGACGCCAATCTCGGGCTCGTATGGGATGGTGATATCGATATAGAAGGCAAAGCCAATAACCTCAAAGACTATCTTCGCTACAATAATCCCCACAAAACCTCCTGTTATCTCGCGTCAGGGATCCCAGTCATCATTTGGAAAGAAAGCGCGCTTGCTCCCTTCATCAAAGAAAATGACTGCGGCTATTTGATCGACAGCGTCTACGACATCAATAACCTCGATTTATCCGATTATGAGAAAAAGCGCGATAACGCGAGAAAAATCGGCGGTCGGCTCAAGGAAGGCTACTACACGAAGAAGGCCCTCGATAATGCCTTCAAGATCTTGAATATCGAGGTCGATAGAAAGTAGACCGAAATTCGAAAAACGCATAAAAAATGGCACCATTTCAAGCGATGCCATCGATATTCATTGGTTGCGGGGGGTGGATTTGAACCACCGACCTCCAGGTTATGGGCCTGGCAGGCTACCGGGCTGCCCTACCCCGCGATACGTGTTTTTTAGGGCTCAGTTATCTTAAGCGCATATTTCGCTCTTGGCAATAGGCAAAAATGCCGATTTTGAACGCCTCGCCCGCTTTTTGGCGAAAAAGGAGCAACAAAGTAAAAGAAAGCCCCCGACTTGCGGGGGCAATCAGTCAACTAATCCTCGTCGTCGTCATCCTTTTTGCCAAGCTGCGGGACATAGTCCTTAAGTTCTTTGGCGTAGTTATGAGGGACGATTTTGCCTTGCTCTAGGCCGTCTTTCTCGCAAGCATCGGCAATGAGCTGCTTCGCGCGGCGGAGAGAGAGGGCGCTCTTAACCTTGAAGACGCCTGGGATATCTTTGTAGATATTCTTGTGTCCGGCATTGTGGAGCGGGATCGGGTTATCGGCGTAGTCTTTTGGATCAAGGGCTAGATAGAGTTTGAGGCCTTTCCCAGCCACCACGATCTTGACGTAAGTCTTCGTGTGGAGACGGAAGGTATCGCCGCTATTGGAGAGACGGCTCTTCAGGCCATAACTTAAGCACTCGGCCTTGAGCTCATTGTAGTTATTGATGGTCTCTTTGTCGGCGGTGAGCATTCTCTCGTTGAAGGGGACGCGGACGATTTTGGCTTTCTCCTTATCATCGGCAGCGTCATCATCGTCTTTCGCTTCTTCTTCGACGACTGGTTCCTCTTTCGGGGTTTCTTTGACTTCCTCTTTCTTCTCTTCCGGAGCTTTGACCTCGATCACGATGGTCTCTTTTTTCTCCTCGAGAGGTTTGGAAGTCTCTTCCTTTTTCGGTTCTTCTTTGACGGGTTCAACGACCACCACTTTCTTATTCTCTTCTTGGGCTTTGAGCAAAGCGGCAAGACGCTTATCGAGCTCTTCGGCGATGATCGTACGGACATCATCGGAGGTCACGGCATTGGCTTTGAGGTTTTTGATCTCTTCGCTCTGTGCTTTGGCTTCTTCAGCTTCCGCATCCGCTCTAGCTTGAGCGATTAAGTGGGCGTCCATCGCTTCTTGAGCGGCTTCTTCGTTGGCTTTCGCTTGCTCTTCACGGAAAGAGGAGAGTTCGCTTCTGATGATCTCTTTGATGTCTTTTTCATCGACCGTTTCCGTTTTCTCGGTCACGACAGTCGGCTTATAAGAGGTTAACTCAGTGCGGATAAGATCGCGGATATCCTCAAGAGAGACGGTCTCACGATTTTTCTCGGCTTCAAGGCGTTCCTTGCGGTCGGCCTCTCTTTCCGCACGTTCTTTCTCGCGGGCGGCAATCTCATCTTCGAGTTTCTTCTCTAAAGCGACACGGCGGGCTTCTTCGTCTTTCGCTTTCGCTTCAGCCGCTTCTTTTTCCTTAAGGGCTTTCTTGTCTTCTTTTTCACCCTCTTTCTTGGTGGCGTAATAGGAGCGGATCTGCTCAACGATGATAGAACGGGCCTCATCTTCGGTGAGTTCGCGTCTTTCCGGGTTATCGTGCTCGTCGAGCGCTTCTTGGATCAAAGTGCGGAGGTCATTCGCGGTGAGCGGGGTCTCCTCTTCTTTTTCTTCCTCGACGACTGGCGCTTCAGTCGCGGTCTGATTCGATAATTCGTCGCGGATGATGGAGCGGAGGTCGTCGGTCGTGGCGATTTCGCTGCCCTCTTTCTCGATTTCCTTCGTTTGCGGATCCATCACCTTTTTCATTTCTTCGGCGATGATGGCGCGTAAATCCTCCGTGGTAGCGATTTCGCTGCCCTCATCTTCCTCAGCAGGTTCATCTTTCGCTTCTTCTCTGGCGACTGGCTCTTCTACTGGAGCTTCTTCTTTCGCCTCTTCCGCTTTTTCTGCAGCTGGGGCTTCGTCTTTCTTTTCATCATCGCCCAAGATGGAAATGATTTCCTCGCGGATGATGGAACGGAGGTCATCGCTCGTGAGGATCTCGGTCTCTTCTTCAGGGAGCGTCTCTTTTTCGGCTGGTTTCTCCTCGACTGGTTTCTCTTCAACCGGTTTTTCCTCGACTGGTTTTTCCTCTTTCTTGTTCGCTTTCTCGATTTCCTCGGCAATGATTCTGCGGAGATCGTCGCTCGTCAAAGTATCAGAGGAAGTATCTTCTTCGACAGGCTCTTCAGGGACATAGGTGCCATTGGCTTTGGCAATTTCCTCGGCGATTATCTTGCGGAGGTCATCACTAGTCAAAGCATCGGAAGAGTCATCCTCTTCTTCATCATGCACGACTTCGACTGGCACATCGTCGGCTTTGGAATTCGCGATTTCCTCGCGGATGATGGAACGGAGGTCGTCGCTAGTGAGAACATCGTCATTGACGGGTTCTTCTTCGATTGGCTCCACTGGGGCCTCTTCTTTACTGGCAGGAGCGGTCTCTTTCGCTTTGCCGACTTCTTCGCGGATGATCGAACGGAGGTCATCAGTGGTCATAAGATCATTCTCATCGATGGTCTCAGCGCTTGTTGTGGCAGTAGGAGCATCTTTTTTTCCGATCTCTTCGGCGACGATGGAACGGATATCGTCTTTGGACAATGGGCGCTCGCCAGCTGGGGCTGGGTTCGAGCCATTATTGTAGATATATTGAACGATAGTCGGGGCACCGCCACCGCTGTAGCCGTCTTTGTTCACGACGGTCGGGGTTTCGTTGATTGTGGCGATTGGAGTCGGAGCGAGGGGCTCTTCTCTGAGTTCTTTCTTTATTTCTTCGCGCGCATCAGCGTCGGATTGGGCATCGCTTGCATCATATAGAGGTTCGACCAAAGTGCCGCCATCGCGTCTCTTTTTGCCTTTGCCAGGGTATTTGTTGACATCGACGATCGAAATGATCAAGGAAGCTACGGCTAAAGCGAAGCCGAGAGCTCCTAAGATATAAGGAAGGAAAATCAAAATGGTTTTTAGTAAGTCAATGCCGCCTTCGGTGCTATCGCTGACTTCTTTGACGTAGCCAGGAACGTTCTTGAGAGCCTCACCGAACCACCAGCCGGTCGAAACGAACATATTGATGAGCAAGAAGCCCACGAAGCCGAACACAAGGTCGATGATTCCAATCACCAAAGCGCCAGGTCTCTTCTTGACGATGAGGGCGATGAGGTGGATCAAGATGCAGATGAGCAAAACCGCAGCCAAAGCTGGCAAGACGTATAAAGTGGCGCTCACGTAATACTGCGGATTGACCAATGCTTTTAGGTGTGGCATTAAGCCGTTTGTGATGACGCCAATGACGCCACCCATATCCGCAGCACCGGTGTAGTTCAATTCGCCCAGCATATTGGGAGCGAAAAGAAGGAGGACAGCCCCTAGAGCCACCATGACAGCGGAGATGATTGTGATGATAATCGAAGATTTTTTCATACTGAAACCTCTTTGTCTTGCAAATATTCTAATGCGTGACGCTCTTTTTAAAAGAAAAACAAGCAACTTTTGCAAAGATTTTGGCTATTATCACTTCACAAAGCCTTTTTTTGCGAAGATTTTGAACATTTTTTGGTGAGTGACTATATTTGCCTCGCCTTTCGGCCCTTCTTCCCCGTCTAAGCACCAGCTCATCGCCTCATCCGTCTTGATGACGAACTTCTTGGCCTGAAGCACGATCCTGTTGGTATCGGTCAAAAGGGGCATCAAGCCATTGGAGATATCCTTTTTGGCGAGGAAAAGCTCCATCATTCCGTCTTGTATCGACCCGTAATGGTTGATTTTGAAGCCGCCGATATTCATGCCGTTGAGCAAAAGGATAAAAGGCGTGTCGATTTCATAAAGCGAGCCATCGGCCTCAATATGGGCGTGCACCGCTTTCCGGTTCTGGAGTTCTCTGAAGGCTTTGTTGTAATAAGCGATGCGCCCCAAAAAGCGCTTTTGCTTGCGCGGAGTGATATAGGCGATATCGCTATAACGGCCAATCGTGCAGACATAAGCGAAATATTGCCCGTTGATTTCCCCAACATCAAAAGGAACTATTTCGCCTTTCGTGATGATGTCTAAGCTTTTCTTTAATCCTGCCCCGATCCCGAAATTGCGGCCGATATCGCCGATCGTCCCGTAATTTATATATCCCAAAATCGGAGGATTCTTTACGGAAGATAGGGCATTGATGACATTATTGAAGGTGCCATCTCCCCCAGCGACGATCAAAGCATCATAGAGAGGAGCGCTTTCCTGAATCACTTTTTTGGCTTCCTCTAAAGAAAAGGTGCAAAAGAAATCGACCCGGTCAAAACGCGCGAGAAGCCTCTCCTTGATAAAAGGGATCTTCGGCGTCAAGTTATGATGGCCGGAATGATGGCTATAGAGGAGCAAACAGTTCATACGGCCGCAATTATAGCAAATTAACGGTTTTGGTGCTTGATGCTCGCCTCGATGAAACCGCGGAAAAGCGGGTTCGGGGACAAAGGACGCGAGGTGAATTCCGGATGGAATTGGCTCGCGATGAAGAAAGGATGATCCTTGAGCTCGATGATTTCCACAAGCCCCGAATTCGGGTTGATGCCAGAGAAAACGAGTCCTTTCTCCTCCATCGCGCTCCGATATTCATTATTGAATTCGTAACGGTGACGGTGACGCTCGGTCACGAGTTTGTTGCCGTAGCAGCGATAAGCCAACGTGCCTTTCTCGATTTGGCAGTCGTAATTGCCTAAGCGGAGAGTGCCACCCATTTGGATGCCGGAATATTGGTCAGCCAATAAATCGATGACTGGGTAAGGGGTAGTCTGATCGAATTCGGTCGTGTTGGCGCCCGTAAGTCCTAAAACGTGCTCAGCGAATTCGATGACGGCGAGTTGCATCCCAAGGCAAATGCCTAAGAACGGCACGGCGTTTTCACGAGCGTATCTGATCGCGAGTTTCTTCCCTTCGCTCCCTCTTTCGCCGAATCCTCCCGGCACCAAAATGCCGTCATATCCTTTTAAAGTCTCGGCGATGTTTTTCTCAGTGAGGTCATAGGATTTGATCCAGCCGATCTCCACTTCATAGCCATAGTAATAGCCGCTGTGCGCGAGAGCGCTCTTCACCGAAAGATAGGCATCGTGGAGTTCAACGTATTTGCCAACCAAGGCGATTTTCACCTTCTTGTGGCTGTTTTTGACGCTGTCGACGAATTTCTTCCAGTCGCGGAGATCAATTTTGCCGGTCTTGAGACGGAAATGGTCAAGGACATAATCATCGAGTTTCTGCTCATGGAGCATGAACGGGAGCTCGTAGACGCAGTCGAGGTCATCGGCTTCGAAAACGCCTTCTAATGGGACATTGCAGAAAAGGGAGATTTTCTTTTTCTGGTTTTCGGACAAGGCCACTTCGCTCCGCAAAATGATGGCATCGGGTTGGATGCCTAAAGACAAAAGCTCGTGCACACTGTGCTGAGTTGGTTTGGTTTTGCTTTCGCCAGCTGAGCGGAGATATGGGACCAAGGTATTATGGATGAACATCGTGTTCTCGTAGCCGAGCTCTAAGCGAAGTTCCCTGATGGCCTCTAAGAAAGGCAAAGATTCGATATCGCCGACCGTGCCGCCGATTTCGGCGATGATGATATCGGCATTGCTCGCTTTGCTTGCCTGAAGCAAGCGCGCTTTGATTTCGTTTGTGATATGAGGGATGACTTGGACGCAAGCCCCTAGATAATCCCCTCTTCTTTCTTTTTCAATGACCGTGCGATAGATTTTGCCACTCGTGATTGAGCTTTCTTTCGTCAAATCCACGCCCGTCCAGCGCTCATAATGACCTAAATCGAGGTCAGTTTCCGCCCCGTCTTTGGTGACATAGACCTCGCCGTGCTGATATGGCGACATCGTGCCTGGATCGACGTTGAGATAGGGGTCAAGCTTGATATTGAAAATCGAGACACCCCTGCTTTTAAGTAGCACCCCCAAAGATGAGGCCGAGATGCCTTTGCCTAGACTCGAGACGACTCCGCCCGTAACGAAGATGAATTTGCTTGCCATATCTTTTCTCCCTATATCCTTTTATATATACGCGTGCGCGTGAATCAAAATAAATCTTTCTTGAGGTAGACCGAATCTAGGCTCGTGATTTCTCTAATAACTTTGCAGGGGTTCCCCGCCGCGATGACATGAGACGGTATATCTTTGTTCACGAGGCTCCCTGCCCCGATGATGGAACCTTCGCCGATATTGACGCCTCCTAGTATCGTGACGTTCCCGCCTATCCAGCAATTTGAGCCGATATTGATGGGTTTAGCGTACTCCTTATCGGTATAGTCGCCATTCTCATCTTGATAGATGTTCCTCTCTTCAGGAAGAAACGGATGAACGGGCGTATACAAAGAGCAGTTCGGCCCGAACAAGACGTTATCCCCGATACTGATCGGGGCACAATCTAAAACGGTGAAAGAGAAATTCGCGTAGCAGTTTTTCCCAAAACGCGTCAAGATCCCGTAATCGAAATAGATAGGACCCATCAAAGAGAGATTATCAGGAGTATATCCGAGCATTTCGCTTACGATATCGTTTCTTTTGGGGTCATTTTCCGAGAGAGTGTTGAAAAGGCGGCACAGATTGTGGGCTTTTTCGCGATAGAGCGCTAATTCTTTATCACCGGAAGAGTAGAGCTTTCCGGCCTTCATTTTCTCGAATTCGCTCATGATTAATCGAGGCTTTCCATGTGTTTAGCAAGGAGCGGAGCCACATTGACGTAGCTCACCCCTTCAAGATGATTGTTGATGGAATCGCTCACGACGATCTCTTTGACGCCAACGTTCAACAAATTGGTGACGGCATTGCCTGAGAAAATGCCATGCGTTGCCCCAACATATACCGCTTTCGCGCCTTTTTCGTAGAGCAACTTGCTGACGGCCACAACCGTGCCAGCCGTATCGATCATATCATCGATGATGATGCATAATTGCCCTTCGACTTTGCCTTCGATTTCATTGACTTCCGCTCTATTTGGTCTAGGACGGTGCTTATCGGCAACCGCTAAAGAGGCGTGCGGGAAGAAAGAAAGAAAATCCTCCGCGCGGTGAAGTCCGCCTTTATCGGGCGAGACGATGGTCACTTCGCTTGGGAGGAAGCCGGCTTTCTCGGCGTGATCGGCAAAATATGAGGCGAATAAAGGGGCGCAGGCGACATTGCTGGCCTTGATTTTGGTGAAGAAAGAAAGGATTTTGAGATTATGGACGTCGACTGTAAGAACGGAAGAAGCGCCTGAAGCTTCGATGAGATGCGCCACTAGACGCGCGGAGATTGGATCGGTCTCTTCTAGCTGCCTATCTTGCCTGGCGTAGCCAAAATAAGGAATGAGCAGATGCACGTCTTTCGCCCCGCCGTTGCGTAATGCGTCAATGAAGACGAGCATTTCCATAAGGCGGTCATTGCTGGGGCGCGAGGTGCTTTGAACGACGAAGCATCTTTTATCTCTCACCGAGCAAAGCGGTTTAGCGAACACTTCGCCATCCGCGAAATGCGATACTCGGCATTTTGCTTCCTCTAAACCAGTCAAAGAGCAAAGCAATGAGGATAATTCATCATCCTCATGAAGGAAGAAGAGCAGATCGTTTTCCTTATTCATAAAAAAGTTCTCCAGGCTAACTAGATAAGTATGCGCGCGAAATCGCCATTTTGGTATTCGTAGCGCTTTCTTTTTAATATTTGCTGTTTTTTCTTCTTCTTTGAGGGCCTTTCTAATATAGTAAGCGGATATATCTTTGAAGGGCCTAATATGAAAGAGTTAGTTTTATCGAAAGAGGAAATCGAAAGCATTTCCGCTCACCTCGGAGAAGAGATATCCTCCGATCTAAAAAATGAAGAGAAGACACCTCTATTACTATGCGTGATGAAGGGGGCGCTCAACTTCATGGCAGAGCTCCTCAAAAACATCGATATCCCGGTTTTGACCGATTATGTGCAGCTATCAAGCTACTCAGGCGTGAAAAGCACTGGCAATATCGTCTGGAAGCACACTCTCGAATCCGATATCAAAGGCAGAACCGTCATCATTGTTGAAGATGTCGTTGATACCGGCATCACCATCGAAGCCCTCAAAAAATACCTGAACGAGAACTTCGCCCCAAAAAGGATTCTCGTCTGCTCCTTGTTTGATAAAATCAACGCCCGCAAAGTGGAGGCGAAAGTCGATTATGTTGGCAAAACCCTCACGGAAAGCAAATTCCTCATCGGCTTCGGGCTCGATTACTGTGAGCTTGAGCGGAACGTCAATTACGTCTACGTTCCCGATGAAAGCGACTTGGAAAAGCTCGACAGCATCATCAAAAAAGACAAACGCTGAATATGCTGGTGCCTATAGTAGGCGCCTTTTTCTTTTGCTCAATCATAAACAAATATGGTCAAAGTGGGAAAAGGGTGATATTGTTTCCTACGTTTCTTAGCGAGGTTAAATCATGGATCTCAAAAAATACATCGGGGTTACGCCCGACTTCCCGAAAAAAGGCATCTCCTTCAAGGATATTTCGCCACTCCTTCGCACGCCTGAGGCTTTTGCCTACTGCGTTGATGAGCTCGCGAAAGCCGCAGAAGAATTCGCCCCCACCGTTTTAGTGGGCGCCGAATCACGCGGATTCCTCTTCGGGGCCGCTTTGGCTTACAAAATGGGAATCGGTTTCGTCATGGCTAGAAAAGCTGGCAAACTCCCAGGAGCCACCGTCAAAGTATCTTATGAGTTAGAATACGGCACTGCTTCTATCGAAGTTCCAGCCGCTTCCTTCAAAAAAGAGGACCGCGTGGTCCTCATCGATGATTTGCTTGCTACCGGCGGCACCTTCCTTGCGATGAATGACCTCGTGAAGAAAGCCGGCGGAAACCCCGTTGGCGCTTTATCGGTCATCCGCCTCGAAGAGCTTGAAGGCGAGAAGAAAATCCCTGTCCCGACCAAGAGTCTTCTAAATCTCAGCGACTGCCACGAATAAGAATAGCTACGAAAAGAGGCGAGCCCATCGCCTCTTTTTTCATTCAACGCTTTTAAGCGATTCCACCATCTTGATGCTGCGGCTTTTAAGCGAGAAGAAGAGATTCACGATGAAGGCCACAACGAAAGTCAAAAGGAAGGCGAAAACATACGAAACTGGCTTAATGAAATACATATATTCCACCAGCTCGACGATGTTTGTGCCTAATACGAGGAGCAAGAACGGATAGCCAAGCGCCATGCCGAGTATCGTCCCTAGCAAAGTAAGCGACATTGTCTCTAATAGCAAAGATAAAGCGATCTCAAACCGCGAGAAGCCAAGCACTTTCAGCGTCGCGATATCTCTCCCCCTCTCCACGAAATTGAGGAGCGAGAGGTTATATAAAACGGTAAGAGCAAGCAAAATCGCGAACACCTTCACCGCGTTAGTCATGGCGATGACCCCGCTCATGATATCGGAGATATAGCTTTGCCACTCGTTCAGCGTCTCGCTCGAGATAATATACGATAAATCCTTGATTTTCGTATTCACCTCATCTGCTGAATAGCCATCTTTTACATACACCTGCGCCCCAGAATAGACATAGGATGTGATGCCGGCTTTCCTTAAGAAAGAAGCATCGTCATATAGCATCACTCCGTGCGTGGCGAAAGCTTCGTATACGAGTCCAACTTCAGCCGTCAAACTCTTCCCCATGAAGGTGAAAGTAACGGTATCGCCCTCTTTTGCCCCGATCACGCGCGAGACTTTCTGTGAAATGGCGACCTCATCTTTCGGGAAGCTGATTTTGTAGCAGCGCGAATTCTCTTTCAATAAGTAGATCCTGCTGTTGGTGCTTGCCCCGTTTTCTATCGAGATGTCGCTTGAAGCGCTGTATGTGGCTTCAACTTCTTCCACCCCTTCAATCGCAAGAAGGTCTTTGGTGGCGTCCTCATAAGTGCGAGTCGTCATAAAAGTCGTTGTCACATCGAAATTCCGGAGTGTTGCGATGTCTGAATCAATGCCATGGTACACCGTATCCTCAATCCCGAATCCGCATAGCAAAAGTGCCGTGCAGCCAAGTACCCCAAAAGCCACCATCGCCGATTTTCCGATATTGAGGCGGATGTTCCTGAAAGCCATTTTGACGGAAAGAGCGTAAACATCCATCTTGCTCTTCTTTTGATAGGCTTTTAAACGCACGCTCGGCTTTTTCGGGCGCATCGATTCGCTCGGCGGAAGCGCCACTTCCTTGTGGCAAACGAGGAGAGTGATGATGACGGAAAGCGCCAAGAAAGCGACGGCCGTCAAAATGCCATACAAGACAGGGAAAGAGTAAGTCAAAGCAGGAAGCGTATAGAAAATCGCGTACTTATTGCCAAGGATATTCGGGATAAGGATAGGCCCGACGATCTCTCCGATAAGCGTCCCTAAGCCAACCAAAAGGAGCGTCAAAGATGAATAATGCCAATAAATCTCCTTCCTTTTTAGCCCGATGGCCTTAAGCGCCCCGATCTGGGTACGTTCCTGAAGAATGTACTGTGAGAGGGTGGTTGAGATGACGAGAAATGCCACAAGGAAGAAAACGAAAGGGAAAACGAAGGTGAATTGGCGCGCCTGCGTCAAATCGTTATCGAGAGTGATATAGAAAGGCATATCGCTCCTGGAAGCGGCGCGAAGCAAAGACGAAGAAGAGTAGCCATCGAAATAATCGAGGATTTTCTCTTTGACGCTGTTGGCTCTATTCTCATCTTTCAAAGAGATGACGTATTGGTTGCCCTCAGTCCAATATTCGTCAGAGAAAGAATGAAAATTGAGCATGAGGCTGAAGGCTTTTTCGATGAGCGTGACCCCCTCATCGTTATAGTTTTCACTCAATACCTTATAAAAAGCGTTCTTGAACGTCTTATCGCCCAATAAAGCCATCGAGGGGTTATAGCTGCTCTTATTGATGTTCTCCGGGTTATCCATGAAACCCGTGACTTTGATGGATAAGGATATCTCGTTAGAAGAGAAAATGTTCTTTTTGCCCTCTTTCACATATTTCTCAAGGTATGAGGAATAAGAGGAAAGGCCATAGCTAGAGACATCCATTGAAAGAGTCGCTTCATCCCCCAAAGAATAGGAAGAGAAGACATAGGAAGATCCCTCGACTTTCTTCATCCCTTTATCGAGGAAGAAGAAATCGCCATCACTCCCATCGCTCAAGCTTTCGACATTGAAGGCTTTTGAAATCGTCGGCAAGGAATGCGAAACGGCGACATAAGAAGAATAAGAGCCGATTTCAATCGGGGCATAAAGGCGGGTTTCTAAAGCATCCCCTTCTTCCAAAAAGCTCCTTATTTTTGTTTCATCTTCCTCATCGTAGTTATTGACCGTCACCCAAACGGAGGCGAGATTCCCTTCTTCGTAGACCGTATTGACGCGTTTCTCAAAGCTCTCGGCGTTCGCAAGCAAACCCACGAACAAAGTGACGGCAATCGCGCCGATTGCGATCACGGAAAGAAACTGCGCCCAGCATTTCTTGATGGAGCGTAGGCGCATCTTGAAAAGGAGGAGGCCCGTGCTAGCTTTCTTTACCATTCGACGTCCTCGATTCTCTTTGGATTCGCGATTCCTTGATCAAGCACGATTTTGCCATCGCTTACGCGGAGCAATCTTTCGGCGCAGTCGGCGATTTTCGAATTGTGGGTAACGATAATGACGGTTTTATGGTATTCCTTGCTGACTTTGGAGAGGAGCTTAAGGATTGAAGCGCCAGTTTTGCTATCGAGCGCCCCCGTTGGCTCATCGCAAAGCAGAAGGCGCGGATTTTTCACGATGGCGCGCGCGATCGCAACGCGTTGCTGCTCGCCGCCTGAAAGCTGGGCGGGGAAATTGCTCGCTCTCCCCTCTAGCCCAACATTGGAAAGAACTTTTTCAGAATCGAAAGGGTCTTTGGCCACGCTTGCGGCCAGTTCGATATTCTCCAAAGCCGTGAGATTCGGCATCAAATTGTAGAACTGGAAAACGAAGCCGATCTCTTCACGCCTGAAGCGTTCAAGCTGCTTGCTGTCGTATTTGGCGATATCGTCATTCTCGATGAGATAGCTGCCGCTTGTGGCTTTATCCATCCCTCCAAGGATATTGAGCAAAGTGCTTTTCCCTGCCCCCGAAGGACCGAGAATCACCGCAAAAGTGCCCTCTTCCAAAGAAAAGGAAATATCGTTTAAGGCCCTTACCTCATTCTCTAAGCCTTCGTTATAGATCTTTTTTAGACCCTTTACCTCAATCTGACTCATCGCTTACCCCTTTCAAAACGAGGGCTATTTTAGCAAATTAAAAGGAAGGCCGTTATTAAAATAACGAGTTTGGGCAAGATGAATCGAAATGTTCAAAAATCAATCGAGGCTATAGCCTTTTCCGCGGTTGATTTTATAAGCACCGGCGAAGATAAGACCTAAGGATAGGATGTAGAAGATGGCCTTGAGCAACTCTTGCGTGCTGAAGGCACCACCATTCACGAGAGTGATGATAAGTACGACGATGTAAGAGACCGCCACGAAGACAGAGTAGGTGATGGCGGAGAAAGCGAAGACATCCCCGATTAGCTTATTGTGGATGAACAAATAGACAAATCCGCAGGAAATAAGGAGAAGATAAACCATTTTTGCGAGCGAATTGATGATCGTGGTGGCGGTCGCACTCCCGAAAGAAAGGCTATAAGAACCGGTGATGATAAGAATCAATAAGGACGGGGCGATGGCTTTGATGGTCCCTTTGCAACCCTGTCCACCAAAAAGGAAATAAAAATAGAATCCGATGATAAGGATAAGCACGAAAACCTCGACGATGAATTTCATGAGCGAGGACAAATCGTTGCCCAAAGAAGGAATACCCTCTGAAATAAGGTAATAGATGACCAGCGTGATGCCGGATAGCAAGAAATAGATGTGTGGGAGCGACAATTTGTTTTTGCTTGAAGAATTGCTCATAAGTGACCTCTTTTTAATCTCGCGACATTATAGACCAACGAAAGAGAAATGAAGCGCTGAAAATGCGTGAATTATATGAAAAAGGACCGACTTTTTCGTCAGTCCATCATTGCGTTTGGTGACCCAGCCCGGAATCGAACCGGGGATTCAACCTTGAGAGGGTTGCGTCTTAACCTCTTGACCACAGGGCCGCGCAAGTATTAAACCACTAGGATTAAGTTCTTGCAAGGAAATTAAGAACGGAGTGTCGTTATACCGTTATTTGTTTCTAGTCAGTTATTCCGTTATTTGTTTCTAG
>CAVIFQ010000032.1:0-15281 GCA_963642055.1 Roseburia hominis | reverse complement strand
CGAGCATCGTCTCATTGGTTTTAGAAGAGATGTAGACGTAATACTGCATCTTGAGATTCAGATAGTCGGTTACGCACCGGCATTCAAGAGTCTTGACATCGCTTGAATCGAAGGATGGGGTGCCATTGCCTTTCGCGTAGAGTTTCGTCGCTGATGAAGTAGGGAAAGAAGAGACACTCGCATAATCGCTCTTGCTGTATTTGCTCCAGGCGTAAGCGACATATTTCTCCGGGATCAGTTTATCGTTCACAAGGTTTTGGGCCTCTTCGACGCTTACCTCTTTCCCCAAGGAGACGGTGAGGCGGAGACCGTATTCTTTTTCAGCAGATGAGATGATGCCTTCAGTAACGTAATCGGTATAGCCTGCTTCTTTGAGGCCGTCTTCAACCAGAGCCATCATCGTCTTGTAGTTCTCGCCCTTCACGATCTTCACTTTGGTGCTCGTGGAGTGAGTGACTCCCTCTTTATCCGTATAAGAGGCAGTGATCGTCACTTCATCCCCGATTTGGGCAGCGGCTTTCGCGATGGCCTTGCCTGCGGGAGTCACATTGACTTTATTGGGGTCGCTTGAAGAGAAGGTCACTGTATAAGGAATCATGTTCTTGTTGAGGATGAGGTTGACGTTATTCATCTCGCCGACTTCGAATACGTCTTTGCTGAACTCAAAGACCGGACTGTGAGCTTCCCCGCTCCCTTTGGTGAAGGATATGGTGGTATAGACGTTACTGGTTGATACTTTGCTAGAGAAGTCGACTTTGACCGATAGAGCGCCAGTTGGATCTTCATAGCTCTTGCCGCCCGTATCAGGCATCTGATACCAAGCGGCATTATAAAGAGCGTCCTTATAGGTGTTATAGACTTTATAGGAGGTGATGTAATCTGACTGCACCTCTTTCTTCTCGTCGTAGAAAGAGAAGACGATGCCAACGGGGCAATACATATCGGCGTAGTTTTTGGCAATCGAAGCAATCGTATCATCAGAATAGGTTCCATCATTTTGGCTAGAGAGATAAGCGTAATAATACTCATATACCTCTTGATGGTCCTCTTCCGTATTCACCACGTATTTGCCTTCGTGCGATAAAGAGAGGGATGATAGGTCTAGCGACAAAGTATCGACACCCTCAACGCCCAAAGAGGCCTTGAGGTTCTTTTTGAGCTCCTCATTATCCCAGGAAGAGAAGAAGGTGCTTGTGGGTTCTACAAGCGAGAAACAAATGAGGAAGGCCGAATATCCATCATCATCGTCAGGCTGATAGGAGGCACTGACGCTCAGTTTCTCGTTCCAGCAGTAAAGCGGATCGATGATTGAATAATAGTAACTCTCGTAATCAAAGGTTGAGGAGCAATCGAAAGTATAGATATAGGTGACATCGTGCTTCTTGTAGGTGATATATTTCCCGCCTTTGGCAATCTCAAAGGCTGGGATATCATTGCCGCTTGCTTCAATCGCCTCTTTGGTGAGCTCAGTTGGCCACTCTGAGTAAGTCGAAGTCTTCGGTGTGAAAGCGGCATAGATATTATTGCCATTGAAGTATTCGATCTGGATATCGATTCTAGCCCCGCTTTCATAAGTCTTATATAGATAATAATTGCCAGAAGCGATGCTCTTCACCTTATCGAGAGCGAAGCCGCTCCCGATGAGGATAGAGGCATACTCCTTCGATAAGTCGGCCGTATAGTAATCGACCGCATATAGCTCATTCAAAGAGCCGGCATACATGCTGTAGTCGCTCCCTAAGGCGATATAAGGAATGGAATTATCCTCAAAGACATAGGAGAGGACCTTCTTATCGTCCTCGCTCCAGTCGGTCTCGCTTCTCGCCTTAGTGGTATAGCTAGAGCGGCACACCAAACAGTTGTAGCCGGAATTAGATTCATCACCATCAATATAGTAATAGGTTAGATCGTATCCTACTTCCCCCACGCTCATCGTGAGCTCAACGTATTCGGTCCCGCTTTTGCTTTGGACTTTCTCGCCGGTATATGACTTTATGACGTTCCAGCCCGCTTTCTCTAGAAGCGAGTAGTAGTCCTTCATTGAGAAAGAGGATGATTCATTGGTGATTGCCAAATACTTGCTCTTGGTGCTCTTATCAGTGACTTCCTCGACCTTGATTTCACCGCTCAGTAGTGACGGATACGGCAAGATAGAGCCGCAGTACTCTTCCATCAACTTCTTACCGCTCTCGCTCCAAAGAGCGGCGTTCTCATCGCTCCAGGCGCTGCTTGAGCTTGAAGAGCTCGAGCTTGCCGCGCTTGAGTTTGACGAATCGCCGTTATCGCTGGCGCAGCCGCTTAAAAGTGTTGCTCCAAGTGCGACTCCTAGTAACAAACTCCTTTTCTTCATTTTCATCATGATGTTACCTCTCCTTTTACGCACAAAGAGCAAACCGTTTTTGCCCGGTTTGCCCCTGTGTTTTTATTCAAATCAAAGAACTTGTTGGATCTTTACTTTAATGACCAATCGGTATCCTCTAAATTAAACTCAATTTCGCTGAAGTCTTTCTTCAGCGTGGCTTCCGTTGGGAAATAATCCTCCCATGTGGCCTCTGAAGTGACGTTGCCGTCGTCAGCGAACTTAATCGTGTAGCTCTCATTGTCATTTTTCACGACGGTCCACTCGGTAACGGCTTCCGTTGGATCTTCATCGCCTTCCTTCAACCAACCATTGACGCTGCCGTTTCCATGGAAAGTCAAAGACATTTGGTATTTCTCATCATCTTCATCGTCAATCTCTCCAGACCAATCTCTTTCGAGAGCGAATTCGACGGAATTGGCTTTGTTCAATTTTTGATAAGAGTTCGTGAACTGGATATAGAGATTGCGGTCAGCGCCGAGAATCAATGAGAAATCAGGTTCATCTTCATCATCACCACTACCAGTGAGAGTGAATTCATAGTCTTCGTAATCAGAATCATCAAATTTACTCAGACTGTAGGAATACTCAGTTGCACTGTTATCGCCAGTCGTGACGCTGACTGAGCCAGTTAAATCGTCATTTGCATCACTACTAGGAGTGAATTTGAATGTGTAGACAGGATCGGTAGATAATGTCCCATTCCTGACAGCGTATTCCGAAGAAGAAAGAATATCCTTGAACGTATCGCCATCTCTCACTTCAATTGTGAATGTCTTTTTGATCGAAGGGGTACCAACGCTAGAGATGCTGACTTTGTAAGTTCCAGTGACGTTGGCCACGAATGAGCAAGCGGTCTTACCATTATAGGTATCGTCACTATCAACAGCCCATGGTTCGGATGAGTCATCATCATCTTCCTCTTCATCTTCTTCGTATTCGTCGTTTACGGCAGTGACGGCATCAGCATGATGTTCATCAATTTTGATTTTGCATTTTTGATCAGTTTCCTTCGGCTCAACGGTGTTCACGAAGTAATTGGTAACACCGGTATAAGTTACGAATGTCGAGTCATCGGTCACTTTTGTAATGTCTTGATTTTCGCCGTCGTTATAGTCAGTGTAACGGCGGATACTCAATTTGGTGGCTGCCGCTTCTTTAACCGTAACTTTGAAGCTAACGCTGCAGTTTTTGGTCTTGACGGTGATGTCATAGGTACCAACTTCGCTTGCGGTGAGGGTAATGGTCTCTTTCTTTGTTTCGCTGTCACGAACGAATTCACCTTGGACGGCTGTAGAATCGACGCCATCTTTTTTGATGCTCACCACTGGCGTATCGAAATTGCCGTTCGCGCTGTCGGGAGTTGAAACGACCGACAAAACACAGGAATCCGCTTTGCTGAATGTCAGATTGCTCTCGCTTGTGACATCTGCTTCACCGCTCTTCAAAGCGAAAGTCTTGTATTCAAAATTTGTGATGGAGGCTGGGCAAACGTAGCTTCTCTCACCCACCGTCTGGCTGATCGAGTAAGTCGATACATTGTCGGCTTCTTGGCCTTTGCCGACGGTGACAATACCCGTTGAAGCATCAAGGGTGCAGCCTCTGTTATATTGGGATATCTCGACTTTCAAAGATGTCAAAGCGGAGGTCTTATCATCGGCAACACTGACTTTGGCGGAATAATACGTCCCCAATTTGCCATCATTGCCCAATTCGTAATAACCAAACGAGAAAGCGATGGTGCCATCATTAGAAGCAATCGTTAAATCTTTGTTGACGTTCAATTCGGCGGCAGCGACTAAATCATTGAGGAAATCAGCGACCCCATAAGCGGTTCTATTCTCCAAGTATCCGGTAAATTTAGGCGCGACCTTCGTATATGAACCATTATCAACGAGGACGTAATCCTTGTAGAATTTTTGCTCGAGAGTCAAGACTTTGCCGTTAGAATCAGTGACGACACAAAGAGATTTCTCGTCGTTCACCGTGACGGTCGTAACCTCCAAAGTCGCTCCGTAGCTGTCGCTTCCGTACTTATAACTGGTGGATGAAGTAGAGCTAGAATAAGTATCTACATATTTTGTGGTGATCGTGCCATTAGAAACCATGCTCTCTTTGCTGACGTAGCCAGCGGCGAGCGTTTTTAAATCGGCGATCGTTGTTGCTTTTGTTTCTTCTTTATCACCGGTATCGCCTCCGGTTTCTCCATCGGTCTCTCCGCCAGTTTCACCTCCGGTTGTGCCTCCGCCAGTGTCCCCACCGGTCGTATCGCCACCGGTCGTATCGCCACCGGTCGTATCGCCACCAGTGGTATCACCACCAGTTGTGTCACCTCCCGTCGTATCATCAGGGGCAACGCTGCTTGAAGAGCTACTGCTGCTTGATAAAGTCGCGCTGCTAGAAACGCTAGAAGCGGACGAAGAATCGGAAGAAGATACTGACGATCCTCCTTCCCCTGCGCATCCCGTGAGCAAAAGCGTCAAGGCGAGAGGCAGAATTAATTTAGACTTTTTCATAATATTGTATGGAATTCCTTTCCCGCGGTTATTTTTATACGTGCACTAGCGATGTCAACAATTCTTTTTCGTTTTTTCTCTCCTAATCGCCAAGAACGCGAAAAGCGCCCCGAAGGACGCTTTTCAAGCGACATTTACTTGTTCGAAATCGTAGTGATTGTTCTCGTTAGCGGCAAAGAATCAAACGCTGTGTTTCAAAGTGACTTCTTCCGTGGTAGAGCCGTTGAAGAGTTTTATCTTCATTTCAGAATAATCGGAGCTAATTGTGCCAGTTACTTCTGTAGCATCACTGCCGAATATGGAGGTAGTGAAGTCTTCACCAGCACTGATATCGGTAAACGTGATTGTATAGCCATCGCCAGGCTCGTTTTTCGTAACTTTCCAATTGCTCGACTCCAGATAAGCAACTGTTTCATACGTGTCATCTTGGACACGGCCAGTCGCTGTTCCGTTTGTTTCGAGACTAATAGAATAAGAATAGGAATTTGAATCAGATTCGTCGGGAGCCGGAGTCCAGTAACCGGAAACGCGGAACTCGACATTATCGACGTTGAGGGCAAAATAGGAAGTATTATCTTCTTCAAACTGAACCCAGATGGTGTAGTCGCCGCCGATAACCAAATCGCTGATTCCAGGAATTTTGGTGTCCGATGCAGTAGTGCCAGTGTCAGTGTCAGTCTCGGTGTCAGCATCGGTATCGCCAGTCTCGGCAACAGCCTCAGCCTTAGAATCAGTGAATTTGAATGCTAGCCCTCTGGGCTGATTATCTAACGTATATGAATAACTAACGGTTTGTGTAGAAGTTTCCTCACCACTCGAAGTTATAGTGGCAGTGATTGACCCTGTCTTTGCGTCTGTTTCGTTCGGAGTGAATTTGAATTCGTATGTGGACCCGCTATAGCGGTAAATGTAATCTTTGCTTAAGACGTCTTTAAGGCTGGCTTCGGTAACATTCACCGTGATGGAAGTCGATTTCGTATCATCTTTGGTACTAGTGAAAGTCACAACGTATTCGCCTGCGGTTTTGGCGGTAAAAGCCCAAACAGCGGTCTTTGTAGCCGTATCGTCAGGATCCAAAGCGATCGAAGACTCGACAATGGTTGCCGTGTCATCGTTAACATCATTATCGTTACCGTCGCTCTTTTTCACACTGGCCGTTATGCCCTGATTGGCATTGCCTGGATCGATAGAAGCAGCAATATAGTAAGTGGTTTCAGCATAAGCGGAAACGCTCTTCGTATCTGATGTTTCATCAATCTTGCATTCAATGTACGCGCTTCCAGGCTTAGAGACGTAGACATTATCTATATTGACCCCTTTAACATCTGGTTCTTTGACCTCGATCGTCACGGTAACGCTGCATTTCTTGGTGTAAAGCTTGACTTTATAGGATCCGACTGTTTTGCCGGTTATATTAAGATTGCCGTATTCTGTGTCGTAACCACCGGAGGAAAGACCATTTTCATCTCCCTCTATGACTTTATAATTCAGCGGATCGAAATTACGATTGCCATTCGAAGAATCGCTTTCGCTGATGCTGAAAGTTATAGGAAAGCCGTCTCTATCCACACTGTAAGTCGAATCGGCCGTAACGGTATTTGTGTCACCATCTACACTTACGTTCAAAACCAAACTCGAGAAATAGCAATCATTCAAATCGAACGGGGTTTTGTATGTCCGTTTCTGAATCGTTTGAGAAATCGAATAAGAAGTAAATACTTCAGCGTTGGCGTTTTCTTTAAGCGTAACGACGTTAGTTTCTTCATCAGCGGTGTAGCTATTTTCATCGTATTTTGTTACATCGAAGGTGAAACCCGTCAAGGCGCTACCGGTATAAAGAGGAAGATTAACTTCGACGACATAGAAACTCGCCCCTGTAGCGTCGATTTCGTCGAGATAGCCGAAAGACATGCAGATACTGCCGTTTTCTTTGTATATCTTCAAGTCTTTGTTTGCGTTGGTTTTGGCAGTGGCCACTAAAGCGGAAAGCACTCCTTCAGGACCATATGTCTTTTTAACATTGCCTAGATACTCTTTGAAGAGAGGGGCGGCTTTTTCGTATTTGCTCTCATCGTCAACAGGCGTGTAAGTCACGCTAGATGTGGAGTCTTCATCTGAAGAATCGTCATAGTCAGTAGAAGAATCTTCATCGGTGGAAAAATCTTCATCTGTGGAAGGGTCTTCGTCAGTCGAAGAGTCTTCATCGGTGGAAGAGTCCTCGTCGGTGGAAGGGCCTTCGTCAATAGAATCATCGCCGCCGGTAGAATCATCGCCGCCGGTAGAATACTCATCATCGGTAGAATACTCGCCATCGGTAGAATATTCTTCATCTGATGTGTAGTCGTCAGATGGCCAATAGTCGTCATCGGATGAGGAATCTTCCGATTTTTTGACCGTCAAAAGACTATCCCCGTCATTGCAAACGTAATAGTCGTAAGTGCCATCGAATCCATTGTCTATATGCGTATGAAGGATGTCTTTGTTGCTATCGTCGACACCATATTCATAGCTCGTGATAGTGTTGCTGATATTGCCAGTGCGGTTCGTCACTTTGGTGATGGTGCCATAGGCGATATCCGCGGTTCTGGCGGCATAAGAATCGACGTTTGTTTTGACCTCGTCAATGCCGATTTCGGCATAGGCGCGATCGTCCGTTTTTTCTTCGGTATCGGTATTGCCGCTATCTGGGTCGGTATTGCCGCTATCGGTTTTGTCGCCGTCCGTCGTGTCACCTCCAGTGGTGTCCCCGCCAGTCGTATCTCCACCAGTGGTATCTCCGCCTGTGGTATCTCCTCCGGTAGTGTCTCCACCAGTGGCATCTCCGCCGGTCGTATCTCCGCTTGATGGGGTGTTTGCACTCCCAGAAGCACTCTCGCTCGCGGAGGTACTCGCGCTAGAGCTGCTCGATGAGCTGCTCTCACTGGATGGGGCGGCAGAAGCAGATGCTGACGATCCTCCTTCTCCCGCGCAGCCAACTAGCAAGAAAGCCGCAGCAAGAGGAATAAAAAATTTGGTTTTTTTCATAATGTTGTATAGGATTCCTTTCCTTTTCGGGGTTATTTTTCTACGGGAGAGAATGATGTCAACAATTCTTTTCGCTTTTGTTCAAAAATACGGCGAAAAGAGGCCATTTAGGCCTCGTTTTGCCTTGATTTCGTTGACATATCGGTCCCTGAAAAGTCGGCGAGGAAGATGGAATTTTGTAATCGATATCGCCCCACATAGGAAGCGAGTGTCTCTTTATAGGCGATCCCGAATAATGAAGAAACGGGCAAGTCGCCCTGCCCGTTTCGTCGTTGCTGCTAAATCGCGAAGACTTGGAGATATAAAGCCCCGTTCTTCTGGTATATCTCGTAGAGAATGCCGACTTGATACACGTCTTCCCATTCATATGCGAGGTAGCATCCTTCGTAGAGTTTCTCCTGAGGATAGACGTTGATCGCTTCTTTCTCCCATTTGCTCCACTCTTCACTCTCTCTCGGCTCAAAGCCTTCAAGGATGAGATTATCGGTGACGAACTTCTTGATGGTATCAACGCTCGTGCCGAGAGGGAAGGCAAGATTGAGATAATCCTCGGTCCAGCCGTATTTCGTCACTTTATGGGTGACAGTCGGCGTATAGCCTTTGCTCACGATAATCGAAGCGATATCGTCGATGATGGCGGAAGGGGTATAGGCTTTCACGGCCGTGATAACGCAACTCGCGCTTCTCTTCTCTCCGCTTGGGAGAGTGATGGTCGCGGTGATTGTCGCTTCAGCGCCGTTGAGGGTGTCGCTAGCGGCATAGACGCGCCCGTTTTGATCGACGGTGATTTTGCCAGTAGTATCGTTTGATTCGTAGGTTGGGGTGTATGGAAGCATATTGAGGACGAGATTCAAATCGACATAGTCCCCTACCGCCACTTGCACTTCTTTCTTCGTGAAATACATCTCGTTGGTGTGTGTCTTCCCACTCCCTGGATGAATCACGATGGTAGTTTCGCCGCAGTTATCATGGGTTGGGGCAACCTCGGGCTCTTCGAGGGTGATGGCAAGTTTGCCATTCGGGTCTTCATAGACGATATTGTTGTAGCCGTCTCTACCACCATACCATCCAGCTTGATATAGGGTCTCTTCGTAGGCTAGATAGGCTTTTTGGTCTTGATCGAATATTGAGATAGAGATGCCTTCTTCTTTGTAAGCCATGGAGGCAGCGAGATTCTTGATATCCTCCTCGCTTGGGTCTTTGCCGATCTTATCGACGAAGGCATCTTTATATTCGAGGACGATATCGTAATAGTATTCGTAATAGGCATCATACGTCTCTTGGCCCATCACTTCGTATTTGACCTTCTTCCCTAAAGCAGGGATATCCTCATTCGGGAAGGCCGGGATAGCAATGCCAGAGATACCTAGCAATCCAGTGACGGTCTCATTGACTTTATCATTGGGATAAGCATCAACGAAGGTGCTTGAAGGCTCCGTAATGGTGACTCTGAGAGCGAAGCCAACCGGGTTTTGGTCGGAGTCGGTCAAAATGGATGAGGCGAATGAGGCAGTCTCATCCCAGCCGAAACCGACGAAATTGATTTGGTTCTCGGCGTATTCGATGTAGTCGAAAGTATCACTGTAGTCGAGCGTATAGATGCAGTAGGTGTTGCCCTTGTTATAGACGTTGTAGCTGCCGCCTTCTTTGACTGCAAAGACTGGGAGTTCGATGCCGCTTTTGTCTTTGATTTTGTTAGCAATATCGCTTGGCCAAGCATTCACGATCGTCTCTTTCGGCGTATAAAAGAAATCGAAGACGTTCCCGCCGTAATAATAGAGAGAAACTCCAATGGTTGAGCCATCAGCGAGCTTCTTGCCTAAGCAGTATTGGTTAGAGATATAGCTCTCGGTTTTCTTGAAGGAGAAACCCTCCTTCAAGAGCATATCGCAGTATGTCTTCGTTAAATCAACTACATAGCTATCGGCCATCTCGATGACGGTCGGATCGAAAGGATAGTGGTAGGTATATTGGGTGATTGAATATCCTCTCCCCAGAGCAATATAAGGGAGCTTCACGCCGATGGTATTGAGGATATTGGTGGATTCATCTTTGCTCCAAGCAGTCGCGCTTGAGGCTTCAGAGCGGAGCGATACGTAGCACTCAATCAAGTTATACCCGCTTACATCATTCCCGTCTTCGTCTTTGCTCGCCGAGACATAAGAATAAATCATGTCGTAGCCGACGCTTTTGCTACTGTCTTTCTTGGTGCATTCGACGAATTCGATGCCTTCGCTGCTCGTTTGCACCACCCCGCTTCCATAAGCGGAGATGATGTTCCAGCCGTATGTAGCGAGGAGCTTATGGTATTCCTTGATGGAGAAAGAGGAGGATTCATCTATGATTTCTAGATATGTGGTTGTGGTGCCTGGTTCTTCTTTCTCGCTCACTTTGACGTTCGCGCTTAAATAGGTGGCATCATATGGCAAAGGGCCACCGCAGTAAGTGTTCATGAGCGAGCGCTGCTCATCATTCCAGAAAGCATATCTGCTCTCATCAATCGAAGAGCTCGAGGAAGATGAGTTCTCGGAAGATGAGACACTCTCGCTTCCACTTTCTCCCGCGCAGGAAGAAAGCGCCGTAACTGAGCATAGGCTCCCTAAAGCCAATAAAGCGAAAACGCCGATTCTCTTATTTTTCATATCCGCAATACCTATCTATATATGTGTGTACATGTGCGCTGAAGCGCCTTTCGCATTATATTCTCGAGGAAAGGAATGTAAACAAAAGTTAGAGGTTTCCGCCTCTTTTTTGAGGGCGGAAGCGAAAGAAAGAGCATATTGACCGCTCGTTTACATATCCAAGTGGCCGATGAAGGGCTGAAAAATATCGTCAACAAGCCTTCTTAACGTTATTTTTGCTTCTTAACTTTGTTTACGTTAAGAAGCGCGAATCGAGTTGATTTCCTTTGTCTATGAAGTTCAGGCAAATAGAAAAAGTCCATAAGGCAAATATCCCAAAAAAGACGATAAAGCCTAATCCCTCAAGCATCCGATCGGGATAACCAATACCCCGTCATCTCTTCTATATCCGTATTCAGTGGCCGTTATCACGATCTTCAAGGTTGGGAGCGAGAGAGGTATCTTCTCTTCCTTTTCGTTGTGTTCCTTTAATAGTCTCTCTATCTCGTTGAGGTGCTTTGCTCCTTCCTCAACCCCATATTCGCTCAGCTTGAATTCGATGAGGGCGTAACGTCCATCCTCTAGATGCAATACGCAATCGGCCTCTAGGCCGTATCGGTCCCGGTAATAAGAGACCTCTCCATGCTGCTTATAGGAATAGACCTTCAGATCGCGTATGCACAAGGACTCGAAAAGGAAACCGAGCGTCTTGAAATCGGTGTTGAAATACTTTGGCCCAATGCCTAAAGCGGCTACGGCAATGGAGGGATCGACGAGATTCCTCTTCTTTCCGCCCCTGATGGCGCTTTTGGATCTAATCTGCGGGCACCAAGCATCGATATCCTGCACGATATTGAGCCTCTCTAAGGCGTCATAGTATTCCTTGAAGGTGGATTCCGAGACCCCCGAATTATCGTGCGCATCGGTGAAAATGACGTTTTTGTCAGATAAGGTGCAGATATTCCTCGATATCGACTTCAGTATCACGCTCGCGTAATTAGAATTCCGCTTAACGTGATCGATGCTGGAGATATCCTTGTTGCAGGTTTGATGAAACAAATCCTTGGCCAAATAGAGTTTCTCTTCATCGGTATTCAAGGTGAATATGGCGGGCCACCCACCCCTGCATATGGCGAATATCGTCTCATCAAGGCTCATCGAAGAATGGCAGGAAGAAAAAGAAGAGGGATAGTCAAAAAGAGCGGATAAAGAGACGCTGCCATTCGATTCGCCGGTCTCATATAAGGAAAGAGGCAACATTCTTACTTCACTTATCCGGAGAGTCCCCGTATGCGGGGTCTCCACTCCGCTCGAAGAAGAGCCCGTCAAAATGAACTGCCCTTTCTTTTCGGGATTATCATCGCAGTATTTTCTGATACTCCCCCATAATTTGGGGGCATCTTGCCACTCATCGAAAAGGCGTGGCTTCTCTCCTTCAAGGAGACGGCTCGGCGAAGCTTCAGCGACCGATAAAAGCATCTCCCTTTTATCTTCATCCTGGAATTCGACGACGCTTTTCGCAATCTCTTTGGCCGATCTCGTCTTTCCGCATCCTTTGGGGCCCGTGATCAAAATCGCGCCGAAAACACGTAATCGGAATTTGATTTCTTCATCGATGATTCGGCGTTTGTATTCGTTCATAATGGCCCCTCGTTACCTTGATTATACGATTAAACAAACAAGAAAAAACCTTTTTTGTGGCAAATAAAAAACCTTTTTTGCGGCAAATAAAAAACCTTTTTTGCGGTAAATAAAAAACCTTTTTTTGCGGTAGCCCGCTAGATAAAGCGCGCAAATATTGTTCGCAAAAAACCGCCGCTCCCCGAAAATGCGTATCATTTGATAATTTAAAAGAAAAGCAATAACCGTGGTTTTTTAATAAAAGTCTTATAATACTCAAGAATTAGACCTTATTAATGGCCACGTTGTTTCTTCGTTGATTGCGATAGGCTAGAAACGCAGACATCCCTCATAAAAAAGAGACAACCGATTTCATGCGCCGATCAAGGTCGCTTATCTTATCATTTATCTTATCATCGGCCGGTTGAATGATAAGATAAACAAACTCATAAAGACTCTTCGTCAGCACTGCTTCTGGCGGCTTTCAGGAAATATACCACCAGCTTATTTTATAAGCACATAGTATGTGTTTTTGCCTTGGCCGTATTTATTGACTTTACCCTGCTTTATTAAGGATGCGATCCCTTTTTCTACTGCGCTGATCGATATAGTCGGGCAAAGCTCGGCGATATCGGATTTGCTGAGTTTCCCTATTTTCTTCTCAAAGACGCTTTCGACTAGTTCGGTGGCTGATTTTTTCTTCGTTATGAGAGATAGCCTATCCTCGAAATCCGTATAGGCGGAAAGAATGATCATGAGCATGTATTTAATGAAGGGGGTAGGATCATCTTCCCCTCCATGCCAATTTATTTGGCTATCGTATAAGGAGGCGTAATAGAGATCTTTGTATTTCTCTATTTCCCTCTCTATCGATATATACTTTCCGACGAAGTAGCCTGAGCGATATAAAAGCAAACTCGTCAAAAGCCTGCTCATTCTGCCATTCCCATCGCGGAAAGGATGGATGCAGAGGAAATCGTGGATGAAGATAGGTAGTAGCAAAAGCGCATCCACTTTCCCCTCTTCTATCGCTTCATTGAATGTTTGACAGAGTCTTTCCACTGCCACTGGCGTTTCAAAAGAAGAAAGCGGCATAAACAAGACCGTCTTATTCCCTTTTTCATCTACTGCTGATATCTCGTTTTGGGCGTCTTTTAAGCGCCCTCCGAAATTCGCGGATGTATCGTGAGAATATAGTATCTTATGCAGCTGCAGGATATAGTTGGGCGTGAGCGGGATATACTCAAAACTCTCGTTGATAGTGACTAGAGCATCACGATATCCGGCGATTTCCTTTTCGCTCCGATTTCGCGGCGTGGTCTTTTGCTGGACTAGCTGCTTCAACCTTGTTTCCGTAGTTGATATGCCTTCAATGGCGTTACTAGCCTCAGTGCTTTGGATTTTGGCGATTTCAACGAGTCTATCGAGCTCTACTTTCCTTTGAGCAAGGTATAGCTCTTGTCTCCCTTTCATCTCATGGATTTTCGATAGGTAGCCAATAATGTCGTTATCCCATTTATAGGAGGCGTATTTCTTGTAATCGAATTCTCGCATATTTGTCCACTTCTCGTAAATTATGCCTCATTTTACGAGAATAGTTAAGAGATTACGAGAATGGAATCAGGCGTTTCAGCGTTAGGCTCAATGAAAGGTCGCATAACTGATTCATCAGTGGTCTAGCGTCACTGCACCTTGCTAACTGGCAAAATCAACAAGCAAGTATACTTTTAGGTACACTTTCTTGTAAAAAATACCATAGAGGGGTGAAAAACTGGCCTGAGTCTTCTTTCTACTAGATCACGAATTTAACCGACATCAACGGCACAAAAGACTTATATCTCCCTCATGAATTGAGCTTCCAATACCCGTTTTTCCGCGAGCCGACTCTTGTGACGATATTCTTTTTCGTTAAGGAATCCAGATGTCTATGAACGGTCGGCTCGGATTTATTGACCTCTTTCGCAAGTTCCGCGATAGTGATGTACTTATCCGCTTTTATCGAGTTGATAATCCTGCCGTCGGTTTCGTTTATCTTATCATTTATCTTATCATTTATCTTATCATTCAAGAAATTGGGGTTTCGCTCGAAGATGAAGGTGAAACCAAAATCATCGTTGGTGTAACGGTAAGAGACATTATCGTCGATGCATAAAGTGAAAGTCCGGTCGAACCCAGTCCCGAAAGCATCGATGTAGCCGCATTTGAAGAGGGTGCTGGCGATGAGGATGTTCCTTATCTTGCTACCCACGCTCCCTCTTGCGAATTTCATCGGGTCGATGTTTTTGATGATAGGTCCGGGATTATAGATCCTGATGGAGGATTTATAGATGATGTACTGCTGATAATCGCCCTCGATCGCGTAAGAGCAATGGGCGAAGGAATTGACGACGATTTCGCGGATCGCCCTTAAGGGGATTTCAGGGGTTTCCTCTCTTTGGATACCCACGATATCCGCTTTATAGGAGATGTGGTTCTGGATATAGGAGATAGCCTCCTTCATGCATTCGAAGATATTGCCCCTATATTCCTTGATTTCCCCGAATTCCGTCCTGGAATCGGTCGGGTAGCAAGCCTCTTTTATCGTGAGTGGCTTATCTCTCCCGAATAAGTAGTACCCAGCGTTGTTGAGTTTGCCATCCTCTGTCAAAAGCCCCAATTTATTGAGCGCCTCAGTGGCGTTCCTGTATACGTAATCAAGCCGGCCTTTTTCGTTCGCTACCCTGATGCAATCGATCAAAAGATCCTCATTGATATCATCAACGTCGAACTTGGTCTCTTTTTGCTCCCACGCGCTGTAGTTATCCTCTTTCAAAGCGAAAAAATGCTGTAATTGAGCTGAGCTCATGAGGATATCCGCATCATTGATCCTTATGTAATATCGAGCATACGCCGAATAAGGCGCATCACTCCCTTCAACGGAAACCTTGATGACGGATTTCGACTCCAAATTTATTTCCTCAACGTTGACCTTGATGGGCAACGGTTTCAAATTGTTCTGGATTTCATGGGTGATATCCGCAAGCGTCTTTTTCCCGATATCGAGCCCCACTACCTTGCCATCATCGTTGATGCCAAAGTAAAGGACGCCAGACTGCGATTTGTTGAGCATGGATGAGAGGGATATTATCCCTTCCCTAAGCT
>CAVIFQ010000031.1:0-15556 GCA_963642055.1 Roseburia hominis | reverse complement strand
TTACACGAATTCACGGTATTTGCGAATCTGCGGGGGTCACAACATATTGTCTAATAAGGAAGTGCAGCGTCGCTTTCGAATTAGAGAACAAGAAAGGCGAGCAATTTCTTGTTACCAAGAACAGCAATTGGCATTCCTATGCGATTGACTACTCCATTGAGGGCAAGAATGGGGAGAAAGCCTCATCCTTGGATTCCAAATTCCTATCGGATATCGCAGCAAAAGAAGATTCGGCTGAGAATGATTGCTACCGTTTGTTTTCATGGGGGTATGGAGCAAATAGACTTAAGGCGAACAAAGAATACGTCGAGGAAGTTTTCAAGGATTTAGAGACCGCCAAAAACGATCGTTATATTGGAAACTACTGCATTATCCTTCTTCATGAAATCCTAAATATCGGGAAAAAAGACGGCTTGAAGTATCTCAAAATCCTTATTCCTTATTTAAACAAGGCTACCGGCATCGCCAAAAGCTACTTAGATGATTACATCAATGAGGTCGATCACTGGAATATCTTGAACTACAAGCTCCGGAGGCAAATGCTTCTCGCTCTCGGCGTTTCTTCCATCGCATTTCGCGATGTGCCAGATTTAGAGAAGAAAATAAAATACGAGATAATGGGTGCGCTCACCGAAAAAGATGAGGCCTTAACATACGATCTGTTGCTTCGTTTCCCCATCAACAATGAATTCGGCGAGGATGCCGATTATCTCTTTGAAAAATATGGCGGAGTAGGGATGACCCATAGTTTTTTCGTCAGATACTGTATAGATAAGAATAAGCCGGAAAAGCTTTATTCGCGCCTGATGGAAAGACCGTGCTTAATCAAGGACGCCTTCCCAAACAATACTGAATTGGATTACTACTCGCCCCTTGAAACCCTCCGCTTTTTGGCCCTGCACGGCTACGAAAAGAAGATCAAGGAAATCGCGAAGGTCCTTATCAATATCAGCAGGAACCGGGAAGATTATCTTAAGCTCCGCGTTTTCTTCACTGACGATGAGATTATCGAAATATTCAAGAAAAACCCAGCGTTTGGGGATGATGTCGATGATGGCATAAACGCCCTCGCTATAACCATGGATAGCAAAAAGGTCCTTTTAGCGCTCAATGGGAAAGAGAGTTTCTATCTCCGCAATGACATCGACTACGAACTTACTTCATACGCTTATTCATATGGCGAGAATTATCTGCGGCAGCCTGAGGATTATGACATCAGGAATACGAGATCTTTTCTCCGGAATCATTTGCAGACCGGTTATTTCGAAGATGAGGATTTTAATCTCGCTTTAGGTCTCATCAATTATGGCGATAAAGCCATAAAAGGCTACTTCACCACGGAATTCGTCTCCAAATATCAAAGCGATCTTCTTTTTGCCATCATCAGGGGCTATGCCGCCAGAAAAGGCAGCAAGATGCCGAAAGATATGTACGTTTATAAGGAGGGCAAATAAGATGTTTCTAAAGAAAGTCAGCCCTAGAGCCATCCTCAGTGAGCGTGCCTATCTCGAAAAGTGCGGCAAATGGACTTATGAGTATCTTAAGGGCAACCATTACGACATCTATTTTTTCTACGATATCGCCGAAGAGACCATAAATTACGTCGCTTACGCCAAAGATCTGAAAGACTGCTATCTCCATTTGGCGGAACCCCGTCTAGCTTTCGGCGTCTCGAAAGACGGGATGTGTTCAACCGAAAGCGACCGTCTTTCCAGCGCCTTGCTCGTTTACTGTTACGAGAACGAGATGAGCATGAGCGAAGAAGAGATCCGAAAGACGTATAAAGAGGTAAGCTCGATCAGCGAGCTCGTCGGCGGTTTGACGGGGGAAGAGGCGGTCAAAAAGATGGAGGACCGGAAATCCTTCACCGAATTCCTGAGCAAAATCGAAAAGGCGAAAGAGGAAAAACCTCAAGACAAGAAATCAGACAAATTAGGGGTTTCTCTTTCCTTCAATTACATCGAGAGCAGCTACTGGGGCGATTTCCTCCGCTACTCCATCACCCTCATCGACCATAAAAAGAACTGCGAAATCAAAGACCTCTTCAAATTCTGCATCGGCTTTGCCGCGAGAAGCGAATATTCTCTCGCAAGCAAAAGGAAAATCATCCTTGAGCCCGGCAGTTTCGTCGAGCCTTTCGATAAAGCAGTCCCCGTCATCTGCGGGGCGACGCTATTTGCGAACAAAAAGAAGACGACCATTGGGGATATTACCTTCGATAAGGCTCTCCCAGCCTTTGAAGAGCTTCTTGATGAGCCTTTCACTTTCTGCGGAAAGCGGATAAAGATCAACAAAAAAGACCCAGCATCATTCTCTTTGAACGACAAAGGGGCGCCTATTTTCCTCCCGAAGCGCAAATCAGGCTACAAAGAGACGACGATGATCGGGAAAAAAGGCGTCTATATCTTCGATGGCAATAAAGGACAGATATCTTTCTATCCTTTCCCCTCGAAAGAGATGAGGGAAGCCTACGTCTATTTCGATGATGAGCGCATCAAGCGTTTCCCCTATATCCAGGATCTTTTCAATGAGAAGCTGCTCCCGAAACTCTCTTCCTCGCTCAAGAAAAACGAAACCGTCAAAGAAGGCGAGAAGAAGCCTTTCGAAATCGCTCTGTATCTGACGATCGATGAGAATAGCGGCCTCCGCTTCAAGACGCTTTATTACGAGAACGGCGAGGAAACGAAGAAAGTCGCCTCTCCCGTTGGCGAATCGCTCAAAGCGGCCTATTTATCGCTCCTTTCTTCTTTAGGAGGGCTGGAGAATGGGACGCTCAAAAAAGACGAAGAGATCGTCAATTTCCTCTCCAAGGATCTCTCGCCTCTCCTTAATCTGGTCACTTTCTACTGCGATGAGAGGCTCAAGAGGAAGAACGTCTCGCGCTCCGTCTCTTCGCTCCATCTTTCCTTCACCCGCAACGGCGATTTCCTTTCCTTTACCTTAGACAGCGACCGTTACACCGACTCCGAGCTCGAGGGAATGATCAAAGCCTACAAGCAGAAACGGAAATACTATCTGCTCAAAAACGGCTTGTGCTTCCTAGAAGGGGAAGGATTAAAAGAGGCCGCCTCGTATTTGGACGAAGGGAAGCTCTCCAATGACCATCTTCCTCTTTATAAGCTTTTCTCCATCGATAAGGAAAACTACAAAGTCGATGAGGATACAGCCTGCGAGAATATCTTAAGCGATGTCAAAAACTACAAGGATAAGGAAGTCAAACTCGAAAAGAAAACGCAGGAATTCCTGCGCCCTTACCAACTAGAGGCCGTTAAATATCTTTCTGCTCTCCATTCTTATTCCTTTGGAGCCATTCTCGCCGATGAGATGGGCTTAGGGAAAACGCTTGAGGCCATAGGCTATATCTCTTCGCTCACGGAGGAGAAGCCGGTTTTGATCGTCGCCCCGAAAGCGGTGCTCTATAACTGGGAAAGCGAGATAGCCAAATTCTCCTCGCTCCCGTGCGTGGTGATTGACGCCAACAAAGAAGCGCGCGAAAAGACCATCAAAGGCATCAAAAAGAACAAGAAAGTCCTCTATTGCGTCTCTTACGATACTTTCAAAAGGGATGAGGAACTCTTCTCTAACATTTCTTTCTCCACGGTGATTTTGGATGAAGCCCAATCCATCAAAAACGCCTTCTCTAGGCGCCATCAGGCTTTGCTCTCCTTAAAAGCCGATAGCAAAGTGGCTTTGACAGGCACGCCTTTGGAGAATTCCCCCTTCGACCTTTGGTCTATCTTCAATATCTTGATGCCAGGGTATCTCGGCGATGAGAAAGAGTTCAATGAACTATTGAAAAGAGAGGATGCCTCGAAGCGTCTATCCTTGCTCCTTAAGCCCTTTATGCTCAGGCGGAGAAAAGCCGATGTCCTTTCTGATTTGCCAAGCAAGAGCGAGAGCAATATCCTCGTTTCGATGAATGAGGGCGAGAGAATGCTTTATTTGGCCCACCTCCAGAAAGCGCGCGCACTCTCTAGCGAGAACAAGATCTCAATCCTCGCTTCGCTCACGCGTTTACGTCAGTTATGCGTTGATCCTTCTTCATTTTTAGAGGGCGTTGATACCTCCACCAAGCTCCTTTATACCGTCGAACTGGTGAAAGAAAGCATCGCCAGCGGCCATAAAATCATCGTTTTCTCCTCTTTCAAGACCGCTCTCCTCGATTTGAAGGAGCTACTCGAAGAAGAGGATATACCGTTAGACGTCATTACGGGCGATACGAGCGGGAAAGACCGTTTGGAGATCGCGACCTCCTTCAACACGAAAGACGATACGAAAGTGCTTCTGGTTTCGCTTAAAGCAGGCGGAGTGGGGCTTAATCTTGTGGGGGCGGATACCGTCATCCATCTCGATCCGTGGTGGAACCCGCAGGTCGAGAATCAGGCCAGCGACCGCGTTCACCGCATTGGGCAAACTCGTTCAGTGAGCATCATCCGCCTCGTCATGAAAGACACGATCGAAGAGAAAGTCCTCAATCTCCAAGAAGAGAAGAAGGACCTCTATAACGAAATCGTCGAGGGCAATGGCGGCGTTTCTTCCTTGAGCGATGAAGACATCAAATACCTGCTTTCGTAAACTCTTTCCTTGATGAATGTCTAATCTTTCTCTCAAAGAGAACCCATACCTCTTTATAATAAGAGCAGAAAGCGGAGACATACCCTTATGAAATTCCTTGATGCCCTTGAAGAGATAAAAGCCGTATATCCTGTATATCAGAGAGTGACTGACGTGGCGGAAATCCAAGTGATGAAACTCCTCACTCTCTCCGACTTCTACTATATCGCGCTCGTCGATAACAAAGGCTCCGCCATCTTGACTGATATCGGGGTGGTTTCCGATCTATTTGATACAGTTGAGGAAGAAGAGTGGCGAGCAATCTGCGCAAAACACCACGTTACATGGGAAGATTGGCACATTTTCTGCAAATACGAGGGAATCCAAAGCCTAGAGAATTTCATCGCTCTTTTGGATGATGTTTCCGAATCGATGGAAGGCCGCTAGAGCTTATTTTTCATCGACAAATAGATAAAGAGAAAGTAACTGTTGAGGACCTTTTATCGTTCCCAAACTTTTTTAGCACTCATGTATTGACAGTGCCAAAAATGTGATTAATATACTTGCTGTATTCCAAATGGAGGAATTAACGAAAAATGATTAAACCACTGAATGATTACATTCTCATCGAGAAAGTCCCGAGCGAGAAAAAAGTCGGCTCCATCGTTCTTGCGAGCGAGAAGAAAGTCGGCAATGTCGCAACCGTCGCCGCTTTAGGCCCAGGCAAAGCGAATGAAGAAGGAAAAATCGTCAAAATCGAAGGCATCAAAGTCGGCGATAAAGTCGTCTACCGCGAATATGCGGGTACTGATTACGAGGAAGGCGATCACAAATACCTTCTCATCAAATCCGAGGATATCCTCGCGGTTATCGACTAATAGAAAAGAGGTTAACTAGTTATGGCAAAGAAAATCACATTCGGAAAAAGCGCCCGTGATGAAATGGTTAATGGCGTCGATACTCTCGCCAATACCGTCAAAGTCACTTTGGGCCCGAAAGGACGCAACGTCGCCCTCGATAAAGGATATGGCAGCCCCAGCATCTGCGAAGATGGTGTCTCTATCGCTAGAGAGATCGAATTAAAGAACCCTGTCGAGAACATGGGTGCCAAATTGGTGTATGAAGTCGCCAATCAAACCAACGAAAAAGCGGGTGATGGGACAACCACAGCCACCGTCTTAGCACAAGCGATGATTCACCGTGGCATCAACGCCGTCGAAAAAGGCGCGAACCCCGTCTTTGTCCGCATCGGTATGGAAAAAGCGGGCAAAGCCGTCGCCGCTGAGCTTCTCAAAATGAGCAAACCGGTCGTCTCCAATGAAGATATCGCCTCTATTGCGACGATCTCCAGCCACGATGAAGAAATCGGCAAGCTCATCGCCAAAGCGATGGATAAAGTCGGCAATAACGGCGTCATCACGGTCGATGAGAGCAAGACGAGCGAAGATGAGCTCGTTCTCTCCCAAGGCCTTGAATACGATAAAGGCTATATCTCCCCATATATGGCGAGCGACCGCGAGAAGATGGAAAGCGTTCTCGAGGATACTTATGTCTTAGTGACCGATATGAAGATCAGCAACATCCAGGACATCATTCCGATGCTCCAGGCCGTTGTCGATAGCCATAAGCCTCTCCTCATCATCGCTGATGATCTCGATGGCGATGTCACTAGCACCCTCGTCCTCAATAAGCTCCGTGGCACCTTCAATGTGGTGGCCACCAAAGCCCCTGAATTCGGCGATGCCCAAAAAGCCATGCTTCAGGATATCGCGATCCTCACCGGTGCCCGTTTCTATAGCAAAGACCTTGGCATGAACCTCAAAGATCTATCCATCGATGATCTTGGTCGCGCCAAAAAAGTCATCGTCAAGAAAGACAGCACCACGATTGTGGATGGCGAAGGCAACAAGAAAGACCTCGCCGATCGTATCGCTGAGCTCCAAGCCCAATATACTGTGGCCACAAGCGATTACGACAAGAAAGGTATCAATAAGCGCATCGCCAAACTCTCGAATGGCGTGGCCGTCCTCAAAGTCGGCGCTCAGACAGAGAGCGAGATGAAAGATAAGAAACTCCGCATCGAAGACGCCCTCAACGCGACGAAAGCCGCGGTCAGCGAAGGCATCGTCGTCGGCGGTGGAGCTGCTCTAGCGACTGTCTATAAGATCCTCCGCTCTGAACTTAAAGACGCCAATCCTGACATCCAAAAGGGTATCAACGCCGTCTTGGATTCTCTCTACGCCCCGCTCCGTCAGATTGCCGACAATGCCGGCTATGACGCTGACGAGATCGAAGAGAAGATGAAAGCCTCGAAGGACAATCTCGGCTTTGACGCCGCGACAGGCAAATGGGTCGATATGTTTGCCTCGGGGATCGTCGATCCAACCAAAGTCACGCGCACTGCCGTCTTGAATGCCTCTTCTATCAGCGCTTTGTTCGTCACCACCGAAGCCGCGGTGACGGAAATCAAAGAAGATAAACCAGCTGCCCCAGCAATGGGCGGTGGCGATATGGGCGGAATGTATTAATCTTCCCATAAAATCTAACAAAATCGGCCGTGAGCAGTGCTTACGGCCTTTTTGCTTTCTTTCTCTCGACAATGAAATAAAGATAGGTAGAATACCTATTTGGCAGGTGTGAATATGAAGAATATCATCGATGAATTGAATTACAGAGGGCTGATTGAGCAGTACTCGAATGAGGAAAGCGTGAGAAAGATCCTCTCCAAACTGACCGTCATTTATTGCGGCTTCGATCCGAGCGCCTCTTCGATGCACGTGGGGAATTACGTGATGATTTCTCTTCTTATGAGGTTACAGAGAGCTGGGCATAAAATCATCGCCGTCGTAGGCGGAGCCACCGGCATGATCGGCGATCCGAGCGGCAAAAGCAAAGAGAGGAATATCCAAACCAAAGAGACTCTCGCTGCCAATACCGCCGCCATCAAAGCCCAGTTGGAGCGCTTTTTGGATTTGAGCGATCCAAATAAAGGCGAGATCCTCAATAACTACGATTGGCTTGGCAATATGACGACCATCGATTTTTTGCGTGATTATGGCAAATATTTCCCCATCAACTACATGCTTTCCAAAGAGATTGTTGCCTCCCGTTTAGAGGCTGGCATCTCTTTCACCGAATTCGCTTATCAGATTCTCCAGTCCATCGACTTCTATAAGCTCCATCATGAGAAGGGCGTGGCCATCCAAGCGGGTGGCAATGACCAGTGGGGGAACTTGACGAGCGGACTTGAGCTCATCAGGAAAATCGATGGGGACCAGGAAGAAGCCGAAGCTTTAACCTGCAAACTGATCACCAGAAGCGATGGCAAAAAATTCGGGAAGAGCGAAAAAGGCGCTCTCTTCCTCAATCCGGAATTGACCTCGCCATATGAGCTCTATCAGTTCTTCATCAATACGACCGATGAAGATGCCGTGAGATACCTCAAGGTCTTCACTTTCCTCGACTGCGATGAAATTGAAAAGATCGCGCGTGAGCATAATGACAATCCCGGCATGAGGATTGCCCAGAAGAAACTCGCCTACGAAGTGACGAAAGATATCCATGGAGTAGAGGCAGCCGATGAAGCCTTAAAGATGAGCAACGCCCTTTTCGCGGGCGATGTCAAAGGGCTCAACGAGAAAGAAATCGAGACCCTTTTAGGCTCGCTCAAAGTGAAAATAGAAGAGAACATGAATCTCGTCGACCTCCTCGTGAAACTCGGCGCAGCTTCGAGCAAACGCGAAGCCAAAACCTTCATTGAGCAGAATAGCGTCCTCGTCAATGGCGATAAAGTCAATGATTTAGGAGCCACCTATAATAAGGAAAAGGCGATGTATGGTAAATACATCATCGTGAGACGCGGCAAGAAAAACTGGTATCTCGGTGAATTCTAATGACCGCCTTCGGGCGGTTTTTTATTTGAGGTTAGCCATGAGAATGATCGCCGCTTGCACAGGGATCATGAGCAAATAGATATACCAAAGGTTTTCGTGCGGCGAATAGAAGAGGAAGTGAATATGGAAAGCGGCGATAAGAGACCAGCAAAAGAGGGAAGCGAAAACATAGAAGGATTTATTGCGGCGCCAGAAATGGAAATTGAAGGCGCTGCAGGATAAGAAAGATATAGGAAGAGCCCAAATGAAAGCAATCCAGAGATTGAGGTGGTGGCCGCTCACTATATCATTAATGTAAATCGCGCCCGCGATGGCGTAGATTATGCAGACCGATAAAGCGATGATGATGATCTCGTTCCGCTTCTTCTTGACGGTCTCGTTGAGTGATTTCTGGACTTCGCCTGGTTCTCGCTCCGTGATGATATAATCCACGCTCACGCCGAAAAAGGAGGCGAATTCGATGAGGATATCGACGCTTGGCACGGCTTTGCCTAGTTCCCATTTGGAAATGCTCTTGTCGCTGAAGCCGACTTGCTCGGCAAGCTCTTGCTGCGTCAAGTGGCGCGACTTCCGTAGTTCCTGAAGGTTACTTCCGACTATTTCCCCAAGTTCTTTCATAATGCCTATTTTAACGCGCGAACAAGGCAAATAAGAATGGTTTCTTAAAGAAAAAACGCCGGTTTTCCGGCGTTTAGCTACATAAGTGGAGCCTAGATTATAAGAGACGGTTGTAGTACTCGATGATCTGAGCTTCGGCGATATCGGCTGGGAGTTCGTTTCTCTCTGGGAGTCTTTCGAATTTGCCAGCGAATTTCTCGGCGTCAAGGGAGACGTAGCCAGGGATATTCGGTTTGCCGTCGATGGATTCTTTGACGACTTTGAGCGGGGATTCCTCTTTGAGGGTGATCACGTCGCCGACTTTGCAGAGATAGCTTGGAATGTCGACTTTCTTGCCGTTGACCAAGATGTGGCCATGGTTGACGAGTTGACGGGCCCCAGCGCGGGTGCGGGCAAAGCCAATGCGGTAGACGAGGTTGTCGAGTCTGCTTTCGAGGATGCGGAAGAAGGCTAAACCGGTGACGGTGTCTTTCTCGGCTTTCGCGAGCAAGAAGAGACGGCGGAATTGACGCTCGCTCACGCCATACATCTGGCGGAGTTTCTGCTTCTCAATCAACTGTTTGCCGTATTCTGATGGCTTTCTCTTGCGATCTTGGCCGTGTTGACCTGGGCCATAAGCGCGCTTCTTGAGTTCGTCACCGCTTTCGAGGGTGCTGAAACCAAGGCGACGGGATAATTTCCACTTGCTTCCTGTGTACTTAGACATATTTGTAATTCCTTTCTTTGCCTAAACAAAGACTTGGGGCCATTTCCTTTTCCCGGGTGTCGCTCTCTTGATTTCGGCCTTGTAGCCTAGGCTTACTTTGGATCGGCTTGAGCGACGTCAGACGGAACAGTAATAACCTGCTGCTCTATTTACGCGAGTAATACTTTAAGTATTAGCCTACCCTCTGTCAAGCGGTTTTTCTCGCTCCTAGAAGCGAAGGCGGCCGCTTATCTTTTTCTAGCGACTTTTTCTCTTTTCTACGTGGCGGTGTGCTATCATTCTTTAGGGAAATTTTTCTTTATGGTCATCTTGCTTTCCACCGGTGGAATAATCGCTCTAGCAATAGGAGGAGCCGCGCTCGTTGCGGGGGTTTTCCTGATTCTTTATTTCACCCTTTTCAAGCATTTATCCATCAAAAAGACCGCCAAGGCCTTATCGGCGCGTTTCGAGAAGAGCCATGCGATGTTATTGGGGCAAGATTATCAATATATCAAGCGCCTAGAGACGATATCCTCGATGAATCTCACCTATGTTCAGGATTACGTCGATTTCAATCGCCGCTTCAAGGACGCTAGAGATGCTTCCGATGCCACTGCTCAAGCTAGCATCAACTCGATGCAGGATCTTATTTCCGAGCGGAGATACGGCGAACTTAAATCCTCTCTTCCTACCTTTAAGAAGAACATCGACGATTATGAGAAAATCGTCACTAGCCTCGATACTGCCCTCAAACACAAATTTCAGGAAGAGGAAGTCTGTCGCCAATTAGCCGTCAATGAGCGTGAGCGCTTCCGGAGCGTCAAGCAGTCCTATTACGCCAAACAAGGCGATCTTGGTTTAGTGAGCGTCTCTTTGAACGCGATGTTTAGGAAAATCGAGTCGCTTTTCGATGAGGTCGATGCCGATATCGACAATGCACGTTACTCAAACGCGAAGGCGATTTTGACGAATTCGATCGCTCCGATCACCGATTCATTGCTTCACGCTTTGACCAATCTCCCAGGCCTTTGCTTAAGCGTCACCGTCATTTTGCCCGAGAAGCTTTCGCGCCTCTCGCACCGATATGATGAGATGATTGAAGACAAGTATCCGCTTTACCATATCTTGACGAAGAACGATTTGAACGCGATCGATGACCGCCTTTCCAAACTCGCTTCCGAAATCCAGGGTTTCCACCTCAAAGGGGCGAATGAGGCCATCGATGAGATCAATGAGAAAATAAGCTCCTATGATGAAGCACTCAGCAAAGAAGTGAAATCCCGCGAGCGTTTCGAAAAAGAGACTGGCGAAGTGAGCAAAGAGGAGATTAACCTCGAGTCAACTTTCATCAATCTTTGCCATTCCCGGCCGACTTTGAAGAAATTCTACGTGCTCGACAAAGAAGAGCAAAAACTCATCGATGATATAACTGACGCCATAAATAAGGCCGGGGCGAGCAAGCGCTCCCTCGACACCTACCTCAATAGCGGTGTTTATCAGCCCTACAGCGTTCTCCTTGAAAAAATGGATAACCTCAAAGAGAAAAACCAGGAGGCTTCAAAAGCCATCGAGGCTCTCCGCTCGTATCTCTCTTCCCTCAAAAACGACAGCGAAGAGGCGCGAAGCGACTTATCGATCTATTACAAAAAGCTGCGTCAAAGCGAGATTGACGTGCGGGAAATCAACATTGAGGCGGTGAGTAAACGCTTTGAAGACGATTTCGCCCTCTTGCATGAGAAGCTTAATTCCTTAAGCGCGCTTCTTTACACGAAACCGATCGATGTGGCGAAAGTCAGGGAGATCCATTCCGAACTGACGAAAGTGGGGGATGCAACCTTCTCCTCAATCAACCAATTGAAGAAGGATTTGTCGCTCGCCGAGGAGACGATTGTTTTGATGAATAGAAGACGCAACAGCGATGCGATGATTAATTCTCTTCTCACTCAGGCGGAAGGTCTTTTCTACAAAGGTGATTTCAAGCAGGCTTATGAGATCGCGATGGAGAGCAAACGCACATATAAAGGCGCTCAATGATGATTTATTTCGATAATGCGGCCACAACTAGGCCAGAGAAAGAGGTGCTTTCCTCTTTCGTTCGGGCGAATGAGGTTTATTTTGCCAACAGCGAATCCAATCACGCCGTTGGCTTATCTTCTTCGCGTGCTTTAGAAGAGGCACGGGAAAATATCCTGAAACTTCTGAAAGTCGAAAAGACGCACTCTTTGATATTTACGAGCGGAGCGAGCGAATCCAATAACCTCGCTCTAAAAGGAGCAGCCATCCATTACAAGAATCGTGGCAAGAAAATCATAACCTCGAGCGTTGAGCATCCAAGCGTCAATAAGCCACTTGAGGAGTTAGAAAAAGAAGGGTCTTTCGAAGTTATTAAACTTCCGGTTGATTCTTTCGGGCATATCGATACGGCTCAGCTTGCCTCTTCGATAGATAAAGATACCATCATCGTAAGCGTGATGGCGGTGAATAACGAGCTTGGCTCTTCCAATGACATCGCCTCAATCGCGAAAATCGTGCATCAATACCCCAAATGTTTCCTCCATGTCGACGCTACCCAAGCCATCGGGAAGATAGATCTGCCTTACAAAGACATCGATCTCTGTTCTTTCTCGGCTCATAAATTCGGTGGGCTTAAGGGCAATGGGGGACTCATCTACAAAAAGACGATGTCCTTTTTCTCCGTGGTAGCAGGAGGGGAGCAAGAGCACGGCTTCCGCGCGGGAACGGTAGATGTAGCAGGGGCCATCGCGATGAATAAGGCGCTCGAGATTGCTTTGGCTAAACGCGAAAAGAATTATCAAAACGCCCAAGCGATATACGAATATCTCCGCGCTTATTTTCTATCTAATCCGGAACAATTTAGCGTCCATTCTTCGGAAATCTCCGCAAAACAGACGCCTTTTGTGCTGAATGTCGGTTTTAAAAAGAAAAAAGCCTCGGTGATCGTGGAGGCTTTATCCAATAACGATATTTACATCTCGAGCGTCTCGGCTTGCTCTTCGAAAGAGGCGCACGCTTCTAGCGTCCTTCTTTCGTGCGGTTACTCTATTGAAGAAGCGAGCAACAGCATCCGTCTTTCTTTCGGGAGCGAGAATACGCTTCAGGAAGCGAAGATATTCGTAGAAACGCTTGAAAGAATCATGAAGGAGGTAATCGATCGATGAAATGCGAGATGATCATGGTGCATTATGGGGAGCTCGGCACCAAAGGCGACAATAGGAAATTATTCATAAACCAGCTCAATAGGAATATCCGCGACGCTCTTAGAAACTATGAGGGCGTGAGCGTCTCAACCGACCGCGACCATAGTTATGTCTCTTTGTCCAAAGATAACGAAGAAGAAGTGCTGGCCCGTTTAGAGGAAATAAGCGGCATTCAGCGTCTTTCTTTGGTTTATAAATCCAGCAAAGAGTTCTCCGATATCGAAGAAACCGCTTTAGCGCTCATTCAAAAAGAAAGCGGCAAAACCTTCAAGGTTGAGGCTAAAAGGGCCGATAAAACCTATCCGCTCGATAGCTATGCCATCGCCCGTGAAGTCGGCGGCTATATTTTGGAGCATACCGATTTGACGGTCGATGTCCATAATCCCGATATCAGGGTCAATATCGAGTTAAGAAAGGACGCCGCTTATATCAGCTGCCACACCTATCCGGGGGCCGGCGGCTATCCACTTGGGATGAACGGCAAAGTCATGATGCTGCTTTCTGGCGGCATCGATTCGCCTGTTGCTTCTTATGCTTTATTGCGGAGAGGCGTGAGAATCGAATGCATCCATTTTGCGGCTCCGCCCTATACTTCAAGCGCCGTTTTGGGAAAACTTGAGGATATCATCAAATCTCTTTCCGTTTATCAAAGAGAAATCAAGCTCAATATCGTTCCTTTCACGAAACTCCAGGAAGCGATATACGCGAATGTGGATGAGCCGTATTGCATCACGATCATGCGAAGGATGATGATGCGTATTTCTACCTCCCTAGCGAAATCCCATCATTGCCTTGGCATCGCGACTGGCGAATCGATTGGCCAAGTGGCAAGTCAGACGCTCGATTCGATGATTGCGATAAACGATGTCACGAATTTTCCGATTATTAGGCCTCTCGCGGTCAGCGATAAAATCTCCATCATCAATACCGCAAAAAGAATCGGGACTTACGAAATCTCGATCCGCCCATATGAAGATTGCTGCACGATTTTCGCGCCGAAGAAACCGAAGACGAAACCGAAGATCGATGAGTGCCTTTTCTATGAGAGCAAATTCGATTTCGCCCCGCTTGTGGAGGAGTGCGTGAATAACGTTGAGCAGATTCTCTATATTGATGGCGTGAAAAAGGAATTTGGCGAAAAATAAGCCGCTTTTGCTGGCGATATTTAGAAACACGCTAGAATTGCATAAATAAAAAATAGCCCGATTTTGCGGGCTATTTCGTTTTTAATAGGCTTATTTACCAGCTTTTTTGGCGGTCTCGACGAGTTTGCTGAATCCGGCAGGATCATTGATGGCTAACTCGGAGAGCATCTTGCGGTTGATGGCGATGCCACTCTTCTTGAGCCCATCCATGAAACGGGAATAGCTGATGTCGTTGACGCGGCAAGCGGCATTGATACGCTTGATCCAAAGCTTGCGGAAATCACGCTTGATCTCACGACGGGAGACGTAGCTGTAGCGGAGGCTGTGGAGCACCTGCTCTTTCGCGGTCTTAAATAAGAGGTGCTTGCTGCCGAAATAACCTTCGGCGCGGTTTAAGATTTTCTTGCGGCGAGCTCTCGTCGCAACGCTTCCTTTAACTCTCATTGATCTATCTCCTCGTTATTTGGCTTTGTAGTTGATCATGTCGCGGATACGTGGCATGTCCACTGGATTCACATAGGTAGCCATCGCCAAGTGTTTCTTCTGCTTGCGCGATTTTCTCGGGGCTAAATGGCCCATATAAGCGTGCTTTCTTTTGATTTTACCGGTTCCGGTGACTTTGATACGCTTCATCAAAGCTCTGTTGCTCTTCATTTTCGGCATAAGAATTCCTCCTATTTCTTCTTGCTTGGTGCCAAGATCGAGTTGTACCACTTGCCTTCCCAGTAGGGGGCTTTGTCTACGATTGCGATATCGGCGAGCTGGTCAACAAACCTCTTCATTACATCTTCTCCGACTTCCTTGTGGGACATTTGGCGTCCGCGGAAGACGACGCAGACTTGAACTTTATCGCCGCCCTCGATGAATTTGCGGGCTTGGCGCGCTTTGGTGTCAAGGTCATGGACGCCGATTTGCGGCGTGAGCTGGATTTGCTTCATTTCCGTCTTCTGCTGGTTCTTTCTGGCTTCTTTGGCAGCTTTCTCTTTTTCGTAGCGAAGCTTTCCATAGTTGCAGATTTTGCAGACTGGCGGGTTGGCGTTCGGGGCAACGCAGTAGAGATCTAAGTCGTAGCGCATCGCGAGTTCGTTCGCGGCTCTGGAGCTCATTCTCCCTAATTGCTCACCTGTGGGGCCAATGACGAGGACTTCCGGGTAGCGGATGTGCTCATTGATGGGGTCGAAGCGTTTTTCAGGGCGTCGGTTGTTCGAGTTGAAGTATGCGATGATTTGTTCCTCCTAGAGAAATAAAATAGAGCGGCAATTTCGCGCCACTCCATGCATGATGTACCTTTCTTGGTAGCCATGGGCCAATTCTTATAGAAGAATCTGGCGAGTCTTGCGAACTGCTTTCTACTTTATCGACGGGCCTATTATCCCCTCGCCCATCTCCATTTGCAACGAGAAGATGAAAGACGGCGTGAGATTTCTTCAATCATCTTAATTA
>CAVIFQ010000030.1:0-15834 GCA_963642055.1 Roseburia hominis | reverse complement strand
TATATGGTCATACTCTTCGGCATCTACGCCCTTGCTTCGGTCTACTTTTTGCTCAAACAGTGCCTTTTCCGCTTTTTTCCTTATATAAAGAAGGAAGGAGAACTCGTTTCAGCGCTCATCACTTATTCACTTTCCTCTACCGGAGAAAACTCATCTCGCCCGCTTGCCTATTACCTAACTGATGGCAAAAAGAAAACGATTGCCTTACTCGGGATGTTCGATCATTCATCCAAGAAAAAGCTGAAAGAAGGGCAAAGAGTCACAATCTACAAAATAAAAGGAGAGCAATTAGCCCTCCTATTAGACGATTAAGCAACGACGAAGTTGACGATTTTGCCTTTGACGACAATCACTTTCCTGATGGTCTTGCCATCGATGAACTTCTGTACTTTTTCGGTCAAGGCTTTAGCCTTAAGCGTCTCTTCATCGATTTCGGATGGCACTTCGATGAGATCGCGCATCTTGCCGTTGACCGAAACGCTGATCTTTACCGAATCGGTCACGAGCTTGCTCTCGTCATAGCTTGGCCAAGCTTCATAAGCGATTGTTCCCGAATGGCCGAGCTTTTCCCACATCTCTTCCCCGACGAACGGGCAGATGCAGGAGAAGGTTTTGACGAATCCTTCCATATAAGGACGATAAATCTCTTTGGCTTTGTAGCAGTCATTGACGAAGACCATCATCGCGCTGATGGCGGTATTGAAGGAAAGAGAGGAATAATCGTCGGTGACTTTTTTGATGAGGACGTTATAGCTTCTATCGAGCTCACCATTATTTGTATCAACGATTTTCTTCGATAATTCCTCATCATCGACTAACCGATACGCTCTTTCGATAAAGCGTTTTGCGCCGACTAAGCCAGTCGTGCTCCATGGCTTTGATTCATTGAGAGGTCCAGCGAACATCTCGAATAAGCGGAGAGAATCGGCACCACTCTCATCGACGATTTGATCAGGATTGATGACGTTTCCGCGCGATTTGCTCATCTTCTCGCCGTTTTCTCCAAGGATCATGCCCTGGTGATAGACGCGTTTGAACGGCTCATCGCAGCTCACTACGCCGATATCTTTTAAGAATTTGTGGTAGAAGCGCGCATAAAGCAAATGGAGGACGGCATGCTCTTGGCCGCCGATATATAAGTCAACCGGGAGCCAGTGATCGAGCAACTTCTTATCGGCCATCACCTTATCGTTATGCGGATCGATGTAGCGGATGTAGTACCAGCTAGAGCCAGCCCACTGTGGCATGGTGTTGGTCTCTCTTACGGCCTTTTGCTCTTTATAGGTGGTATTGAGCCAAGAAGCAGGTGCTTTGGAAAGCGGAGGCTTCCCGTCTTTAGCGGGCTGATAATCATCAAGCGGCGGGAGAACGAGCGGGAGTTCATCTTCGCAAACGTGCTCTTCTCCGTCTTCTGTCCTAACCATCGGAATAGGTTCGCCCCAGTAACGCTGTCTCGAGAAAATCCAGTCACGGAGTTTGTAGTTGGTGACGATTTTGCCTTTGCCAAGTTCGACAAGCTTTTCGGCAATGGCTTTTTTGGCCTCGGCGATATTCATGCCATCGGCGAAACCGCTATTGATGTGGGGGGCATCATCAACAAAAGCATTCTCGCTGATATCGCCTTCCAAAACCTGAATCATCGCTAGATTGTGGCGCTTGGCGAACGCATAATCCCTATCATCGTGCGCTGGTACGGCCATGACGGCTCCGGTGCCATAAGAGCCTAAAACGTAATCGGCCACATAGACCGGGATCTTCTTTCCATTGATCGGGTTAATGGCGTAAACCCCAAGGAAGACGCCTTCTTTCTCTTTTTGGTTGAGCTGACTGCGGTCAAGATCGCTCTTGCTCGCGGCTTTTTTGACATACGCTTCCACCGCCTCTTTTTGTTCGGCACTCACGAGTTTACTAACGAGCGGATGTTCAGGGGCTAAGCAGCAATAAGTGCAGCCAAAGAGAGTGTCGACTCTCGTCGTGAAGACTTTGAAAGAGTCATTGTTGCCATCAACGTCGAATTCGATCTCAACGCCTTGGCTCCTCCCAATCCAGTTCTTTTGGAGCTCCAAAGTGCTCTTTGGCCAATCGAGGCCTGCAAGATCTTTCTCGAGGCGATCAGCGTATCGGGTGATGCGGAGAACCCACTGCCTCATCGGCATGCGGATGACGGGATATCCACCTCTTTCGCTCTTCCCGTCGATGACTTCTTCATTGGCGAGCACCGTCCCTAACTCTGGGCAATAATTGACCGGCATATTGCCAACATAAGCCAAATCGTTCTCGAACATCCTCGCGAAAATCCACTGCGTCCATTTGTAATAGGATGGATCGATCGTCGCAAATTCCTTTGACCAATCGATGGACATGCCAAGAGACTGTATCTGGTCCTTGAAATGGGCGATGTTCTTGCGGGTGAATTCCTCTGGGTGCTGGTTGTTTTTGCGGGCGAAATCCTCGGCTGGAAGGCCAAAGGCATCCCATCCCATCGGATGAAGGACGTTATAGCCTTGCATTCTCTTCATGCGGGCGACGATGTCGCTTGCGGTATACCCTTCCGGATGGCCGACGTGAAGCCCTTGGCCGCTTGGGTAAGGGAACATGTCGAGAGCATAGAATTTCGGCTTTGAGAAATCGCTGGTATCGCAATGGAAAACGTCATGCTTTTCCCAGTATTTCCGCCACTTTTGCTCTATTTTTTTATGATCGTAAGACATAGTTAAACCTCTTGATGATTTTCGACTCTATTAATTTTAGACGCGTGTTAACCTCTATTCACGAGTTCTTGATACATGCCTAGATAATTCTGGGCGCTCAAGTGCCATCCGCGGTCAAGCCTCATTGCGTTACGCGCCACCGCGTAATAATCCTTTTGGTTGGAATATAGTTTCCTCGACAAACCGATGCCGTAATCAAGACCTTCGACATCGTAATCATTGAAGCCGATGCCGTCTTTCCCTTCGACTTCTTTGCCTTCATACCCTTCTACGGTGTCGCGGAGACCGCCAGTATAACGGACGATAGGAAGGGTGCCATATCGCTGCGCCACCATCTGGGAAATGCCACACGGCTCAAAGAGGCTAGGCATAAGGAAGAAGTCGCTTCCGGCATAGATTTTATGGGCCAAGGCATTGGAGAAACCGATGTAAATCCCGCATGTATCCGGGAAGTCGCGCCGTAAAGCCTCAAATTTCTGCTCGAGTTCGTATTCGCCGGAGCCAAGGACTAAGAGATTCGCGCCATTGGCGAGAGCTTTTCTCCCACTTTCGATCACGAGATTAATGCCTTTTTGCCAGGATAATCGCGAAACGATGCCATAAACTGGCCCGCCATACCAATGAACATTGAAAGAAGAGAGCAAATCCTTCTGGTTGGCGTGCTTTCCGTCCTCTAAATCATCAATATCGTAACGTTTTGCGATGAAATTATCTTTGCTTGGGTCCCATTCATTGGTGTCGATACCGTTCAAAAACCCCGCAAAATCCGCTTCTCTTAATCGCAAAACATCGCTTAAGCCTTGACTGCCTAAAGGCGTTAGTAGCTCGCCACGGTGAGTTGGGGAAACGGTTGTGATTTTATCGGCATAGACGATGCCGCTTTTTAAAGTCGACACCATCCCATCGAAACGAACGCTGCCGTTATCGAAGAGAGAATCGCTGAGCGAGAAGAAATCGCCGAGGAAATATTTATCCAAGATTCCTTTGAAAGCCGGATTATGGATCGTGAGCACAAAACGAGTGGAAGCAAAGAACGGGTCGCCTTTCTTGCCTTCTTTCACTAAGCAAGGAATCATCGCGCTTTGCCAGTCATGGACATGGATGATGTCGGCTTTGAAGGAAATCTCTTCAAGGAGCTTGATTGAGGCTAAAGCGAAGAAAGCGAAACGCTCGCCATCATCGTCGTAGCCGTACAAACTGTCGCGCCCGAAATAATATTGATTATCGATGAGATAGAATTTGACCCCATCGATCTCTTCTTCATATACCGCCGACTCGATGTTGCGCCAAGACATATCAACGTGCAAAGAACCGATGTTTTTGCCAATGAGGCCTTTCTTGTTTTTGATCGATTTGTAGTAAGGCATCACGACGATCACTTCGTGATGCATCTTCGCTAGCTCAGCGCTCAAAGAATAGACAACGTCGGCCAATCCGCCACTTTTGGCGAGCGGGTTGCTTTCGCTTGCGATCATCGCAATCTTCATAGAATGGCTCCTTGCTTGAGGTAGATGATATTGTATGGGTCGCCTTTGATGGTGTGGTTCGCGGTGATGACCGAATACTTATCGACGACCACATCTCCTAGGACCGCTTTATCGCCGACTGAGACTTGACTCAAAATAATCGAACGCTTGATGACGGCGCCTTTCCCAATCTTGACGCCACGACAAAGGATGCTGTCGGTGACTTCGCCCTCGATTATGCAGCCATTGGAGACAAAAGAGTTCCTGACGTCCGCGTCTTTCCCGTATAAAGCAGGCGGGGTATCGTGGGTCTGGGTGTAGATTGGCCAAGAAGGAAGGAAGAGCTGCTCAGCCACATCGCGGTCAAGAAGCTCGAAGCTGTACTGAACGTAATGAGGCAAGGAGTCGAAGCATCTGGCATAGCCTTCGAATTTGTGGGCATGCATTTTGTAAGCCCCGATATCGACGAGCCAGGCCAAAGTCTCTTTCATGCCGAAAGAGGCGCTGACTTCGTTATGGCGACGGACGATTTCCGCCAAAACCTCGCGGTTGATGATCCAAACTTCCAAGGAAACATTGGCTTTTTTGTGGGTGCCATCGTTCTTTTTCGCGGAGCGCACGTAGCCTTCGTTATCGATATCGAAGACGTTGGAACTCCCGAATTCGCGGTCAGCATCCTCGATTTCCTTATAGAGGACGGTGATGCTCTCTCCACGCGCGATGTGCTCATCGAGAATCGGACGAAGGTCGAGATTCATGATGATATGGGCGCTTTGGAAGACGATATAGGAGGCATTGCTGTCATAAAGGACCCAGTCGTTTTCCAAAATGTTATTGATGTCGGTATTGTAGGCTTCATTAAGCGCGCCATTCTCGTTATAGAAAATGGTCTCATGCCCGACTTTTGTGTTGGTGACCCAGCTCATCATGCTGCCCATATGCTTGAGCATGGAGCGTTGATGGTTTTTTACCAAAATGCCGACATTATCGATTTCGCTGTTGCAGAAGTTCGACAAAGCGAAGTCGCAGAAGGCGTAACGCCCCAAGAAAGAGGTCGAGGCCAAAGGGCGATTGCTCGTGAGTTCCCCAAGTTCTGGAGAAGAGTGGCAATTGAGTAAACCGATGACGTTTTTCATTTTCTATTTTCCTGCCTTTCCGTTCACGATAAGGGCGATGCCGTCGTGCTTAAGATTGATTTTCTCATTGGTATCGATAAGGGTATCAGGCCCGATAATCGCATCTTCCACCACGGCGCCTTTTTTGATGAGCGCGCCATTCATGATGACGGAATTCTTGCATTTGGCTCCCGCCTCGATCACCGCTTCACCCGAGATTACGCAGTGCTCGACGTTGCCGAGGATTATTGCCCCTTGGTTAATGAGCGAATCCTTAACTTCGGCGCGTGGGCCAATATATTGAGGATGGCTCCTTAAGTCGGCTGAGTAGATTTTGTTTTCGCCTTGAACGGTGTAGATATTGATTGATGGCTCGCCCGAGAGAAGCAAATCCATATTCGCTTCGTGCAAGCTCGCGATGGTTCCGACGTCTTTCCAGTAGCCGTGGTAAGTATAAGCCACAAGCTTCTTGCCTTTAGAAAGCATGTTCGGGATGATGTTTTTCCCAAAGTCATGGTCGGTATCTTGTTTCGCATCGAGCAAAAGTTCCGCGCGGAGAGCTTTATAAGTGAAAATGTAAATGCCCATGGAAGCCAGATTGCTGATTGGTTTCTTCGGCTTTTCGACGAAATTCACGATGGTATCGTCTTTATCGGTCACCAAAATGCCAAAGCGCGAGGCTTCTTCCATCGGGACTGGATAAACCGAAATCGTGCAATCGGCTTTGCTCGAGATGTGCTTTTTGAGCATATCGAGGTAGTTGCAGCTATAGATGTGGTCGCCAGAGAGGATCAAAACGTATTCCGGATCGACGCTGTCAAGCCAATCGATGTTCTGATAAATGGCATCAGCCGTGCCTAAATACCAGTTGCTGCCTTCATCAGTCTGCTTTGGCGTCAAGACCGAGGTAAGGGACTTATTTCCGTTTAACCCCCACTTCTCGCCGTTGCCGATATAAGCATTCAGCTCACTGCTCTCGTATTGCGTCAAAACGCCAACGCATTGGATGCCCGTATTGGCGCAGTTGGATAAAGGGAAGTCGATAATCCGATATTTTCCGCCATAAGAGACGGCCGGCTTCGCCCTTTTCTTCGTCAAAGCCTGAAGACGGGTGCCTTTTCCACCTGCCAAGATCATCGCGGCTAATTTAGTGCTCATGTTTTTCTCCTCGCGAAAGGTACAAATTGTTGCGAATACTATACCATAGTATCCTCCCTAAAAGTACGAGCGAAGGCATTTTTCTGCGCCTAAAATCGAAGAAAAGGGCTCCATGAGCGGAAAGCGCGGAACATAAAGAAGATTTTTCTTTCATCTTATCAAGACATTATGGTATATTTCTAAGCGCGCTTTTAGCGTTGTAGAGGTAAAGTTATGTCAAGAGTATGCCCAATTTCCGGAAAGAAAGCGATGAGCGGAAATAACCGTAGCCACAGTGTGAGAGCCACACGCCGCACTTGGAACGTCAATCTCCAAAAGTACAAAGTCGAAATCAACGGCAAAATGGTCGAAGTCAGAATGTCGGCCCGTGCTTATCGCGCGCTCAACAAGAGCACCAAAGCCAAAGCCGCCGAATAATCAATCATTATTCTTTTGCTTCGAACTAGCGGACATAAAAAACCGCTAGTTTTTTAGTTTATGGATATGAGATATAGCCCAACTATGATGGCGATATTGCTGATAAATGACATAAGCAAAAGGAGCCACTCGCTATAAGGGAGGACGAACCGTTTCGGCCTGATGTAGTAGACACTCCCGTCTTCTTTCGTAGCCCTTTCCATTTTGTCCCAGTCCTTGAGTTTGGGATTCAGCAAAATGCCGATCGAAATAACGACAATCAATAAAAGCAGGATCGTAAGGAAAAGAGAAGAAGACAGATAAACGTTATGATAGACCGCTAGGAAGTAGAAAGCGGCCATGCCGGAAAAAATGATGAGGGCGGCATCGCTACAGAAAAACAGCGTCAAATGCTTTTTGGAATAAGAAAGAGAGCAATAAGTGAGCCAATATTGCATCAAGGAAAAGATAAAAGAGAAAAGCACCACTGATCCTAAGAAAAAGGAAGAATCAGAACTGCCTCTAGTAAGCGTCAGCGTAAGCCCGTATATCCCCGAAAGAACCGGGGTCAAGAAGGCTAAAGCCCCTATTATCCTTAATATGTAATATAAGGCGTCTTTTTTCTCGGATGAAAAAAGCTCATAGGAAAAATAGGAACGGAAAGAGAAATCGCTCTTCTCGCTTTTCGTTTTTGCTAAAGCAACGACCACGAAAAAGATGGGCAAAAAGATAGACAAAAGAAGAAAAAGCAAAAACAAGGTCATTGCTTCTTCTCCAGGAGCGTAAAACGCTCAGCAAAATCATCGTGCCCGTATAAATAAGAGCCTGCCACAAGTAGCTCCGCCCCGGCCTTGATCGCCTCGGGGGCCGTTTTCTCGTTGACTCCCCCATCGATTTCTAGAACCGGAGGATGCTCCATATCTTTCATCATATTTTTCAAAACGCGGATGCGGTTATAGCCATTCGGATCGAAGGGCTGCCCGCCTTTACCTGGATGAACAGTCATAAGGAGAATAAGGTCAAAATAAGGAAGATAAGGGGAAATTGCGGCGATTTTGGTTTCAGGATTGATGGCTAAGCCTGCAAAAACGCCCTTCTTTTTGATAATCTCAGCACCCTTTTTAATGTCTTCTTCGTTTTCTAAAGCCTCAAGATGAAAAGTCACGATGTCACAAACTTCGGCATACGCCTCGATTTGCTTTAAAGGATCGACGATCATCAAATGGGCGTCTTTATAAAATGGGTGACCGCAGTTAGGTCTTTCGATACGTTTTGCGGTTTCAAAAGAAAAAGAGACATTCGGCACGAAATGCCCATCCATCACATCGATATGGATGAAAGAGGAACCACAAGATGCGGCTTTGTTTACTTCTTCCTGGAGCCGGCTTTTATCCGAGGCTAGCAAAGAAGGATTCCCTTTTGGGTATTTTATCGAGCGTAAATCCATTATTTAAAACCGAAAAGCTTCGCGAAAAAGCTTTTCTTCTCCTTGAGATTCTTGCTGTTTTTCATCGCCTCTTCAATGGCTTTATGCATAGATTCGGCACTTTGGTAACGTTCTTCTTTTCTTTTTCGGGTGGCCTTAATGATGATTTTCTCTAAGGGCTTTGGGATACCAGGAAGAGACAAACTCGGCTCTGGGAAATGGTTTTTGATTTGCTTTATGGCGATTTCCTCAGGGTCATTGCCATCGAATGGCACCTTGCCGACAATGATTTCGTAAAAGACGACGCCCATCGAATAAATATCGCTTGTCGGAGCGGCACTTTGCCCCATGAGAATCTCGGGGGCGCAGTAATGGACGGTCCCGCTTACGGCATCCCCACGGCTCTTCTCCCCAATTTCGGAACTGATGCCGAAATCGCTGATTTTGATGGAACCATCGCTCAAATAGAAAAGATTATCCGGCTTGATGTCACAGTGGACGATTCCATGCTCATGGATATATTGGACTCCTTCGGTGAGCTGAAGCATCACTTCGCAGGCCTCTAGGTAAGATAAACGATGAAGGCTTGTGAAATTGAGGCGGTCGCGGAGCGTCTCCCCACGCACGTATTCATTGACCATATAGGGTCTACCTTCGATCGTGCCTTGCCCGTATACATGCACCACGAAAGGGCTATTTAAACTCGCGGCCGCGATGCATTCACGCTGAAAACGCGCGATGTTTTTGCTGTCCTTCATCATCTCCGCGCGCATGATTTTGATCGCTACGGTTTTTCTACTGATGGCATCATACGCCTCATATACGTCAGCCATCCCTCCATGCGCGATGGGATTGACGATATGGTATCGCTCATCGATTCTGTCGCCACGGCCGATCATTCTTTCAAAATCTCCCAGTAAGCAACCCCCTCGTTGTCGCTGCCGCCGGCAGCATTCGCGGCCATTATAAGGCCCGTAACTTTTTGATCGGCTCTCTCGTTCGTGGAGATAAGCGCATGGATCTCCTCATTCGAGAGCTGATTGTAGATTCCGTCAGTGCAGAGTAAAACGCTTTCCCCATGGTATTTCCGGAAAGAGAAAGCCAAAGAAACCGAGGGGAAAATGCCTAAAGCGTTCATGAGAACATGCCGCTCTGGATGTGAATCTGCTTCGCTCGCTTTGATTTTCCCTGTGGAAACTAAATATCTGACATAAGTCTGATCTTCGCTTATCTGAGTGAGGGTTTCTCCATCATCCAGATACGCTCTTGAATCGCCCAAATTCACCATCATGAGATTATCGTCGGAGATAATGACCATCACCAAAGTAGTGCCCATGCCTTTATAGACGGGATTGCTCTCGGCCATATCGTATATTTTGGCGTTTATCGCTTTGATTACTTTGCTCGCCCACCAGGAATCCTGCTTCTTGAAATGGGCTTTTTTCTTCTCGTGGAAGGCTTTTTTTATTTCCTCAAGCGCGACTTTGCTCGCCAAATCGCCTTTATTGGCCCCACCCATCCCGTCGCAGGCCAAAAGCAAGACCTCGCCGTTCTCGTTGAGAAGGACGACGGCTTGATCTTCGTTGTTGTTTCTGACTTTGCCGATATCGGTCCGGTAAGCGTAGGTGCCGGTATATTTCTCTTTGCTCATTTTTTGCCCTCGACGTATTTCACGCGAAGCTGGCCACACGCCGCATCGATATCCGTGCCGAATTCTTTGCGGATCGTACAATTGATGCCTCTTTTGCGGAGTTGATCATTGAAGGCCTTGATGGCTTTTTCGCTCGATCTCTCGTACGGTTTTTCTTTTACGGGGTTATAAGGGATAAGGTTTACGTAAGCCAAGGTGCCCCTGATGAGGTCGCTCAATTCATTGGCGTTCTCAATGGAATCGTTGATTCCCTTAAGCAAAATATACTCAAAAGTGACGCGTCTACCGCCTTTTGCCTCGTAATATCGGACCGCATCCATAAGCTCATTCAAAGGATAATGTCTAGCGATAGGCATGATTTCTTTTCTTATTTCATCATTAGGAGCATGCAAGGAAATGGCCAAATTGATCTGGATTCCTTCATCGGCGTATCGCTTTATCCCTGGCACGAGTCCACAGGTGCTGACCGTGATATGGCGCGCCCCGATTCCTAAGCCTTTCGCTTCATTGGCGGTGTGAACGAAAGAGAGGACATTATCGTAATTATCGAAAGGCTCACCCGTCCCCATCACGACGATATGGGTGACATTTTGCCCTTCCGAAGCAAGAATCTCATTGATGAGAGTAATCTCCCCCATCATCTCGGCGGAAGTCAAATTGCGTTCTTTTCTTAGCAAGCCCGAGGCGCAGAAAGCGCAGCCCATCGAGCAGCCGACTTCGCTTGATACGCAGACGACGTTCCCATAGTCATATCGCATCAAAACGGTTTCGACTTTCGCTCCGTCTTCAAGTTCTAGAAGGAGTTTGATCGTGCCATCGCTTGCGTCTTGCCTTTTGAAAACAGAGGGCAGAGTCAAGCAATAATCGCGCTTTAAAACCTCGCGAAAGCTTTTGGAGATATCGCTCATCAAGTCGAAATTGTAGACTTTCTTCACGTATATCCATTGAAAGAGCTGCGTGGCTCGGTAAGGCTTTTCGCCAAGAGAAACCATTTCCTCTTGGAGCGCTTTGAGGGTGTATCCGAATAGATTTTTGGGCATAAGAATGATCAATGGCTGTCGGCGGAAATCGAGACTTCATTGCCTCCTTCTCTTCCGACGAAGAACGGGGCAAATGATACTGGGTCTTTGGCAAGCGCCGAGTCTTTTTCAAGGACGCAATAATATAGAGCGGTATCAAGATCATCGAACGGGAAGTGCTGCTTCTCCTCAACGATATGGAATTCGCGGTGATTCAAAAGGAAATCAATGATGGTATTGTGGCCCTCTTTCTTGGAGATGGTGTAGACCATGTAGATGAGTTTACCTTTCTCCGCCACGTATTTGCTCGTGCCTTCGAGGGTGTCTTTCTCTTGCTGGAAGAGAGCGTCCATCGATTCTTTCTTGAAATGGAGCAAGTAATCCGGGCATTCGCGGATACGGTCGAAGTTGCTGCTGTCTGGCGCAGCGATCACTAAATCAATCGGGCGCGAGATCGCAGCTTCCATGCTCAAAGGATCGGCGGCGAAGAAATTCACGTTCTTGAGGTTGAGGGTTTTGATCATCTTCGTGACGTCGAGATATTTGTTGAGGTCTCTTACGCCGAGATTGAGGCCCACACTGCTGCCATAATGCTCAATGGCTTCTTTGAGGATCGAAGAATCCTTGTTGCCATTGTAGATGAGAATCTCGCTTGGCTCAGAGACGGTGTAACGGTCAAGCAAATCTTTGGTCGCCGGCTTTTCAAGGAAGATGTGCCCTTCCTTCATTAAATCGAGTTTACGAAGCGGCACTTTGCCGTTATAAGTGAGAATGCGATCAACTGGGGTTTTGGCAAAATCAGGATTGTTGTTCATGACTTCCTCAACGGAAATCGTGTTTCTGACTCTGACAGTGCCCATCAAAGGACGGCCGTTTTTCTTTAAGATTTTGTAAGTTGTTCCAAAGCCGAAATGCTCCCAAATCTTCAAAACCCACTCTGGGGTGTTATAACGAAGGGTTAGATAACGGTTGCTGCTCTTCGGGAAGGATTCTGGAATGAGAGAGTTCGTGTCGCTGGCCTTCTCAATCAAAGGAACGATCGAGGCGTATTTTTCCTCGCCGAGTCTCTTTTTGAGGGCATCGGTGATTTCATCTTCCGTATGCCTCTTCGCAAAATAGAGGTCGCTTAAGGCGATCGAGAGGTAACGTTTCTCTTCGCTGGAAAGATCCGCTATATCCTTCAGCAAAAATTCAAACAAAAGCGAGTGGCGAAGCTCGCAGCCAATCAAAGAAGCCACGTTCTTCCGAAGAGGGCGTACCTCCTCATTGCTCTGGAATACTTTTTTGAGTGCGTCATTGAAAGGCACATCGTTATCGACGATGTCATTCAAAATCGCCAAGGACAAATCGAATTCTTGCATATCCATTCTCCTATTTATTGTTACCTTTGAGCTTTTCCTCGAAGCCCTCAAAGGCGTTTCCTAAATAAATGTCGTCGGGGTTATCGATATCGAGCTCCGCCCTATCGCGCGGATCGGCTTCGGAGCAATCATCATCGTCGCAGCAATCGTCTACCTCTTCTTCTTCGGTTTTCACGATATTGCTCTCGGTGATGTAACGCGGATATTCCTCGTTTATCTTCTCATAGGAATTCTCTTCCTCGTAGTATTCGAAAACGACTTGCACGTTGATGGAGAATTCGCTGAGCGTCTTCATTAGATACTCCGCGACGTTATTTTCCACCGCTCTATATCGGCATTCCGCCATGACTTTAACGACGGTGTTCCAGCTCGTTTGCTCAACGCCATTATGGAAAATCATCGATGATGGCGCATAAAAATTGATATCGTCGGTATCAGTCTCGAATAGCTCCGCCAAATTAGAGGTGTGCTCTTTGCTGTAATGCCCGACGACAAATTGATCAAGGCCCAAAACGGAAATAAGAATCATAAAGTGCTCCAACAACGCAAAGTATAGCACACGCCTACGGATGTACGCGTAGGATTTTCTAAAAGAAAAAATCAGTAGTCGAGCGGGTCGACGTTGATGGATATATCAAGTCCCGAAAGACCGCTGTAGCGCTTCACGATTTCCTTGAGGTATGAGCGTAAGCCGCTCTCGCGTTTATATTTGATGAGGATGATCCTGCTATAACGCCCGGCATTCATGGAATAGAAAGGCGAAAGCGGGCCGATGTAGGTAGCAGTCTCAAATTCTTGGCTTTTGAGCTCACGCAAGAAATCTTCAGCGGCCGTCACGCATTTATCTTCGTTTTTAGAGAGGAATTCCAAGGATATCAGATAAACGAAAGGCGGATATTGCTGCATTTTCCGCTCCTGCATCTCCTTGATGAAAAAGGACTCGTAATCTTGCTTCGCCCCATAAACGATCGCGTAATGGGAGGGGTTATAGGTCTGGATGATGGCCTCGCCGACATTTTTGCTTCGCCCGCTTCTCCCAACGGCTTGGGCGATGAGCTCGAAAGTCCGCTCGGCGGCGCGGTAGGTCGGAAGAGATAAGCCGATATCCGCCAAAACGACGCCCGAGAGAGTGACATTCGGGAAATCATGGCCTTTGGCGATCATCTGGGTGCCGACTAAGATATCGTATTCCTGCTTTTTGAAGGCATTTAAAGTCTTTTCGACGTTTTTGCTGACTTTCCCGATATCGCTATCAAGACGCGCCACACGGTAAGAAGGGAAAATGTCGTTTATCTCTTTCACGACTCTTTCCGTGCCATATCCCGTGCGCATAAGTTTGGGCGATCCGCACTCAGGACAAGCGGAAGGGAAACGCTCGACGTAGCCACAGTGATGGCATTTAAGCATCTGATCGGCTGTGTGATATGTGAGATTGCCGCCGCAAGAAGGGCAAATGAAGATGTGTCCACAAGCCGAGCACATGATATTCGTCCAGTAGCCGCGCCGATTTATTAAGAGCATCACTTGCTCTTTTTTCTCGACCTTCTCTTTGATTTTCACTAAAAGAGGCTTGCTGAGTTTTTGGCTGACTTTAGAGAAATTATCGCGGTTTGTGAGATCGACGATATAAGTCGAAGGGAGGGCTCTTTCGTTGATGCGGTGAGGGAGTTTCGCTAAACCGTAGACGCCTTTTAAGGCTCTGGCCTTGCTTTCTAAAGAAGGGGTGGCGCTCCCCAAAACGACTTTCGCGCCGATTGCTTCAGCCCTAAAAATCGCCACTTCTCTCGCGTGGTAGTAAGGGGCATTATCCTGTTTATATGATTCGACGTGCTCTTCGTCCAAGATGATTAAACCGATATTGGAAAGCGGCGCGAAAACGGCGCTTCTTGCCCCAACCACGATTGAGGCTTCGCCGCGCTTGATTCGCCGATATTCATCATATCGCTCGGCTTGGGTGAGCTCGCTGTGGAGGATGGCGACTTTCTTGCCAAACCGACGCGAGAAATATTCAACCATGCGCGGAGTGAGATTGATTTCGGGAACGAGCATCAAAACGCTCTTCCCTTCTTCTAGGGTTTTCTCGCTCAAGCGGAGATAGACTTCCGTCTTCCCTGAGCCCGTCACCCCTTGAAGGAGCACGACGCTTTTATTTGAAGAAAGGATATCCTCATATGCCTTCCTTTGCTCAAGCGTCATCTCATGAGGGACTTCTTTTTCTTCTTCAGGAATATGGAAACGTTCCTTTTCTTTATAGATTATCCTCACACGATTTTTGGCTATGAGTTTCTCCAAAATCGACGCAGAACCCGCTTCTTTTTTCAAAATCGGGCTATTTAAGGCCACTAATCTGAGCATTTCAATCTGCTTATCCGTCAGATCGCTTTCATCATTCGAGACGAGTTCTACCCATTTCTCGTAAGCCACTTTCGGCCCCTTCAAAGACGATATTTTAGGGGATAGAGATAGAGGGAGCATCGCCTGGATCACGCTCATCAAAGGCGAAAGATAATAATCGGCGACCTTCTTCGCGAGAGCCATAAGTTCATCGTCAAGAAGCGGATCTTCGTCTATCACATCATCGATGAATTTAAGGGCGTAACCATTCTCTTTCTCTAGCTCTTCTTGGCTCTTGCTAGTTTCTCTAACTGCTAGCACAAAGCCCATTGCTGAGCGCCCATTGAAATTGATGAGGACGCGAAAACGGGGCTCGATTTTTCTCGCTCCGTCATATAAATAGACGAAAGTCCGGTCCAAAGACTGAGAGCTATACTGCGTTAAAACATCTAGAATGAGCATCTAGAGAGATTATAAATCGTTTTCGCTGTTCCGCTTATGGATTTCCTCGCGGATGATTGTTTCGATTTCGATCGAAGCGCGGGTCACATCGTCATTGTAGATGATGTGCTCATATTGGTTTTTGAGGCTCATCTCGCGCTCAGCTTTCGCTAAACGCTCCTTGATGACCTCTTCGCTTTCCGTGCTTCTGCCCCTGATTCGGGCTTCAAGGCAGGAGAAATTGGGAGGCATGATAAAGAAAGTGACGGGATGGTCTTTCGATAAACGCGAAAGGACTTGCTCCGTCCCTTTGACGTCGATCTCGAGGATAACGTTCTTCCCTTCTTCGCGCATCGCCTGTACTTTATCGTAAGGCGTGCCGTATCTATGCCCGACGAAAGTCGCGTATTCTAGCAAATTGCCGTTTTTGATATTCCGGTCGAATTCCTCTTCGCTCACGAAATAATAATCGCGTCCATCGACCTCACCCTTTCTCATCGAGCGCGTGGTCATGGAGACGCTATACCAAAGATTGAGGGAAATATCCTTCATGATTTCTTGTCGGATTGTCCCTTTTCCGACCCCGCTTGGTCCGGAGATTATGATTAAAAGCCCTTTTTTCATCATAAAAATTTTTCAAATTATAGCCATTGACAATCCTTAAAACAACGAAAACGCCTTATTTGTTGACGATTTTCGCAGAACAAAACCGAAATGAATTTCGGTCGGAACTCGGCTCGGCCGAGTTTTTTTGCT
>CAVIFQ010000029.1:0-16834 GCA_963642055.1 Roseburia hominis | reverse complement strand
AAAACACCAACAAAGCCTCACAAAATCAACAAAATTGACCTATCAATCGATAAATCGTGAACTGACAAACTAAACGCAGTTTTTTGCCGTCGAACCGCGATTAGTCCGACAAACCCCCTTTTGGGTATGATATTCATGGCTTTCCCATAAGCTGAACATCACCAAAAGGAGGCAAAGAAATTATATGGGCAAAAACAAAGGAAGGCAGTTCAATCTCCAAAAAAGGGTCATCCTCGAGAGGCTGGTCTCGAAGGGGAGCGACGGCACCGAGATCGGCGAGTCCCTCGGCATGCACCAGACATCGGTGTCGAGGGAATTGCTGAGAAACCGGATCAAGGTCAAGGAGGCGCAGGTCGGCGACTCGCTGTGCGATAGCTGCGTCAACAAAAAGCCGTGCAAGATAAAGAAGGTATGCGGCTCCCTCATCTGCAGCCATCAGTGCAACGGCTGCAAGACGTTCACCAAATGCCGGAGCTACGAGAGGTTCGAGTGCAACGCGACGAAGAGATACCCTTTCGTGTGCAACGGCTGCGCGAAGGAGGAGATATGCCCGCTCGAGCATTACAAATACCTCCCCGATTTGGCCAACGATGCCGCGAGGGCCAGGCTCGTCTCGACGAGGGAAGGGGCCGATCTCACCGATGAGGAATGCCGCTCCCAGAACGAGCTCCTCAAGGACAGGATCGTCGACAAAGGCCAATCGGTCCACCACGCGCTCGTCACCAACCGCGACGACCTCAAATGCTCGGAGAAAACGCTCTACAGAAGGATCGAGGGAGGCGTCTACCCGTCGGTGAAAGCCATCGATCTGCCGAGGCAGGTCTCCCTGAAGAAGAGGAAGTTCAAGAAGAAATACGAATACAAGCACACCGAGAACATCGACAGGATCGGGCACCTCTACTCCGATTGGCTCATCTACCGTCACAAGAACTCCATAACCTATTATTGGCAGATGGATTTCCTCGGCGCGCCGCACAAATCGGACAAGGAGATCCTCGTCCTCACGATGCCGGAGCTGTCCTTCTCGCTCCTCTACATCGTCGAGAACGCCACCCAGAGCAAGGTGAAGGAGCTCTTCGACTCGATCGAGGCCGAGATGGGGCTCGAGAGCTTCAAGAGGCTCTTCCCGGCGATCCTGACCGACCGCGACGTCGTTTTCGACGACTTCCGCTCGCTTGAGTCGGACGACGCCGGCAATCAGAGGACGAAGGTGTTCTTCTGCGACCCCGGGGCGAGCAACCAGAAGCCGAGCGTCGAGAACTACAACTCGCAGCTGCGCCCCATCTTCCCCAAGCACGCGATACTCAACGAATACAGCCAGGGCGAGCTTTACACGGCGGCGTCCCACCTCAACTCAAGGTGCCTCTCGTCGATCGACGACAGAACTCCGTTCGATCTGTTCAAGGAGATATTCGGGGCCGATCTCCTCGAGCTGATCCACATAAAGAGGATCCCCGGGAAGGAGGTGAGGCTCAAACCGATACACAAATAGGCATCAACTGCGTTTAGTCCGACAAACTGCATTCGGGCAGTCTCTTTTAAGCATGCCCCGATGCCGAAGCTACGGACATCCATGCGCCTACAATGCGTAAAAAAGAAGACCAAACGCAGTTCCAAAACGTCGGTTTACTGCATTTAGTCTGACCAAATCTTGTTCGACGGCAAAAAACTGCGTTTAGTTTGTCAGTTCACGATCAATCGATAAATAGGTAATTTGTTGCCGGTTTCATCCGATGGTGATTAAACTAGTAAATGAACACGTTCATAAAAACTCATGCCCAAGATTTTATTCGACGCAAAAGAACGCATTATCGAAAGCGCGAAAAGCGAATTATTTAGTAATGACGGTACCAAGCTTTCCATGCGCTCAGTTGCCGAAAAAGCCGGCGTGGCTGTCGGCACTTTGTACCATTATTTTGTGGATAAAATGAGCCTAATCGCCACAATAATCCTCAATGATTGGGGACATTCATACAAGCAAGCTGAGGAGGAGATCAAAGGTTGCGCCTCCATCGACGAGCTTATCGATCTCTTATACAAACTTGTTGATGACTTCAGCGATGAGCACCAAGAAATCTTCAACAACTACAAAGACGAAAGCTTTGCCTCGTATTACTTGAAGCTTCACCCTTCTTTAGTAGGCCAAATCACCTCCTTATGGCAGAAAGGCCTTGAGCATCTATATATAAAGGAAAAAGAAGAAACTTCCATATTGGTGCCGGAGATAATCCTCATCGCCACGCGCGAAAAGAGAATCAAGGCAGAAGCACTTAAATCGATGATCAAAAAAATCATATAAAACAAAAAAGGAGCGAAAATGAAAAAAGATTTCAAAAACCTCAACCCCAAAGACAATTTCTATCAAACGTCTCTGTTCTTCCCGATGCCAGTCGTGATGATTGGCACTTTAACGAAAGACGGCAAAACGACTTTAGGCCCGTATTCCCTTCTTGCCCCGTATTACATCGCTGGGAAAGACTACTACGCTTTCTTATTGGAGTGCCGCAACTCTTCTAACACGGCACAGAATCTTCTCCGTACTGGCAAGTGCACTTTGAACTTCATCCCCGACGACAAAAAATACTTCAAAGAAGCGGTCAGGATGGGCTGGCCAGGCGATTTGCCGGAAGAGAAAATGAAGAATTGCTTATTCCATCTTGAGGATTCGCAATCCAAAGACTTAGATCCAAAAGGCAAATACCCACAGATTGTCTCCGAATCCTTCCAAGTCGTTGAGTGCACTTGGATGAAAGAGCTCGATAATGCCCAGGACGATAAACCAGGCGAGCTCAATGGCTATCCTGAACCTTACCATTCTTTCAACGGCATCACCTCGAAATTCGGGGCCCATTTCATTCTTAGGATCGATCACATCGACATGAAGGAAAAATACTGGAACTCCATCGTAAACGGCGTTACCTCTCATAATTTCCCGCCCATCCCAGTGGATTACGGCTACCGCGACAGCAAGAACTTCTGGTGCTCACGCTTTAAACGTCCACGCCCCGAACTCTTGCCGATGCGCGAAACGAGCGTGAGCAGCGTCCGTTATGCCGCCAAAAGGCTCCAGACCGACGTTGAGTTCACGGATGATGCGCTTGCAAAACTCGTCAAAGTTCCAAGAATCTTCCTCCCTACCGTTTTAAAAGGATGCGTGAAATGGGCGGAGGAAAATGGCGTAAAAGTCATTACCGAAAAAGAGATGGCTATCATCAACGACAAACGCTCAAAAGAAAAGCAAAAATAGCAAATACATCAAAAATCGCTGCAAAAGCCCCGCGTATTCATATACCGAGGCTTTTTAATATCTGGCCGGTTTATTCAGCCAATGTGCTACTTCTTTTTTCAATCAACTCAACAAACCTATCTTTAAGGTCGTCTGGCAAAAACGAATCTCGACACATATCAATGTAAGTTTCTTTTAGCTTAAGAACTTGGTGAATGATGTTTTTCGTGGCCACTTCGCTGAGAGAGCACGAAGAAGCGAAATAAAGGAAGTCGCTTCTTCTTATGTTTCTTTTCTTGCCGTGCATCGTTAAAGCAAATTCTTCGGGATCGGAAGGGACAGCAATGTTAGTCGGGAGCAAATCATATGCTGGCGACAAAACATACGAATGCGTTTTATAACCGTCTTCGATCAACGAGAAATTCTTAAGATGCATATCCGAATTACCAGTAACGAAAGAAAAGACCAAGCGAAGAAACAACTCGCTCATATCAAATCCAACTCGTGATGAATATCTTTCGATTGTTTTGGCGCACCTTTCGTAAGACCCTTTGTATTTATCCGCAACAAGTCGATTATCGAGCTGACAAAAATCCTCCATCGCCAGCTTCAAAATGGTTCCTTTTTTCTCAATTCGGTCAACGCGCTTTGTTATATAAGCAAATCCAAAGTCGTCTTTTAGCAAACCATGGGGCACTGTTTTAATGCCTGTTGCATCAGCCATGAGCATAACGAGTTGTTCCATTTCCGGAAGGCACGGATAATCGCAAGTCTGGGGCTTAAGAATATAGCCAGAAGGATAGTCAACGAGCGTCAAGCGCGAGTCACCATGCTCTTTGCTTAGATGCAGCGATATCTTTTTCTGAACTCCTCCTACCGTTAAACCTTTATTGACGCTTTCGCTCGCCAAAGCCTTCAGCGTTTTTTCGTCTAAGCTAATCGCAGGCAAACTGGAGGTAGAGAAAAACTTTTTGGCGCAAGACACGTGCCAGCCATTCGTTTCATGATCTACAAGCGGTTTTCCGCAGCACAAGCAGTTCATTCAATTTTGTCCTTTCGCACGCTTACGTTCCCAATGCCATCATTCGCAGCAACGAGCAAAATGCCAAAACGGTCATTTTTGTTTATCTTCCAGTTGTCACTGACAACATCTAGCAGCCACCCTTCAGGGATCAAGCCATCGAAAAACGGAAAAAGGATTTTTGAGCGATAAGGCGCCTCTCTTAAAGGAAGCGTTAGTGATACCGGCAAAGAATCACTTTTTTTCAAGTAATCGGAATCGTATTCAAAAGCATATCCAGAATCGTTTTCGCTGAGGATGCCGGAAAAAGAATCGTTGATATAGACGTATGCTCTACGAAACTCGTTGCTCATTTTTTGTTTTTCCTCATGCTTACTGGCCCGGCTTCCATGCTGAACATGCGAAGAGCAATATTGACCTTATCCATGCGGACGGTTTCTTTTCCTTGTTCCAAATCGCGCACAAATCGCAGTCCAAGCCCTGATCTCAACGCAAATTCTTTTTGGGTCAAACCCGCCTCTTTTCTTTTAGTTTTTACAAAAATAGCAATCTGGTTCATCGATAGTTCCTATGTTTTTAAAGATTTTATACGCTTTCGGGTATAAAAACAATAAAGTTAATATGTTTTATACCCGATGAGGTATATAAAGATTCAATTTCAAAAACATTTATCAAAAGGCATCAAAAAAGCATCATAAAAGCAAAATGCTTTAGTCGCGAAGCAAGGCCAGAGGTACGACATAAACTCCGTCGTCTCTTTGATAAGCCGTTCGGCTTTTGTAACGACCATCAAAAAACTTGGGTTTTCTTTTTCTTGCATGATATCTTTCGATAGCGCAACCAGCTTTTTAGCCGCGAGATCAATATCGTCTTCATCGCAAAGCTTGATTTCAATCAAAGCCCATTCACCGTCTCTCCAAACGACGACCGCGTCAGCCTCTCGATCACGCGAATCGCGATAATGATATATTTTGGCGCCCGTTGATTCGGCATAGATTCGCAAATCTCTGATTGCTAAAGATTCAAAAAGAAAGCCAAATGTGCTCATATCGCGGAACAGACTATCCGGCGTAATGCCCAAACATGCGGCAGCAATTGACGGGTCGACGAAATATAAGGTAGGTTTGCTTCTAATTGCACTCTTGCTTCTCAAGTTTGTATTCCAAGCTTGCATATTTTCGACTACGAAGAGTTTGTTTAAAGCTAGAAGATATTTGGAAAGTGTTTCCGCATCGAAAGAACATGATTCAATAACGTCTCGTAAAAATTCTTGCTCAACATACTGACCACCAACGTGGCGAGACAAGGAACGCATGAGAAGGCGGGCCTTTTGCTCATCTGGTCGGATGGGGACGCTCTTTAATGAAAAGATATCTTCAGTCGCAACAGCTTCATAAAAATCAATCGCTTGTTGCAAAGCCACCTCTTTTTCTTCGCCAATTGATAGAGGCCAGCCGCCTCTGCAAATGAAAAAAGCGTAATCGTCTATTTTGGCTTTTGAAATTGATGGCTGAAAATCATGTTTTTTTAATCCGCTTAACGAAACGGTTCCCAAACTATCTCGGCTTTCGAAAAGGGACATTGTCCGCATTCGTTTTCTAACAATACGCCCGGTTCCTGTATGAGTCTCATTTTCCGGGTCGTTGTCTTTCGCTTTCGAAATATCGGTTACGCTGCCAGTCAAGATGTACTGCCCGAATTCATCATTGCTATCGATTTCGCTTTTTAAGCCATCCCAAATAAAGGAAACTATCTGCCACTCATCATACAAAATTGGTTTAGGCCCATAGTTAAGGAACCGTTCAGTGGCATTTTTAGCAAGACTTACGTATTCGCCTCTGGTCGCACGGGGCAACAAATTTATTTCTGTTTTTGCATAACGCTCTGCCGTGCGTGATTTGTCACACCATTTTGGACCCTCAATCAAAACAGCTCCTTTGCTTTTCAAAGTAAACTCTAAAATTTGATCAAATAAACGAGGTATGTATTCTTTTTTCATGTTTTGATTTCATTCGATGCGATGGCACTTTTCAACCTCAAATCCGAAGAATGCAACACTTTAAATCCGGAAAATATAACAATTTAAATCCGAAGTTTGTAACACTTTAAATCCGAAGAATGTAATTATTGCCAGGGTTGTAGCCTGTCCTTTTACCGCTAACTAATAGATGATTTTTCGCACTTTATAGACATCATATTCAAAATAGAAATGCCCGCAAATCGGGCTTGTTTTGTGCAAAACCGCCATGAAATTAAAGAAAACGAAGTTATTGGATAAGCAAAATCGCAGTTTTAATATGGAAGGCACCATTCTTTGAAAGCCTACTCAAAATCGGAGTGTTTCTCGTTTTTTTCTCTTTTATAAGACTAAACGAAGCGCTGCTAGTACAATTATTCGAAACGAAGGAGAGATCAAATGAAGAATCTCGCATTAGGCATCGATATCGGCGGAACATCAATCAAATCCGCCTTCATAGACGAAAAAGGAGACATGAGACATAAATTCGTCGTCCCTGTCTTCCCGGGGGAAGAAGCTACAGTGACTCTAGAGCGTCTTTCCAAAAACGTCAAAGAATCAATTGCTCGGTTAAAAGACGACGAAAAGCTCATCGCCGTTGGCTGTGGCTGCCCTGGAGCCATCAACGCATTCAAAGGAACCTGCGACTATTCGAATAACTTGGGTTGGAAAAATATCGAGGTGGCCAAAATCCTCAAAAAAGCAGCAGGTATGCCAGTTGCTTTCGATAATGACGCCAATGCCGCGATGCTAGGAGAGGTCTATTACGGCTCAGCGAAAAAATACCACAACGCCATTCTTTTGACTTTAGGGACTGGCGTTGGCGGCGGTCTTTACCTCGATGATCATCTTTATATCGGAAATGAAGGAAAAGGTGCCGAGCTCGGCCATATGGTCATAGAGCTTGATGGCGAACAGTGCACCTGCGGAAGAAAAGGTTGCCTAGAAGCCTATGCTTCCGCGAACGCTTTAAAACGCATGACGCGTGAGGCCATGGAAGCCAATAAAGATTCATTGATGTGGAAATACTGCGACAGCCCGGAAAAAGCTGGCGGTGCTTTGCCGTTCAAATGTGCCGCAGAAGGCGATGTCGTAGCGAAAAAAGTGGTTGATGATTATGTCCGTTACTTGAGTGAAGGCATTTTGAACTTCATTGCCATCTTCCGCCCAGAAGCCATCATCTTGTCTGGTGGCGTATCAAAACAAGGCGAGAATTTAAGAAAGCCTATCGTCAATTATCTTGAAGAAAGAGGCTATGGATTCGGCAATGGTTTGTGCCCGAAAGTCGAAATTTTAATCTCCACTTTAGGAGCGGATATGGGAATATACGGAGCCGCTGCTTTAGGTTTGGATTCTATGAAAAAATCCAAGTAGTGGTTAAGTTGAGCAAAGTAGTGGTTAAGTAGAGCAAAGTTAAAATTGCATCATAATTCTATCGATGTTATCGGCATTTTTAACAAATCTAAACTTAATGAGAAAGCTCTCTACAACACACCAGTGGTTAAGTAGAGCAAAGTAGTGGTTAAGTTGAGCAAAGTTAATTTTGGATTAAACTGTAACGAAAAATCGCGGTTCCGCTTTAAGACTTCTTTTTGATTAAAATAAAGAGATTGGAAACTTTGAAAAATTAGCCAAGAAGCGCTTTTGCAGCTTTATCCACATCTTCAGTAACGTAAATCTCAAAATTTGGATGATTCACTAAAGCTGTTGCAGGATAAAGGGGATTTTCTTCTTTCTTATAAAGAGCGGCAACGGCTTCGGCTTTATCGATGCCGTTTGCGATCAAAGCAATGCGCTTGCTCTTTTTGATAGTCCCAATGCCCATCGTGACGGCTTGAGTCGGAACAAGAGAAAGATCGTTATGGAAGAAGCGCGCGTTAGCCTCCATTGTTGAAGGGGTCAAATCAACGACGTGAGTCAAAGAATCAAAGGCAGTGTTAGGCTCATTGAATCCGATGTGACCATTTCTCCCAATGCCAAGGAGCTGAAAGTCAACGCCGCCGGCCTCTTCTATTTCCTTGTCGTATCCGCCTAGTTCGCTTACGGACGGGAAATGCGTATTTTCTTTTTTGATGTCGATATGGGAGAAGAGGTTATCCTCCATGAAATAACGGTATGTCTGATCTTCTAATGGACAGGAAAGATACTCATCAAGATTGAATGAACTTATATCCTTAAAACTAAGCCCGCCTTTATAGGCTTTCACCATTGCTGCGTAAGTCTCTAATGGGCTGGAACCGGTCGCTAAACCGAGCACGGCTTTCGGGTTTTCCTTTACCAAAGTGGCAAATTCCTTGCCTAAAGTCTCTCCTAATTCTTCTTTGCTCTTGAATACGAATACCTTCATAGTTGCTCCTTTATTCCTTTATAAGATTATCGATTGAACCAAACACAAGATTGCCGTCTTTTATGACCGCCAAGACATGGAAATCATCGTCAAGAAGAGCAAAATCAGCACGATGTCCAACACTTAAAGATCCAATTTCGTTATCTAAGCCGATATTTTTGGCCGGATTGAGCGTTACTAGATTAATTAAGTCGCTGTAACTATATTGTCTCGCTAAAGGTTTGACGTTCCTCAAAGCATCATCAAGGCGCAATATGCTGCCAGCGATGACACCATTAGATAAAACAGCGACTCCGCCTTTGACATAAATATCCTGACTCCCGAGTTTAGCCTTAGATCCTTCTTCAAGATATTTAGCCTCCGTCGAATCGGAAATAAGGATGATGTCTTCTTTCTTCTTTAACCGGAAGACCATTTCGACCGCCTCTTTGCAAGAATGGTGCAAATCGGCGATAAGTTCGGTTTTAACCCCATTGGTCAATAAAGCTGAGCCAGTCACCCCGACATCGCGGTGATGGAAACCTTTCTGCGCGTTATATAGATGCGTTACGCATTTGATGCCTTTTTTATATCCTTCGAAAGCGCGTTCGCCCGAGCATGAAGAATGACCGAGGCTTGGCGTGATCCCTTTCTTCACGCAATAAGAAAGAAAGGAACCATCTTTGTCGTTTTCATAAGCGAAGGTCACAAGTCTAATGGACTCCCCGGATAGAGAAACAAAGCGATCGAGCTCAGAAGCGTTAGGAACACGAATGAATTCAAGCGGCTGAGCTCCTTTATAGGCGCTGGAAATAAATGGTCCTTCAAGATGAACTCCGATAACTCTGGCCCCGCTTTTTGCCACCTTCCGATATTCATTGACGTTAAGAAGAGCTTTTTCAATTGAGGCGGTGGCTTCTGTCATCGTCGTAGCCAGAAAGGAAGTTACCCCTTCCTGTAGCAAAGAGTCTGCTATCTTGTTCAAAGACGAAATCGAAGCGTCCATTACATCAGCGCCATTCGCGCCGTGAATGTGTTCATCAATAAAGCCTGGGGCCACATATACCCCATCCTTAAGCGTCGGGTTACCATCAATAGAGTCAAAAGACGAAATAAAACCATCGTTCCAGTTGATAGAACCTTTCTTCACTCCGTTCGAGAATACGCAGTTAACGTTGTTGAAACCTTTGATCATGTTTTTGCCTAACGCGACTAATTGTAGCAATAGCTGGCCCTTTTAAGCTAAGAATGTTCTTTTCCTTGATAATCTTGAGCAAAAATAAGCGGTTTTTGAGAAAAGTAGCAAAGTGTAGCCAGTTGTAGCAAAGTGTAGCCAGTTGTAGCAAAGTGTAGCCAAATTCAATAAAATAAGCTTTGAGCGGAGGTTAGATATGAAAAAAATACCCCTTGGAATTGATGATTATGAAGCAGTTTGCCGCGATTGTTATTACGTTGATAAAACGTCGATTATTGGCAATCTGATCGACACCCCTATTGGCACAAGCCTCCTTTTTTCACGGCCTCGAAGATTTGGAAAATCTTTGATGATTTCAATGCTTCAATCTTTTTTCGAAAATACCAACATTGACAAATCCGAACTTTTCATCGATAAGGCAATTTATCAAAACAAAGAGGCTATGGAAGGGTATTTCCAAAAATTCCCCGTCGTTCATCTCGATTTAAAGAATGCAATTGCCGGAACTTACGCCGACTTGATTGTTAAATTAAGGGAACTCATTTCAAATGAATATGAACGCCATTCCTCATTATTGGGTTCTGAGTGTCTCACTGACAACGAAAAATCATATTTCAAATCTATACTGGAAGGAAAGGCGAGCGATATCGAATACACCTCATCGTTATTGAGACTGACCGCCTATCTTGAAAAGGCGACAAAGCAAAAAGTCATCGTTCTGATAGATGAGTATGACACACCTGCACACTGTGGCTTCATAAACGGCTATTACGATTCGGCTATTCTTTTTCTCAAACAGCTTTTTTCTTCGCTCCTTAAGAGTAACCCGTCATTGCGTCTAGCAGTCATAACGGGCGTTTTGCAAATTGCAAAAGAATCACTCTTCTCGGGCTTGAACAACTTAATCGTGAATTCTGTCATGTCCACCAACTTCGATGAAGGATTTGGCTTTACCGAGAGAGAGACTGACGATCTGCTTAATTATTACGGATACCAGGAAAAAACCGACGAAATCCGTAAATGGTACGGCGGCTACAGGTTCGGGGATACAACTGTTTACAACCCTCTTTCGGTGTTGAGCTATTTGCAAAGCGGAGGTCAGTTCCTCACATATTGGAACAACACGGCCGACAACATAGTTTTAGGAAGCATAATCGAAAAAATGAACGATGCTGACTGTTTGTTGCCTTTATTAAGCGGTGAGAGCATTCCATCACCAATCGATATCGCTTTAAGCTACAAAGACCTGAATGGCGGTCCGCAAAACGTTTTATCATTCCTATACGCAAGCGGATACCTCACTATCGACAAACAAATCAGCGATCTCTTTTATTCTTTGACTATCCCGAACAAGGAAATTGAAACCGTATTTAGGCGCGAAATCGCCTCGCGCTACATAAAACAAACCGATTTCGCCTATATCTTCGAATTAAAGTCAGCCTTCGAAAAGGGCGACAATATAGCTATTCAAAAATCGCTTGAGAAATATTTACTTTCTTCGTTTTCGTATTACGAATTCGGAAAGGAGAAGAACTATCAAGTAATGCTTGCCTCAGCTCTATCTCTCATCTTTGAAAACTATGTGGTAAAAAACGAAATGAACGCAGGCGATGGACGAGCGGATATTATCGTTTTCTCAAAAGAAGGCAATCGCCCGGCATTCATAATCGAGGTCAAAGCCTTGAAATCAAACGCCGATAAATCCAGACTACAAAAATACGCGCAGAAGGCTATCTCACAAATCAAAAAGCAGGACTATATGAACGAGCTCAAGTCTTTCTCACCGAGCTATATCCAAATATATGGAATGGCCTTTTATAAAAAACGTGCGCAAATCGAGTCAGAACAAATCATTCTTTAATGACTTCAAAAGCGAGTGGGACACAATAAGGGCTTTTGTGCCTCAGATAAGAGTGATGTGCATGATGTGCTGAAAATTTATTCTGCAAGTTACAGTTTAAAAATCGACATTTTATCTATTGTTTTTATAAATTGTAAAAGAATTAAGTCCGGAATCAAATTGTCGTTAATTTATTCTTGCCGTCCTTAGTAGTTTTATTGGTAGTTCGCTCAATTGAGCGGTGAACTAAGATGATGTTTTCAAACACAAAAATAACCCATTTTTAAAAAACCAAATGGGTATTGCGGAGATTTTCCTTTTTCCGAAATCTCCATTATTTCGCGACGTCTTATTGATTTCTTTGCAAAAACGCAATGCATACAACCGCCGTTTCTAGAGAGCCTATAAATACCTTTTTAACCGATTGGCGTAAATTTGGAGCTGGATTCCAGATTTCCCACCACTATTTTATTTATAGGGCCATTCTTATGATAAATAGAACTATATATAAGGAAATTGAATTAGCCGTAAATACAGGCCGGTCACCCTTATCACGGGGGCTAGGCAAGTGGGGAAATCCACTATCGCGCTATTATTTATCGATAAAATACAAATTTGCACAGTGTCCATGACTCAAGGGCTTTTGATGGTATAATTTCCTGGCCCCGTTTTGGGGCATCTCAGATTCCTTTGAGTGGCCGCCGCTGAGGCTTGCCGGTCTTCCCGACGGCCACTCAAAGCAAGGGAGACCGGCATGAAAAACTCAAGCAAAGGCCCATCGAAGGGCCGGAAGACTATCAAAGCCTATTTTGCCGCATCCAGCGGCGGCGGCGATTTCGGCGATTTGGCCATCTCCACCGTGATGGGGTGGGACGGCGAGAAGCACAGAAAGGCCTGGCCGTTACAACGGGGAGTGACAATCGCTTCAAAAAGTACTCGCTAAATTCATTTGGCGTCAGCGAACATATCATCAATCGTTATAAGATGAACGTCATCTTTTCCCGAGGTGATTCTTTCATCGAATCCCGACTTGGAAAAAAGAAAGTAATCACACTTCGTGTAACTACCAAAAATCGACACGCTCTCTTTGAGATGCTGCAGCATCTCAAGCGAAAAAGGTTTGTTACGATATTTGCATTCTACGATAAGCAAATGATCGCTCATTTTCCCGATTCCTTTTGCAAGTCCGTCTAGTTCAATGGAACGGCCTAATTTCGAATTATCCACCTTATAGTTTCTGATCGGTTCGTAGTAGCAAGGAAGGAGGTCTTTGATGTTTTGCTCGCTTAGATAAGCGATTGCAACATCCTCAAATCCGTGCGCCAAAAAATCATTAATGCCCTCTTTATCCTCTTCATAAACCGCGTCCCCAAGGCCTAAAGTTATCTCTTCCTTTCTTTCGAAGATGAACCTGTACCAAAAACGGATGAGATTGTCCGAAATCTCGTAATAATTCAGTTTCTGACTTCTCGTGAAAGCTTCCCGTTTTTCGATGGTCTCATTCTCGATCAACTTAGGAAGGTAAGAGGCGACGTAATTCTCGCTTTTGCCTAAATAAGCGGCAATGTCTTTGTTAGAGCGCTTACGATGTGCGATAGCCTTCAAAATGGCGTTGTATGTCCCTTGATCAGTGATAGTCGTTGGCAAGATTTTGTCGTGAGCGTCGGTTAAAGTTCCGAACTTGCTATAAAGAAGCCTTTTCAGGTTTGTTTCAAAAGTTTCACCTTTGTCTATCATCTCAAGATAAAAAGGATGCTCTCCGAAAATCGATAGGTACTTTATCTTGTCAGCATTGCTGAGTCCCTCCAAAAAAGCCGAGGCGTCAGAGAATGACATTTTGGTAATATGCATCTGAAAGGTGCTTCTTTGGAACAAAGGGCCTCTTTTGTCTTTTAGGATTTCCTTCATAAAAGAGATGTTGCTGCCAGAGAGTAAAAGCTTCACCTTCGTATTTTTTAATCGATGATCGATGCAGTTCTGCAGTTCCGATAGGAAGCCTTTGCTTGCGTTAGCGAGAAACGCAAGCTCATCGATAACAATTACTAGAGGTTTATTATCGGCGAATTTGATAAGTTGTTCGAAAGCGTCGGAGAAGGTTGGATATACAAGTTCATAGGAGATTCCAAGGAGTTTATTCACGGCCCGCGAAAAAAAGACGCGATTATCGATTTCGCTTGATTCAAGAGCCTGAAAATAAATGGCGTTCTTTCCTTTAATGAATTCCTTAATGATAGATGTCTTGCCAATTCTTCTGGCACCATAAATCACACCAAACTCAAAATGGCCTGACTCGTATCTAGATTCAAGTTCGCTCAATTCGCTTTTTCTGCCAATAAACATAATCGCTCTACATTATCAAACGATGCTTTGTCAATCGCTCGTTTGATAATATTTTAAGCGCTTGTGCGTCTCAGTCAAGAAACTTGCACATCACGAACAAAAAAGGTCCTACATCCACCATTTTTGCGACACTATTTACCTGATTATCGTCAATAAGCCGTCGCCAAAAGCTAACGCGCGGGCCTCAACCCATTACGAATTTATTTCGCTTCAGAAAAACCTTATTCCTCCATCCATACTTCTTTTGCGAGATTAAAAGTGGCCCAAGCTTTTGGCCACCCTGCATAAAATGCCACATGGGTAATGATGGCTGCGATTTCTTTCTTCGTTACTCCATGGTCTTTTGCGTTTCTAAGATGAAACTTCAAAGATGAATCCATGATTCCCTGTGCCATTAGAGCTGCCACCGTAATGATGCTTCTTGTTTTTAGATCAATATCCTCGTTGTTCCAGTCCTCCCCAAAAAGAACATCGTCATTAAAATGCGCGAATTCCGGAGCGAACTCTCCAAGCGTATCTCTCCCCGCTGTTTGAATGATTTTTGCCATGATAATCAATTCTCACTTCTGCTTTTAGAAATTGTTGTCTGCGTGCATTAACTCAGCAAAAAGCCACTGCTTTATCGGTTTTTTATTTTAATTTGCCATACTGCTCATCGCTTACCGGCTCACACCATTCGGTTCTGCATTCTTCTCCAGGCACTTCGATTGCAATATGAGAAAAGTAACTGTCGCATTTAGCACCATGCCAATGCTTTACGCCAGCACGAATCATCACAACGCTGCCTTCATGGAGGCTAATAGCCTCTTTTCCTTCTTCTTGATACCACCCTTCTCCGGCAGTGCAGAGGAGCAACTGTCCGCCACCGCTTTTTGCCTGATGTATATGCCAGTTGTTGCGGCATCCTGGCGCGAAAGTCACGTTGGCGGCAAATAGACCGCTCTTTTGATCGGTCAGCGGATTCAGAAACGAATTGCCGATAAAATATTGGGTGTACGCTGTATTTGCCTCACCAATGCCAAACATGTTGTGTTGTTCAAAAACGTCTTTATCTTCAAATTTCATAACCATGTCTCTTTGGTTTTATCCTATTTTGTAACGAATCCAGACCGCGCCGCTCTCAAAGGTCTCTACTTGCGTAAGCTTCAATGGTGTGACGGGCTTATCCTTTGCTAGTCCATCGAATACGGCGCTCATGCCACCTCGTCCATCAATACCAGCCCCAATTAAAACGCTGATCTCGTCCAAAAGTCCTGCTTCAAGAAATCCAGCATTGATGTGCCCTCCTCCAACAACCGCCATTCTTCTAACACCGAAATCGTCCACAAGAATCTCACAAGCACGTTTCAAATCGATTCGTTCCTTGCCGCACGCAATCCATGAAACATGATTTTCTTTTAGATAGTCCAAGTATTCCTGGCTTACGTTCTCGCTGGTCAAAACAAGAATCGGGGACTCGGCGTTTATTTGATCTTCCCAAAGCAATATGCCGTGCGTATCGACCACGACGTCATATCCTTCAGCTTCCTTAGACTTATAAAATGCTTTTTGCCCAAGCGGAGTGTTGGTCTTGCTTATAAATCTGCCAGGCAAAGCCATCTCTAGCTCAGCTGTTACTCGCCCACTTAGATGTGTCGGCGCCTTGAAAGAATCCAAGGTGCTGTAATATTCGTTCGTGCCTGGCAGTTGTTCCGTCATCGCGCAGTCAATCCGGCCATCTAATGCCATCATCATGTGGCAAACGATATAGGGTTTATTCATTGAAAAGTTCCTCCCTTATTGAGGCACACCGAGGGGTATGCTATCGTAACGATAGGCCATAAACCTAACTTTAGGTCAAGGTATTTTTGAGAACAGTTTTTGGAGGTAGCTTATGTATACGATAGGACAGGTTTCAGAGATGTTTGATTTGCCGATTTCCACGCTCCGATATTACGATAAACAAGGCCTTTTTCCGCATTTGGTGCGAGAATCCGGCATCCGCAAATTCACCGACAACGAAATCGAGGCGCTCAGAGTTATTGAATGCCTCAAAAAATCCGGTCTCGAAATCAAAGACATCAAGCTTTTTATGAAATGGTGCGCGGAAGGATCTACCACTTATTCCAACCGTTACGACCTCATCAACAAACAAAAAGAGCGAGTCGAAACTGAAATCCAGCAGTTATATAAAACGCTCGATATGCTCAAGTTTAAGTGTTGGTATTACACTCAGGCCATGGAAGATGGCAATGAAAGCAAAGCAAAAGCCTTAATTCCGGATGGTCTTCCAAAAGATATCCGGGAAGCATACGACAATTCACATAAATAATACGGTGTCGCGATTTAGATAACGGCACGACTGTTTCTCTTAGAATCAATCATCCACAAAGACATATTCCAGCAAACGAACTTCCGATGAAAAAATCGAATGGCCGCGTCGAAATAATCGAACAAAAATACATTTTGAAAAGAAACGTAAATGATTATGAAAGTATTAAACAATTCAATAACTGGCGAAGGCCTTGGATATTTGAAGTCAATAATCGGAAATACAATTGTTTCCTTTTCACATTCGGTCTTTGAATTTAAACCATCAAATGACTTCTTCATGCGTTTAGGGCTAGTTTGCTCAAACGGAACGTTCATCCTCGACAATCGAGTCGATTGGGAAGATGATTGGTTCTGCTCTCCTGACTATATCCCGCATTTCGTTTTCAACAGAGTTGAAGATGAGACGCAATTTCCAAATTATGGCGGATTCAGCCTTGAAGGGATGAAAACGTCCCCGATCAACGAGAACGTCGTTGATATCATATTGGTTTATGACGAGGTTTTAGACAATATGTTGTGACCCCCGCAGATTCGCAAATACCGTGAATTCGTGTAA
>CAVIFQ010000028.1:0-18273 GCA_963642055.1 Roseburia hominis | reverse complement strand
AAATTATACCATCAAAAGCCCTTGAGTCATGGACACTGTGCAAATTTGTATTTTTTCAATTTTGCCTTTTTGGCGAAAATCGTAAAATCGGTAAATCGTTCAAAGAAGAAAAAACTCGCGACATAATCTAACTTTTCGCCAGATTAAGCGCGAGCTGTTTGATTTTTTTATATCGGTATAAAGAGACTGGAGGACCGTCTAGAGAAGGTGACTGTCGGACGCTTTTTGGGAATCTTTCGCGCCGTATTTGGCGTGATAGGCTTCAACCAAAGCGTTTCCTCCCTTTCCTTTTTTAGGGGCGCAGGAGCATTCTTCAAGGTTTTCCCCTCTCCGAATTTTCTTGATCGTCCGTACGAGCATGAAAAGGAGATAGAGAGAGGTAACGATGATGGTTACGATTTCTGTCCAATGCATGCTTATATCCTTTCTATATATTATTAGGCCTCAACGGCGGCTTCTTGGACCTTCTTTTTCTTATCGTAGAAGTAAAGGACGACGAAGCCGATGGCGATAAGAGGCAAGGTGATTCCAAGCGTCCAGACGTACTGGATGCTGATGTAGGTGAAGCAACCCATGACGTAGCTGAGCCCCATCCAGAAGAGAATGGTGAACCAGTAGGTCTTCTTATCGCTTAACTCGCTTTTGGCCGTAGCGACCGAGGCAAAGCAAGGGATGGTGAGAAGATTGAAGACCGCGAAGGCAACGACAGCAGCCGTGGAAATGCCCGTGGCTTCGACGATTCCGGCGAATCCATCGACGCCGAGGACGGCAGCAAGAGTCTCAGCGACGCTCGTGACGTTCTCTTTAGCGACAATACCTTGAAGCGAAGCGACCGTAAGTGCCCAGCCGTTGCTCCCAGCCTGGACCCCGAATCCCATCGGAGTGAAGATTGGCTGAATGAGGGAGCCGATCGACATTAAGATCGAACCATTACCGTTTTCCTCGACCATATGCCAAGACCAGTCGAAATTGGCGAAGAACCAAATGACGACGGTCGAAGCAAGGATGATGGTGAAGGCTTTCTTAATGAAGTGCTTGCCTTTATCCCAAACATGGATGAGGGTGGCTTTTATCTGCGGGCGGTGATAGCTAGGAAGCTCCATGATGAACGGCGGAACTTTCTCGCGCTGACTCGTTTTGTTCATGACGATGACGGAGACTACCGCCACAACCATGCCCATCAAATACATGAGGAAGGTGAATAAACCAGCATCAATTCCAACGGCTCCAGCGACCGTCCCAGCGATAACGGCAAGGAAGGTGGCTTTGGCTCCGCAGGTGAAGAAAGGCACGACGCGGATGGTTTTCGTTCTCTCTTTATCGGAAGCGAGAGTACGAGTGTTGATCATAGCAGGCACGCCGCATCCGAATCCCATGATCATCGGGATGAAGGCGCGTCCAGAGACGCCAAAACGGCGGAAGATCCTATCGAGCATGAAGGCCACACGAGCCATATAGCCGCTGTCTTCCATGAGTGAGAAGAAAGCAAAGAGGATCATAATCTGCGGCACAAAGCCAAGGACGGCGGTGACACCATTGATGACACCGTCATAGATGAAGCCGATAACCCATTCAGGAGAATTCCAAATTAGAAGGAGTTTTTTTATACCCAAGGAGATGAGACCAAGGATGCCGGTTTCATTATCCCCAGCGAGCACATGGAAGAACTCACCGATTGAATTGATGCCATCTGCCGTGTAGAAGAGTCCTGCAAACGGCGTGTAATAGATAAGCTCTCCTTCAGCGTCAAGTTCACCGAGCGTGAAGGTAATGGCCCCAGCGTATCCTTCGCCGAAGTCGACGCCCATCGCGTGGAGATAGAGAATATCCGCGCTGAAGGTGATGTGGAAGACCAAGAAGAGGAGAACTACAAGGATAATGAGGCCAAACACCTTGTGGGTGAGGACTTTATCGATCTTGTCGCTCTTCGTGAGCTTGTCTTTCTCTTTTTTCTCCTTGCCTTTGACAATATCCTCGCAAAGCGGGGTTAAATAGACGTATCTTGCATCAGCGATATCCGCTTCATAGTCCTTATTTTCACTCGCGACGAGCGCTTGGACCTTCTTGAATTCGTCTTTGTGATCGTTTTCTTCAAGTTCGTCCTTTTCAAGGGCTTTTACGGCGTGGAAAAGAGGGCTATCGATGTTATTATCCTTGTAAATCGCCTCTGCTTCTTTGATTTTTTCAAAAGTGAGGATGCAGTTTCCTTTGCGTTCTTTTTTGCTCTCTTTGATAGCGACGCTCATTAATTCGTCGAGGCCTTTGTTGCGGAGAGCGCTGATCGCGACCACTGGCACCCCAAGAGCTTTCTCGAGTTTCTTGTAATCGATTGACTGCCCGATTTCGCTTAACGCATCGGTCATGTTGATGGCGACAACTACCGGCACATCCATTTCGATGATTTGGGTGGTCATATAGAGGTTGCGCTCTAAGTTAGTGGCATCAACGACATTAATGACGATGTCTGGTTTCTCGTTGAGGATATAGTTACGAGAGATGACTTCCTCTGGGGAATACGGGGACAAAGAATAAATCCCTGGCAAGTCGACGATGTCGGCTTTGGTGGTTTTATCTTTCGCAACGTAAGTTCCTTCTCTTTTTTCGACAGTGACGCCAGGCCAGTTGCCAACATAGGCGGTAGAGCCGGTGAGAGAGTTGAATAAGGTCGTTTTGCCGCAGTTGGGGTTGCCCGCCAAAGCGACTTTGATCATTTTTTCGCTCATTTGCTCTCTCCTTTCTTCTCTTCTGGCAAATCGGTGACTTTGATAGTCACGAAGCTCGCCTCGCTGTGACGGAGCGATAATTCGTATCCGCGAAGCGTGATTTCAAGCGGATCTCCTAGCGGTGCCCGTTTCCTAACGAATACGGAAGCTCCTGGGGTGAGACCCATATCGAACAAGCGATGGCGGATCTTGCCTTCGCCGTTGACTTTGGTAATGACGCCGCTTGTACCGATTTCGACCGTATCAAGAGCAACTTCATCGCCAATTTTCGCGACTAGTTTGTTTTCTTTTTCCATGCGTTTTCCCTTCCTAGCAGTTAACCGACGATAATGGTTCTCGCAATTTCCCTATTGAGGGCTAGGCGAGACGAGCAGACCTCAATAACAGTGCCATTGCTCCCTTGGCTCATCACCCTGATTGGTCTATCTTTAGCGACTCCTAAAGACGCAAGGTGATTCCTCACTTTTTCATCGCCTCCCACTTTCCTGATGAGAAGCTCTTGTCCGACTGGCGCAAGTGATAATGGCATGCTCATACCTCCGGTTAGCCTTTTCTAACCTGGTATATATTAGTCAAGACAAACTATTAATGCAAGAAAGATAATTAGTTTTGACTAACTTGCGACTATTTCTAAAGAAAAGACCACATTTCTGTGGCCTATTCCATCTGGTTTTCAGAAAAAGAGGAACTTCTTTTTGGTGTACGGCTCTGAATAAACGTGCGAGACGCGATAACCTTGCTTTTCAATCGCTTCCACGGCAGCATCGGCAGTTTTATCATCATCTAGCAAGAACGTGGCTTCGTTTTTAGAAGCGGAGGCCTTTACTTTGCTTGCTTCTGGAAGCCCTTTTCTAATGGCATCACAAACGTGCGATTCGCACATCGAGCACTTCATACCATCTATATCTAATATAAACTTTTGCATACTTTTACCTCAGTTAGCGGTATCTAACTTAGTCTATGCGCCATCGCTTTTCAAGAAGCAATGTCCAAAAAATCAAGCAACGACGATCTTTTGGTTTTTGCTCTTCGGTTTATTGGGAATCGTGTATTTCAAAACGCCTTTTTCTAAAAGCGGCTTTATGTATGTGTTCACAAAATAGGATGGGTGATCTCCATCGAATCCGAACTCCTTAGCCAGATATTCTTTGCTTCTCGGAGTTCGGCATTTCTCGACGATTTCATCAAAAATCTTCTTGCTTGCCTCATTGCCCATTTTCGCATTGAACAACGTGACTTTGAATGTGTCTCTCAAAACTTCGAATTTAGGAGGGAGAAGGCCAGCTTTTTTCATTTCTTCGTATATAGTCGGGATGCCAGAATACCTATTTTCAGCTGCGTCCATGACCTCAAGGATGCCAGCAATGCGGGGATTTCGAACATCGCCTCTCGTCTTGCCGAGTTCATCTAAAGTCAAACGGCCATATAAGCCACCCGGGTTAGAGATTTCGATTCGGTCATCGTATATTTCGATCCTAATGGGGCAATTTTCGGTAAATCTGCTGTAATCTCGGTGCATCAAAGCATTCAGAATTATTTCGCGGATGGCTTTAAGCGGATACTCGCTCTTATCTTCCCGCAACCCCGTGTTTGGGTTGATATACGTCGACTGCTTGGTGTTTTTATAAACGAAAGCCAAGGCGTCGGTGAACATCGAAAGAAGCGTCCCATCAATCCGTTTATTATCAATAAATCTGATTCCGTTGGCGTCTTCCTTCCCGTATTCGTTCGTGGCGCATCTAAGAGCCAAAATATCAAGATTCGGTGCATACGATTGCGGGAGTTTGCCAAAATTGAGGATCCCGCACAACGTGGGGTGCCCTTCTTTATCCAATATCCCCTCGGATTTGGCGATATCCTCCTTTGAAAGAGTCGAAAGATTAGGCTTTTTCGTCACTAGCTTTGCGATGTATCCGTCGAGCAAGGCATCGCTTAAGGACGAAGATTCGACATTATCAAGCAATCGCAATTCATCGCTCGTCCTGAATTTATAGGCTTCAAAAGCGTGAATTTCATAATCATTCATCGGCAAATCGCTTTCGCCTACGCGAATATACGATCCTTTGCTTTTACCTTTTCCTTTGTAATAGCACGGCTTTAAAAAGGTCTCCATTTCAGGTATCTCGGCAGAAACCACAATTCGGTCAGCCACACTAGTGACAGTGAAAAGAGGATGAACGGGCGGTTCCATCGATAAGCATTGCTCGGTAACTTTCTTCTGAAGCGTTTGAGGATCATTCACGCCGAGGAGCTCATACCCATTTCTTTCATCTATCCCAAAAATAATGGTTCCGCCATGCGTGTTGGAGAAGCTAGATAAAGTATCGTAAAGGCTTGTCGGGGTGCCTTCTTTGGCGGCTTTGATTTCAATATCGGTCGTTTCGCATTTCAAGCTGGATATTTTAGTAACCAGTTCCTTCAATTCGTTTTCCGTCATATCTGTAGAGCCTCCAAGTGAGGGATTACTGATATTTTACGAAAATTTTGTTCAAATTACGAAAGTTTTTCTGAGTTTACGAAAATATGGATGATTTTACGAAAATGGTAATTTGCGTAATTTTCCTAAATTGTTGTTTACGTTGTTTTATAAAAGGTTCAATCAAGCAGGTTTTCAGCATTGTCGAAATTGCTTTGAATGGCCTTAAAAGCATCCGATAAAGCCTTTCCGTCCACTAGCATATGGCTCACGGTGATATTGAGCATGACTTTGGTGCGGCCGTCTTTCGAATAGTATTTGCCCCAGCAGACCCTTGGAACGCTCGCGTTGCTATGATCGTTATCTGGCAAAGGGTGAGTCATAGACTCGAAAGATAACCACGGAATGCAGGTGATGTAATACTCATCCATCAGTTTTGAATCGTTATATCCATCTTTAATACGGTCTTTGACTTTGGCCGTTTCTACGTCCTCATGGACACGCTTATAGAATTCATGGTAGTCGTGCGTCGCTTTCACGCCGCAATTCTCAAAAGCGCCGAGTTTAGTCATGACGGTATAGGCCGGATTAATCTCCTCATATACCACCACTTCATCATTCACGATGCGGGTGCGCATCTCTTCGACTGACTCCAAGCCGAGGTAGACCAAAAAGAGCATATTGATGAAGAAGCTATCGCCACGCTTTTTGGTAATATCCACAAGCGAGGTTATGTCCATCTCCACGTTAAAGCCGTAGCAAGGATTGGAGAAAGTCCTGAAATAGTTGTAGACGCTTTTTCTATCCCAAGTATCGATATCAATGATTCTTTTCATCGTTGTGACTGATCATATGGTATGCCTTCGGCTTTCGGGCATCCAGATTTCTTTCTGGTTAAGACGAGAACGACAATGACAACGAAATACGGAATGATGTTGTAGAAATAGGATGGGAGTCCCCACGAGGCGATGCCTGCGATCTGCGAAGAAAGAACTCCTAAACAGCGGAGGAAGCCGAAGAGGATGGCGCCCAAAGCGATCCAAAGAGGGTTCCAGTTGCCAAAAATCATGATGGCGAGGGCTAAGAAGCCTAGTCCACCAACGGTGTTTTCGGCCGTCGTGCCAGCTGAGGTAGCAATATAAACAAAACCGCCTAAACCCGCCAAAGCGCCGGAAATCGCGGTTCCTAAATAACGCATCTTGCTCACGCTGATACCAACGGAAGCCGCCGCTTGCGGATGCTCGCCGCACGCTCTTAAATGCGTTCCGACTTTGCTCTTGTATAGCCAAAGAGAAAGAAGAACGAAAAGCAAAATGCAGATATAGGTTGAGATGAATATCTTATCGAAGAAGAGGCTAAAGAAACCGCCCGCCCACGAAGAGAAAACTTTCTGGAAGCCTTCAGAATAAGAAGAGGCCAAAATGACGAATCTGCCCCCGGTGGCGATTTTTTCCGAATCGAAGAACACAAGGCCAAAGGCGCAGACAATGGCTGGAGCAAGCATGTTAAGCGCAGTGCCACCGATTGTTTGATCGGCTTTCAGTTTGATGGCGGCGAAGGCCAATAACAAAGCAAAAGCCGCTCCGCTTAAAGCCGCGATGAACATACAGAGGATATAAATACCTTGGCTCGTCGCCAAATCCGGGTTCGCGCTAATGATGCTTCTTCCGACAATCGCTCCAATGAAAGCGCCGAAGATCATCTCGCCATCAAGAGCCAAGTTGATGATGCCACTTCTTTCTGCGAAAACGCCTCCTAAAGCAACAACGAGCAAAGGAATGGCAGCCAACATCGTTTGCTGAATGATAAATATCGCATCCATTATTCGTTACCTCCTTCCTTTTGATCGGAAACAGGCGTTTCGGTTTTCTCTCCTGCTTTTTTCAAATGAATGTAGTTGGTGAATTTATTAGCCAAATACTTGGTGAACGTCATCCCGCGCTTATCATTTAACTTGAAGTAACGGTCAAGCTGCTCGCGCATGAAACGGGCAAAGCCAGCCATATAGATAATCGCGGCAATGATGATATCCGCGAAGTATTTGTTATAGCCAGCGCGCTGGAGGAATGAACCAGAGGCGTTGAGCCAGCGGATGAAAATCGCGGAGAAGATGACACCAATCGGGTTGCAGTTCGCCAAAAGCGCCGCCGGAATCCCGTTGAATCCATAATCAGGAAGTGACTGGTAAACGCCCACGAACTGAAGCTCGATGTTTGGATTGAGGTAATAGAAAGCCCCACCGAGCGCCGCGAGAGCACCCGCGATGCCCATGGCTATCATGATGTAAAGCTTTTCATTGATGCCAGCATATTTGGCGGCATCTTTGTTATATCCGCACGCCTTCATTGAATATCCTAAAGCGGTCTTATTCATGATAATCCACATGAGAATTGCAAAGATAATTGCAAAAATGATACTGATATCTAAATATGACCAGGAGCCGAAATTCGGAGTGTAGTTGCCTGTCGAGATTGTCTTAATGAGATACCCTGACTTGCCTTCAGGAGCATTCGCAAGATGTGGTTGAGCCGTGAATACCCAAGTAACAATATTCGCAGCAATCCAGTTAGTCATAATACAAATAATAACTTCGTTGATGCCGAAGAAGGCTTTAAGAGCACCAGGGATGAGCGACCAGAGAAAGCCAAGTATGGCCCCGACCAAGACAGCAAGAATCCAAACAAATACACCAGCAACTCTATTGCCAGTTGTGTTTATGTTAAGAGCGATTAAAAGCGATCCCATCGTGCCCATCAAAAATTGACCAGGAGCACCAATGTTAAACAAGCCCGTTTTATAAGCCACCGCCACTGATAAACCAGTGAAAATAAGCGGCACGGCATAAAAGAGCATCGTGCCGAATTGATTTAACGCAGCTGTGGTACTGCCAAATGGCCCGGTTAAAAGATAGAGAAACCCTCTTCCCGGATTCGCGTTCCTTAAAAACGGGGCGATGATGAGCATCAACAAAAAGCCAACCAAAATGCCGACAAGAATCGAGATAAGGCTCGCGCCGATGGATTTCGTTCCTTCTTGGCGGGCAAAGGCCTTCAAATCGGCTTTCACCGTCTCTTTGTCTTTGATTTTATCCAAGAATTTAGCCATTTTTCGCTTCCTCCTCATGATTATCGCGTTTGGTTTCTTTGCCAAATCGTTTGGCACCAGCCATATATAGGCCCAATTCTTTGGGATCAAGGTTCTTTGGATCGTCGAACTCGCCTACAATCTCGCCTTCGTAAATTACGTACAAGCGATCTGATAAACCTAAGATTTCATCCATCTCCAAAGACACCAAAAGAACGGCTCTCCCGTTGTCGCGATCATTTACGATGCGCTTATGAATGCTTTCAATCGCGCCGACATCGAGCCCGCGCGTTGGCTGAACGGCAATGAGGAGATCATGGGCGCGGTCAAGCTCGCGGGCCACGATGGCTTTTTGCTGATTCCCGCCTGACATGCTCCTGGTTGTGGTAGCTGGGCCTTTAGAGGAGCGGACATCATATTCTTCGATTAAGTGTTTCGCGTATTCGTTTCTCTCACCAAAACGAATGAAACCACGACGGTAGAACTCATCACTTCTGGCTTTTTGGAGAACGAAATCCTCTTCCAAATTGAAATCGAGGACTAAGCCATGCTTATGGCGATCCTCTGGAATATGGGACATCCCTTCTTTGATGCGTTCGTGGATGCTTTTATGAGTAACGTCCTCATCTTTGAGGGTTACTTTGCCACTTTTGATAGGTCCTAAACCGGTTATAGCCTGAATTAATTCGGTCTGGCCATTGCCATCAATTCCGGCAATGCCAACAATCTCCCCGCTTCTTACACTGAAGGAGACGTGGTTGACCGAATATTTTTTCGTCCTTTTGTCTTCGACGCAAAGATCTTCAATGCTCAAGACCGTTTCGCCTGGTTCGGCTGGTTTCTTATCAACAGAGAAAGAGACGTTACGCCCCACCATCATGTCGGCAAGCTGCTGAATTGTAACGTCTGAAGTGTTGACGGTGCCGATATATTTGCCTTTTCTTAAGACCGTGCAGCGATTGGATACTTCTTTGATTTCGTTTAGTTTGTGAGAAATGAAAAGAATAGATTTTCCTTCGCTTGCGAGGAACTTCATCGTCTTCATCAAGTCGGCAATTTCTTGCGGGGTCAAAACCGCGGTTGGTTCATCGAAAATGAGAATATCGTTGTCGCGATATAGCATCTTGAGGATTTCGGTGCGTTGTTGCATTCCGACCGTGACATCGCTGATTTTGCTATCGAGATCGACATGAAGGCCGTACTTATTCATGAGTTCGGTGATTTTGACGCGGGCTTTTTTCTTGCTCACGAAACCGAACTTGCTATCCTCAGCGCCCAAAATGATGTTATCTAGCACCGAAAAGCATTCAACGAGTTTGAAGTGCTGATGCACCATGCCGATGCCTAAAGCCGTGGCATCGTTTGGGCTCGTGATTTTGACTACCTCACCATCCTTAAGAATCTCGCCTTCGTCAGGCTGATACATGCCGAAAAGCACACTCATGAGCGTGGATTTGCCAGCGCCGTTCTCTCCCAATAAGGCGTGGATTTCGCCTTTTCTGAGCTGAAGCGTGATATCGTCATTGGCAACGATCCCGGGAAATTCTTTGCGGATGTGACGCATCTCGATCACATATTTCTCATTTTCCATAAACTAAACTCTTCCTTTCAACTAAGAAGAAGGGCCCTCGCAAAGGAGGGCCCTAAATGACGATGTTATTAAGCTTCGAAATCAATAGAGATCCCGGTAAGGAGCAAATCGGCCGCCGCCCAGAAAAGAACATTGTTAACGCCTTCATCAGGTAAGGTAGAGGCGATCTTTGTCGTTCCGTTAGCGATACCGTCGAATAACGTTTTGTATTTATCTTTCGTGAAATTCTTGAATCTCCAGCTGCTATCATCCGTTGGAAGCCCGGTAGCGTTATCGGAAGCGCCGAGATTGCTGGCTTTATCAGCAAGTTTGCTGTCCCATTCGCCATCGTAGTATTCACCAAGGATCTTTTCAACTGAAGCAGTCAATCCTTTCATGGCTGAAGTCAAAATTTTATCGCTGAGGTTGGATTGGTCAGTATCGACGCCGATGATTTTGGCGTTAGGGTAGTTATCAGCGGCAGAGATAACCGATTGAACCATAGAGCCGCCGCATGAGAAGACGACTTCGGTTCCTTTGTTGTACCAACCAGAGATTTGCGTTTGCAAATTGGTGGAAGCGCTGAAACCTTCGCCATATTTAAAACTCATTTTTACAGTTGCTTCATCGCCTTTATAGGTAAGAGCGGCAGCGTTGATGCCTTGGACGTAACCATAAGCGAAACGGTTGCAGGCTGGGTTTGTTCCTCCGCCACCAAAAGTTCCGCCGAGTTTACGGTATCCTTCAGCATAAGCGGCATAGCCAGCCATATAACCAGCCTCTTCCTCTTTGTAAGTGATGGCGGTCACGTTATTGAGGCCCATTGCCCAACCATCGACGAAAATAAATTTCACATCGGTATGCGCTTTGGCAACGGTTTCCATCGCCGTGGCTTGTAGATAGCCAGGAGCAACAATGACTTTCGCGCCATTTTCGATTGCAAGAGTCATCGCAGCAATACGATCATCGTCGGTGGCGGCTGAACCATTAGCAGGTTGATAGTAGTTGTAGGTTTTTCCATGCGCTTCGGCATAGTTTTTGGCGCCGTTATAAGTGCCTTCGTTGAAACCACCGTCTTTGAGCGAACCTACGTCGGTTACGACTGCGATTTCAGCTGTGTTGTTGGTGTTGCATCCAGCAAGGAGAGTAATGGCCGCGAGGCCAGTGAGGAGGAGTAGGCCATGCTGTTTTTTCATGGTTTAAATTCCTTTCGGGGCTTTTTGCCCAAATTGACCTCCTAAGCAAAAGAATCAGAACAGGAAAATGACTAATGATTTCTCGTTGCTCTTGCACCTCTTGGATAGGTTGATCATGTACATGATTACACCAAAGCTATACCGCACTTGTAAAGTCCAAAAAGCGCGAAAGCGCTACAATGAAAAAGATTATCAACAAAGTAGATACAGATGCACAAAATGGGGTTAGAATATAAGACTTACCAAATTAGGTATTTCGGTAAAAGAGGAGCGAAATCGACCCTCTTTATTTAAGCAGATTATCGTCGTCGAAATAATCTATCTTCATCGCGTGACGAACTTCTTTGAGAGTAGAGGCCGCTTTCTTTTCAGCCTTCGCACTTCCCTCTTTGAGGATTTGATAAACCTCTGGAAGACGTTTTTCCCACTCTTTTCTTCTCTCTCTGATCGGGCGAAGCTCTTCTTGGAGAACGTTATTGAGGAATTTCTTAACGACCATGTCGCCGAGCCCACCTCTTTCATAATGGGCCTTCAGCTCGCCAAGGTTCTTGTATTCGGGCAAGAATTTGGCGAAATGCTCGTCTTTCGCAAACGCATCTAGATAAATGAAGACCGGATTTCCTTCGGTGTGCCCTGGGTCATCTCTCCTTAGATGGGTTGGATCGGTGAACATGGACATGACTTTCTTCTGAATATCTTCCGGCTCATCGGATAAATAAATGCAATTCCCCAAAGATTTGCTCATCTTGGCTTTGCCGTCGATTCCCGGCAAACGAAGCGAAGCCTTATTGGTTGGAAGGACAATCTTCGGCTCAATGAGAGTATCGCCATAGGTATCGTTGAACTTGCGCACGATTTCGCGGCACTGCTCGATCATCGGTTCTTGGTCTTCCCCAACAGGAACGGTCGTGGCTTTGAAGGCCGTGATATCGGCGGATTGGCTGATAGGATAAGTGAAAAATCCGAGCGGGATGCTCGACTCAAAATTCTTTTGCTGAATCTCGGCTTTGACGGTTGGATTGCGCTGAACGCGGGAGACCGTCACAAGGTTCATGTAATAAAAGGATAGTTCGGTGAGCTCCGGCACCATCGACTGGATGAAAATGCAGCTTTTGCTCGGATCGAGTCCGCAAGAAAGGTAATCGAGCGCCACCTGCATGATGTTTTGTCTGACTTTCTCAGGGTGCTCGGCGTTATCGGTAAGCGCCTGAGCGTCGGCAATCATGATGTAAATCTCATCGAACTCGCCGGAATTCTGGAGTTCGACGCGACGGCGAAGAGAGCCGACGTAGTGGCCTAAATGGAGGCGACCGGTTGGTCTATCGCCAGTAAGGATTATCTTTTGCATATCGTTTACCTCAAAATCATCAAATATCGAGAGCGGGCGCTTAGCCCATCGGCATAAGTATAATCCTAGCGGTTCCCAAAAGTTATCGTTACTTGGAATAAGCGCCCCTTTCTCATCGCTTATGGAGAAATAAGCCCTTCTTGCCTATAATTTTGATGGATCGAGGTTGCTCATTATGGCCAAAGACATGTTTGCGAAGGAACGCTACAAAATCATCGAGGATTATCTCAAAAAGCAGTCGAGGGCGACGATCGATGAACTAGCAAAACTCGTTTATGTTTCCCCTGCCACCATCAGACGCGATTTGACGGAGATGGAAAAACTTGGCCAAATCAAAAGAACCCACGGAGGTGCCATCTGCGCCGACCTCCTTAACGAGGCCAACATCTTTGCCCGCAGCGAGGCTAACGTGAACGACAAAGAGGAAACCTCGCTCATCGCCTTGAAGCATCTCCCAAGTTTCACTACCGCCTTTATCGATAATTCCTCAACCTGTTTATCGATTGCGAACAAAATGGAGTTCAGTGGCAAAACCATCGTCACCAATGGCTTTCAGCTTGCCATCCAACTCTCGGAGAAAAAGGATGTCAGGGTCATCTTTTTGGGTGGACTCATCCAATATTCGTCTTATTCAACCGATGGTTCCTTCGCTCTCGAGGAGCTTGACCGCTTTCATCTTGATTTGTTCCTCTCTTCCTGCACTTCAATCGCATTAGATGGCAGCTATGAGCAAACCCTCTCGACGATGGAAATCAAAAAGAAGGCTTTCGAAAGAAGCGAGAGAAGATACCTATTGGTCGACAAAAACAAATTCAATGCCCGTTCCTTATTCCGCACGAAAGAGCTCAAGGAATATGATGCGATTTTCTCTAACGCGCCCGATATATCGCTAAAAGAGTATCGCGAGAAAGGTATCGACAACCTTATAAATCATTAAAAAGGGCCCGACGAGCGAGCCCTTTTTCTTTAATCGCGGGGGATGGAGAGAAAATCCCACCGCACCTGATCTTCAAATTTGAATTGATGAATAAGCTGCACCATATCTTCATCAGTGATGTCATTGAGGATTGGACGATTTCCGATGAGGTTATAGACTTGGGCCGCTTTTTCGACCGTCTCGATAAGGCCAAAGGTCTCATCAAGCGTTTTGCCAGCTCCGTAAATTCCGTGATTGGCCCAAATCACCAAACGATAATCTTTCATTTTCTTCGCGGTAGCCACGCCGATTTCGTCCGTTCCGCATAACATCCACGGGAGCACGCCAACTCCTTCTGGATACACGACAATGCATTCGGTCATCATTTCCCAAAGGGTATGGGAAAGGAGTTTCTCGTCGAGCGGATGGATATAACTCATCGCGAGAATATTCGTCGGATGGGTGTGCATGATGATGCGGTTTTCCGGATCAACCTTTAAACGCGCCATATGGGAAAGTAGATGGGCAGGTAGTTCGCTCGTGAAGCGTCCGCCATCTTTATATCCCCACAATAATTCGACCCCCGTTCCGTCTTTATTGATACGGAAAAGACCGAGGTTGGTTTCAGGATCCTCTTCGACGTTCTTGAAATATTTGCCAGTGCCAGTCACAAGGAAATAGGAACCAGCGAGAGGCGATACGTCGATATTCGACTGATGGACGCCAGCGAGAGGTATTTCGCGGATGACCTTATTTACATCGAGATATTCCTTGACCTCTTCTTCCTTCAATAAATAGGAGATATTGCCGCCGTTTCTTTCATCCCATCCAAGGCGGTACATGTTGGAAGCCGTTTTGGCTAAATCAACCAAAAACGGCGCTTTTAGTATGTCTTTCATTGTCTTTTATCCTCTTTTCGCGAGCACTTCTTTTTCGTATGTCATCACTTCATCGTAATAATCGTCATTGAGCCCTTCTCTAGAAAGGTATTCTTCCCAAATGGCTCCGAAAGGAAGCATCTTTACCTTCTCTTGCATCACCATGAGTTTGGTGAAATCGCCTTCTTCTTCGAGTTTTGAAAGTTCCTCGTTTGGTAACAAAGCGGCATATAGAAGCGCTTTTTCTACGCTTCTTTGCCCTGTGACCCAAGCCGAGATGCGGTTAATGGAGGCATCGAAATAATCTAGACCGATCATAACTTTGCTATCGGCGTTATTGCGGATAATCTCTTTGGCCACTTCCTTTAACTCATCATCGAAAATCACGACGTGATCGCTATCCCAGCGCACCGGGCGAGAGATATGAAGAGCCAACTTATCGTAGAAGCAAAGAAGGGACGGGATTTTATCCGAAACGGTCTCGGTCGGATGATAATGCCCCATATCCATAAGGCAAGTAATGCCTCTAGTGGCGGCATAGTTCTGGTAGAATTCGCTGCTTCCGACCGTGAATGACTCCAAACCGATGCCGAAGACTTTGCTCTCGACGGTTGGGATAACGTAATTCTTGTCCCATGATGTACTGGAGAGCATTTCGTCTAAAGAATCTCTTAAACGAATTCTCGGTGAGAGGCGATCGCTTGGCACATCTTTATAGCCATCCGGGATCCAAATATTCATCATGCACGGCTTATTGAATGCTTTGCCTAGTTCGCTTGAAATCTCCAAGCAGCGCTTTCCGTGCTCAATCCAGAAGTGGCGCGTCGCTTCATCCGGGCTAGAGAGCGTTAGGTTGTCTTTGACTTTGCTAGATGAGAAGAAAGTCGGATTGAAATCAATGCCGTCTAGATTGTTTTTCTTTGCAAAATCCACCCATTCTTCAAAATATTTGAAAGAATACTGGTCACGGTCGACTTTTCCTTCATCTTCGCCGAGAATTGCATAAGAAGCGTGCAAATTCAGCCTCTTTTTCCCTGGCATAAGCGATAAAGCCTTCTCTAAATCGGCCATTAATTCATTTTTGGTGCGGGCTTTGCCGGGATAATTGCCGGTTGCTTGGATTCCGCCATCTAAACTCTTGCCACCTTCTAAACCTAAAACGTCATCGCCTTGCCAACAATGGATCGACAAAGGTATTTCTTTGACTCTTGCGATGGCTTTTTCAACATCCACGCCAAAGGACTCATATACTTTTTTGGCGCTTTCAAAATTTGTTTCTTTGGACATTTTTATCCTCCTTATTTTTGTGGGAAATATTCTTTTTTCGGGAACGAGGCTGCGATTTGCTCTCTCCCCGTTTTAACGTCTACTACGTCTTTTAGAGCAATGAATTGGGCCAAGGCGTTGCCTAAGACAGTAGCTTCGCTTGCACCGGTTACAACAATCTTACCTGTCGCGTCAGCGATATATTGGTTGAGGAGACTCGCTTGATTGCCTCCCCCAACGATGAGAATCGAGGTGATTTTCTTGCTGGTGAGTTCCTCTAAGCGCTTTATCACAGCAGCGTATTTCTCCGCCATTGATTTGTAGATGAGCTTAATCGTCTCACCTGGGCTCATCTCAACATCGATATCGTGCTTTTTCAAATAAGAATCGAGTTTCGCGAGCATATCGTTTGGCTGTTCGAAAACAGGATCATCGACATCGATAAGGAACGGCATATCCTTGGCTTTGTTGACGAGAGGGACGATATCGTCGACTCCGATATCGATACCTTTATTTCGATAATCATTACGAATTTCGTTAATAAGGAACATCCCCATCTCGTTTTTGAGGAACCGGATTGTGTGGTTGTAGCCTATTTCATTCGTGAAATTGTATTCGCGGCTCTTGTTGTTCGCGATTTTATGGTCAAGCTCGGTACCAATAAGTGACCAAGTCCCGCTTGAGATATAGGCAAAATCGCCAGAGCCAGAGGCCCCTAAAACGGCCGAAGCCGTATCGTGAGTCGGAACCGCCAAAACCGGGATCTGCTTATACGATGAATCCGGCAAACATTCATCAATAAGGCATCCGTATTTTTCGCCAGGGAATATCATCGGCGGGAATAAGCTCGCGGGAGTCTCAGACAAATCGAGCAACTCTTTAATGACTTCTCTTCTCTCATACGAATATAACGACGTTGTCGAAGCGTTCGTCTCTTCCATCCTTTTCTCACCCGTCAAGAAATAGGCAAGCAAATCAGGAATAAGAAGCAGGCTATCGACATTATTCAGGTCATTTGGATCACATCCAAACTGATAAATCGTATTGAAATGAAGGTTCTGGATGCCTGCTAGTTCGTATATTTTGGAGAACGGCATTTTTTGAAGCGTCTCTTTTTGTGAGACAAAAGAATGCGCATCACGATAGCAAACAGGGTCGGAGATTAATTTCCCGTCTTTGATCAAGCCGTAATCAACTCCCCAAGTATCAATACCAATAGAAGCGGCATCAGGATGCTTTTTCAAAGCCTCCTTGATTCCGTTTTTAACGTTCTTGAGCAAATAGGGGAAATCCCAGCGGAGATATCCCTTTTCGTCAGTGTATGTTTTATTAAGGAAGCGCACGCATTCATCAAGATAGAAAAGGCCATCTTCATGCGTGACGACCATCACTCTTCCGCTCGTTGCTCCTAAATCAATTGCAATGACTTTCATAACTTCCGTTATCTTAGCATCCTTCTTTTCGCGTTTTCGTTTTTGCTCGTTTAAATACAACTAAATTATCAATGCTCGCACATTCAATCGTATATGAACGTAAATGAGCATCTTCAATTTGTTTGTGTTTATCCGAATGATGCCGAAATTACTTGCAAATGATACTCGCTAGACCGCCTAGTGAAGTCTCTTTAAGCTCTTGTGGGAGCTCATCGCCCGTCTCTTTCATGGCTCTCACGACGTTATCGAAAGAGACTGTGTTCTTCCGGCTGAGCGCAATCGTCTTCGCATACAAATATGAAGAATAAGCATGCACGGCGGCAATGCCGTTTCTTTCAATGCAAGGTATCTGCACGTAACCATTCACAGGATCGCAGGTTAGACCAAGAAAATGTTCCATGGCCACCTCGGAAGCATATTCAATTTGATATAAAGACAAACCGTTCAGATACGATAAGGAGGCACTTGCAAAACTTGCGGCCGAACCGATTTCGCTTTGGCATCCTAGCAAAGCCCCCGCCACGCCGGCGTTTTCTTTGATGAACGAGCAAATCAAAGCGCCCACCAAATATGCTTTTGTGAGCGAAGTCAAAGAATGGTGCTTATTTTTCCACTCGTAATATAAGCAGGCTGGCACCACTCCAGCCGCCCCGCATGTTGGAGCAGTCACGATAAGTTCGTTGTTGGCATTGCTTTCGGCGACGCTATAGGCATAGGAAGTGAGATAAAGCAGCCTTTTGTCGGCTCGATCGGTTGTTGAAACGGCTTTGCCATAAATATCTTTGGCAACGCGCTTTAGCTTAAGGGGCCCTGGCAAAACGCCTTCCTTATCTAAACCAGACTCAATAGTCCTGAAAGAGGAGACGAGCATGAATTTCCCGTAATCGAAAATATCGGAATCATCGTTATTCTTGATGAGGTCGTAAACATCATCAACCAGATGCTCCTTCATGTATTCCTTGAGGCCATCGAAAGTTGAGAAAGGATATTTATCGACTTTCTTCCCTTTTTCGTTCGCGTCTTTGAACGATCCCCCACCGATAGATTCGTATCGTTTGATAAGAGTTGTTCCATCGTCAAAATAAGCGCGGCATTCCATGGTGTTTGGATGATTTATGTTCTCGAAAGAGCTGTCGAAAAACACTTCGCATGGATATGGGAAGAAAGCCCGCTTCATTATTTGATCAGTCCCATGCCCTACTCCTGTCAAAGCCAAAGAGCCAAACAAGGTGACTTCGATTTTCTCCGTTTTCTTAATGCCGATATCTTTTAGGAAATCCTTGGATATGCGATACGGACCAATGGTGTGACTCGAGGAGGGGCCAGGTCCGAGGATAAGAAGCGATTTCAGTGATTGCATGAAGAAATGATAGACGCCTATCGACGATAAAACACCAACAAAGCCTCACAAAATCAACAAAATTGACCTATCAATCGATAAAT
>CAVIFQ010000027.1:0-18390 GCA_963642055.1 Roseburia hominis | reverse complement strand
ATTTTTTTGATTTTTCCGTTAGTTAAGTCCATATTCGATTTTCTCCCGAAAAAAAAGCTGGACAGGTAATAGACATTTCAGTCTACACCTTATCCAGCCGTTGTTTTTTAAACAACTCACCCTCCGGTGAACAGGACCAATCTACCATCTAAAAAAATGGAATGCAACAAGAAAACGTTAATCTATTTTCTGGCGTGAATTCTGATTATTCGCAACCATGGGAACACTCCGTTTGCAAGCTTGGGAACACCTATATTTTCGACGGTACTCTAAATAAGGCCCAGAACAGATGGTGAATACCACCTATCCCAGGCCTTTATTTATTTGCGGAAAGGAGAATATTCCCTATCCGCAAATAAAAAAGGTCTGACACGAATCGCATCAAACCTATCATTTCGATGGCGGAGAAGAGGGGAGTCGAACCCCTGCTGGGCGGATGCCCACTATCAGTTTTCGAAACTGACCCCTTCGGCCTCTTGGGTACTTCTCCAAAGCCTCGCTTATGATAGACCTACTTGCTTTTTTCCTCAACTTGTTTTCGACGCTTTCTCGCCATTATTCGGCGAAAACGCCTTTTTCGCGCGTATGCATACTTATAAAGTAGTGGTACAATCTCCTTCGTGAGAACGCCTCTATTTTTCTTAACGTCCATTTCTCTTCCCACCCTCTTGAATTTGGAGGCTATTTGTTTTCTGGCAGTCGGCGGTTTATCCATCATCCTTATAGCCATTTTGATCGCCACTTTCTGCTACGAGGAGAACCGCTACAGGGCCATCAAGAAAGAGATTGTCGACCGCTCTTCCTCAATCCGCCTTTTCTATATCTCTAGGCCCACGAACTCCGTCCGTTATTTCAATCTCTCCAATATGGCGGAGGTGAAATTATCGACGCTTGAAGGCTTTTACGCCTCTTTTCCGATCAGCGAGCAGGCGCGGTTACGTGAATGGATCGAAAGTCTTTTCGAAGGAAAAGAGGATGTGCCGCAGTATCTTGAAGTGCAGGTCTATTTCCACAAAGAGCGGCGCACGATGCCTTCCTTTCTCCGCGTTGATTCCATCAATAAGGAAAGCGGCATCCTCCATCTTCAAAGCTATCTCCTCCATTTCTCGCGCCCGACCCATTCCTCTCTCCGCTCCTTCAATACGGTGGAGGATCTCTCCCAAGCTCTTTCTCAGAACAACAACAAAACCGGCATGACTTTCTGCTTCGTGGTCTCTAAGCCGCTGAGCCCGCTCCCGGGCTTTGATCCGGCCCTCAAGGAAAATGAAGTGACCAAAGAATTGAGCGACCGCTTCCGCCTTGCTCTCTTTCCTTTTACTTCGCATAACGACAAGGTCATTCGCCTCTCGGGGAATGAGATCGTCGTCACCAATTTCGACATGATCGATGCCTCAAATGCGATTTTCTACGCCCTTAAAGTCAAAGACGGGGTGGAAAAAAGCCTCAACGGCGGCAAAAAAGGCACGAAGATGCGTTACGAAGTGCGCGTGGGGATCGTCGATAACCAGGATATCCAGCCTGATGCGGTGACGTTACTAGAAGCCGCTAGAAGAAGCGCGTATGAAGCCATCAACAAAGGCAAGAACCCGTTATCTTTCTATCTCAAAGGCCAAGAGCATAAAGCCATCACGCCCGCCGATGAGCTCCATTATCGGAGCGAGGTCGACCGCATCATCTACGAGAAGAAACTCTCTTTCTCCTACCGTCCGATTTATGCGGTCCAGAAGAAGAAAATCTACGGCTATATGGGACGCGCCACGCCGATTGGGACCTCTTTTGCCTCCATCGATGAGCTCAAGAATTACGCGATCAGGGCTAAAGACGAGAAGAATCTCTTCGCCTTCATCGCGAAGAAAATAGTGCCCACCTTCGTCTCGGAGAGGATGGATAAGAACCATAAGCTCTTTTATCCTTGCAGGATGAGCGAGATTCCGCTCATCACCTCCTTCTTCCCGCATTACAATGCCGCCAAAGAGGCCAATCTCATCTTCCTTTTCAAGGAGGAAGATATCGCTTCTTCTCTCGATGAGGAGGCAATGGAGGGCTTTAATAAGTTCATCGCTTCGCTTAAGCGGAATGGCTTTGGCTTTGCGATCCAAATGCAAGGGAAGAGTCTTGCTCTCGACAACAAACTATATTCCTGCGCCGATGCCTTCTTCGTCGATTTCTCTCTCCGCGAAGACAGCAACATGGATACCTCGATCAGGAGCGAGCTTCACGCCCTCGTAGAGAAGCTCATGCGTTACAAAAAGCCGATCGTGGGCATCAATTTGATGAACTGGAATGCGATTGAACTAGTGGTTGGGAGCAAACTGGAGTATATTTCGAGCGATTGCTTCGCCCCTTACGAGACGATGTTCAAACCGCTCAACAGCAAAAACGTCGAGCGCATCAAAGCAATGGTCAACCGAAAATAGGAGATAAATATGGCTCAAATCAAAAATCAGGCAATCACTTCGCGCGATGCTGACTTCGCGCAGTGGTACACGGATATCTGCAAGAAAGCGGAACTCATGGACTATAGCTCGGTGAAGGGATTCATCGACTATTTGCCATACGGCTACGCCATCTGGGAAGAGATCCGCGACTACATGAATAAGCGCTTCAAGGAAAACGGGGCGGAGAACGTCTATCTCCCTCTCGTCATCCCGATGTCGCTTTTCGCCAAAGAAAAAGAGCACGTCGAGGGCTTTGCCCCCGAGACGCTTGTCGCCACATACGGAGGAGGGAAGAAACTCGATGATCCTCTCGTCATTCGCCCGACGAGTGAAATCCTCTTCAGCGAGCTCTATAAACGGAGAGTCAATAGCTACCGCGACCTCCCGAAGATCTATAACCAGTGGTGCTCGGTGGTGAGATGGGAGAAAACCACCCGTCCTTTCCTTCGCGGAAGCGAATTCCTCTGGCAAGAGGGACACTGCCTTTTCGAGACGCAGGAAGAAGCGGAAAAAAACGTCAAGCAGTTCCTTGAAATATACGATGATGTCGGCAAAAACCTCTTGGCTATACCTTTCGTTAAAGGAAAGAAGACAGAGCATGAGAAATTCGCCGGGGCCGTCGCCACTTACTCAATTGAGGCTCTCATGCACGATGGGAAAGCCCTCCAAAGCGGCACCTCGCATTATCTTGGGCAAGGATTCGCGAAAGCATATGGCATCTCCTTCATGGGGAGAGACAACAAAATCCAGATTCCGCATCAGACTTCCTGGGGCGCCTCGACCCGCTTAATCGGCGCGACCATCATGGTCCATGGCGATGATAATGGTCTTGTGCTCCCGCCATTTGTGGCCCCAATCCAAGTGGTGATTATCCCAATCCGCCAAAATGAAGCCGGCGTCTTAGATGCTTGTAACGATATTGCAAATAAACTCAAGAACAAAGGCATCAGGGTCAAAGTCGACGCTGACGAGAAGAAGACTCCGGGCTGGAAATTCAGCGAATACGAGATGAAAGGCGTCCCGCTCCGCATCGAAGTGGGCCCGCGCGATTTAGCGAATGGCGAGGCTACGCTCGTTAGACGTGTAGACGGGGTGAAGAGCACCGAGAAAATCGTCTCGATCGAAGAAGAGATCCCTTCTCTCCTCCAGAAGATTCATGACCTCATGTATGAAAAAGCCGCATCTTTCCTTGCTTCCCATATAAGTGAAGCCTCTAGTCTAGAGGAACTCAAAGAGAAGCTCGACAAAGGAGGCTACGTCAAAATGGCTTTCTGCGGCGAAATGGAATGCGAAGACAAGATCAAGGAAATCACCTGCGGCGGGACCGCTAGATGCATATGCGAAGAAGAAGTGAAAGATGGTGCAGTCTGCCCAGTGTGTGGCAAAAAAGCCACGATCGTCGCTTACTTCGCAAAAGCCTATTGATGAATAGATTTACGTCAGTTGCTTAAGCTGCTGGCGTTTTCTTTTTGGAAGGATATTCGCGGGTGAGAGCAAGCAAACTCACCGTCACAACCGCCACATCCTCGAGGCGCTCAAGCAGCGTAATAATGACAAGCGGCCAGCTCGCTTTTTCAGCGATAAGCAAAGCAATGACTCCATATATGGCGGCGATTGATACGCCGACCATCATGCAGGAGGCTACTGATAGGAAAAGGGCGCTGTCGATGCGGCGCTTGTCGCTATAGAGGAGACCAGCAATCGATGAGCCAGCCCCGATTGCGGAAAAAGTGAGGATCGCGAAAATCGAAGTGATGGGATGGACTAGTCGGACCCTACTCGTGGAATATTGAACGATTAACCCATAAACACCCATGAAAGAGGGGACGAAATAGGAGATAGAGAAAAGGGCGGAAAGGAGATTGAGCGAGAAAAGAGGGTTCCTCCTTTCGTCTTTCTCATGGAGCAAGATGAAAGAATAAACGAGCATCAGGGTATGAATGAGAAAAAGAAAGACCTGATCGCCGAGCAAAGTGGCGGCATCGACGTAGCCAAAAGGAATGGAAAGAGTCGAAGTGGTGTTCGAAAAGGCGCTCGCGAGGTTATAGCAGTCCGAGATGATCTTCAGCAACGAGTAGCAAAGATAAAAGACGGTCGCTAGATGAAAGAGCGACTTGCTTTTATCGGGCGCCTCTCTTTTCGCATCGATTGAGGGGAGAGACATCTCTTTACCGACACTATAAGAGGAATAAACGCATAAACTCAGATAGATTATGGCAAGGGCGATATAGAAATAGACGGTGTTGAATAAGCCAGCCGGGTTTACGTTGGCCCAGATTTTGTAGAGCAAAGAGCCGAAAACGTAGATGGCGGAAGCAAATAAGCAGCCCACCATGAGCCTAATGAAGACTTTATGGGCCGTGATATCCATCTCGATGTATTTCTCATAAGATGCCGCGGCGAAGAAAAGAGCCAGAACGCAGAGGATCGTAGTAGGGGTAGTCATGCTCGCGATCTCGTTATCGTTCACGCCGTTGCTGATCGAAGCATTTGAGAGATAAGCGAAAGGCAAAGGGAAGGTCGCCAAGGTGAGCAGCACCCAGTTGATGGTGAAGAAAAGCTCATAACGTTCGTGATTCTTCTTGCGGAGAGAGAAAGAGGAGACGACGGCGATAAGCGAACTGAAGACGAGTTCCAAGACCACGAAGAAGATATGCAAGGCGTTTTGGGAACTCTCACCTTCCCCGAAGACGAGGAAAAGGGCCCAATAGAGAGCAAAAAGAGAGGAAGCGATCAAAAAGGCGATGCCGTTCTCTTTCGCGCGTTTGCTAGAATCGACCTTGATATTCTCTGCTTGTTTCATATCCGTAAGTATATCGCCGCCTCTCGCTTTCTTCCATAAGCGCGCATATACTTCTCTCTATGGACAATAGACCCGGGATCGAAGAGAGCGATAAGCGCTCAAAAGCCGCCACGAAAAACCAAATTGCTTTCACGGAAAGTGAACTAGAGAGGGAACATCAGCTCATTTTCCTTGATGCTTTTGCTTCGCTCCTCTTTTTAGGGGGCGCCATTCTCCTCATCGTTTTCAAAAAGAATCTCCCGATTTACGAGTTCATCTGGTGGATGGGGGTAATCAGCGCTTTTGGGCTCTTTATCTTCTTTGCCTACCTTTCTTTTTCCCATATCGGCAAAGCCAAAGGCAAAAAAGTCCTCATCGAGAAGCTAGAGAAAACCCTCGAGGAGCTTTAGGCGCGTTTTTTCTTCGAAAGTTTCTTTATTTTCGTTCTTTCATTGTGCTACTATATGTCGGCACGGAGGCGTACCCAAGAGGCCGAAGGGGGCAGATTGCTAATCTGTTAGTGGGAGTTTCTTCCAGCAAGAGTTCAAATCTCTTCGCCTCCGCCAGTTAGAATATTGACACGGTGAGAACCGTGTTTTTTATTTGTTTAGGTAAAAAGGCGGCTCTAATAGAAGAGATTGGATATCGCGGAGTAAAAGCGATCCACGTCTTTTCTCTTACCGAAGTTGAAATATCTAAACGCTTTTTAGGTGAATTCACTTATGGCTAGATTCTGCGTAAATCAGCGCATTCAAGGGGGGATTGCGCTGATTTTGCTTTCTCGTGGTTTTATCTCTTTCAAAATCTCAGCAAAACCCCAATATCTCGCATATCCGTTTGCCTAATCCGAGACAAGTGAGACAATATAGGCCAAGGAAAGAAGGAAAGAATATGCGCATCGCCTTAATCGCCCACGACAAAAAGAAAAACGATATGATCGCTTTGACCAAAGAATACGTGGAGGCTCTCACCCCTCATGAGCTTTATGCGACTGGCACAACCGGGACCCTTGTGAAAGGTGCCACGGGATTAGACATCAAATGCATGAAATCCGGGCCATTGGGTGGGGATCAGCAAATCGGGTCGATGATCGCCAATAACGATCTCGATCTCGTCATTTTCCTTCGTGATCCTTTGACCGCTCAGCCTCATGAGCCGGATGTTAGCGCGCTTCTCCGCTTATGCGATGTCACGAGTACCCCTTTAGCGACCAATCTAGCAAGCGCTCGCATTATGCTCAACGCCTTGAAGAACAAAGAAATATAAGTCTATTCGCTCTTTTTGAAGAGAATCGAGGCGAGAAAATAATCGCTGTAGAAAGAATAGAGATTCTCATTCATATCAATATATAGAGGGATGTCGTTATCGAACATCACCTCTTTTTTGTATTGGATATCGACTTCTTGCGGGGAATATTGCCGCAAAAAGGAAGGATCGATTCTATCCTCCAAGAGGTCGAAATAGGCGCAGTTATTGATGTGCCCATTGATATCGCAGGAAGAATAAGTGGCCTTAAGCTCGGTAAGTTCGCCTTTTTTCGGCAGATGAAGCGATAAAGAGAAAGGAATCTCATCGCCATACAACTTCCCGAATTCCGGGAGATTATAAGCGGCAGGTACAATCATCGTCCGCTTTGCTTCATCCACGAGCGCCCAGATGCTGCAGGCTCTTACGATCAGTTCCTCGCTTTCGTCATAGATATTGAAATAACGGGGGAAAAGAATCGCGCGAATGGGGCCAGCATGCGTCTCGATGCGCACTTTCTCATCGTGATGAGGCAATCTTTTGATCTCGATATGGTAACGGCTCACCACCCAGTGGAGCGACAAAGAACGGATGTAAGAGTCCGTCAAGCCGAGGGCGGCAAGATGATGGCCGGCGGCTTCTTGACAGTACCGGAGCAAGGTAGATAAACGGAGTTCTTTCTTGAAATCGACCTCATCCCCTTCAACGCGGCGACTTTCAGTATGGAGTAATGGATCAGACATGGCCTTATTTTGCTCTTGAACGTCAAAAAAAGGAAGATGAGAGGGTTATTTATCTCTATTTGTTACAGTGTATAAAAAGAGCGGAATCCTTATGCCTAAAAGAGCGGAGATGCTTATAATATTGCCCATGGAAAATTTCAAGGAACCTGGTTGGATCGAAGTCATCGTCGGTCCGATGTTCGCTGGCAAAAGCGAAGAACTCATCCGGCGTCTGCGCCGGCTCGATTACGCCCACAAAAAATATCTCGTCTTCAAACCGAAGATCGATAACCGCTACAGCGTCGATGAGGTGGTATCGCATCTCAAAAACAAAGCCAAAGCCATCCCTCTTGCTTCTTCCAGCGAGATTCTCTCTTACGTCAAAAAAGACACCGAAGTGGTGGCGATAGATGAGGTGCAGTTCTTCGATGAAGGAATAATCGAAGTATGTGAGACGCTCGCTAACCGTGGGGTAAGAGTCATCGCCGCTGGCCTTGACATCGATTTCAAGGGCGAGCCCTTTCCAATCAGCGCTTCTCTTCTTGCGCGAGGCGAATTCATCACGAAACTCACCGCCATCTGCGTGAAGTGCGGGGCGCCAGCCACCATGACTCAGCGCATCATAAACGGCGAGCCTGCCTCCAAATCCGACCCTGTCGTTTTGGTAGGCGGAACGGAAAGCTACGAGCCGCGCTGCCGGCACTGCCACGAAATAAAGGAATAAGGAAAAGAGCCGATGAATCCGGCTTTTTTACTTCATAAGATATCAAGCAGCGTCTTTTCGATTCCTTGCGGCAAAGAGCGCGAACATGCCTCGATTTGATAGAAAGGCAGAAGGAAAAGGAAGATTGCTTCGTTTTCCTTTTTCTCGCCTAGATAAGCGAATATATCCGCGTGAACCGCCTCTTCATGAGAAGGAAGGACTTCACGCTCATACTTGAGCTTATAGAGAAATGTTTCCTTGCTCACTTTTTCGAGAGAAATGAGAGCTAGTAGAAAAGAAGTAAGGTCGCTTTCCTTCTTCTCGCTTTCTTTATAAACAGAGAAGAGCTTATTCTCCTCTCTTTCGACTTCCTCTTTTGCGAATAAATATGCTTCGCGGAGGAGATTGCTCTTGTTTTTGAAATGGATATAGATGGTGGGTTCGCTTATTTTGAGGGATCGCGCCACAGTTTTTGTCGATATATCGTTGATACTATAGTGAAGCGATTGCTCGATAATCTTCTTCTTGATCCGCTTATCCAGCGCCCTCAAAGTCCTTCTTGCCATCTTTTTGCCCCTTTTTCTTTTTGATTTAGCGCAACCAGCGGTTTTCTTTCAATAATTATTTCTCGATTTCACCCGTTATTTCGACAGATTCCCGCAATTTGCATATCACCCAAAAAGAGGAATGTTGCTAAAATAGGCGATATGATTCTCCTCCAGTGTTTGACCCCGAAGAAAGACGTGCAGTTCCTCTACACCTCTTTCACCGTCCGCCAGGCCCTCGAGAAGATGGAATTTCATCGTTACGGCACGATTCCGGTCCTCGATAAAGAAAGCGGGAAATATCTTTATTCCTTGAGCGAAGGCGATTTCCTTTGGTACCTCAAGAAGACAAATTACTCTTTTTTGGAGCTATCGAATATCCCGCTTGAGGAGGTAAGGCCATCGCGCGATTTGCTACCTGCCTCCATCTCGGCGAGCATGGAAGAACTTTACGCTTTGGCCGAAAAACAGAACTTCGTGCCGATCCTCGATGACCTCGGCGTCTTCATCGGCATCGTCACGCGGAAGAAGATTATGCACGCTTTCCTAAAAAGCGTCGAAGAAAATAAGGCGCAAGAGGAAAAACGATAGTAATATATAGAGCAATGGATAAAAAAGAATACTTAGCCCTTGATATATATTCGAAAAGCGAGCTGCAGGACGCTCTTTCTTTCGCTCCGCGTCTAGGATGGAAGCTCCATTCCGTCCAAGACGTCTATTCCAGGAGCGACGCCGCCCATTTCTCGCTTACGAAAAAAGACCGCAGAAGCTTCTCCACGAACTCTTTGTCGGGCCTCACTTTCGATGAGTATGTGCACGGGAAAGTTCCCGGCAGCCTAAAAGAGAGCCGCACCGAGACCCATGAGACAAGCTACAGCAAAGTCATTTTCGAGCGCGATAACTATAAGCGCGGACGCGAGACGCTCATCACCGAGAATAACTGGGTCAACCTCGTGAAACTCGAGAACAAGATCTTCGAGATCGGGAATGATGCCGATTATGCCTTCGTCAATGATGAGAAAAAGCGGGGCAATTCCGCTTTGATCGTCTCTCTCATTTTCCTTTCCTTCGCTCTCGTTTTCTGGGTTTTCTATCTGGTTTTCAAGCTATCGGAGATGGAACTCACCGGAAATCTCCTTTTGATGTCGAACATTTTCTTCTTCGGGGCTCTTGGCACGAGCGCCCTCGGCCTTCTCTTCTTTTTGCCTTCCTTCTTCGCCATCATCGGCGGGGCGCATTCCGTCCATAAGGCCAAGAAAAACCGCGAGAAGTGGGCGAAAGACTACGAGAGCGTTGTTACGATCAAGCACAACTTCGAAAGGATGTATATCCAAGGCAAAAAGCCACGGCTCAACCGGAGGTGGTATAAGACGATGTGCCGACGCTACGGGTTCTCCTTCTATAAGATCAGATACAAATAAGGCTCGATTGAGCCTTTTTTTCTTCCCTAAAACCCTTAAGTAAGCGCTTTAGTAAGGATTAAATAGAATAGTGGGACGAAGTGCGCTACATTTTTCGGAAATAACAAAAAGGTGGTGCAAATGAAACTTTCCTCTATCCCTTTAGGCTTAACTTACGATGACTTGCTTTTGATTCCTCTCCATTCTTCTATCGTTCCTAGCGAAACGAAGACCGATACTTACTTAACGAAAGACGTCCATCTCAATATCCCGCTTGTGGCCGCGGCCATGGATACGGTGAGCGAACATGAACTCGCCATCGCTTTAGCGGGCGTCGGCGGCATCGCCATCATCCACAAAAATCTTTCAATCGAAAGACAGGCGGAAGAAGTGAGAATGGTAAAAGTGGCTGATGTTACCTCTCCTTCTGCCACAACCGATAAAAACGGACATCTACTTGTGGGAGCCGCAATCGGAGCAAACAAAGAAGCTCTCGACCGCGCCTCAGCTTTAATCGATGCTGGCGTTGATGTACTCACGCTCGATTCGGCCCATGGCCACAGCGACAACATCATCAAAACCGCGAAGCTCATCAAAAGCCACTTCCCTTCAACTCCTTTGATTGTCGGGAATATCGTGACCGCGGAAGCCGCCCTTGCCTTAAAAGAAGCCGGAGCCGATGCCGTCAAAGTCGGAATCGGGCCAGGCTCTATCTGCACAACCCGCATCGTCGCGGGAGTCGGCTATCCTCAAGCTAGCGCCGTCGATGAGGTCGTGAACGCCTTAAAGGGGAGCGAAGTTAAAGTCATTGCCGATGGCGGCATCAAATATTCGGGCGATATCGTGAAGGCTCTGGCTCTCGGAGCGGATACCGTGATGCTCGGCTCTTTATTCGCTTCTTGCAAAGAAGCACCTGGCGAAGTGAAGGAAATAGGAGGCAAACTCTACAAGAGTTATGTCGGCATGGGCTCACTTGCCGCGATGCAAAGAGGCTCGGCTGACCGTTATTTCCAAGCTAAAACTACCAAGAAAGAGAAACTCGTCCCTGAGGGAATCGAAGGTATCTTGCCTATCAAAGGGACGGTTGAGGAAGTTGTCTATCAGCTTATGGGCGGAGTGAGAAGCGGCATGGGATATTGCGGCGCGAAAGATCTAAAGGATCTCGCCGAGAGATCGCGTTTTGTCCGCATCACCGATAACGGGCTCAAAGAGAGTCATCCGCACGATGTGAAAATCGCGGTTGAGGCCCCGAATTACTCGGCTAAATAAGTAGATAAAGATATAGAATGGCGCAGCCTCGTTTGCTGCGTCTTTTCTTTAGGCATATTGGATTTGATGGCGAAAATATGGTGTGTATCTTTTTAGATTTGAAGGGCCCTCGGGCGAAAAAGCATAAAAAATATACGATTTCGCCCGAGAGATAATTGACTTGGGCCCATTTTTGCCTAGAATTTTGTATGTAGGGCGAAAAAGCATAAAAAAGAGAAGATTTCGCCGAGGTGAGATTATGATAGGCAGAAAAAAAGAGGTCGATGAATTGCTCGATTTGTACAACGAGTCAAAAGCCGAGCTTGTGGCCATATACGGGAGAAGGAGAGTCGGAAAGACCTATTTAGTCAATCAGGCCTTCAAGGACAAATTCACTTTCAAACACACAGCCTTATCGCCAGACGGCGAAGAGGGTGAGATTCTTTCGCTGCAGCTGAACCATTTTTATGGCAGCCTTGTCAAATATGGCCTTGTAGGGGCAGAAAAACCCAAGGATTGGTTTGAGGCTTTCGATCTTTTGGAGAAACTCCTCACCCAAAAGAATGATGGATCCCGCCAAGTGGTCTTTTTCGATGAGTTGCCTTGGCTCGACACGCCGCATTCCTATTTCATAAAGGCTTTCGAATCTTTCTGGAATTCATTCGGGTGCGATTGCGACAATTTGCTGCTCATCGTTTGCGGCAGCGCCAATTCGTGGATTCAGAACAATCTCATCAACAATCACGGCGGTTTATATGACCGGGTAACCCATGAAATCAAATTATCGGCCTTTAATTTAAAGGAGAGCGAAGAATACCTGCGGTCCCGCGGGATCGTTTTATCAAGGTATGATTTGACAACTTCCTATATGATCATGGGCGGTATCCCGTTTTATCTAGGCTACATGAAGAAGGGGAAGAGCCTGAATCAGAATATCGATGATATTTTCTTCAATGAGTCCGCTCAGTTGTCTTTGGAATTCGATAGGCTTTTTTCCTCATGCTTCGAGAGTCCGGAATTCGCCAAGAAGATCGTCATTTTGCTTAACGAAAGGAAAATCGGCTCCACGAGAAATGAAATCTGCGAGAAGCTCCATATCGGGGATGGCGGCAATCTGACAAAAGTGCTTAATTCCCTTATTTCTAGCTCTTTTGTCTTAAAATATGTTCCTTTTGGCGAGGATTCGAAAGTCTCTTATTACCGTCTCATCGATCCTTTCTGCATCTTTTATCTCAAATTCAAATACGAAAAAAACACTGGCGAAGGCTTTTTCTCCAGAAATAGCGGAAGCCAGCAGATGAGCGTTTGGAAGGGACTCGCTTTCGAGAACGTCTGTTTCAATCACATCAAGCAGATAAAGAAAGCTCTGGAAATAGGAGGCGTTTTGAGCAAGGAATCTCCCTGGTATTTCAAAGGCGATGAGGGAAGCGGGCAAGTCGATATGGTAATTGAGCGTAACGACAACGTGGTTAACCTATGCGAGATGAAGTTCTATAGCAATGATTTTGTCGTCGATCTTTCTTATTACAAAACGCTCAATTCGCGTCTTGACGCAGTTAGGCCCTTCATTTCGAAAAAAGCCTGCGTATTCAATACTTTGATCACGACATACGGTCTTCACCAAAACGAATACAGCTCGGCTTTCCAAAACGTGATTACGCTGGACGATCTCTTCCAGTGATTTGCCCATCTATCTATTTTTCGCTTCGTTAGAAGATACTATCAGGGCGAAAAAGCATAAAAATATCATGATTTCGCCCAAGAGAGTTTTTCATCGCTTAAACTTAGCGATTCTCATTTGAATGGCATCAGCAGGATTTTTGGTAGACCAGCGACAAATTCTCCGTAAGCAAAAAAGCCATGCTCTTTGAAAATCGATTCCTTCAGCATGTGAAACAACCGAATCGTTCTGGGATGTCCGAAAATGAGCGCGCATCGCTCGTAGAAATGAAAAAAACAAAGCCGAATGGTGACTGAACTGAAAAAATCTGAAAAGCAAATCTGAAATAATGTAGACACTTTATAGGCGTAAAAAAGTGGGAAGAGGCATTAATACTAGCTTCCCACGTTTTAATCTCATTCAAGTTCAATGGTTGACGGCGGTTTGGAAGTGAAATCGAAAAGGACTCTATTCACGCCTTTGACTTCATTCACGATGCGCGAGGAGACGTAAGTGAGGAAATCGTATGGCAAAGGCGTAGCTTTCGCCGTCATGAAATCGTCAGTGGAGACGGCGCGAAGGACGATGGCGTATTCATAAGTCCTCCCATCTCCCATGACGCCGACCGAGCGCATGTTGCTCAAAGCGGCGAAATACTGATTGGCGATTTTATTGAATCCGCCTTTGACCATTTCCTCGCGGAAGATGGTATCGGCATCTTGAACTATCTTGATTTTCTCGGGAGTCACTTCGCCGACGATGCGGATGGCTAAACCGGGTCCTGGGAAGGGTTGGCGGTAAATCAAGGATGGTGGCAAAGAAAGAAGGAGGCCGAGCTCTCTGACTTCATCCTTGAAAAGGTCTTTGAGTGGCTCGATGATGCCTTCAAAGCCGATATCTTTCGGCAAACCGCCAACATTGTGGTGGCTTTTGATGGTATGGGAGATTCCTAAACCTGATTCGATGCGGTCAGGATAGATGGTGCCTTGGGCTAAATAGTCGTAAGAGCCAAGCGAATCCTTTTCTTTCTTGAAGACATCGATGAAGGAAGCGCCGATGATTTTGCGTTTCGTTTCGGGATCGGTTACGCCTTTGAGTTTATCGTAGAAATAGGAAGAGGCATCAACGGGCACGAAAGAGAAGGAGAAGCGGCTTTTATCGGAAAAAGTATCGATGACTTGTTTCGCCTCGTCTTTTCTTAGCAATCCATGATCGACGAAAACGCAGGTGAGGTTCTTGCCAATCGCTCTGCCAATAAGGGCGGCCACGACTGAGGAATCAACTCCGCCCGATAAAGCGCAGATGACTTTCTTATCGCCGACCTGCTCTTTGATTTCTCTTATTTTCTCGTCAATGAAGGATGACGGTTTCCAGTTTGGAGAGCATCGACAAACATCGTAAACGAAATTCTCGAGCATCTTTTGCCCGTATTCGCTGTGCTCGACTTCCGGATGGAACTGGGTGGCGTAGAACTTACGGCCTTCATCAGCGAAGGCGGCGTTTTGGCACGAGGCACTTTTGGCGAGATTCTTGAAACCATCTGGCAGTTTCTTCACCTCGTCATTGTGGGACATGAAGACGTTGTTATTGGTTGGCACATCCTTAAAGATAGGGGAAGAAGAGGTTATTCCTATCTCGATATTCCCGAATTCGCTGGAGGAGCAGCTTCCCACTTCACCTCCTAGGGTATAAGCCATTAATTGAGCGCCGTAGCAGATCCCGAGAATCGGCTTCCCCAGAGAGAAGATCTTCGGGTCGATATGCGGGGAAGAGGGGTCATAAACGCTATTGGGGCCACCGGTGAAGATGATGCCTTTGATTTCCTCTTTCGCAAGTTCCTCTAGAGGGGTTGAAAAAGGGAGGACCTCACTATAAACGTGGGTCTGCCTAACGCGGCGAGCGATGAGCTGATTGTATTGCCCGCCAAAATCGAGAACTATTATTTTTTCCATGATTGGAATATCTAACCATAGATGCGCCCTTTCTTCACGAAATATGTACAAGAAAGCGTTTAGATAGGAGACAAAATAGGGGAAGGAGAGCTAGTTCGAAAAGGCGAGTTTCTCTCAAAGAGGATGAGTTTGCCTAAAAGCGAGCAATCTTGTCTTTTTATTCGCTTTTTGAAGAAGAAAAAAAGCGTCAATCGCTTGACGCTCATTTCTCGAGTTTTTCTAAGACTTCAACGGCTTTAGGAAGCATTTCTTTCGAGTAGTGCTCAATATCGCCGTTATCAATTGATACTCGTAAAGAGGGATCGATCGGAATTAAGTCGAGAGAGGGGATGGAATAAGCTTTTGCGATCTCATCGCTCTTGCTCTCGCCGTATAGGTATATTTTCTCATCGCAGTGCGGGCATTTGATGTAAGCCATATTGGTGATTAAGCCAAGAAGAGGCACATTCATCTGCTTTCCCATCTTCACCGATTTCTCCACGATGAGGGAGACTAGATCCTGCGGGCTAGTGACGATGAAAGCGCCATCGACGGGGATCTGCTGGAAGACGGTGAGGGGGACATCGCCCGTTCCTGGCGGCATATCGATTAAAAGATATTCGACTTCGCCATATATCACATCGGTATATAGTTGACCTACGAGAGAAGATATCATCGGGCCACGCCAGACAATGGGATCGGTCTCATCTTCAAGGAGGTTATTGACCGATATTATTTCGATTCCGCCTTTGCTTCTTAAGGCAAAGATGCCTGTTTCATCGCCGGTGGCTTTCTCTTTCACCCCGAAGGCTTTGGGGATTGAAGGGCCGGTGATATCAGCGTCCATGATGGCTACGGAATGCCCTTTCGCGGCGAGTTCTTTCGCCAAAAGGGAGGTCACTAGGCTCTTCCCAACGCCTCCTTTGCCGGAAATGACGGCAATCGTATGATGAATCCGCGATTTGGGGTTCGGCTTGAATTTCTCGATTTCTTTTCTGGAGGGGCAACCGGCTTCTTGGCAGCCTTCGCAGCTCTCTTTCGCGCAAGTGTTTTCGCTCATATTTGTTTTTCCTCGAGAAGTAATATAGCAACTCTCTTCGCTTCTTGCACGCTTTACGCTTGAAGGAAGAGTATAGTATTGCTTGCTTATGCTTGATGCTTTTTTGGATGCCTTGTTCGATGCTCTCAAAATATTTGGTCTAGCCTTCGTTTTTTATTTCGTTTTCTCCTTTTTCGAGAGCAAAATAGCCCGTTTTCTCGAAAGAAAGCAGAAGCTTGGTCCTCTATTTGGGGCGCTTTCGGGGAGCGTGCCGCAGTGCGGGATATCCGTGGTGGGGAGTGATCTATACTGCGATAGCCATATCTCAATGGGAACGCTCATCGCCATCTATCTAGCGACCTCAGATGAGGCTCTTCCCGTCCTTTTCAGCGATTTCTCCTCGCATTGGTATAGCGGTTTCCTTCTTCTTGCCATCAAAATGGTTTACGCCTTCTTGATCGGCTTTTTGCTCGACATAGTCTATAAAAAAGGCGTGAAGGAAGTCGATAATCACCTCCACGAGTGTGAGGAGAAAGAGAGCCATGAGCACGCTGGATGCTGTGGGCACCAGGTGGAAGGGGAAAGCCCGCTTCATGAGCATTTGCTCCATCCTCTTTTCCACTCCCTGAAGATTTTCCTTTATTCTTTCGCGATCACTTTCCTCTTCAATTCGCTCATTTATTGGTGCGGTGGGGAAGAGAGTTTCTCCTCCTTTCTCACGAGCCAATATTATCTTTCTCCGCTTTACGCGCTTCTTATCGGTCTTATCCCAAGCTGCGCCTCCAGCGTCATCATAAGCGAAGCCTATCTATCGGGCGCTCTCCCTTTCGGGGCGCTCCTTGCTGGCTTATCCGTCAACGCCGGGCTTGGCCCTTTATACTTACTAAAAAGCAAGGAAAAGCGGAAAGAAGGGGCCTTTATCATCGCCATTCTCATCGTCAGTGCCTTGATACTCGGCTACAGCTTCATGTTCATTCCGTTAGGCAATTAGGAGAAAAAATGGAAGAAAAGAAAAGAAACCGCTCATATCGCCGTTCCTCTTTCACGGGCGAAGATATTGATATGCTGCGCGAAAGAGAAAGCGATGAGCGTAGAAGCAACGATTACCGTTACAAAGACCACATCGATGGGGCTTAATCGTTGCTGATGGGCAATTTATAAAGAGCGATGGCATTATCCGCCATCAGCTTTTTGTGCAGTTCTTTTTTTAGGCGCAGGCTATTTCGATAGTACTGTTGATACATCGGGTTGTTCAAAGTGTCGAGCCCATCGACGGGGTTATCGGTGCCAAACATTATCCGATCATTTCCTACCTCAAGCAGCGTCTTTTTGGCGTTTTTTAATGGCACCCAAGCCGTATCGGCGTAGAGATTCGGGGCTTTTTTGAGGCATTCGATGGCTTCTAAGTTGTCGCTTAATAGCTGGAGATGCGCCGCCACAAAGACGATATCGGGGTTTTTTATGGCAAGCTTACAAAGCATTTTGATATCGCTATATTTGTCGGAAGCGGTGTGGACGAGGATAGGGAGAGAGAAGCGCCGAGCAAGATCAAGATAAGGGAGTAAGCGCTTATCGCTGATCTTTAATCGCGATTCATAAGGGTGAAACTTAAGGGCGAAGATGTATTTCCGATTATTCTCGATGAAAGAGATGAGCTCATCGCTCACTTTCTCGAAGTGCGGATTAATCCAGACGGCGCAGCCAAAATGCGTAGGGTCTTTCTTCACGAGTTTAAGCACTCTTTTCGCGCCTTCAACGGCTGAAAGCGCCTCTTTGTTTCTGCTATTCTCCCCATCGCGGAACTCACTACAGTCGCAATCGCTCAGTAGGCTATAAGCGATATGGTACTTCTTCATCGAGCGCTTGAGATAATTTATGCAGGTTCTTTCGTTTGGCCAAGAGGCGAGATGAGCATGGGCATCAACGATCATTGCTTTCTCCTAAGCGAAGGATCTTCGCTTTGATTACTTCTAGCGTTTCATTGTCTATCCCATCTTTGTTGTTATCGAAAATGAAATCGGCGGAAAAGCGCGATGGTTCCACGTATTTTAGATGCATGGGGCGGACGGAAGATAGATATTGGTCAAGCACCGATTCGGTGCTTCTCCCTCTTTCAGAGGTGTCGCGTCTAATGCGGCGGGAGAGGCGGATATCGCTATCGGCCTTCACGAAGATTTTATAGTCGAATATCTCTTCGGCTTCTTCTAAGCAGAGGGTGAGGATGCCGTCGACGATGATGAAGCGCGTAGGGGAATAAGGGATAGTGATCGGTAGGCGCGTATGGGTAGTGAAATCATATTGCGGCACCTCGACCGTCTCACCTCTTTTTATCTTCTTTAAGTGCGAGGAAAATAGAGCCATGTCGAGGGCTAACGGGGAGTCATAATTGACTTTCGCTCTATCTTCAACCGATAAATGGGACTGATCGCGGTAATAGGAGTCAAAGGAAAAACGGCTCGCCTCCTTACCTAAAGAGGAGACGAGGGCGCGGGCTATCGTCGTTTTCCCCGACCCGCTTCCGCCTCCTAATGCCACAAGTATTGCCATAATTGTCTTTTCTTCCCCTTGAACGGAACCTCTTTTCGAGTAGAATAATCGTTGCTCATTGGGGTGTAGCCAAGTGGTAAGGCATCGGACTCTGAATCCGAGATGCACTGGTCCGATCCCAGTCACCCCA
>CAVIFQ010000026.1:0-19096 GCA_963642055.1 Roseburia hominis | reverse complement strand
CGGGTAGAGGGTCACCTGACAAAGTAATGTATAAAAAATGACCGCGTTTAGGGAGGGGCTTCCGTTTTTTGGCGCCCTTTCGCGATAACCTAGTCAAATTTTGACCTTTTTCGGCGAAAATGAGAGAATCGGGGCGAGCAGAAAGAGCATCCGCGAACCCTGTGACTAAGTTATCGCGAAAGCCCTTATTATGTTGGTTTCCGGGCCGGCTCGCCGATGAAGGAAGGCCAGATGACCGGGGTCAACTTGACCTTCCTTCTGTCGATTTTTTTGAGGCCAAAGGCATCCCTGACCAGCGAATTGACGTTGTCGAACGCGTCGCTGACGTCCTTTTGGGTGAGGTTATCCAGGGATTTCCCCTTCGTGATGGGGTATCTGGCTATTCCGTGGTTCCGCTCGCAGTCGGGTTTGTCGCTGGATCTCATCGGCCTGGCGAAGAAGGTGCGGACCTTCACGGCCGGGGCCGCCGACTCTATGTCGTAGAAGGTGGCGAATTCGGAGCCGTTGTCGGAGAGGCATTTCCTCGCTTCGCGGTTACTTTGTCACTTAACGTAAAGCGGGTACAGCCTTGGCGTCCTCTCTTTTTTTCTTGAAGGAAGGTAGAAGCGGTAGTATAGTCCTACTCGCAGCCTATCTACGTCTAGACCAGTACTCCCTGATTGGGCGTTGGTAGAGCCAAGTGCAAAAGAAAAGGAGAAAAAAACCATGGCTTTAAACAAAGAAGAAGTCAACGTCGTCGTCAAGAAGTACGGCAAAAGCGCCGCCGACACCGGTTCAACCGAAGTCCAAGTCGCCTTGCTCACCAAGAGAATCCAAAAACTCACTGAGCACCTCAAGAGCAATAAGCAGGATGCGATTGCTCGCCGCAATCTCTTAATCCTCGTTGGCAAACGCCACAGCTTGCTCGATTATCTAGCGAAGAACGACCGCGAAGCTTACCTCAAGCTCATCGCTTCTCTCGAACTCCGTAAATAAGGGAAAAGGACTGATGAAGAGACCTCTAGCGATGGAGGTCTTTTTTTGTTTGGTTTAAAAATGTCCCGAATAATATATAATAAACGGGACAAAAGTGAGGGGTCGTGTTGTGTCAAAAGGGTTCTCTAAGCAAATAAAGGAAAGGATTGAAAAAGCGCCTAGTGGCTCTATTTTCGTGAATTCCGATTTTATTGATATCGCTGATGGCGAGACTATTAGGCGGAACCTCAATAGATTAGTGAAGATAGGGACGTTGCGACGAATCCTCAACGGCATTTACGAGAAGCCCAGATACAGCGAACTGCTTAAGGAATACGTGGCAGTTGATCCTGATGCCGTTGCTAGGACGATTGCTAGAAGCTATCATTGGAGCATCATCCCAAGCGGAAATACCGCGCTTAATCTTTTGGGACTTTCTAGCCAAGTCCCAGCGGTTTTTGCTTACGTAAGCGATGGCCCTTATAAAACCTATAAATGGAATTCGGCAAAACTCGAATTCAAGCACAGAACGAGCAAAGAAATAACGGGGCTCTCTTACATGAGCGGTTTGCTTATTCAGGCACTCAAGACTTTGGGGAAATCCAACGTGACTCCCGAAGTCATTAAGACGCTTTCCTCAAAATTAAGCGCGAAAGAGAAAGAAGCCTGTTTAAAGGAAGCAAAAGAGGCAACGGATTGGGTTTATGAGTCGATACGAGAGATTTGCGGAGACAAAAAGCGATTAGGCAAATCGCCAAATTGATGGAAGAGAGACAAGGTTGGCCCTTTGTTTCAGAACCATTTCGCCTGATAAGCGATGACGAAATTATCGTTGAATTTTAGGTATGAACGCCTTTCGAGGGATTTTTCGGTTATCTCCCTTATGAATGAATAGGCGTATACGTACTTGCCTTGTGTGGAACTAACGGTAAGACTGGAAGTTGGATAATAGTTGAGACTTGCGCATTTATAGGCGGCGCTGTTATCGGCGGATGATTGCGTTTCAGTGTAGTCTGTCGGATTATGCTCTTGCTTATATTCGCTCCACTTCGCTTCAGTGATGATGATGTTATTGTCTAAATCGAGATAGTAGTTGTTTTCCTTCGTGAGATAGCCAATGAAGCCATCATATGTGTACTCGCTGTATTTGTCCGAATATTTATCCTCGTAGACCCAGATTTTGAAGTTGCATTCTTTGCCACTATCATAGTGATAGTAATCAGGGGCCAGGCTTGAGCGTTCATCAGTGTAAACGCATTCCCCAGTGCTGGAATTCTTGTACCTATATACTTTTGAATACGTGACTGAATATTTCATCGAATAGGAGGATGAAGACAAATCGCTGACGTCGATCGAATAGCAATCCACGATACCGCTCGTATTTTTTGATAGGTCCGAACACCCGCATAAAAGGCACCCGGATAAGACCGCCAACAAACATAATGGTTTTTTCATTTTCTCATTCCCCTTTTTTGTTTTTTCTTTGCGATGGTTCTCCGCCTTAGAAGCCCCCTGAATAGACGAGCTTAAACTCTCGAAGAAACGATGTTACAAGTCTAAGGCCTCTAGGGGGATTTTTGAAGAGACGAGCTGAGGCAATCGCAAAGCGTGAGCGGTGGCAAGCGCCTTGACATCGCGGCAAAAATAAGTCGAAGATTAAGTCGAAGATTAAGTCGAAGATTAAGTCGAAGATTATTTACATTTATTTAGATAGTTGCTATATTTTTCAAAGGAGGAAAATATCATGGAATTGCCAATAAATGTTGAAGATTTAATCCTTGAAAGACTCGTAGAATCAACGAGGCTGGATTACAAAAAAGGCTTTGATCCGAAGGCGGTGACGCATACAATCTGCGCTTTCGCCAATGACATCGATAATACGGGCGGCGGATATATAATCATCGGCATCGAAGAAGAAAAAGGCCTTCCGAAGCTCCCTCCAGTCGGGGTGGAGGAGAGCGAGATCGACGATATCCTCAAAGACTTGATCGGCTACTGCAATCAAATCGAGCCCCGCTACATCCCGATTGCTAAACCGGTCAAATTCAATGACAAGAACATCATCGTCATCTGGTGCCCGGCAGGGCATGGGCGTCCCTATAAAGTGCCTGAAGACCCCTATACCAAGTCGATGAAAAGGTACTATATCAGGAAAATGAACAGCACCATCATCGCCAAAGCCGAGGAAGAGAGGGAACTCTACTATATATCGAGCGATATCCCTTTTGATGATCGCCCGAATCTGACGGCGAGTGTCGATGATATCGATATCTCCTTGCTCAGGAAGCATCTATATGATTCCTCAAGCGATCTTTATGAACGCTCCCTTACGATGAGCACTCAAGAAATCGCCGAATCGATGCAACTCCTATCAGGGCCAGATGAAGCCATTAGGCCGCGGAACATCGCCCTTTTGATGTTCAACGAGAACCCCGAGAGATTCTTCAGGGGCGCCCGCATCGAATTCGTCGATATCCCCAATCCAACGGGCGAAGGAATGATTGAGAAGACCTTCGTTGGCCCCATCCAAAGGCAATTAAAGGATGCCCTCATTTTCATCAAGAACTACGTTTTGAAAGAGAAAATATACAAGTTCGACGATGAGGCGGAGAGCAAGCGCGTTTTCAATTACCCCTATCGCGCGATCGAGGAATTATTAACCAACGCCGTCTATCATAAATCCTATATGATCAATGAGCCCATCACGGTTCGCCTTACCCCTAGTGAGCTAGAGATAACGAGTTTCCCTGGCTTTGATAGGAGCATCAGCGAGCAGAACATCAAGGATTTCAAAATCAGATCCAGGATATACCGGAATCGGCGCATCGGCGATTTCTTCAAGGAGCTCAAGCTCACCGAGGGCAGGAACACCGGAATACCCAATGCCCTTTTGGCTTTGAAGGAAAACGGCTCATCTTATCCAACATTCGAAATGGACGAAGATAGGAGATACGTTTCCGTCATTTTGAAGGTGAACGAGGCCTTCAAGCAGGACGAAGTCTCTTTCTCCTCTCCTAAAGAGAAAAGGCTCTCGAAAGAGGAGATGAAAGACAAGATCCTCATCTTGCTTAATGGCGATACGCTTTCCTTAAGCGATTTAGCCAAAAGAATGGGCAAAAGCGGCATCTCGAAATCGCTCAGCGAAGCGGTGGATGAGCTTGAAAGGGATCGATACTTAAAACGCGTTGGCAAAGGGCGCTCCTCGTTAGTCAAAATAACCCCGTTTGGCAAAAGAAAGAGAAGCGGCGAAGACGAGTGAGGGTGGCCCATCGCTCTTCTCTATTTCGCTTTCGTCAAGATACTGATCTTCTTAATTAGCATCGTCGCGCCGATGTTCCTGATCCTTCTTTTGCTCTCCTCTTTATACCCGAGAGAGCGTTCTTTCACCGATGGCCACGGCAAGAGCAGGAAATACCACGAAACCGTTCTCGGCAAGACCTATGTTGACGATGAAGACGCGAAGTCGTGGGAAGATTAAAGCCTCTTTCTAACGGTGCATTAGCCTTCTAGCGGTTCCCCTTTAGAAGGTTTTTATTTAGGGCTTATCGACACTTCTTGATGCATCGTTATCTCGATTAGTGAGTTTACGAAGCGTCATTTTCTGATGGTCCGTCAGAGCAACGATGAAGCCTTATCCAATGTCTCCAACTAAGTAAATCTTCGTAAATACGAAAAAATACTAAATAGAATCAGTGGCGTTTCCCCTTCTTTTCGTCTATATTCTATTTAGTGAATCTTCGTAAATACGCAAAAATACTAAATAGGAGGGCGCATCATGGAATTCAAGCGGGAGGAATACCTCAATAAGCTCATTAGGGATATTGGCAACCATATGGTCAAGATCGTGACGGGCTTAAGAAGATGCGGGAAATCATATCTATTAAACAAAATCTTCTATCGCTACCTCTTGGAGAAAGGGGTCAAAGAAGAGAATATCATCCGCTTCGCTTTCGATTTTGATGACGATATAGATAAACTAGATCCCTTTTTCCCAGAATTACCAAGCAGAGTCAAAGACGATAAAGGGCAACTTCTCGTTAATTCTAAGAAGTTTCGCGCCTATATCTCATCTCTCATAAAAAATGAGCAAGAGATCTATTACCTCCTTTTGGATGAAGTTCAGCTCTTGGAGAATTTCGTTGGTACGCTGAACGAGTTTTTGAACCACGATAATCTCGAAGTCTATGTGACGGACAGCAACTCGAGATTCCTTTCAAGCGATATCGCCACCGAATTCCGGGGAAGAGGAAGCGTAATCTACGTCCAGCCGCTTACTTTCGCTGAGTATTATGAAGCAATAGGAGGGGAGCAAAGAGCGGCTTTGCTTACGTATATGCGATACGGTGGCTTGCCTCTACCTTCCTTAATGAAAGAAGAAAGCGCGAAGCAAGAATATCTTTCCAATCTGTATCGGACTATCTATCTCAAAGACCTCAAAGAAAGAAACAAAATAAAGAAGATCGAGGAATTCGACAATATCCTCTCGATCATGGCTTCTTTGATCGGAAGCGCCACCAACCCCACCAAATTGGCCAATACCTTCTCCTCTTCCCTTAAGAACAAGATCACGATCGAGACAATCAGGAAATACCTGAACTATCTAGAAGACGCCTATCTGCTAGAAAAAGCCCAGCGATATGACGTGAAGGGGCGTAAATACATCGGGAGCAACGAGAAGTACTATTTCTCTGATCTGGGGATCAGGAACAGCATCTTGAACTATAGGCAAGTAGAGCCCACCCATTTGATGGAGAATCTCATCTATAACGAGCTCATCCATCGGGGGTTCCTCGTGGATGTCGGCATCGTGAGCAAAAACGTCAGAGCGAAAAGCGGCAACGGGGCGAAAGAATATTACGAGGTGGATTTCTTGGCGAGCAAAGGCTCGGAGAGAGTCTATATCCAATCCGCTTACTCTTTGCCTGACGAAGAGAAAATAAAGCAAGAAGAGCAATCTTTGGACAACATCAAAGATAGCTTCGACAAAGTAATAATTACCTTCGATGATTTCGTGAGCTATCACCGCAACCAAAAAGGCTACATCGTCATGAACATCATGGAATTCCTATTGAAGAAGGAATATCTCAACTAGAGGCTATAAGGAGAGACCTGTTACTTTAGAGTCTAAAGAAATCATTTGTACCCATTGACGGGGTAGCGTCTAACCAAAGTGTTCCATTCGGTCTCGGTTATGATATGGCGCCTGACTTCGCTTTTCCCCTGCGTATCGATGGCATCGGCCATATTCATATAAAGGCCGTAATCATCTTGCGCATCGCCCTCTTCCGCTCTTTTCACCAAATCAGTCATCGTTTTCGTCAACGGGAAATTGATTTTGACGCTGCTATCGACGAAATTGTGCTCTCGGTTCTCGTATATGTCTTTCCTGATGAGACCCAAGATATACATGTTGAGGTTATCGACTTCATCGATTTTTTCTAGCAATACGTCCTCATCGTTTTTGATCTTTATCTCGATGGTCAGGTAGTCGCTTTCGGCAGTTAGGCCATCTTTCTTGTTCAACGTTTTTTCTTTCATGGTTTTAGACATTGTCTTTGTTTGCAATCAAGCTCCTTTCTTTATCTGCTTTTGCCGGTTATTTTGCTATATGGGGAGTGATGGCGTGGATACTCAAGTGGCTATTCTCTTTCTTTATCAGAGAATAAATTCCCTGAGAGAGTAGTTGAACGGGATAGTGACGTTTAAAAAAGACGGGGAGAAAGAGAAAGCCTCTTCCCCGTATTTGCCAATAATCGTTTTGACGCCGTTCCCTTTTGCGTGCACTAAGGCGAGCTTTTTGAAGACCTTCTCCAAGGGTTCATTGACGGGTTTATGGACGCCAGCAAAAAATTCGTCTTTGCGCATATTAAGCGGCAAGCCCCCGGTTGAGATGATCTCAAGCCTATCGTCAAAAATGTAGATGGCAGGCGTGTTTCCACCTATCCAGTCGTTATGGAGAGTGGCGTTGCACCAGGCTTCGCGGAAAGCGTCTTTGTCGAAAAGAGGGACATCCTCTCTTCGCCACCCTTTGTTGAAGAGGGTCTTCCTCATATTGAGGACGTCGGCGCAGAAGCTATAGGCGTTTTTCATCGCCACGATGAGACATTTATAGCCGTACTCGTTGCGGAATGAGACATCGTCCGCTTTGCTCTTGCCGAGGAATCGCGTCACCTTGATGGAGAATTTGCTCTCATCGGCGAGTAACTCAGCGAGGATATTGTATTCGCCCTCTTCGGTATAGAAGCCTTCGTCCTTGCAAAAGGAGGACCGATTGACTCTTATTCCCTCTTCATCGTAGAGGAATTTCAGCATTTTGAAGGAGAGGTCTTTTCTTGATGAAGGCAAATCGGTTATCTTCACTTTGGATTTTATGTAGGGGATCATCCTCCTTCTCATCTGCTCAGGCTCCATTTTCCTGATCGATGTCCCTACTCTTTCGTAGCAGCCATCGCTGCTGCTCATACCTAACCTTTTTATGTAACGGGGATATCCACATCTTTTCACGGAGATCGCGATGACCTTTCCTTCGGGGAAAGTGAGCGTCTCTACTTTCACAAGCTCTTTTGCCGACGGTTCGATTTTCCTACTGGCGATCGTCGATATTTTCTTCGAAATCTCATCGATATCATCGACTCCGAGGATCCTTCCATCGTCTTTGACGCCGATATAGATACGGCCATCGCACGTATTCAAAAAGGCGATGATCTCCTTAAGGAGCGTTTCGCTTTCAAACGACTCATTGAGTTCTGTCTCTTGATTTCTCTTGAATACCATAACCCTCTTCTCCCTTTTGGAGTGATTTTATCATCGATACTCCCTATATATGGCGGACGATCTTTGTCCGCTTTTTATGCTTTTTGCTTATGATGCGCATCCACTAATCGAGGTATCTCACTGGAATTCCGCCTCCCTCAAAAAGCGAGCGAGTAACCACTTGAATGCCTAACTGCCAAAAAGGCAGGAACTTGCAAAAAAAGTAGATGGATAGTTCATCGCCGATAAAGCATATGAAAAAGTAGATTTGCGCAGTGCCCATGCCAATCTTGGATGTCATCGAATGTTTTTGTCGATGAGATTCCATTTTCTTATATGCCAATCCGGAACGGAGCCGATAGAAAGCGCGTATTCAGCGTCTAAGCAAATGAAAAAGCGCCAGCCGCGAACGAGCGCTTCTTCATCGAAGGAGGCAGCCTCTTCCTCAGCCCGGAACTAGTCGGGTAACACGCGCCCTGGGTGGATCTAAAGATGACTCCTTAATTTTGAGATGACTTTTATAGGAGTCTCTTTTGGCGTTGCTTTGCTATACCCAAATGATAAAGCGCTTCCTTGCCCCCCAAAAAACAAGGGGCGAAAAGAGCGACGGTCTAGTTTCGAAGGAAAGCTTTAAGAGGTGTTCGGTATTTGCGGTCCGCTACAAGGGATGAGCGGATAGGTTTTCAGAAGAGGAAATCGAGCCATTCAGACGGAGAGCCAAAACGTAGCTTGCTTATGATTTATCGATTCACCGATGTATCGATAAATGTATCGATAAATGTTTCGATTGCATCGGCAAATGTATCGATAAGTGTATCGATAAATGTATCGATAAATGAACTGATATAAAACGCCGTTTTTGATCAAGCAAGGAATAGGGCTTAACCCTTTTCGTTGAACGGGCAGGTAATTTGGTGTTAAAGTAAAACCGATAAAAATAAAGTACACTTTAGATTTCTCGGAGTTTATATGGATTACATCGAAAGGCAAATGGAAAACACCATAAGGGAACTATCTAAGCAGTATCCCGTCATTATGGTCACTGGGCAAAGGCAGACTGGCAAGTCCACGATGCTGAACCATCTTGCGGAAGCAGATAGGAAGTACGTCAGTTTCGATGATGCGAAAGCCAGGAATTTGGCGAATAACGACCCGGCGCTATTCTTCGAGAAATACGGAACGAAGCTGATAATCGATGAATTTCAAAGAGCTCCGGGCATCTTGCTCGAGATAAAAAGAATCGTTGACGAAAAGACATACGCTGGCGAAGACCCAAATGGGCTATTTTGGCTTTCGGGTTCCCAAAAATTCATGATGATGAAAGGCGTTTATGAATCTTTGGCGGGCAGAGTGGCCGTTTTGAACCTGCTCCCGCTTTCAACGAGGGAAGTTCTGGGTTTACAAGATGATATGTTCCACCCTTATATCGCTGAGCTAGAAGAGAAAAAAGGATATAGGCTGAGGCAAGAAGAAGTGTTCCAAAGAATCTTCGAGGGAGGGTTACCGAAGATCGTCTCGAACCCTGATTTGGATAAGGAAATATACTACGCAAGCTATATGGACACCTATATTGAGAGGGATGTTTCAGCCTTGGAAGGAGTAGGGAAGCTCGAAGAGTTCAGGAATTTCGTTACATATCTAGCCGCCTCTACCGCTCAAGAGCTGAAATACGACCATATCTCCAAAGTGATCGGGGTCTCATCCCCGACCATCAAAGAATGGGTGAGTATCTTGGAAAAGTCCGGAATCATCTATATTTTGCGTCCTTATAATAACAGCATGAGCAAAAGGCTCGTGAAGACGCCCAAATGCTATTTTCTCGATACCGGTTTAGCGGCCTATCTCACCTCGTGGCCGAATGCGAAGACTCTGGAGAATGGAGCCTCGGCCGGGGCTTTCTTCGAGACGTATGTCGTCTCCGAGATATTGAAGAGCTACTCCAATTTCGGCAAAGAGGCCAAGCTTTATTACTATCGGGATATCGATCAAAAGGAAATCGATTTATTGATGGTGGAAGGGGATAAAATCTACCCTCTCGAGATAAAGAAGTGCAAAAGCCCCTCATCCCCGACGAAGAATTTCTCCGTGCTCAAGAAATTCGGCTTAGAGATCATGCCAGGTTTAATTCTCTGCATGTGCGATGAGCTATTTCCCTATAACAGGGATTGCTGGCTCTGCCCAATCTCTTTGATTTGATAAGCAGCAGTCTATCGTTTCTTAAGCGTCAAATGAGGAAGCGCGCAAAGACAAAAGGACGCCTGCCTTTTCGATTGCTCTAGATTCATCCTGATTACTGTAACTACGAAAAAGGCAAAAACTTGCAAAAAAGTAGATAGGAATTCAAAAACGCCTTGGATGCCTATAGAATATAACTACGAAATAGGTAAGAACTTGCAAAAAATAGGTAGATGTATGGAGATAAAGAGAGACCGTTATCTTAATAAACTGATCGAGAAAGAAGGCAACGGGCGAGTGAAAGTGATCACTGGCTTAAGGAGAGCGGGGAAGTCGTATCTATTGAACGTCTTGTTCAAGAACCATCTAAAGAATGAGGGCATAAAAGATGAGCAAATCATCTCCTTTGCCTTCGATAACATGGAAGATGTAATGAAGCTCGATAAGTACTTGCCCAATGAAGATACCTTGCTTTATGACTCAAGGGGCAATTACCTCGTGAATTCGCGTAAATTCATCCTTTACGTCCAGGATTTGACGAGGAGCGAAAAGAAGTATTACCTTTTGCTAGATGAGATCCAGCTACTAGACAAGTTCGTGATGAGCTTGAATGCTTTTCTCTCGCACGATAATTTCTCTACTTATGTCACCGGCAGCAACTCGAAGATGCTTTCGCGCGACATCATCACCGAATTTAGGGGCAGAGGCGATCAGATACATGTCTATCCTCTCTCCTTCAAGGAATTCTATGAAGCGAGCGGAAAATCCTTCGATGAGGCATATCTAGAGTACCAGTATTATGGCGGGATGCCATATCTAGCGAATGAAAAAAGCGAAAGCGAGAAAGAGAAGTACCTCAAAAACCTCTTCTCGGAGATTTACATCAAAGATATCGCGGAGAGGAACGGCATCAAAGACACCGAATCCTTCCTTCGCCTTTTAGAGGTCCTCTCGAGTTCAATTGGCTCTTATACGAACCCCACGAAGATCGAAAAGACCTTCAAAAGCGAAGAGGGCCTCGTCTATGGCCATGATGCCATAAAAAGGCACATCGACTTTTTAAAGGATGCTTTCTTATTGTCCGAGGCAAAAAGATACGATATCAAAGGCAGGAAATACATCGGGGCGAACTCGAAATACTATTTCACCGACATAGGCTTAAGGAACGCCCTCATCAATTTCCGGCAATCGGAGCCAAACCATATCATGGAGAACATCATCTACAATGAGCTTCTGATACGCGGCTATAACGTCGATGTCGGGGTGAACGAAGTGCATGAGAGGAACGAGAAAGGCGTTTATGTCTCCAAACTTCTCGAAACGGGTTTTATCTGCAACAAAATCAACGAGAAAATATACATACAGTCGGCTTATTCATTGGAAACGCTCTCCAAGATGAAACAGGAGAAGAGGCCTCTACTCAGCATCAACGACAATTTCCGGAAAATGATCATCGTCAAAGACGCGGTGAAAAGATACGTAACCGAAGAAGGGATTGAGGTCATTAGCCTCCAGGATTGGCTGCTGGCTTAGCTACTAACGCAAGAAATAGACGCGAAGAATCAAGCAATGACACCTGCGAACCGAGTTTTCCATGAAATCCATTTCGATCTTTTTCGCGCGCGTTTCCTCGATAGTTTCAGTACACAGCCGATACGTTTTCTCACGTCGAAATCAAGCCATATAGACGATAAAAACAGCCAAGATACCGCCTATGTATAATTTATCGATTCATCGATGTATCGATAAATGTATCGATAAATGTATTGATAAATGTATCGATAAATATTACGCTAAAAGAGCCGATATTCATGATGGAGGCGCTATGGAGAATAGAGAAAACGAACAGCTGGAATACAAGAAAACAACCGCTGAGCTAAAAGAAGGCGTCATATCTTTAGCGTCCATGCTCAATAAGCACGGGCATGGTGTTTTGTATTTCGGCGTGAAGAATGACGGAACGATCTTCGGGCAGTCGATAGGCAAAGACACAACAGCCGATGTATCGAAGGAGATCAAAAACAATATAAGGCCCATCATATCTCCGGCGATCACCCTATTGGAGGCGGACGATAAAACCATAATCAAGGTAGAAGCCTATGGGGAAGATAAACCATATGCAGCTTATGGGAGATACTACTTAAGATCGGATGATGAGGATCTGCAGATGACGAATAATCAATTGGAGGATTTTTTCATAAACAAAAACGTTGATTATTCGAAATGGGAAAACGAAATAACGGAGTACGGTGAAGAAGCCGTCGATGAAGAGCTTTTGATCTCGTATATGAATAAAGGCAATGAGATCGGCAGAATCTCTTTCTTATACAAAGACGCCAAAGACGCATTGACGAAGCTCGGTTTGATGAAGAACGGCAAATTGAACAACGCCGGACTTTATTTGTTCTCCTCTCTGAAGCCTTTGACGCTGAAACTCGCGATATACCCAACGGATGAAAGAATCTCTTTCATCGATAATGCCATATTCAAAGGGAATATATTCGAATGCATCGATTGCGCCTATAAATACGTCATAAAGAATATTCATTGGCGGGCTGAAATAATTGGTTTAAACAGAGTTGAAACGCCAGAAATACCGGTCGAAGCGATCAGGGAAATCGTCGTCAACAGTTTCGCTCACATGAAAGTCAGCAACAGCTCATTCAATGAGATATATATAACCCCAACCAAAATACATATTTACAATCCGGGATTTTTGGTGAAAGGAAAGTCTCCCATCGATTTTGCGAATGGCAATAATGGCCCTATAGCGAGAAACCCTTTGATCAATACGGTTTTATACTTGAACAAAACAATCGAATCTTTCGGAACGGGCTTCGGCAGGGTGTTCAAATTATGCGATAAAGAAAACATAGGATATTCATATCACAATAATGAATTCGGTTTTGTCTTTGAGTTTTCAAGGAAACAAAATGTATCGATAAATGTTCCGATAAATGTTTCGATAAATTTAAATGAGACTGAGGCATTGGTGCTTGAAATCATCAAAACCAATAAAGGAGTCAATAAAAATCAGATTGCCCAAGCGATCGGCAAATCCGAAATGACCATTCAAAGAGCAATGAAGAAATTGACGAATGAAAATTTGATTAAACGCGTGGGCTCCAATAAGAATGGCTATTGGGAAGCGATTTAGCCTTCGAAGATACTCGTTATCTTGAGAATATGACGGCAGTGTACTGAAGAGTTGTGAAGTCTGATTCCATAACAGCGCCGTCAGCTGCAGAAACCCGGAAAAAGGTGTAAAAGAGTCCTTTAAAGGTTTGGAAAAAGGTGTAATCTAGAGGTTAAAAAGGTTGGGAAAAGGTGTAATATAAGACTCAAGAAGGCTGGAAAAAAGTGTAAAATGCCTTTTGGAGACGCTTATGTACCTAAAGAGAAAAATCGATGGTTTCTTGTTAAAGTGGAAAAACGATGAGGATAAACTCCCTTTGATCGTCAAAGGGGCCAGGCAAATTGGGAAGACGGAATCCATCGAGCGCTTTGGCAAAAAGAATTACGAGAATGTAGTCGAGATCAATTTCGCGTTGCAGCCTGAGTATAAGGATATTTTTGATGATGGCTTCTCCGTCGATAGCATCTTGAAGAGCATTTCCTTCAAGAACCCAAGCTTTCGCTTCATTCCGAAAAAGACCCTCATCTTCTTCGATGAGATCCAGGATTGCCCAAGCTGCGCGACCTCCCTTAAGTCCTTCAAATTGGATGATAGGTTCGATGTTATCTGCTCAGGCTCTTTGATGGGCATATATTATGAGAAGATCGAATCCAACAGCGTGGGCTACAAAACTGATTACGAAATGTCTTCGCTCGACTTTGAGGAATTCCTCTGGGCCAAAGGATACAAAGAGGAGCAAATAGAGAGCCTATACGAGTGCATGAAGAGCAATAAGCCTCTCTCCAAAGTCGAGATGGAGGTCATGAGCTCCGCTTTCCGCGATTACATTGTTCTAGGAGGGATGCCCAAAGTCGTCTCCAACTTTATCAAAAACGGCAATTTCAGCGGCTCATTGGCCCTTCAAAGGCAGCTCTTGCTCGATTATGAGGAGGATATCAGCAAATACGCCGGGACTCTCGATAAAACTAAGATCTTAAGCGTCTGGCGGAAGATACCGGTGTTTTTGGGCAGTGACTGCAAAAAATTCAGAATATCCAAAGTCATGATGGGTGTGAAAGGACGGGAACTCGTCGGGACGAAAGAATGGCTCGAGAAGGCCGGGCTCATCAATATCTGTTATTGCCTGTCTAGTCTCTCTTTGCCGCTTAAAGGCAATTATGATCCCTATAATTACCGGATTTACTTCAAAGACACTGGCTTACTCATCGCCTCTTTGGACGATGAGGCGCAGCGCGATTTCCGGCTCAACAAGAATTTCAATGTCTATAAAGGGGCAATCTACGAGAATATCGTCGCCGATATGCTTGCCAAAGAAGGATATCCCCTTTATTTCTACAAAAACGAGAAAGGTACCGTCGAGATGGATTTTTTCCTGCGTGATGCCTCTTCTCTTATCCCAGTTGAGGTTAAAGCCAATGATGGGCCAACAAGGTCTCTCCAAAAACTCATCGAAGGGGAGAGATATGGCGAAATATCGTATGGCATCAAGCTTTCAGCCAACAATATCGGATATAACGGCAAATTCTACAATTTCCCGTATTTCCTCTCCTTCCTTCTTAAGCGTTTCCTCGCCGAGAAAGAGCAAGGTTCCTCTTCCTTAGTCTTTTAAGCAAGCGATGGGGACGATATAGATACCGTCTTCTCTTTTATAGGCGTAAGGCTCATTCGCGACGAGCACCATCTTGAATGAAGGCTCCTTCATTTTGTCGGTATCGATGGACCGCTCGACCTTTTTTAGGCTCTCACAGGCTCTGTCAATGCTTTCTTGCCCGCCGAGCTTGAACTCGACGAGGGCGTATTTGCCGTTCCTTAGATGGATCACGCCATCGCATTCAAGTCCGCTTTTGTCCCGGTAACGGTATACCTCCCCATCAATGGAAGCGGCATAGACCCGCAAATCGCGGGCGCAGAGGGTTTCGAAAATAAAACCGAAAGTGCTGAGGTCATTGAGGAGGTCGCTAGGGCCGATCCCCAAAGAAGAAGTGGCGATAGAGGGATCGACGAAATACCTGACCGGGGTTGACCTGATGGCGTATTTGCTCCGCAAATTCGGATTCCAGGAAGGCATATCCTCCACAGCGTAAACATCTATCAAGGCTTTGATGTAACGAGCGACGAGCTCATCGCTCACGGGAGAGGAGAGAGTGGAAGATAATTCAGAAGCGATTTTGCAGTTAGAGATGGAGGAGCCTTGATTCCTTGCCAAAGAGCGCATGATCAAAGACAGTTTCGTCTTGTCTTTGATGCTTTTATCGACTCTTCTGATATCGTAATTGATGAGCCCCTCATAATATTCTTTCGCCGGCTTAAGGGCGAATTCCTTATTTAAGGATGATACGGCGGGCCAGCCGCCTCTCACGCAGCTATAGGCTATATCCTCGAGCTTCAGCTTGTTTGTTCCTTCGATATTCGTCTCATCTCCCTCAAAAAGCGCGGAGAGAGATACTTCGCCCGTCGATTCGCCTGATTCATATAGAGACATCGGCCTCATGAAAAGGCGATTGATCCTCCCAATGCCTGAGTGGTGCATGAGGCTACGATCGATCGGGGTGCTTGACCCGGTCAAGATGAAGAGGCCGAAGCCATCGCGGTGATCGACCTCGAAGCGGATGGTATCCCATAATTGAGGGGCGATCTGCCACTCATCGATGAGGCGGGGGTTATCTCCTTTTAGAAGCAATGGCGGTCTAATGGAGGCAAGCTCGATATTCGACTTCGCTTTATCGGGATCGTCCATATAGAGGGTGCTGGCGGCAAAATGCTCGCCGGTGGTGGTTTTCCCGCACCATTTTGCCCCTTCGATGAGCACCGCTCCCGAGTAGAGGAGCTTCTCTTTGAGTGCCTTATCAACTATGCGCGGTCTATACTTTTTCATATCGTCACCTCGATAATGAAAATATAGCCTTTTATCGAAACAATTTCAATATCGCATGGAAGTTTGGCGCGTTTTCGCATGGAAGTTTGGCGAAATTTAACATGGAAACTTGGCGGATTTTCCGCCTGCTTACTAGCGGAGCGATATCATCCTAGAGTTCGTCGATCTGTCACCTTTTCGTTTACGGCAAGATTTTTGTCGTGAATGATTATTTCTGTCGTTATTCGCGTTTAGATAGTAACGGCGATTGCTTAAAAGGAGCGAGCAAGCCTATACTCATTGAAAGAGCTAGGAGGGAATCTCTATGAAAGCCATAAAAGGGATATACAGGGTCATCATATCGATACTGATGCCGCTTTTGCTGATTGCCTTTATCGTTACTCTTTTCTCTTTTACCTGTAATTACGCCTATAACACCTCTGCCGTTTCTTCTGCCTCGAGGGTCACTATCACAGTCGAGGGCACTTTATCCTTCATCTCGCCTTTGCTTAAGGGCAGCGACTTAGCGCTTACCTATATCACAACGGGCGAAGTCAGTAACGTCAGGCTCGATTCTTCGGGCGGTGTTATTTACGATATGGCGATCACCGGGAGCGATCTTAACTTCAATCCGATGAATTTCGCTCTCAATATGTATGCTTTGATCGGGGCGGTGGCGGTATTTATCGGGGCGATAATGCTACTTTCGACCCGCAAATTCTTCGGCTCGTTCTTATCCACGCTTCTACTTATCGGCGGTAGTGTCCTTATCTTCATTCAGGGCGATGCTTTCTCTCCCTTCCATTTCGTTATCGCTTCCTCTTCTTCCTCTTCTACGCCTCTTATCAATGTATCGGTGCCTTATTTATCGACGGGTATCCTCCTTATTGCGATGTCCCTTCTTTCTCTCCTCAATAGCCTTCTCCTCGTCTTCAAGAAAAAGGATTAAAAAGCGTAGTTTCGAAAAGTACCCTTTTTCATCCCGAAATGTTTTGGAAAAGTCCCGCTTTTAGAGCCTAGAAATATTCGAAAAGTCCCAAAAAGGGGCTTGTTATCGGCTTTTTGAGCAATTCAGCGAAGAATAAGAAAAAAGGAATCGCCGCAAGCGGGCGATTCCTGAGGTTCATCTTTCTGGCGATCAAATCGTGACGTACTCGATTTTCGAGTGATGCTTCAGACTCTTCGATTCATAAGCGATGCCAAGCAGCATGACCTTGCCATGATATCCATTTAACGTCGATACGTAGTTTCTGTCCTTTATCTGCTGAATCGCTTTCTCCGGAGAGTGATCGACTTTCAGCTCGATGATGATCGGGATATAGCCGGTCACTCTCGGGGTGAAGAGCAGATCGGCCCTGCCCGTGGGGCAGTTCGGCTCTGGTGTGATCTTGTAGTATTTTTCCGCGTATTTGTACGAGATTCTGGCGATTATCGAGAGCACGCCCTCGTCGTTCTTGTTGAAAGGGGTCACGAGGTCGGCGTGGTTCTTGTCGAAGACCTCATCGATGTAGTCGGTGTTGCCTTTGAGGGTCTCCTTGAGGAGTTTCTCCGATTCCGATATCGGGTTATAGACGTCGGGCCAGGGGATATCCTGGATGGCGTTCATTATCTCGTCAGTTATCTCTTTGTTGGGGATGAAGCACTCCTTGCTCTCCTTCTCGTAGCCTAGATAGCCTAAATGGATGAGGACGGTCAAAGCGGCGTCGTGGCTATTCACTTGCGTTAGGTCGTTTCGGAACCGGCTCACATTGACCGGGACTTTCTCCCCGGCGAGCATCTTCGTGAATTCACCTTTGAGGGCTCCTCCGTCGTAGCTCATGTATTCTTCGACGGGCTCCGTCGAGGCGGTTGCCATCCAGTAATCGCCGCATTCGTGGTCTGTCATGGCCTTGACGACTGATCTTGGATTGTATATCTCTATTCCCTTCAGCCGATACCCGTCATACCAGCTTTTCACCTCGTCGAAGTCCATGCTCCACTTCTCGCAGAGATCTTTGACCTCACCCTCGGTGAAGCCGAAGGAGTCGGGTATGCCGTCTGGGTCGAGCATGGTGTACTCGGTGAAATTGTTGAGATCAGATTGGGACGAATACCTCTTTATCGGGAGGATACCGGTCATGTAGACGAGATCGATATACTTAGAGACATCGCGCGATTTGAAAATGGTGCCCAGAAAATTCATGTAGGAGTCGCAGAGCGCTTTGTTGGCGGGTTCTTTTCTGAAAACAACATCCCATTCGTCAATCAGGAAGATGAAGTGCTCCCCGGTCTCCTCCCCGATCTTGATGATGGCCTTGTCTGGATCTAGCCCCTCCAAGCTGATGCTTGGGCATGCTTTGGCGAGCGCCTCGTTGATGTCGGATTTCACCTGATCCACGAAAAGCGTTGTGTCTTTGAGCCTCGCATACATGCGCCACATGTCGATCGAAATCACGTTGTGTTTGTTGAGATGCTCTTCGAAAGAGGGATCATCGTATATCTTGAGGTTCTTGAACAGTTCCCTCGAGTCGCAGCTATTGGAGTAATAGGCGCTGAGCATCGAGAGAGCCATCGATTTTCCGAAGCGCCGGGGGCGCGTCACGCACATGAATTTGTCCGGCGTCCTGATGAGCTCGTTGGTCTTCTTGATGAGCAAAGACTTATCGACGTATATCTTCGCGCCGATATCTTCTTGGAACGATTCATTGTCCTTACTTATGGATTTTGACATGAGCGTGCCCTCCTTTCTCTATATTGTAGCACATAATTCGGTCTCTCCTACGGCCGTCCTTTCCAGTCGGGCGAGAGCATCGCGCCACTCATCTCGTCCCATTTGAGGTCTAACGAGGCCAAGACAACGTCTTTCGCGATCTCTTTGTTCGGGATGAAGCATTCCTTGCTCTCTTCGTCGTATCCTAGATAGCCCAGGTAAATCAGCGTGGTCAAAGCCTCGTTCCTGTCATCGATCTCATCGAGGCCGCCCCAGAACGAGACTACGTCAACCTTCAATCTCCCGCCGTCCATAAGCGCCTCGAAATCGCCTTTGAGCTCGCCGTTATTGAAATTCATGCATTGGGCAAGCGGCTCGCGCGAGGCGGTGAATATCCAGCGCCCCTCGCACCTATCCTCGATGGCACTGTTAACCGATATAGGGTTGTAGATGGCTTTGCCGTCCATCGGATAGGAGCCGAACCAGCTTTTTATTTCCGTGAAGTCCCTGCCCCATCCCTCGCACAGATCCTTGA
>CAVIFQ010000025.1:0-19565 GCA_963642055.1 Roseburia hominis | reverse complement strand
GAGACGCCTATCCCAAAATCATCATCGCGAGAACTCATCACGATGAATATCTCTATGAAGGGATAAAGATCATCGATTTGGTGAAATGGCTGAGCGAGGAATGAGCCATCATTGCTTCGTTGACGTCATGTAGCCAAATAAGCGGGGCGGTTCAGGGGATACCGTTTGACCGCTCATTTCCTGTTTTTGTGTTTTTCTTTATAGGCATCCTTCAGCCTATCGATGGCCAACTCCACGCTCATGGTGTGATGGCCAAGATGGGTTAATTGCATGATTATAGCGTTCTCTCTCACGGCTTTTATGAGTCTAGGCGCAACCTTTACTTATCATTTGCTTATTTATGTTACCTATCAAATGATAGGTTTGCGTTTATATCAAATGATAGGATAACGATATTGGGTTGTGGCTTTGGGCGGTGGTTTCAAAAATGGGTTTTCTTCGCAAATTCGAAAAATATCCAGTTTTGCGAAACGAGGGTTTGCCTTTATTGCACAAAACAAAAAAGCGGACTTTATTGGAGATTCTTCGGTTCTTCCTGGCTATTTTCCTTGTTTATCTTCATTTCTTTCCGGTACTGAGCCGGGGATAAACCATATGCCTGCTTGAAGACTGCCGAGAAATTCGTCGACGATTTATAACCCAAAGTCGACGATATCTCGTAAATCGTCATATCCGAATAAAGCAGGAAATTCTGAGCATTCTGCATCTTCACTTCCGAGATGTAGTCGATGATGGAGCAACCCATGTATTTCTGGAAGGAGCGCGATATATGGGAGTGGGAGTAGTTGGCGTTATCCATGACATCGGAGACGTGCCAGTCCCTATTCTCGGGCGACTGGATTTTCTTTATGAGCTCGAGCAGCCACTCCGGCTTATTCTCGTCAAAGACGTAATTCTCGCTGATGGCGGCATTGATGATATCGACGATGAGCAAAGAGGTGGGTAGCTCTATTTTCTTCGGATCGCCATTGAGCCCTTGCTGGATATAGAAGCACAAATCGACGATTTTCCGGATCTGGTAATCGGTCAAATGGCAAGTGAGGGCAGGTTTCTTCATGAAGTCGTCATAAAGGCTCTCCGATAGATAGGCGCAGGCCTCTTTCATGTGCTCGACGGTAATGGAGACGAATAAGCAAACGGAGTTAGGCTCATTCTGGCTGATGGCGTGATGATCGATGGGCCTAATTAGATAAGCATCGCCCTTCCGCATGATGCCTTTTTGGCCTTGGAAATTATGCTGATAAGACCCTTTGGTGACCACGAAGAATTCCCAGATGGTATGGCCATGGTAGCCTAAGAAGTTGCGGTAGCTCTGATGAAAAGTGGCCTTCAAGGATGAATGCGATTCCGAGTTGAGGGTGACGCTCATTATCGAGGGATTTCCATTATCCATATTGTTATCTCCGCATATTGGTTGGTTGATTCACGAAAATATATTAAAAGTGAAACACCGCCTACATTGTAAGCCCTTTATTACGGAATAAAACTATTAAAATTAATCATTTAGGAGTTTTGTGCCGATATTCCTCCAAAAAGAGGCGAATCGTTGCTTTTTTGATGGTAGGCATTTCTCTCGCTGTAGCATTTTCCGCATATTTCTAGGGTGAGCAAAAGCGCTTTTCCTTAAGGAAAGAGAAAAAGCAAGAAAGAGAGGTGAGCAAAATAAATAGATATATGAGCGAAAAGCGAGTAACGATGTAAGCGCTTTTTGTTTATGCTTATCGCAAGATGAGGGGTTTAGTCGGCCCTAGAAACCGGCTGAATGAAGAAAAAACGAGGAGTTTTTATGAAAAAACACGTGTTGCCGATCGCCTTATTCGCTTGCCTATTGGCCTCCTGCAGCGGTGAAGGAGGAGCATCTTCTTCCGGTGCCGGATCAAACTCCGGCGGTGGGGGCGAAGAAACCATCAACACCAGCAAAACGCAGCTTTACGTCAAAAGCTATCAGGGCGGCTTCGGGAGCAAATGGCTATATGAAGCCAAAGCAAAGTATGAAGCGCTTCACGCGAATGATGTCTACGAAGAAGGAAAGAAAGGCGTCCAGGTGGTCATCACCGAGCAAAAGCAGACGCCGACCTCCGCTGATATCATCAATAGCTATCATCAAGTCTATTTCTTCGAGAGCCTCAATTACTCCAACATGGTGAAAGACGGCGCTTTCGCGGATATCACCAAATACGTCACGGGCGAAAACCCCTACGAGAAGGGCAAAACGATCGAAAGCAAGATGTTCACCCAGGATAAGAGCTTCTATGGCATCCCCGAAGAAGGGGGCACCCATTATTACGCTCTTCCTCATTACGTTGCCACGATGGGCATTATCTACAACAAGAAGGTCTTCGATGAGAAAGGCTACTATTTCGTGGACGGGTATGAGAATAAGACGGGCGAAGCCAAATTCATCATCGATGATAATGATACGAAGAGCGCCGGGCCAGACGGCGTAAAAGGCACGAGCGATGACGGGCTCCCCGTGACTTACGATGATTATTACGCTCTTTGTGATTATATCCGCGCGAACGGGAATGTCCCTTTCACGCATCTAGGCAAGAACTCCTATAACTACCTGACTGAGCTAGCCGCCGTCACCGGCTCCCAAGCTGAAGGAGCGGACATGGACCGCGTCTCCTATACGATGGATGGAGAGATCGAAGTGGTCAAATTCAATGAGGGCTTGACCGATGTCAAATACGATAGCAACGGCCTCCCCGAAACCGAGAAAGTGACGGTGCACCCAGATAAAGTGGACGGCAAATACGATGGATATGAGGTCCAGCGGAGCATTGGTAAATATTACGGCATGAATTTCCTCCGTAACCTCATCAATAAGAGCGATGTCAGCAAGACCGATGCTTGGCTATATGTTGTGGCCTCCAGCGATTCCTATTCGCATACCGATGCGCAGAAGAACTTCATCAACTCGACCTTCAACCGTTTGCCAGGGAAAGCTGGGCGCGATAAAAACGTCAACATCGCGATGCTTTTCGATGGCAACTGGTGGGAGAATGAGGCTTCCGATGCCGTGAATAGCCTCACGGAGAGTGAGCGTTCGCAGCTTGATTTTGGCTGGATGCCGCTTCCTCGCCCAAGCTACTCCACACCGTATGATCCGGTGACTGTCGGTAGCATCGAGTCCTCTTGCTTCATGAGAAGCGGGTTAAGCGAGAATATCGCTTCTCTCGCTGGCGATTTCATCCAGTACATGAACACGGATGAGGCTTTCGTGAATTTCAGCAAGTCGACGAATTCGATGAAAGCGTTCAACTATGAACTCGACAAAGAATCCTATTCTTCCCTTTCCAAATTCGGCCAGAGCTTCTGGGATTATGCCCACAATTCGACCGTCAATCTATCGACCTCGCGTAACGAGCAGTTCCGTAAGGCTTTAGGGAACTACATCCTTTCCCGCCGTTTCTTCACCACGGCTCAAATGAGCTGGCCTTCAACCGAATTCAAGGCTAAATCGAGCGAGACGGCTGGGACGTATCTCGCCAAGATGTATAAGTATTACCGCGACAGCGTTTGGACCACTTTATGAGTCAAAGCGCCATCGCCCTATCTAGAGGCAAAAAGAAAAAGAGAAGCGCCACCAAAAGGCAGGATCTCATCTTCCAATTGATCCTGCTGGCCTGGCCCGTCCTCCAATTCGCCGTCTTCTATATCTACGTGAACATCAACTCCTTGAGGCTCGCCTTCAATTTCGGCGAGAACCTCAATGGCGGTTTCTTCTATTACTTCGAGACCCTTTTCGCGAATGGCGGATTCTCCTCTTTGCTTAAATCCGCTCTCATTTCCATCGGTCTCTACTTATCGACGGCGGTGATTGCGATACCTCTCGCTCTCATTTTCGCCTACTACATCTCCAGGAAGTATTTTGGCTCCAAGTTCTTCAAATTCTTCCTCTTTTTGCCTTCCATCATCTCGGCGATGGTGATGTCGATCATCTTCCTCAATTTCTGTAACTGGGCTATTCCTGAGATGGCCGCGCAGATCGGCATTCTCATGGTGGAATCGATCACGAGCAAATATAGCCCTTCTTCTTATGTGACTCTCGCCGCTTTCTATATCTTCATCAATTTGGGCACGACGACGATGATTTATTCCAACAGGATGAGCGAGCTCCCGAATGAATTATATGAGGCCGCCGCTTTAGAAGGGGTGAAGCCTTTTCAGGAATTCTGGTATATCGTTCTCCCTTTCACTTACCCGACCTTGACGACTTTCATCGTCACCGGGGTAGCCACGATTTTCACGAATCAGTACAACTTATTCACTTTCTATAGCTCCGATTTGGCCAACATGGGTCCAGGGACGATTGGCTATATCATCTATAACAACGTCCAGTCGAGCGCCGCGAATGGCGATTATAGCTCCATCAGTTTCCACCAGATGGCGGCCCTTGGCATTCTTTGCACCATCATCATTATCCCCATCGTCTTCGGGGTGAAGTATCTACTCGAGCATAAGGGGCCAAGCGAGGATTAGTCATGGAAAAGATAGGCATATTCAAACGAAAAGGCCCGCTTGAGAGAAGGAAGTGGAGCTCTTTCACGATCATTATCCTCGTTATCCTCCTCATTTACTCTTTGCTTTTGGCGGGGCTCCTATATTGGGCCATCACGACCTCCTTCAAGTCGGACAACGAACTCATAAACGAAGGCAATTACTACAAATGGCCGACCGAATTCACCTTCCATTACGCCTCCGTCCTCAAGAATTTCACGATGAGTGGGAGCAAAGGGAGCCGCCTTACCTTCTGGCAAATCGTCGGCAATACCCTCATTTACGCTTTGGGGAGCGCCTTCTTCAAGACGCTCGTCCCTTGTTTGACGGCTTATGCCTGCGCCAGATTCGACTTCAAGCCAGGGAAAGTCGTTTATACGGCGGTGCTCGTGGCGATGGTGATACCGATTGTCGGAAGCCTTCCGAGCGAGCTCTCGGTGGCTTATTCCTTCCGTATTGGCGAATATTCCCTCATCGTCAATAACCTCGTGGGCGTATGGGTGCTGAAAGCCAATATGCTGGGGCTCTATTTCTTCGTGATGTATGCCTCCTTCAAAGCCATGCCTTCGACTTTCTTCGAGGCCGCCCGCATCGACGGGGCAAATAACTGGCAGATTCTCTTCCATATCGCCTTCCCGCTCATCAGGAACGTCTTCTTCACGGTGCTTCTCATCAACTTCGTCGAATTCTGGAACGATTACCAGACGCCGATGGTCTATCTCTCGGAGAAAGCGACGCTCGGCTACTCGCTTTGGTATAAGTTCTTCAATGATTCGACTTATTCGACTTTGCCTATCATCATGACCACGACGATCCTCGTCTCTTCGCCAGTGGTCATCCTCTTCATCATCTTCAAAGACCGCTTCATGGGATCACTCACCGTAGGCGGCATCAAAGGATAAAAAGGAGAAAGCTATGAAACTGAAATCCATTTCCTTCGCCTTCCTCAGCACGTTGTTGTCTTTGTCTCTCTGCAAAGGCCAAACGACTTTACGGGCTGGCTGGGCTACATTCGACGATGGGGGCGTCATTTATGGCGCTTCCAGCGCGGCGCCGCAAATGAGTTATAACTACGAAGGCGTCGATTACCCAGCTTCTTGCGTGGTGACCTTGCCTAATGGCGACCTCGTAAGCGGAGAAAGCCTCGTGTATTCGATGTATGGCCGTTACACCTTCCTATATACGGTCAATGTGAATGGCGAGATTCATTCTTTCAAGAAGACCGTCGATTTGCCTTATCCAGCATTCTCAGTAACAAGCGGAGGCAAAAGCAGCATTTCCTATTTCTCGACTGACGAGGCCAAGAAATACAAAGCCCAAACGCCGGGCGCTTTGGTGAAACTAGCCTATGGCGAGACTCTTACTTTCACTGAGCCGATCTCTTTAAGCGAACTCACCTCGAGCAATATTTTGCTTAAAGGCTACATTGTCCCGACCACCGAAGGGACGGCCGATGTCAATCAGCTCATTATCACTCTCACCGATATGAACGATCCTTCTATCTACGTGAAGGAGCGTTACTACTCGCACGACCAGACTTCCAGTATCACCGCCAGAAGCAGCGCTCAAGCCACTTATGCTGGTTACCACGATACTCAGGGATTAAAGATCAACGACGCGAATGGCTATGGCACCTGGAGCTGCGTCTCTTTCATCGGGGCCAATTCAGGCGATGGCTATACGAATATGGAACCGGACCACAGTTTCTTCACGGTTGGTTATGACAATGCGACGAAAACGGTATATGGCTCCAAATACAGATACGGCGAGGTGATGGATGGAGAGGTTTTAACTCTCGATTCACCAGCCTTATCTTCCGCCTTTGAAGGATTCAAAAGCGACAAAGTGAAGATGAGCGTGAGCTGCGACGGCTACGCCTCAAACTTCGCGAATATCGTCATCACTGATTTCCGTGGCAAAGGCGCAGAAGAAGTGAAGGACAACGTTTACGAAGATAAAGAAGGGCCAGTGGTGAGCCTAAAAGAAGATGTCTCTTTCCCCGCGGGGATGGTTGGCTATAGCTACCCAGTGCCTGAAGCGACGGCTTTCGATGAGATCTCGGGTGAAGCCAAAGTCGAGACGCGCGTTGTCTATAACTACGCGAATCCCTCTGCCTCAGTTGATGTAGCGATCGTCGATGGGCGTTTTGCGATGAATAAGCCCGGCGTCTACAGCATCGTCTATTCCGCGAGAGATTACGCCGGCAATGTCGGCAAACTCGTGAAGTCGGTTTCCGTGATGGAAAAGATCGAGGCCCCCGATTTTGATTTGCCGTCTCACCCAAGCGAAGTGGCGATCGGCTCCTATTTAAAGCTTGATGATGCTACAAATTTGCGTAATGGAAGTGGCAAATTGACGCAGCGCATTTTGGTTAAATGCGGCGATAAAGAAGAAGCCGTAACCAAAGGCGTGAGAATCAGCGAAATGGCCCCGTATACCATCACTTACGAAGTGAGCGATGAGATCGGGATGGTCAGCAAAAAGAGCTACACGGTGAATGTCATTGATGGCGGAAAGCCGATTCTTGAAGATGAAATAACTTATCCGCGTTACCTCATTTCGGGCGGCGGATATTATCTCCCTGAAACTTATGCCTACTATTACGATTCCGGCGTTTTGAAGCATGAAGAGCCGACCATTACAATCGTTGACGCTTCTGGCAGCAAAGACTATAAGCCTGGCGAGTTATATCGTCCTTCCATCTCTTCGAGCGTTTCAGAAGCGAAAATCAAAACGCATTATAAGGACGTCACGCTCCAAGAAGATACCATTTCTGGCGTCATTCCTTTCGGGACAAGCGAAAACGCAAGCGCCCTCAATCTCAATAACTACTTCATCGAGAAGGGTTTTGACAAGAACCTGGAGGAAAGCGGGATGCGTTTCGTTTCGAAAGGAGAAGAAGCGCAGGTCGATTACGCGAATGCCGTATCCTCTCTTTCTACGAGTCTCACTATTTCGCAGGTCCTTTCGATGAATAACGGCTCCTCGATCAAAGTGACTCTCGCTGATTCTCTTAACAAGAACAAGTCGGTTTCAGCCACCATCTCGTATTTAGACGGGGCCACCTATCTTGAGGTTAATGGAACAAAGAAGCAGCTCTTCAACAATAACTTCAATACGACCGCTTCTTCTTATCCTATCTTGTTCGAAAACGGCTCTTTCTCCATCAACGATATCTCTTTGCCGGTATCCTCTTTCGATGACGGAGAACCATTTAATGGCTTCTCTTCTGAGCGCGCCTATCTATCGGTGACATTAAAAGGGCAGAGCGGCTCCTCCTTCCTTTTCGAGAGCATCTGCCAGTACCTATTCTCAAGCAACACCCTCCGCGACCGCATCGCCCCGGTGATTTATGCAGGCGATGATTTAGGCGGCTCGCTTGATTACGGTTCAATTTATACGATTGCTCCTTCTTTCTCTTTCGACGTCATCTCCCCGCTCGTTACATTCTCGATGAGCGTCACTGCCCCAAACGGGGATCCAGTTGTTGACACGAACGGAGTGGAGCTCACCGATGTCGATCCGCGCGAGGAGCACTCAATCGTGCTTGATCAATACGGCGAATACTATTTCAGCATCTCTTCAAGCGAAGATGCTTCCTTCCTCTCGAAGAGCAATAGGGGCGGGCTTACTTATCTTATCCGCGTCTATGACGATAACTCCCCAAGCGTCAATTGGACCTCGAGTTTGCCAAGCAAAGCAAAAGTCGGAGAAAGCGTGGCTTTCCCAAGCTTTACCGCCTTTGATGATGTAACAGCAGCCGATGATTTACTCATCATCCGCTCCATCAAGAATCCAAAGGGCCGCACCGTCTATTGGTATGACTCCAGCTATAACGGGATCACCTTCGTTTATGCTGGCACCTACGTTTTCACTGTCACCGTCTTTGACGAAGCGAATAACTGCACGAGTATCTCGCAGTCAATAGTTGTGGAGGAATAAACCATGAAAATGAACAAAAAACATCTCTTATTGGCCTGCTCATCTCTCTTTGTGATGGCCTCAATCGCCTCTTGCTCGGGGGATAATGACGGCGGAAGCTCCTCCTCGATTATTCCCGAATCTTCTTCCTCCTCTACAAGCAAAGAGGATTCCTCTCTCCATGAGGTGAGCGATACTGGTGCGCCTCTATTAACAAGCGGCACCCTCCATCAAATCTCGATCGTGGAGAATGCCCGCTCTTTCATCAAGAACGAGAATGGTGTTGCTTCTAGCGAATACAAGATCATCTACGATGACTCTTCGAGCAACGCCACCAAAGCCGCGAGTTATTTCTCCGCCCAAATCAACAACGCTTCGGGCTTCTCCCTCCCTTTGGTGAAGGTGAGCGAATTCACTGACATCCTCAGCAAAAAGAGCAAATACATCATCATCGGTTGCGAAGAGCTTTTCGATGAAGCGGGGAAGAGCATGCCTAAGGAAGAACTAGGCATCTCTGGCTACTACATCTCAAGTTACGGCAATTCCCTCTTCTTCATCGCTCCGCATAATGAAGGATACAACATGGGGGTGCTTCGTCTACTCAACGCCATCTGTGGCTTTGATATGGTGAGCGAAGATACCATCGTCTATTCTTCTGCGGCTGCCACTTTGCCGGATATCGAAATAGTCGAGGCCCCGGATTCGCAGTGGCGTAACTACACCAACTACATGACCGACGCCACCAAATACGGTCTTGGCTTCAGCGAGAATTTCGAAATGATGCGGGTGAAACGGAAGGACGGCAAGACCGGCGCGACGGTCCACAATATCTTCGATTATCTCCCCAAAGATACTTACGCTGACCAAAAGAAATACCCGGATTCCTATCACCCTGAGTGGTATAGCGATGATCTCTCTCAGCTCTGCTACACGGCTCATGGCAATTCCACCTCTTTGAATGAGATGGTGGATGCGGTATACGAGGTGCTCGAAAGCACGGTGGACGCCAACCCCAATGCCTCTATCTGCTCATTCACGCAGGCGGATATTGCAACTTCCTGCGGCTGCGAAAGCTGCCTCGCGCAGAAAAAGAAGGATGGGGCTGTCTCTGGCGCCCTCATCCGCTTCGCCAATAAGCTCGACGATAAACTGCAGGCGCATTTAAAAGAAGAAGCGGAAAAGAATCAGACCGAGAAACGCACGGTCTACGTCTGCATCTTCTCTTATCACGCCTCTTTCGAACCGCCGACCACCTCGCCTGAAGTCGATCCGAGTTTGAAATGCAATGACGATGTGATGGTTTTCACCGCTCCGATTTATGCGAACTTCACGAAATCCTTCTATGAGGAGGAGAACGAGCGTTACGCGCAGAATATCATCGACTGGAACAAATACACGAAGCACATCATGTCCTGGGTCTATGAGACCGATTATCACCACTACATGTATCCGTATAACACCTATTCCTCGATGATGGAGACTTACCGCTTCCTCAAGGAACATGGGACTTACGCCATCTATAACGAGGGCCAGCGCAACTCCAATAACGTCACTTGCTTTGGGAAGCTCAAGGAATACCTCGATAGTAAAGCCCAGATCGACGTCAACGCCTCTTACGATGAATATACCGACAAATTCTTCAAATATTATTTCGATGATGCTTCTTCCATCATGCGTAAATACTATGAGGAGATGAGAGCCTACGAGACATACTTAGAGGACCACACCGAGGAATATGGCTTAAATGGCGGGGTCTATCAAGAGATTGGCTCTGATCCCGCTTATTGGCCAAAGCGCCTGCTTCTCAGCTGGCTTGATGAGATGAACGAGGCCGAGAAAGCGATTGCTCACTACAAAACAACTGAACCTGAGAAATACGCGCGGCTCCATAAGCATATTCTCGTTGAGACCCTTTTCCCTCGTTACGCCTTATGCGATCTTCACGCTGATACTTATTCAAGCAGCGAAATCCTTGCCCTGCGGAAAGCCTTCAAGAAAGATGGCGATGAGCTCGGATTGATGGAGCATATGGAGCACCATTACATCAGCGAGAAATACGAAGAGTGGGGCATCAATTAAGGAGGGATACGAACATGAAAAAAAGCACATCCATATTCTTCTTGAGCGCTCTTAGCTTGAGCCTATTAGCCTCTTGCTCACCTACAGCAGATTCTTCTTCCTCCTCATTTTCTTCTTCATCATCCTCGTCTTCCTCTTCTTCGCAGAGTGCTGTTATCGTTGAGGATGCCGTTTATCTAGGATTATTCGCTTCAAGCGAGTACTCTCCCGCCCTTAAAGGCGAGTATAAGGTCACTTCCAGCGACGAGACGCTCGCCAAATACGAAGACGGGAAGGTTTTAACCTACGATAAAGAAGGGTCATCCACCATCACCTTTGCTACCTCAAGCAAGAAAGTCGTTTTGACGGTGCACGTGAATAAAGATGCCACTTTGCCTATCTTCACTCTCGAGCATGAGGATATCTCACTTAATCCTTCTTCTAGCTACGAACTCCCTTATTCGCTCGTCTATGGAAGTAGGGATGTCACGAGTTATTTATCATCTTTGAAATTCGTCAAAGAGAGTGGGGATGATATTGCGACTCTTGAGCAAAAAGATTCGAAGATTGTAGTAACGAGCAAAGGCGTTGGTGTGGCAACTTACACGATCGGCGCCGAATTCATGGGGCATCTCCTCTCTAGTCAGCTCATCGTTACCGTCAAAGAGGATCAATCCTTCTTCATCTATGGCGAGAAGATGCATTATGACGATGAGGGATGCAAATACGAGGTGAAGCTCGTTGGTGCCTCTTCCTATATCGACTTAGCAAAGGATCTCAAAGCCAAAAATAACGGCGCAGATGTCCCTTATTCGTCATTGAGCTTGACCCTCGAGGATAACGATTTCGCCACGCTCGATAGTAACGGCCGCCTTTCTTTCAGCAAGGTCGGCAGTGCGAAGCTCACCGTCAAATACCTCGATTATGAGATAGTTATCCGCATCATCGCCTACAAAGAAGTCGATGAGGTCATTGATCTTGAGGTAGCGGACCGCGACTTCTCCTTAGAAAAAGAAGTTACCGTCTCTTCTAATGGCGGCAGAACTTATTCGTCTCCGAATAAAGAAGTCAGCAAAACCATCGAAATCCCTTCAAATTACGGCTCTTTCCTCCGCGTTGACTCTCTATATGTCGAAAACGAGGAGATAATCCCAAGCGACGAGAGTTATCTAAGCTTCGATGCTTCCAAAAACGCCTTGAAGATGGATGCGAGACTCTTCGATGCCTCTATTTACGGCTTGAAGACGGTGAGTGTCGTGCTGGAAAGCGAATATAGCCTCGTCAAATTCAATTTCAAAACGCTTTTCATCACCAAAGCGATTGGGAATTACGCGGATTTTACCAAATACATCTCGCAGAAGAACGCGAAGGATACGATCATTGGCTATTTCGTCTTATCTAACGATATCGACGCGAATGGGGATTATTCCGGTGGCAGCTGGACGACGACCGGCTGGGATTATGCCTATGGTTTCCGCGGAACCTTAGATGGGCGCGGATTCGCCATCAAGAACATGAAGGCTGGGCAATACGGCTTAAGCGGCATCATTGGGAGCGGGGCTCTGATTCAAGATATAAACTTCGAGAATCTCACTTATGTCTCTTCTGATGTGAGTAACAAATACTGCCTCTTCGCCCGCGGCATGAAAGGGGCCACTTTCCGGAATATCGATATCACCCTCTCCTCATCCTCCGTCACGGATGTCGGCGAGGCAGGATCTGGGAAATCGCTCGGTTTATTCACCGTCGAAAACGCCGAGAACTGCCAGTTCGAATTCGTCAAAGTGAATGCCGCCGGTTTCTCTTTATTGACGCTCGTTGGCAAGCAAGCGTCCAATACCACCTACAGCGATTGTGAGGTAATCTGTAAGAGCCTAAAATACGTTTATGCCGATGTTGACGTAAGCAAAGTCAGTGGCATAAAAGTCAGTAACGCCTAGCTTTATGCAGATTGTTGCCTCCAATTTATCCATCAGCTACAAAAGCAAGAAGAAGGGGGAAATAAGGGTCATCAACAAGATGAACGCCATCTTCCCCTCTTCTTCTTTTTCTCTCATTCTTGGCCCATCGGGGTGCGGGAAAAGCACCCTTTTGAAGGCTTTGACGGGGTCTATCGATTATGAGGGCGAGATTCTTTATGACGGCTCTTCTTTGAAAGAGCTGCCACAGGATAAGCTTGGCATTGCCTATGTTCCGCAAGAAATCCATCTTTATCCATTTTTAACCATCTTCGATAACATTGCTTTCCCTCTCAAAATACGGAAAACGCCGCGTGAAGAGCTGCTTAAAAAAGTGAGGGATATTGCTCTAGAGCTCGATATCTCCCCTTGCCTCAACGTGCGCCCCAAATATTGCTCTATGGGGCAAAGGCAAAGAGCGATGATCGCTCGCGAGCTTGTATCGGAGCCGAAAGCCGTTTTCTTCGATGAGCCGCTTTCTAGCGTCGATAAAAGAAATAGGGATGAGATATGTCATTTGCTCAAGAAGTATCAGCAAGAGCATAAAGCGACCTTTATCTATGTCACCCATTCTTTCTCCGAGGCGACTTTTTTAGGAGACACCATTTATATCATGGAGCATGGTGAGTTCGTCGCGAAAGGCAGCCCGATGCATTTGATTAATTCGGGTAACCCGTATCTACGGTCTATAGAAGAAAGCGAAGAAAACGAGGGCGAATGATGAAAAAGGCAAGAGAAAGCGATTTTTCTTCGTTAGAGCTCCCGCAGACGCGGAAGGACCAGTACTTTTTCTTGCTTCGTAACCAATATTGGAACTTGCTCAAGATCGGTCTCTGGTCGCTCCTTTTCTCTCTTCCTTTCGTTTTCCTTTCCGTCGGTAAAGACATTCTTAACGTCGAGTTCCTTAAGCTACTGAACGCAGGGACGATAGAAGAGGCCGAATACCATACTTATTTCCTCCTCAATACGGTGGGAGCCTCTTTCATCTCTTACCTTTTGCTCCCCGTTTTATCGATCGCTCTTTCGGGTTTTTCCCGGATTTTCCGCTCGCTTGTGGAAGGGGAACCGGTTCTCTTTAAAGACGATTTTGTTTTAGGCGTGAAGAATAACTACAAAAGGACGCTTCAAGGCTCCCTCTTTTTCGGCTTTTTCCTCCTTGTTCACTCTTTCCTTACTACTTATTTCCGCTCTCCGATCATCATCGTCCCTTCTTTTATCTTCATCTTGCTATTGATTGTGCCCATTTTCTTCATCTATCTTTGCTATTCATCGTATTATGACGATAAGTTCTTTAGGAACTTAGTTAACAGCGTCGAGCTTTACGCTCCGGCGTGGTGGGAGTTCTTGCTTTTGGGGACTAGCTCTATCGCGCTTTATTACGGGATTGAATCAATCCCGGATTATTACCTCAAAGCCACGATATCTTTCGCTCTGATCCTGTTTATATTCCCTAGTTTCTGCTTGCTCATTCATGAGGTTGCGATTGCCGATTTTGATAAGACGATCAACGTCTACGAGTTCAAGGAGCGGGCCTATATGGGCTTATATAAAATAGAGACGAAAAAAGAGGAGAGGCCATTATGAAACTGAATAGAAAAATGTATCTCGATAAGGTGCGCGCCTGCTTCCTTGGCAAAAACATCGGAGGTACCATCGGCGGGCCCACCGAAGGAAAAAGGGATATTTTAGACGTCAAAGGCTTCATCACCCCAGAAGGTGAGATTATGCCCAATGACGATCTTGACCTCCAGCTCATTTGGCTCCGTGCCCTTGAAATGCAGGGCCCAGCTCATATCAACAGCGAGACCCTTGGCGAATATTGGCTCAATTTCATTCCGCCTTCTTGGGGAGAATATGGCATCACCAAAGCCAACATGAAGCAGGGCCTTAACCCGGAAATCGCCGGGAGCAGCTCTTTCAATATCTGGAGCCACTCGAATGGGGCTTGGATCAGAAGCGAGATCTGGGCTACCACGAACCCTTTGATGGTCGATCAAGCCGTGAGATACAGTTATCATGACGCCCTTGTCGACCATGGGCTCGGCGAAGGGACAGTCGCTGCGGCCTTTGTTACGGCGATGGAAAGCGCGGCTTTCGCCATCAGCGATATAAGAGAGCTCATTGAGATCGGCTTAAGCAAGATCGATCCTTCTTCGCGGCTCGCCAAATCAGTAAAAGAAGTAATCCGGCTTTATGAAGCAGGCTCTTCGTGGGTAGAGGCGCGAAACGCCATCGTGAAAATGAACGAGGATATCGCCGATGGCTGGTTCCAGGCCCCAAGCAATGTAGCCTTCGTCATCATTGGCTTACTATACGGAGAAGGCGATTACAAAAAATCGGTGCTGACCGCGATTAACTGTGGCGATGACACCGATTGCACGGGGGCAACGGTTGGAGCGCTTTTAGGCATCATCAAAGGCACGAAGGGTTTACCGGAAGACTGGGTCAAGCACATCGGCACGCGCATCGTCACTTGCTCCATCAATATGGGCACTTCCTCTCGAGTGCCGACCACAATCGATGAACTTACGCGCAGAGTCGGAAGAATGGCTGAGATCTGCGCCTACTATAACGGCAACGCGATTTACTCCCCAATTTTAAAAGGGGTTGACGTCGAATTCACCGATGAGGCAAACGAATTCCCGCCGGATTTACCCGCTCTTCTCAAAAAAGAATGGGCACTAAATAATGAGCAAGACGATATCCGCGCGCTCCGTTTGACTTTAAGAAAAGACGCTTTCGCGGTGCATCTAGGCGCGATAACGGCGATCTTCCGTTACGAAAACGGAGCCAAGATTAAGGCGGGCGAGAATAAAAGCATCGGCTTAACGATCGTCAATAACGTCAAATCATATGGCAATGAGCCGCTCTCGGCGAAAGTGAAGATGCATTTGCCTTCTGGCTTACTCTCGAATACGAGCGCCTACGATATCGAGGTGCCTTGTTGGACCGCCTTAAGCAAGATGGCGCACAGCGAGGAAGTAACTTTCTCCTTCTTGGTGAATGAAATAGAAGAAGGGAAGAAAGATATCCTCTTTGAGATAGAGGTGCCTGAGCACGGGAAGAAGTATTACGTGAACGTGCCTTTCATGAATAGATGAAGAGGGGAAGAGAAATGAAAAAGAGCATACTGAAAATGGCGGTGGTGGGATTTGGTCACCGCGGATATGACTTAACGACCTGCATCTTGATGAAGCAAAAGGATGTGGAGATCGTCTCTTTAAGCGACGTCTATCTTGATCGAGCGGAGAAAGTCGCCGATCTCATCGAAAAAGAAGGAAAAAAGCGCCCATTCACGAGCAGCGATTATAAAGAAGCGCTCGATATTGAGGGGATCGATGCGGTGCTTGTCTCTTCGTCTTGGGAAAGCCATATTGAGATCGCCATCTACGCTTTAAAGAAGCATATCGCCGTAGCGATGGAAGTTGGACGCGCCTATTCCTTGGAACAGCTTTGGGAACTCGTGAAAGTCGAAGAGGAGACGAAAACCCCTTTCATGCTCATGGAGAACTGCTGCTTCGACAAAGAGGAACTCCTCGCCACCCATTTGACCCGTTTAGGGTATTTCGGGACGATTGTCCACTGCGAAGGGGCCTACGCTCACGATTTAAGGAAAGAGATTTCCGATGGCCATATCACGAAGCATTATCGATTACGCAACTACGAGTTCGGGAATTGCGACAATTACCCAACCCATGAAATCGGGCCGATTGCCAAACTCCTCGATATAAATCGCGGCAACCGCTTCGTGAGCCTAGTCTCCTTTTCTTCAAAAGCGGAAGGGTTAAACGAATACGTCAATCAGCATAAAGATATCTATCCTGAACTTTTAAACGCCAATTGGAATCAGGGGGATGTCGTATCCACTCTCATCAAATGCGCGAACGGGGAGACCATCAGTATCAAACTTGAGACCACTTTACCCCGTTTCTATAACCGTTCCTTTGCCGTAAGGGGCACGAAAGGGTTTTATGAGGCCGCCACCAATTTGGTGTATCTAGACTCGGACGAGAAAGACCCGCCGAGGACTTATGAGAGCTACGCCAAAATGATCAATAACGGCGAGAAATACAAGGAATTCCTGCCAAAGATGTGGCAAAACATCACCGAAGAGCAACTAAAGGCCGGGCATGGGGGCATGGACTATATGGAGTTCCGCTCCTTCATCGACCACGTGAAAAACGAAGAAGAGCCGGTGATCGACGTTTACGATACGGCGAGCTGGATGGCGATAGCCGTCTTGAGCGAAGAGTCGATTCTTAAAGGCGGGGCGCCCATCTATTTCCCCGATTTCACAAACGGCAAATGGATGAGTAGGCCTAGGCTCGACGTGATTGATTTCTCCAAGGATTAACTGATGGATAATATTTACTTTAAGCTTCTAAAAAAATGGTGCGATGGGCTTCTTGCTCATCAGCTTTTAGGCGATGATGCGGCTTTTAAAGGCGGGTTTCTTTGCCCGTCCTGCAAAATGATCCATGGCCGCAATCCCGATGCCATTTATCCGCTTGGTGTCCTTTATAAGCTCACGAAAGATGAGAAATACCTCAATGGCCTCAAACTTGTTTTCGAGTACGGCAAACAGTTAGAGTGCGCCGATGGCTCTTTCTATAATGACGCACAGGCCGCTTGGCCCTATACCACGGTATTTCAAGAAATCGCCACGATCGAAAGCCTCCTTTCCTTTGGCCCTTTGCTTGAGGACGATTTCAAGAAAGAAGTCGAAGATAGGGCTAGACGCATGGGGGAGTGGCTCTATAAGAACCTCGATGAGAAATCGAGGCCGAATATCAATTACTGCGCCACCAATTCCCTCGCCCTTCTTTTAGCGGGCCGCTACTTCTATAACGAGGAATACATAAAGAAATCGCGTACGCTTTTTGCTTATGCCCTCAACCATTTCTCCGATAACGGGCTCTTCTATGGCGAATCGAAGAACCACGATGAAGTGAGCGAAAAAGGCTGCTTATCGATCGATATGGGATATGCTCTAGAGGAATCAATTCCATCTTTGGTGAAATGCGCCTTCTTGCTTCAAGACCGCAAGGCCAAGAATTTCCTCAAGGAGAAACTATACGAAAACGCCTGGTTCATCCTTCCTGATGGCGGGCTAGACAACAGTTTTGGGGTCCGCAACAACAAATGGACCTATTATGGCTCAAGGACGAGCGACGGGCTTTCCCCAGCCTATCTCCTTTTTGCGGAGAATGAGCCGTTATTCCAAGAAGTGGCGTATCGTAACACCGCCTTATTGGATAAATGCAGCGATGAATCGCTCCTTTATGGCGGGCCCGATTATAAAAAGGAAGGCGAATATCCTTGCCTCCATCATACCTTCGAGCACGCGAACGCTCTCGCTTTCGTTTTGGAGACCGTCGATCCCAAATATCTTGTCTCTTCGGGCGTGAAATTACCGTGTGAGGATTCTTTCCATTCCTATTATCCAGAACTCGATTTGTACCGCGCGAAAATCGGCGATTATATGCTTGATGTCTCCGGTTACGACTTCAATATCCCTTTCTCTGGCCATGCCGGCGGAGGGTCGATCACGATGTTATACGGACCAAAGGGCCCGATGATCATGGGCTCGGTGCTTGAATATCTTCCTTTGGCGGAGCCCACCAATCAGCAGCTACCGAAAAAGCCGGAGAGCCATCGCTCATTACTCCCACGCTTAGAGAAGAATGGATATTATTCCTGTTACTACGCTCACGATGAGATCGTTAGGAAGGGCGAAGACGAAGAAGAGAGCTTTTTCGTCAAGGGCGGTTTAGCCACCCGTAACGGCGATAGTCTAAGCGATAAGCCGTTATTCACTTACGTATTGAGCAAGAGCGGTCTATCCATCCATATCGAAAACTGCCTCGGGGCGAAATTCGTCTTGCCTTTAATTAATGGGACTCTTTCTATAAATGAAGGCAGCCTAGAGAGAACTGAAGACATCTTCTTCTTGACGGGTGGCTTCAAAGCCAAAGAATATACCATTGTTCCAAATGAAAAAGGCCTCATCGATATCTCCATCGAGTGAGCGCCTTTTATAAGTTTTCAAAGTTTCTATTTCTCTAAATCGAGAATCATCGGGAGCACCAAGAAGTTCCAGCTCTGGAAACCGGGGTTCCGTAATCCCTCTCCCGTTTCAGCATCATAATATTCAGAGAACTGCCCTTGCTTTTCGAGGTCTTTTCCGAGAATCCGGATGGTTTTTGCGGCGATTTCTTCCGCAAGAGTATCGTAACCATAGTTCTTTAAAGCGATGTAAGTGAAGTAATTGGCGTTGATCCAAATGGGCCCTACCCAGCAAGAAGGATTGCCTGAAGAAATATTCCGATACATTTTCTCGGAAGAAGAGAGGCTACGGATGCCGAATTCAGAATAAAGGGTTTTGGGGTTAAGGTAATGCTCCTCGATGACTCGTTTAGCCTCTTCTTTTGTAGCGAAACCAGAATAAAGCGGCAAGATGCCAGCCCAGGTCTCGATCCTTATCGGAAGAGAATGATAGTTCCTTGGAGCCCCAGAATGGAGCCACTCGTTCTTATCGACGGGGCGGAGAGATATATCGGCGCTGTAAAAGAAGCCATCGCGATGATCGAATAGCTCTTCATGGATAGCAGTCGCCAAAGCATCAGCTTTTTCCTTATATATATTGGCTTTCTCTTTTAAGCCGAGAAGGGCCGCCAAATCGCTCGTGGCCTTTAATTCGGCCTCCATTAGGGAATTCAGATATATCGTGGCGGTGGAGCATAGAGGCCTATAAAAGACAGTGGGGTCATTATCGAAGCCCAAGCCCAAATCATCGAGGGGGAAATAGAGACCTGTTTCAGCGTGACGCTGATGCGTTTCGTAATAAGAGAGATATTTCTCGATTTTATGGAAATCATCCTTGATCCAAGAGGCGTCTTTGTAGTGAGCGGAGATTGCTAGAGCGTGGAGAGAGAGGCAGGGCTTATGGATATTGGTGGAGGTGCCTTCCTTCAAATCGAAGAGCCAAGAAGGCGAATCCTGGACAAGGATAGGAATCCTCCCTTCTTTATCTTGTGCATCGAGGAAATTGAGGACGCAGCCTTTTTCGTATTCTTCAATTGAGGGATCATCGATTGAAAGGAGAGCTAGACCGGTGAGCCAGGA
>CAVIFQ010000024.1:0-20486 GCA_963642055.1 Roseburia hominis | reverse complement strand
AGGATTATAAAAACGGATTGGCGGAAAAGCAAACGGATTTTTAAGCTTTTTATCCACTGTTTCTTTTTGCGTGAACTGAGGAACTGAAGGCAGTTTTTTGCCGATGATTCCTTGTTTTTATCGACTTTAGATATATTCGAGAGGCAAGCAAACGAGGTTGTCGCGGAGATAGATTTTATGCCTGTTGGTCGAGAAAATTACGCCCATGCCTCTTCTCTTGTCGATGTCTTTATCAAGTACTTCAAAAGCTGCTGCGTCTGTAGCGACTGGTATATCCTTTTTCTTTATCTCGATAGGATAAAGCACCCCATTTTCCTCAATGATGAAATCGATCTCGCATTCGATATTCTGCTCAATCATCTCCCCACTCTTATTCGTCTTCTTCCTGGTTTTGTCCTTGCCGTTATAAAAATAGATGCGTTTAGAGTAATCCTTGCCCTCATTTATGAAACTCTTGATGAGCTCATTCACCATGAACGTTTCAAAGAACGCCCCGTTTTTGGCCCCTCTTTCTAGTTGATCTTTGGTTAACCAGCCTGATAGATAAGCCGCCAAACCGGTATCGCGGAAATATAGCTTTGGCGATTTGATCGCGCGATTTAAATGAGAGGAGCAGTATGGCTCAAGCAAATACACAATGCCGGTTTTCACAAGCAGCGATATCCATTCTTTGATCGTCACGGCGGATACCCCCACCTCATTTGCGATATTCACGTAATTCAAGATCTCTCCGGTTCTGGAAGAAGCAGCCATCAAAAAGCGCATGAAGGCCACCGAATCTTTGATTTTCAGCTCGGAATAGACATCCTTCTCGATGTAGGTTTGAACGTAAGAGGAATAGAACTCCTCCCAGTCTTTGTCTTTGTTGTCATATAGTTCGGGGTAGCTGCCACGATGAATGAAAGACCAAATATCATCATATTCGTGTAACTCGCTCTCCCTGCTTTCTAGATATTCGGCAGTAGGAACAAAGTGATGGTTGAAGGAGACGCCATGAATCTCACGTAAGGAGAGACCCTCCATCTCGATTATGGAGGTGCGTCCTGCAAGCGACTCCTTTATCTTCTCGTCGAGCCTTCCTTTGTTGGAGCCGGATATGATGAACTGCGAATAGGCGTTTCTTTGATCGGCTCTTTCTTGTAATGACCCGAATATCTCCGGGGCTCTTTGGGCTTCATCGATAAAAGCGGGGGTCTTTAAGCCGTTCACGAAAGAATCGGGATTGCTTCTAGCGCTCGCCACCATGAAATCGGTCCTTAAGGATACTTGACTGATATTTGGGTACAAATACTCGATGAGCGTCGATTTCCCGCACTGCCTAGCCCCAAGCAATGAGACGATTTTGTTATTCGAAAAAGACTTTTTGATAACCTCTTCGAGCGCTCTTTTGTAGTAGGTGTTGATGACTCCCATAAGAACCTCCGACTAAACTAAAGTGCAACTTTATTTTAGCCACAACTAGTGATTTATCAATGGATTTTAAGTCGGCGAATAAGGACAATCATCGTCGTTCTTCCATCAGGAACGATGCTTTTCTTGCGATTTCATCGCCTTTTTGGCAGAGCACTTTTTATCATTCTTTATCATTCTTTATCATTCAAAAAAATTTTTATCATTCTTTATCAATTTTTATCATTCTTTATCATTTTCGCTTTGTGGGGCCGCTTAAAGCGGAAGGGTACCGCTAGAACGATGGTCCCTTATATCCTTTATATATAAGAAAAAAGAGCCTCGCGGCCCTTAATCCTTTATGAGTTTGTCGAATAGCTTCTTAGCCTCCATTATGGCATCGTCCATATCGTAATAGGAGTAATTCGCAAGTCTACCAAGGAAGCTTACGTTAGGAAGAGCTTTGGCCATCTCTTTGTAAGAAGCAGCCAAGCTCGCATTCTTCTCGTCATTGATGGTGTAGTAGGGGATTTTGCCCTCAACGAAGGTATCGGGGTATTCGTAGCTGATGATGGTGGAGTGGTGATTGGAACAAGAGGGATCGAAGTGCTTATGCTCGGTGATGCGGGTATAAGGGACATCGTGCGAGGTGTAATTGACCACCGCATTATGCTGATAGTCATCGATATCCTTCTTCTCGGTCTCGAAGCGGAGGCTCCTCCACTCCAAATGGCCCTTGGAGAAAGAGAAGTACTCGTCTAGACGCCCGGTGTAGATGACTCTATCGGCGAGGGCGTCGAGTTCCTCTTTATGCGCGAGATAATCGACTCCTAAACGCACCTCAATGCCTTTAAGGAGGTTCTCGATGAAGGCGGAGAAACCGCCTTTAACCTCGCCTTGATAAATATCATTGAAGTAGTTGTTATTGTATTCGAAGCGGAGAGGGAGTCTTTTGATGATGGAGGCAGGTAGCTCTTTGCAGTCTCTTCCCCACTGTTTCTCGGTGTATTCCTTGATGAGTTTGGAATAGATTGTTCTACCAACCATCGATAAAGCCTGCTCCTCGAGGTTCTTTGGTTCCTCGATATGTTCTTTTTTCACCTCTTCTTCGATTTTCGCTTTCGCTTCTTCTGGCGTAACTACTCCCCAAAGCGCATGGAAGGTATTCATATTGAAGGGCATGTGATAGATCTCGCCCTTATAATTCGCGAGTGGCTCATTGATGAAGTTATAGACTTCGGCGTATTTATTGAGGAAATCCCAGGCAAATTCATCGGAAGTGTGGAAGATATGGGGACCATAGGTGTGGATCACGATATCATCGATGACTTGTGTGGCAATATTGCCACCGACTTCGTCTCTTTTTTCAACGACGAGCACGCTTTTGCCTGCTTCAAAGAGCATTCGCGCGATGGAAGCGCCGCTTAAGCCGCTTCCGACAATGAGATAATCATATTTTTTCATAGGCTTAATGATAGTCTTTCGCGCTTGCTCTCTTCAAGAGCCCCCACGAGCAAGGGCTTTTTATTTACTGTCCGAAATATGGGGTCCAGTTCATAAGGTTTTATCGCATGTTTAGCAACAAAAGCCGACGATTGGTGTCGTTATACCGTTATTTGTTTCTAGTCAGTTATTCCGTTATTTGTTTCTAGTTGGCCAGCCCCCATGGGGGCTCGATTATTCCGTTATTTGTTTCCGCCAAATTCGCCTTTGCTGCATCGTTGCCCCGGGGAAAAGATGGGATAACGCCCGATCGGCCCACAACGGCGCGGAATCCTCGCTGAAGCCTAATATCCCTCAGGGAGAATGCCTGCTGGGCCGCTCCAGGGCCGGCGCCTGACGGATGCAACGCAGCACCCTTTTATGGCCTTTCGGCCGCATCGGGGAACGCGATCGGCTTTCAGAAAGCGTGGGTCGGATGAGCTTACGCGGTATCGCCCTAGATTTCACGGGAAAATGTCGCTTTTTGCCAATCAAAGGGTAGAAACAAATAGCGGAATAATGACACGAAAGCCGACGATTGGCGGAAACAAAAGCCGATGATTGTCGGAATACCGACCATTTTTGGGCGTCATAAATAAACGGTTTGAGGAATGCGCATCTTTCCGGCGATTGGCCCAACGTTATTTCGAAGGCTTTTGTGAGACCCCCTTATCGACTTTACCGATTTTTTGCATTGAGTCATCGTCGTACTTCAAAAAAAGAGCAGCAATCATCGAATGTTTTTGAACCGAAGATAATATAACCAAATGATTCGCTGCAAGAAATGTCACAAGAAATGTCACAAGAAATGTCACAAGAAATGTCACAAGAAATGTCACAATGAATGTCACAATGAATGTCACAATGAATGTCACAATGAACGCCAGATTCGACGTTACAACGGATTCTACAAAAGAAATGTCACAATAAATGTCACAAAACCATGACCTTTATTTTTGGTGCTTATTAAGAAGGGATTGCTAAAGGAACCGCCTGGGAAAACCGCTGTGCAAGGACACGTATGCCATTGAGCTGCTTAACGGTTTCACCTAGAAGCAGGTTTGGCTTATGCGATCTATCATGAGCGAGCGCCACAACTTGGAGTTTGAGTTCGCAATTTTGATGCCTTCAGTTCGCAAGTAAAACGCTTCGAGTTCGCAAGTTTCTCGTTCAGTTCACAAGTTAGATGGCCCCAGTTCACAAGTTGGAGGCCCTTGAGTTCGCAAATTACTCAATAATAAAGAACAGCGTGCGGCGCGCGTAATACCATCCCTATATCTTCGTTTATTCCCAATTTGTTGTTTGAAAAATGAAGCTGATTATAAGGTTATTTGTTTCCAGTGAGCGCTTCTAAAAAGCCAGTCTACTGAAGCCGCCAACCGCAGAAAATGATGCCGATGCATTCGAAAGAAAGGTCGGTATGCGTTAAATCTTAGAAGCGCAATATCGGTTGGGTCACTTTTTGAATCGGTACTTGCTTTGCCCAGCGCCCGCTACCTTGTCGAGAACATTGAGCTCAGATAGTTTCTCGATGTAGTTGGTGGCAGTATTCGGGGATACATTAAGCAGGTTGATGATATCTTTGGGGCTGAAGACGCTAGAAGAGAAAGATACGTATATTTTGTCCAGATTGTTCTTTGTCGCCGTTTTGTATTTGCTGTTACTTATGAGAGCCTGGATTTTCGGGTTTTTGGATTCCAATATAGGCTTCTTGTTTTCTTCTTGCCTGTTTTTGCCGATCAATTTGGAATAGTTTTCGTTGCAGGGGATGAGAACGGAGGTGATATTCGCATCATCATCGAACAGCTTGTAATAAATTGGCCCGTTCCCATTTTCCTTGCAGGCTCTTTTGGCCTCTCCTACGCCAGTTCCATAGCTTTCGATGATGCCAAGGCTTTTGAACATATCCCTGATTTCGGGGTTAGTAGCATCTCTTTCCATGAAGATCGTCTTGCTGTTTAGATCCTCTAAAGTGATAGGAGGCAAGGGCTTATTGTAATTGATGATGTTGATTTCTTTATTTGTGACATACACCTGAATCGTTTTGCCTTCCTCGTAGTTTTTATGGACGATGGCGTTCGCGAGAAGCTCCTCAACAGCCTTAATAGGGAAATTGCTCACTTTTTCGTTTCTGGCCACATTATCGTCTCTGAGAGTGATGGTCCGTATGAAGGTGTCATCGATGTATTTGAGGGCGGCATAGTACTGCTTCCAAATAGGGCCTTTGAAATCCTTTGCCTCCATCCTGTTTTTGCTGCCGAGGGTATCGGTTATGATCTCAACGTAAGAATAGGGGATGAAGTAGTCGGGCCTTTTCGCGAACATCAAAACCGCGAAATTGCTCACCCTGTTAGAGGCAGTCTCGTTCTTCGGGAACAAGCCTAGAGTCGCAGCGATATCGCTTTTACCCAAGGAGTCCGAAAAGCCTCGATCACTGGTGATTTTCAAATACTCCCTCATGTAATCGTAGTCTAAATCGTCCAGAGTGGCTTTCTCGCTGACGTCGGAAGAATAATGGTAATTGGCGAACTTCCTCAGCAAATCGTATTCCTCATTGATCTTCGCGATCCTCGAATCGCTGTCGATCCTTATATATCTCCCAGGCTTGAGCGAAGGGATTTTCTTATCTTGCAGCACTTTATCGGAAACGGCATAGGGCCCCTGACTTTGCTTCTCCACGACAATCAAGAGATAGTACTTGCCGTCTAGCTCATTCACCAAAGTCTCGAATTTGACGTTGGGGTAAAGATATGGCCTTAAGGAATTGATTTTGTTTTTCGCCTTTTCTAGATGCCCTTCTTCTATTCCTTCTATCGGCAAGACGGGCACGGATTTCTCCTTATCGTCATTTGCCTCATCCACGCCTATGAAAATGAAGGAGTACTCGTTGTCGCAGTAGTTGTTGGCGTAAGCACACAAAGTTTTGAGTATCTTATCAAGCTGGTTCTCGCTCTTTTTGTATTCGATATGCGAGCACTCGGCCTTCCTTTGCATCAAATACTCGTTGGCTTCTTTCTTATAGAAATCAATCCGCATACCACTACCTCCAGTTCGCAAGTTTCGCGTTCAGTTCGCAAGTAAATTATGCTCCAGTTCGCAAGTTTCTTCAACAGTTCGCAAGTTGGCTGAAAAAAGGAGAATTCGAGGATCGATATTGCGCCCTTAAACCAACCGTTTAATTAAAGCGTAATCTTCAAAAGAATGGCCGATGGCTGCAATCTGCTTTTGAATTGAACAACACAAGATTTGTTTGTGGCAAAAATATAGAATACATCGCTCTTTTCCCGTAATTGCTGTTTGAATAAAATCAGGCGATTATACCGTTATTTGTTTCCAGCTAATTGTCGCGATTATAAGGTTATTTGTTTCCAACTGATCACCGTAAACTGACGCTCGAGTTCGCAAGTTGCTAGAAAAATCTAGGTTGCTGCACTTTAATCTTCACTGTCAACAACACACGACCCAAAAATGCATGAATATGCAATTTTAAGTCGTATTAACCTTGATAACCCATCTGCGTCTTGTTGTAATAAAGATAGCCAAAAAATCATAAAGACGCTTTTTGCTTCATATGATGGAGATAGGAGGCAACAAGATGATCAAGAGAGACCAATACCTGAATAAGCTCATCAAGAAGGAAAGGAATGGGCTCATCAAGGTAATCACGGGCATACGAAGATCAGGTAAATCATATCTGCTCTTCAATATCTTCCATGACTACCTTATTGATAAGGGCGTCAAAGAGGACCACATAATCAGTTTGGCCTTGGATGAGTCCAAAAACATGAAATACCGATCCCCCCTCTTTTTGGATGAGTACATCCAGAACAAGATCGTGGATGAAGGCCAGTATTACGTGTTTTTGGACGAGATACAGGAAGTAAGGCCCATCAAGAACCCTTATCTTCCTGATGATGAAGAGAAGATAACCTTCGTGGATGTGTTGCTAGGACTAATGAAGAAAAAGAATGTCGATATATACGTGACTGGCAGCAACTCGAAGATGCTCTCCTCCGATATCTTGACCGAGTTCCGCGGGAGGAGCGATGAAATAAGGGTCCATCCTTTATCCTACGCGGAATTCCTTGAAGCTTATAAAGGCGATAAACATGAGGCGTGGAAGGAGTATGTGACTTATGGCGGGATGCCCTATATCACGCAGCTAGAGACCCACGAAGAGAAAGTAGCCTATCTTCAAAACCTTTTCGAGAAGGTATATCTATCCGATGTGCTGGAAAGAAGGCAGCTATTCAACGATAAATCCGTCTTGGAGGACTTGCTCAACCTCCTTTCTTCTTCGATTGGCTTCCTCACGAACCCGACGAAATTATCGAATACCTTTAAAAGCGTGAAGCATGTTTCTATTACTCCTAAAACGATAAGCAGGTATTTGGACTATTTCGTTGACGCCTTCTTGCTTAGTAGGACTAGTAGATACGACATCAAGGGCAAGCGTTATATCGAATCAACGCTCAAATACTACTTTGAGGATGTCGGCTTAAGGAACGCTCGCCTTAATTTCAGACAACAGGAAGAGAACCACATTATGGAGAATCTCATCTATAACGAGCTATCTCTCCGCGGCTATTGCGTGGATGTGGGGATCGTAGAACACTCAACGATGAATGAAGAGAGGAAATGCGTAAGAGTGCAGCAAGAAGTCGATTTCGTGGCCAATAAGGGCTCTAGCAGGTATTACATACAATCGGCTTTCTCGATAAGCGATGCGGATAAAAAAGAGCAGGAGACGAGCGTCTTCTCCCGCATCCCTGACTCATTTAAGAAAATCGTCATCATCAAAGACGATATCATCCCTTACCACGATGATGAGGGGATACTGTATTTAGGCGTTGAGCGCTTCCTCTTAGACGAAAAAGCGATCGATTTATAGAGACCCTCAAGGCATTCCCCTCTAGCGAGCCAAACCGCGGGATCCCCTCTTTAATCTCCATATTTGCAACACACGACCAAAAAATGCATATGCATGCAATTTTAAGTCATGTGTTGTAACTAGTTGTAACGATTTCGCCATTATCGTGAATACGCAACAGGGGCTGATTTTCTCTACTACAAAGTATAGGCATTTGTATGAAAAACGGCATTTATGTGCCACAATTTAAGAAAATTTCTCGATTTGTAACACATGTCTCGATGCTGAAGTCTTCTTTTCGTGATGAGCTGTAGTGTCATCAAGCACGAAAGAGGAAAACGATATAGGCCCGCTTATTTATCAAGCAGGAAATCGGCGAGATGGACGATTTTTATGCCGTTTACGTTCCCGCATGCGTATTCATCGAGCGTCACGATCATCTTTGGATAGTTGTCCTTTATCTCGAGCAAGTTGGCGATTTCTCTATCAGAGTCCTTTGGGAGCTCTTGGCATACTTGGGCATAGAGCCTCTCATCGCGGATACTCGCCACGAAATCGATTTCTTTATCGGCGTTTTTGCCGATATAGACATCGTATCCGCGCCGCTTTAATTCGAGATAAACGATATTCTCAATCGTGGCGGGCACGCTTAGAGGGCTGAAGCCGTATAAAGCGTATTTGATGGACTGATCCGCGAGATAGAACTTCTCTTGGGTTTTTAGGACGCTTTTGCCCTGAAGGTCATATCTTTTGCAGCGGTAGACGATGAAAGCCTTCTCTAGCCACTCTAGATAGTTATAGATAGCCTCAACGGAGATTGAGCGGCTTTCGGATTTTAAGAACTTCACGATCGAGTTCGCGGAGAAGGTTTTGCCAAGGTTCTCGATCACGAATCTGACGATGCGGTTGAACAAATCAATATTGGTTATAGAGTGACGAGTGACGATATCCCTCATGACGACGGAGTTATAGATATCGGCGACTACGCTGTAGGAAGAATGCTCATCGAAAGAAGAAGAGGCAACAAGCGGGAATCCTCCTAGACGTATATACTCCTGCAAGTGCTCCTTGGTTGTTTTATTAGAATCGTTTTTGAAGGATAGATACTCTTTGAAGGAGAGCGTATATACCGGGATCATCACATATCTCCCCGTCAAATAGGTGGATATCTCTCCGCTCAATAGCTTTGAGTTAGAGCCGGTCACGTAGATATCGGTATCGTAATTCTCAAGCAAGGTATTGACCGTCTTTTCCCAACCTTTGATTTCCTGGGGCTCATCGAGCAACAAATAGTGTTTCCCTTCTTTTGCTATATGGGATTTGAGTTCCTCATACATCCTCATTGAGGTATACGATTCTTCGTATTCCTCATCGGTGTATTTTCTTTCGATTATGCGCGATTCATCTATTCCTTCAGCAATGAGCTCTTGCTTAATCATCGCAAGGATCGTGGATTTGCCGCATCTTCTTATTCCCGAGAGTATTTTGACCAGCTTCACGTTCATGAAGGGCTTTATCTTTTCCAAATAGTCTGGCCTTATCACCATAATGCTCACATCAATGGTTATGCGATACCAAAAAACTTTGTGAACCTTAGAAGTTTTTACGTAATTCCAGCAAAAACCTTCGAAAGACGACTACTTTTTCTGTTTGTGGCGAAAACACTATCACGCCTTCATTAGCGGTCCCCAAAACCCTATTTCGCGCATTATCCCCGTTTATACTGAACACTTTTACCGAAATTCGAAAAAGTGTTCAGTATAAATGGCCGGTTAAGGGGTGGAAGGCAGGGTGGCGATGTATGAGCGACAGCGGTGGTTGTGTGAGCCATAACAGAGGCACTGAAAAGGAGTGAATGGTGCATTTACGGACAAATGTCTGATTTTGTCGCGTTTAGGATCTGAACTGTTTTTCGGTTATTTATTAGACGAAGATACTGCTCACGATGCCGAAGTTTCAAATCGCGGCTTTTTGAGCGGATTAATGGGCTGATTGTATTCGGCGGGTCAATGATATTTGCTTTAAGCGAGAATGCTATCTAAAATACGGCACGCGAAAAAAACACGCGATTTTAGGAAAATATCAACGATGATAATAACGAAAACCCCATTCAGGATGAGCTTCTTCGGGGGTGGGACCGACATGCCTGAGTTTTTTAATGTTCATGGCGGAGCCGTGATATCGACATCATTTGATAAATACGTATATGTGACGGTCAGGCATTTGCCGAGGTTCTTTGATTATTCGACTGAGGTCGTATATTCAAAGACCGAGCGAGTGACCAATATCGATGATATCGCTCACCCAATGGTGAGGAACGCCATGAAGATGTGCGACATGCACGAACTCAAAATCAATTACGATGCGGATTTACCCGCCAGAAGCGGCTTAGGGACATCATCCACTTTCGCCGTTGGCTTGCTCAATGCGTTCAATTGCCTCAAAGGCAAGCACAAATCGAAGAAAGAGCTCGCGGACTCCGCCATCTATTTGGAACGCACCTTGTGTGAAGAAGCCGGTGGCTGGCAAGACCAGATCGCAGCCTCTTTCGGCGGGCTCAACCGCATTGATTTCAAAGATGGCTCCTATGATGTGAACCCCATCATCATCAGTCCGGAGAGAAAGCTGAGATTAGACAACAACCTAATGCTTTTTTTCACTGGATTCACGAGATTCTCATCGGATATCCAGAAATCGACCAAACAGTCTTTGGAGAGCAAGCACAAACAGCTTGAGGAAATGCTCAAGCTTGTCGATGAAGCTCAAGATATCCTTGAGAATAAAGAGCGGGATTTGGATGATTTTGGGCGCCTCCTTGACAAGACATGGAAACTCAAGAAAGAGACAGGGGCGAATATATCCAAATCCGCGATCGATGAATACTATAACGAAGGCATCTCTTCCGGTGCCCTTGGAGGCAAACTTCTTGGGGCAGGCGGAGGCGGCTTCTTGCTATTTTATGTGCCGCTTGATAAACAAGAGGCGGTGCGAAAGGCCCTCTCGAATCTTATGGAAGTGCCATTCCACTTTGAGAATTCGGGCACGAAAGTCATATACTATGTCCCGGAGTTCTTTAGCAAGGGCTCAGACGAGAGCAACCGTTAAAGAGAGACTGAGGCAAAATGAAATTCAAATACGATGTTGATGATTTGATTGCAAGATATACCGCTCTTGAAGTGTGCAGGGATTCTATTCAGCAGGCCTTTTTGATACTCAAGGACTCTTACTCTAGTGGCGGCAAACTCTTAGTTGCCGGCAACGGCGGTTCCTGCGCTGACAGTGAGCATATCGTCGGCGAGCTCATGAAGAGCTTCAAGTCAAATAGAGAGCTCAGCGACGATTTTAAGAAAACGTTGATTGATATCGACCCAATCAAAGGCAAGGAACTATCAAAGAAACTGCAGGGCACATTGCCAGCGATTGCTCTCGATGGTCATCAAGGGCTCAATACGGCCTTCATGAATGATGTAGAGGGCGGAGGCTTATTGGCATACGCTCAGCAAGTTATGGGATATGGCAAGAATAATGACGTGTTTTTAGGCATATCCACTTCAGGGAATGCCAAAAACGTCATTTATGCCGCCATTACCGCGAAAGCCAAAGGCATGAAAGTCATCGCTCTTGTCGGCAAAGATGGTGGTGAGTTAGCGAAACTCGCCGATGCTGCGATCATCGCCCCAGCCAATGAGACATTCATGGTTCAGGAATACCATTTGCCAATATATCACTGCTTGTGCCTGATGCTCGAAGAAGAGTTTTTTGATTAACAAGCAGAAACACAAAAATTAGAAAGCATGTCTTTATGAATATCGTATTATTATCCGGAGGATCAGGAAAAAGGCTCTGGCCGTTATCGACGGAGGAGCGGAGCAAGCAGTTCATTCCTCTTTTTAATGATGGTGACACTCGGATATCGATGGTGCAAAGGATGTATCGCTCCATCAAAAGAGTGGATAAGGACGCTCACGTTCTTATCGCCACTGGAGCGAGCCAAGTCGATATCCTCAAAGAGCAATTAGGGAACGATATCAATATCTCGATTGAGCCATCGAGAAAGGATACCTTCGCTGCCATCTGCTTAAGTGTCTTATATCTCCATGATGTGATGGGCGTAAAGAGTGATGAAAGCGTGATTGTATGCCCAGTTGATCCATATGTTGATGATGACTATTTTGAAGCCCTTAAGAAGCTTGATGAGCTCGTTAAGGAGAGTAAGGCCAATTTGACTCTCATTGGCATCAATCCGAGCTCACCTGCCACGAAGTATGGATACATACTCCCAGTCGATAAGAGCGATGTCAGCGCGGTCAAGAGGTTTCAAGAGAAACCAAAGACCGAGGATATCGCCTCATCCTATATCGCTGAAGGCGCCTTATGGAATGCGGGGGTATTCGGATTCAAAGTTGGATATATGCTAGAGAAGGCTAGCAGCATGCTTGGTTTTGATGACTATAAGAGCATGTATGACGGTTATAGTGATATCCCTGTGCCTGAGAATAAGAAATTCAGCATCGATTATATGGTGGTGGAGAAAGAGCCATCTATACGCGTGATGCGCTTTAATGGCACTTGGGAAGACTTAGGGAGCTATGCCACCATTGGCGATATCCTTAAGGATGATGTTACTGGTAGTGGCATCATACATGAATCGAAAGGCAGCAAGATCATCAATGAGAGTAACGCCAAAGTTGTCATTAATGGCGTTGACGATATAATCGTGGCAGTCACGAAGGACGGGATATACGTCACGAAGAAAGACGTGGCTGATAAGGTTAAGGATATCTTGAGCAATTCTGCCAAATAAAAACCATGATAAAGATTTTGCATGTCACGAAACGCTTCCCGCCATACATCGGTGGGATTGAGTCATTGACCTATGATACTTGCGTTGCCTTAAAAGACAAATACGATCAAAAAGTATTCGCCTATAACGATAAAAACGAAACTATTGAGGAAAACTACAAAGGGATTGACGTAATAAGAGTTGCGGTCAATGCCGTTGTGGCCTCTCAGCCAATTGCCCCGTCGTATGGCAAGCTTTTGACGAAAACGATTCGCGAATATCAGCCCGATATTATTCATTTCGATTATCCAAACCCATATGGGGCTTATCACCTTTTACGAGCTATTAAAAAAACAAATTGGCATGGCAAATTTCTCTTATTTTGGGTGGCCGATATCATCAAGCAGAAGATGCTTGAGCCTTTTTTCCGTAAACAATCGATTACGTTGATCAATATGGCCGATATCGTTGAAGTGCTCTCTCCGGCTTATTTGAAAGACACTTCTTATTTACCGCGCTTCAAAAAGGACTACCGTGTCTTAGCCCCGCGCATTGGCGATAGCAGGCTCAACGTTACCGACGAGCAAAGAAAGAAAGCCGAAGAAATACGCGCTTCTTATGGCGATAAAACCATTTGTTTCTTCTTTGGTAGACACGTCCCCTATAAAGGCGTTTCTTATCTCATTGAAGCCAATAAATATCTGAATAGAGACGATTTTCAGATAATTATCGGTGGTAAAGGCCCGCTTACTGATAAATTAAAAGAAGAAGCCAAAGGATTCGATAATATCGTCTTCACGGGTCGGTTGTCTGACGATGACATCAATTCTTATTTGCTAGCCTGCGATATCTTCACCTTCCCTTCTATTACTAGGAACGAAGCTTATGGCATCGCTCTTGCGGAAGCTCTTTATTTCGGAAAGCCCGCCGTGACCTTCACGGTGAAAGGAAGCGGCATCAACTGGGTGTCGATAAATGGCGAAACTGGGATAGAGGTTCCTAATGGGGATTCCAAAGCATACGCGGAAGCCATGAAGAGCTTACGAAACGATAAGGAGCTTTACGCCAAATTAGCGCAAGGCGCTTATAAGCGGGCACATCAAATATGCTCGATTGAAGCATTCACTGCTTCGGCGCAAAATATATACGCTGATTTGTTGAAAGATAATAAAGATTAAGGAATAAATACATATGAAGAAAGTTGCATTAATAACAGGAATTACGGGACAAGACGGAAGTTTTTTGGCGGAGCTACTGCTCTCGAAAGGATATGACGTCCATGGCATCATTCGCCGTTCATCAGTCTCCACAACCGAGAGAATTGACCATTTGTTGAAGGATCATCTGATTACTTTACATGAGGGCGATTTATCTGATTCAACAAGCATCATCCGCATCATCAAAGAGACTGAGCCTGATGAAATATACAATTTGGCGGCCCAAAGCCATGTTCAAGTATCTTTTGACGCCGCTGAATACACAGGTGATGTCGATGCTTTAGGAGTGCTTCGTATTTTGGAGGCCGTTCGTATCCTTGGTTTAGGAAAGAAAACGAGGATTTATCAAGCCTCAACCTCGGAACTATACGGCAAAGTTGAGGAGTGCCCGCAGAAAGAGACCACCCCATTCCATCCTTATTCGCCGTATGCAGTCGCAAAACAATACGGCTACTGGATGATAAAGGAATACCGTGAAGCTTATGACATGTTCGCCTGCAACGGCATCCTCTTCAACCATGAATCGGAAAGACGCGGCGATAATTTCGTCACGAGGAAAATCACTCTTGCCGCCTCTCGCATCAGCTTAGGACTACAAGACCATCTCGAATTAGGGAATTTGGACAGCAAACGCGATTGGGGATACGCCAAAGACTATGTTGAATGCATGTGGCTCATCCTCCAGCAAGATAAGCCTGATGATTTTGTCATCGCCACAGGCGTGCAGCATACAGTTCGCGAATTCACCGAACTCGCGTTCCATTACGCCGGCATCGATTTGGAGTGGAAAGGCACTGGTATCGATGAGAAAGGCTACGACAAAAAGACTGGCAAGATGCTAGTTTCGGTCAACAAGGCCTGGTATAGGCCAACCGATGTCGTCAACTTGTGGGGTGACCCAACCAAAGCCAAGACAACTTTGGGATGGAACCCGACGAAAACGAGTTATGAGGATCTTTGCAAAATCATGGTCGAGCATGATTTAGCCAAAGCGAAAAAAGAGCTTTTGCTCAAGGAATCAAAATGAAGAAGGTTTTGATATTCGGGGCTGGCGGCTTTGTTGGCCCGCATCTCATTCATGAATTTGCCTCAAACGGCTACGAGGTTTTCGCTGCCGATATCCTTGAGAAATTTGATAATGCTGAATGCACGTTCTTTCATAATGACATCACCGTTCCGAATGATGTAGAGATCTTGATCAATTACGTCAAGCCTGACTACATCATCAATTTGGCGGCCATATCTTCAGTGTCTCAGTCTTGGAAGAACCCGTCATTGACCTTCAAAATCAATGTGCTTGGCACCATCAATATCCTTCAATCTTTAGTGAGCCTCTCGTTACAAAACACGAAGGTTTTAGTTGTTGGGTCAAGCGAAGAGTATGTGCAAAAGAATGAGCCTTTGTCGGTGAACGATGAACTTAATCCCAATAACCCATACGGGATTTCGAAAATGACGCAAGAGTCCATATCCAAATTATACGAAGATAGATATGGTTTAAAGATAATCAAGACAAGGTCATTCAATCATACTGGCGTTGGGCAAAAAGATACCTTCGTTATTCCTTCTTTCTGCAAGCAGGTCAAAGCGATTGCCTCAAGCAATAAGCCAGGAACGATCTATGTTGGCAATTTATCGGCTGTTCGCGACATCAGCGATGTCCGCGATATTGTGGGCTGCTACCGATATTTGCTTGAAAACAAAGCTAGTGGCACCTATAACGTTGGATCGGGTGAAGCGCATTCGATGCGTGAACTGCTTGATTACATTATCAAGAAGAGTGGTGGAGCAATTGAAGTTGCGACTGATCCATCTAAAATAAGACCGATCGATACGCCTTATATCTGTTGCAAAAAAGGTGAACTCGATTATAAGTTCAAGCATTCGATATATGATGCGATAGATTGGATTATCGATAACGATTAATTCTTTTGATACAAAAACATGAAGACAATTTACATAAACGGCAGATTCTTGACGCAGCGCATCACGGGCGTTCAAAGATACGCTAGAGAGATAGTTAAAGCTATTGATGCAAAAAACTTCGAATGGGGCGATTTGCGCTTTGTTTTGCTTGTACCTAGTAATTACGACAAGTCGTATACGCTGAAAAACATCCCTATTCAGATTATTGATGGCAACGGTAACTACTACTGGGAGCAAATTAAAGTACCTTTCTATTTGAGAAAGAAGAAAGATTACTATTTTGCATCATTATGTAATGTCGCCCCTTTACTGCTTGGCACTAAGAATATTGTTGTGGTTCACGACACAGCCATTCTAGATCATCCGGAATTCTACTCAAAAAAATTTGTATTAACGTATAAATTTATTTATAAGCATGAGCTAAAGTCTGCAAAACTGGTTTTCACTGTTTCCGAGTTTTCAAAAAATAAGATTACGTCTTACTACAAGATTCCTTTTGAGAAGATAATCGTGACTTACAGTGCTGCTGATTCGCATTTTAGTGAACATGATTTGATATTTGATGATTGGTTTGAAAAGACCGATAAGCCTATTTGCTTTTCTGTTGGAAGCGCCAGCGCAAACAAAAACATGAAATATGTAATTGCTTGCGCTTTAAAAAACCCTAACTATCTTTTTGTGATCTCGGGGGAAAGCAACAAAGTATTTAACTATTTAAAAAATCCTAATGAAGACCTGCCAAGCAACGTGAGGATGTTGGGGTATTTGAATGATGATGAACTGAAGAGCATGTACAAGCACTGCGAGTATTTCTTATTTCCTAGCATATATGAAGGATTTGGAGTGCCACCTCTTGAGGCCTCTGGGCTAGGATGCAAGAAACTAATTGTGTCGGATATACCTACGATGCGCGAAATATTTGGCGATAATGTAAACTATCTAGATCCTCTTGGTTATCAAAACGCTATTTCAATGAAAGATGTAAAGAGCTTTGATTACGCAAATATCAATAAGCTGTTCACATGGAATAATGCTGCGTCAATCATGCTTGATACGTTGCTCAAATTAAAGTAGGAACCATATACTCGTTCGAGAATCATATGAATATATTTAGAAAGATAATCAAAGCCCTCGCTATCCAAAATTTACGTTTTTACCAAGCGTTAGGTAGAACAAGGTACATGAAAAGAGTTATGAAAGTTTATTCCAAATTAGGAGTTAAATTTTTAAACGGCGGGCCTAGATTTGTGGCGCACGATGTTTATCTTGATACATCAGACACAATTTCGATCGGGGGGGGCGCAACTACTATAGCTTCCCAAGTTTTGATTTTGACACATGACCATGCGATTGATTATGCCAACAAACCGCTTGAATATTCCGATAAAGAAATCGGGATGAAAAAGCCTGTATCAATAGGGAATCACACATTTATAGGCCAAAGAGCCATAATATTGCCCGGCATAACAATTGGAAACAATTGCATTGTTGGGGCTGGTTCGGTTGTTACTAAAAATATACCGGATTCCCAGGTTTGGGCGGGAAACCCAGCGAAATTCATTTGCACGATTGATGAATACACGGAAAAACAATTTGCTAAAAACAAAAAATATATATTTTATTGATGACAGTCGCCAATAAAGGAGGAAAAAAGCGAAGAAATGGAAATTACGGTGATGGGGTACATATGCATAGTCATCGCGCTTGTCTCTCTTGTTTGTAGAAACAAACATATTTTTTTGTACTCGTCCGTTTTTTTCAGTGGCTTTACCGGTTCTTCTGTCGTGACAATTAACGGCGATATTTCTATCCAACCGGCATATGTTTTGTTTTTTGCTTATGCCATTCTTTCAATTAGAGACTTATCAAAGGCGAAATTTGACAAGTTTTATCTTTTCTTTTTTGTTTACTGCGTGATTGGTTCTTTTTTGCCTATTTTATTGAAAAGCGACAATATTTTGGTGATGCTGCAAAGTGGGTCTTACGGAGCGGTGTCGTATACAGCGTCCAATCTTATTCACGTTGCCTATTTGGCGATTACGTTTATCTTTTTCACATGCTTGGATGCAACAAAAGGGAATGTTGTCAAAAACAACGTATTCAAGGCCTATAAGTATGGCATTTATGCGTTTATTTTTGTTGTTGCGTATCAAATGGTGGCGTTTAAATTAAATTTGCCGTTTGATGTAATTTTCAGGCAGAACGTTAATGGTAACATTCAAGGCACTCGGCTTTATGGACCTTGTGGAGAAGCCTCTATGATGGCTTATTATTTAGCCCCTAGCCTTTTGTTTTTGTGGATATCAAAGCGGAATTGGCTTGACGTAATTATGTTTCTAATTGGATCGTTGTTTGGCTTTATTTCATATTCTTCTACTTTCTTCATCGGGTATTGCTTTGTTGTTTTGTTCATATTGGTTCGTCATATGCTCGTATCAGACCCCGGAGATAAAAAACCGATAATGATGTGTCTCGCAGCCGCTGTTGTCGCTTTAGCGATAAACGTTTTCTCAGGCAATGATTTGGTCTCCTATGCATATAATGGTCTCATCGATAAGTTGAACGAAAAAAGCTTTTCAGGAATTGAAAGGGCTGCATCTTTTAGGAATATGTTCCAAATTGGCTTAACGTATCCCTTTGGGGTCGGTTTTGGAACAAGCCGTAGCAAAGATCTCCTTTCCACATGGATGTGCAATATAGGCGTCGTAGGCATTATCATATTTGCCGCTGTGATTATTCATTTTTATAAAAAAGCTCGAAAGATACACAACCCATATATATATATATATACTGACGATTGTTTTGATGATGATTGCGGTTCCGGAGCCGTATGCGCTATTCATCAAAGCCTTACTTTATTTTGGAACGACAAAGAACAAGCCGGTGTTAGATCAACGCCGTTTAGGAAGGCTGGTGGCAGTTTATGCTGACACTAACCATTATTTTATACGTTATTAGCGTATCGTTGTTTGCGCTGTACATTTTCCGTAAAGCAAAACATCATCGGCCTCTTTTATCGCCATTTGCAATATCGCTTTATCAGTATGTATTTAGTTTATTTTTGATGCCGTTTGTTTTCTATTATTCGGACAAATCGTGGTTGGCTCTGGGCATAAAATCAGCTGCTTCAATGCATTCTTATTTGTTAACTTGCTTATCGCTAAATTTGTTTGGTTTTATTTTGATGATGATTGTGCAAATGGCGATTGAGTTTCGGACTACTAGAGAAGCTTTGCTTAAACGTGTCGAATATCAAGGCGATTTCGTTTATGAGCCAATGTATATAATGATTTGTTCCTTTGCGTTGCTTGGCTTCTATTACATTGTGTTCAAATACAATGGCGGCTTGCCTTTATTTAATGGTGGGCGTACCTTTTTTTATGGAACCAGCATTTCACCAATCTATCAATTTTTGTGTAAGATAATTACTTTTAACGCAATATATTTCGGCACAAAGGTTCTCAAGAAAAAAACAAGAAAGCTATCATATTTTGTTCTTTTTTTACTATGCAGTTTCACTATGCTTACGACAGGCACTAGATCAGCCATTTTGATGAATATAGTTTTGCCTCTCTGCGTTTTCTATTACTATTTGTCTGCTACAGAAGCGAAGCGCAAGGGCAAAAGTACGCGAAGATTGCTAACGCGACTGCTTGTTGCGATTTTTGCTATCGCGGCAAGCGGGCTGGCTTTACAAGCAATACGCAGCGGCGGAAATATCAATATGGGCGAAGCTATCGAAGAGATCTTGTATGGCAACACTTTTTCTGATATCCGCGATGGTGCGTTTATATTGTATGGGTTTGAAAAGAAGGGCGGCGAATTCGTTCTAGGAAAAACATACGCTGCCGGCATCATTTCCTTTATTCCTAGTTCAATGTCTCCGTTTAGGGTTGAATGGTCGTTTGGTCGATACACGACAAAATATTTGTTCGGTATGGACAATCACTTCGGATTAAGAGGCGGCAACGTGATGGAAGGCTATCTTAATTTTGGCATAATAGGAGTTTTGTTAGTTTCCATAATGCAAGGATATTTCAATGCACTGTGTGAAAAATGGTTCTATAGTTTTTTCAAGAAACCTAATGGCAGAAAACTGGAAGTTGAATATCTATTGATAACTGTCTTTGGATTGCTTGGTTCTTTGTTTACTTGCACGTCAGGTTTCTATAACTTCTATGTAGGAATTATCTATTTGGCGGCGATATATTTTAGTAGTAAAATTTTTGGCGTCAAAGGCGCCAGCCCTTTGATTACCGCCAATGCGAAATACATCTATTTCACGCAATCGTACATTTCGAAAACGAAGCGGTGATTTAAAAGAACCTCTTGAGAGAATCGCCTGTAGTTTTTTGGGGCGTTTGCGCCGCTAAAGTTAATAATTGCTTTAATTGGCGGTAGCTTATGACAAATAGCAAAAGGGGAAAACGATGATACCTAAAATTATTCACACTTCGTGGTTTGGCAAAGATCCAATGCCGGACGAGTACGTATACTATATCAACGGATGGAAAAGCTGCATCCAAAGCGGGAAATTGAATCTCAAAGTTATGGTGACTTTCTTCCTCATTTTGGGTATGTTATCCACCATTGTGGCGGATCTTGGCAACTTAAAGGAAGGCCTTGGTATATTAGGCTTGCAAAAAGGTGCTTGCCGAAGCGCCTTGTTGCGAGAGTGTCACATATGGTATGCCTGAGAAAGAATCCTTTTTATTCAAGATATAAAATGGATAAAAAGAAAAATTAGTATCGCATTAGCTTGCCGGTCGCGTTTCACAAACGTATGTTGAATAAATAAAAGCCCGCTCCCACAATGTTC
>CAVIFQ010000023.1:1743-21245 GCA_963642055.1 Roseburia hominis | reverse complement strand
GCCATGGATGACATATGCGCCATTTTAAACAAGCACGGCAAAGGGGTTTTATATTTTGGCGTAAAACCAAATGGCGATGTTTGCGGGCAAATGGTGAGCGCTAGTTCGTTGGATGACGTAGCGACCCATATTAAAACCGCGATAAAACCGATGATATATCCGTCGATTAAAGAAGAAACGCTAGATGGATTAAGTGTTATCAAAGTTGAATTTACCGGAACTGAAAGGCCCTATTCATCTTATGGAAGGTATTACAAAAGAGTTCACGATAGAGCCGAGGATATGACTCCGGATGAATTGAAACACATGATGTTAAATACAGATTTTTCATCAATATGGGAAAACAACTTAACGCCATTCGGAATAAACGATATAGATTCAAAAGCATTAAAAAGTTTTTATACGCGGGCGGTTGACTGCGGAAGGTTAACTCCGCTAGAAGAATATGACGAAAAAGAATTATTAACGATGCTTGGGTTAATGGTTGATGACAAACTGACCAACGCAGGTTATTTCCTATTTTCTTCCAAGAAACCAACCGTTTTGAAAATGGCGGTATACGCCACTGATCAAAGAATTACTTTTTTAGATATCAATAGGGTGGACGATAATATTTTCAATTTGATTGATATCGCTACTGTTTATATCAATCAGCATATGAACTGGAGAGTCGAATTTGATGGCAAAAGCCCAGCAAGAATCGAAATACCCGAAGTTCCAGTCGATGCCATCAGAGAGATTGTCGTAAATGCGTTTGCCCATGCCAACTATCGTTCTGTAACCGAGCATGAGATCGATATAACGCCAACAGTGATCGAAATTTATAATCCCGGAGAATTCCCGATTAATTACAAACCGGAGGATTTCGCGGAACGCCGAATACAATCCATGCCTAGGAATAAGAAAATATTGGATGTTTTATACCGATCCAAAAATGTGGAAATTCAAGGCAGCGGAATAAGAAAGGTTTTGAGACTATGCGCAGCCAATAACGTTAGATATGAGTATTACAATAACGAATACGGCTTTAGTTTTAGTTTTTATAGAAATAACGCAACTTTGAATGCCACTAAAAATGTCACTGCTGGAGAAGCCAAAAGAGCTAATAAATTAGATTCAGAGGTCTTGCGATTTTTAAAAGAAAACCCTATTTCCACAAGGGAAGAAATAGCTCAAAAAATAGGGAAAACCGATAGAACCGTGCAAAGAGTATTAGATAGGCTTAAAGTAGCTGGCAAGATAGCCAGAATCGGAAATAAAGTTTCCGGCTACTGGGAAGTTATCGAATAGAGTTTGCCCCTTTTTGTTTAGACCCACCAAATCGTTACAAGCAAGCAATTGCCGTTTCATATGGCCTCTTATCGGCGAATCGTTTTGTTAGAAGTGTGTATAGTTGCTCATAAAAAGAAGGAAAGCAGTGGTACGAAACATCATTGTTTTGATCAGATTTATTTCGCCATTTATTTCGCCAATAAGGTTTTATTTCGCCATTTATTTCGCCAGCAATAGATTTATTTCGCCAAAATAAAATATGTAAGGCGGTCTCTTTTTATCTCCGAAAATGAAACAAGGGAATTTAAGAAAACCACAGGAGAAGACATTGTCTTTATTGCGAGCATATCGAGTAAGCATCAACGCGTAGAAATGTTTTTGGAATCAGAAATGATGGGGGACCTTTTAATTTGATATTAATGATAGAAGACCACCAAAAGTGAGGTTTAGCCCGTCCGTGGCACACCTCTGATGTGCTCTATGTGGGGCCTTACTTGCACAGTGTTTGTCAGTAATCCCCACTAAAAGTCCAAAATCATTAAAATCGCATAAATTTACACAAAATTATCAGGCTTCATATCAGAAAATATCGATGGAGCCTAACTTTTCCATGGACACTGTGCAAATTTCCATTTTGTGATTTTTATGCAAAAAGGGAATTGAACTCCCGAAAATACTAAAATAAAATCTATGTGGGAGGCTTAAATCCTATGATTGCTAGACATATTTACGATCAAATACTAGAGAGCGTTGAATCAAGACCCGTGACGCTTATTACCGGGGCTAGGCAAGTGGGAAAATCTACGATAGCCTCTGAATTCGAAAAACAGGGCTTTGGATACGTATCGCTCGATAGTGCAAGAGATAGGGAACTTGCCAATAACGACCCTGACATGTTTTTGCAGGTCCATCCTTGGCCTTTAATAATCGACGAAGTTCAACGCGCTCCAAAGCTATTCAATGCAATCGAAGAGATAGTAAACAAGGAAAAAAGAAAACGGATCGATAACTACGGGATGTTCATATTGACCGGCTCCCAAATCTATAGATTGATGAAGGGCATTACCGAATCGCTTGCTGGCAGAGTCTCTATCATCCATATGATGCCTTTATCAAGGAATGAAATCATTAATAGAGATGAGCCTATATTCGATTTCGATGTCAAAAACATACAGAAAAGAGCGAGCGATAATCCGCTTACCCCGCTTCAACTATACGATGACATAGTGAGAGGGTTTTTCCCTGAGCTTTATGACAATAGCCGTCTAAAAACGCAGAAATTTTACGCTAATTATGTCGAAACGTATATCGAGAGGGACGTTTCGGACATGATTAATGTGAAAGACAAGTTTTTATTCAGGCGTTTTATGGAACTTATCGCGTCTTTGACAGGTGAAGAATTAATCTACGAAAATATCGCCAAAACGATAGGAGTTGATAAAAAGACGGTCATTTCTTGGCTCAGCGTATTGCTAGCCGGCGACATCGTCTATCTATTAGAGCCATATAACGAAATCTCAATCTCCAAAAGAATCGTCAAAAGGCCAAAATTATATTTTTCCGATACTGGTTTAGCCTGCTATTTGACGAAACTTACCAGCGGCGCGATTTTGCAGGCAAGCGCCTTTTCCGGAAGGTTTGTAGAAACATATATCATCAATGAACTGAAAAAGAGCTATATCAATAACGGCGTAGAACCTAATTTTTACTACTATAGGGACAGCAACATGAACGAGATTGATCTGGTTATCGTTCAGGACGGGAAGTTGCATAGGGTTGAATGCAAAAGCGGGATCAATTTCAATAACAGCGCCGTAAAAGGATTCAAGCAATTAGATAAGACGAATTATCAAATCGGATCTAAAGCCATCATTTGCAATACGGACTCGATTTATCCTCTAGATGATGGCGTATATGTATTGCCCCTGTCTGGCATTTAGAAACAATCTTCATCACATAGTCATGCCTATTTTGCGGCGAAATATCCTATATCGCTTTAGCGTTTTTAAAATGTTTAGCAATTGCATAAAGACAAAAGCAAAGGGGTTTTGCGGGGTTTTATGGATTTGTACTTTATGGAATGACTAACGATATAAGACTTATGAGGATTCTGAATTTGTCTCAACGCTGTTGAGGCAAAATCATCTGCAAATTAGGCGTATTTTTCCTTCATGAATCACAACAGTTAAAAGAACACTAACTTCCTAAATCTTGTGCAATCAGGGATTGGCCTATCTTTATTTTTGCCCAAAATAATCGTTTTGGCGCAGCGCTTCATAAAGAACGATCGCGACTGCGTTGGAGAGATTCAAAGAGCGCAGCGACCCGAACATAGGAATACGGATCGCGTTATCGTAGTCGCCATAAATCAGATTTTCCGGAAGCCCTCGGCTCTCTCTGCCAAAGAGGATGAAGCATTCGTCAGGATAGTTAACTTCGGTGTAGCTCTTTTTGGCTTTGACGGTGGAGTAATAGAATTTGCCGTTTTTGTTTTTCTCGAAGAACTCATCAAGGTTCTCGTAATAAACTATTTCGACCTTATCCCAATAATCGAGACCCGCTCGGCGAATGGATTTTTCGCTTACGTCGAAACCTAGGGGTTTCACTAAATGGAGGCGACTATTGGTGCAAGCGCAGGTGCGGGCGATGTTGCCGGTGTTTTGCGGTATCTCAGGCTCAACGAGGACGATGTTTATCATAGTTATGAATGCTACACAATCTTTCGGGCTTTTGAAACAAGAAACCCTGCATCGTTCAATACGTTTATAAGCTTCTTTGGTGCATTTATAACGCAACAACACCTTTAAGCAAAACCGCGATAATATCGGATGTTTTCGATTTCTATTTTTAAAAATGCACCAAAAAATGCACCAAAACGCACCAAACATTTATCTGATGATTTTTAGATAAGGCTGTATTTTTTGTTATTCTCAGCTACAAGACCTTCTTCTTTCATTTTCTGGAGTTGGTAGGTGACGGAGTTCACGACTCTCTTATAGCCAAGATGCCGGCATATTTCGGTTTTGCTCATGCTCTTTTCGTTCAAAAGGTCGATGATTCTCTCCTTTAAGGGAAGAGAGACATCATTGAATGCCTCATTGATTGGGATGATGACGGTTACGTAATCGCGTTCCTCGTTCATCTCTATTATCGGAAGAGGCGATGAATTCTCTTTGCTCTTTTTGATAATGAGCGGATACCCGGTGTTTTTGGCTTCGATTATGCCGAGTTCTTTTAGGAATTCCGCGATGCGGCGGGACTGGTATCTTTTTGATCTTGGCTTGAGCTCTTTGACGGCCACATTGCTGATGGTTCTATCAAAACCAGGGACGCTTGTGACCTCAATTCTATTTGGCTCTACGCGAATCGTTACTGGTTCGCCAATTTGATACGATTTGTGCAAGATGGCGTTTGCGATAACTTCTTCCAAAACCCCGTAAGCGTAATTGGAAACCGTTTTGGAAAGGTATTCGCCCTCCGTCTTGATCGTTTTCTTTTTGATTACCTGGTTTTTGATGAAATCCATGCAGTCCCCATACTGTTTGAAGAGAGGACCGTCGAATGTTTTCTCGATCATGCTTTCGCCAGATAAATCTTCGAAAATCGTGAGTTCTATATAGGAATAAGGGATATAGTCAGCTGGCCTAGGGGTGAACATCAATAAAGCTACGTTTCTCGGGCGATAGTCTTCTTTTGGGCCTCCGATGATTCTTAAATCCAAATAAGTATCCAAAGGAGAACGACTCGAGAAATCGGCCAATAGATTCGATTTTGTTTTTCGCAAATAATCCTCGACGATGCCTTCGTCGATATCTTCTACCCGGTAATGATAATTCACGCGGTCATCGAAGGGCTCTCTGGAACTTAAGGCGTGAAGCTCTCTTTCATCTTCGTGGCTTGCCTCAATCGTGAGCGATCCTTTCCTAATGTAGGTAACATATTTTGCTTCACTTCCGCTGGCATAAACGTCCTTGCGGCAACGATATGGGCGGTCTTCTCCCGTTGGGCACCAAATCACGAAGACGTCTTTATCTTGGTATTTCATCAAATCCACGACCGGGACGTAATTCGGCTCTAAACATTTTTTGCAGTAAGAGAGAAGCTCTTTTTGATAGTGATCGAACTCCGAACGCGGGAAACCGACTACTTCTCCATTATCCGATACCCCGATCAGAATATAGCCGCCATAAAAAGAATCGATGTCATTGGCGAAAGCGCAGATTGTGTGCATGACGGGCTCAGGGTTCCATCCTGTTTTGCATTCAACGCGCACTCCTTCGACGATATCGTTGTTCAAAATCGTTTCAAGCGTAGCAGGTATAGCCATAATTCTTCTTGCCCCTAACACAAAATGTAACATGCAAAATGAGTAAATGCACCAAAAAATGCACCAAAATGCACCAAAGGATTTTTGGTGCAGATAATTGCTGCTTTTCCTAGAATTTTGGCTTATTTATTGGTGCACTTTCCACTGAAAAACGTTCAGCAAATCGGGCATTGTCATCTTTGGCTGAAACTAAAATGCCTTTATAAAACGGTTGAGCGCTCTACTTTCGTTACGATTTTTCGAAAGATTAAGCATAGTTTCGTTTATATGCGATAATTGAAACATGGATAGAAAAGAAGCGAGTCGTATCGTGAGAGTCCTTTTCGACAAAGAGTCGAGGACGTTTTTGAGCAAAGAAGACAAATTTCAACTGAAAGAGGCCCTGCAATACCTATCGGAAGTCGAGCACGATCCTAGAGCAATGGCAACTCTAGGAGGCATTTATTACGAAGAGGAGAATTACCCGCTGGCTGAGAAATATTATTTGTCATCATACGAAGCCGGAAATAAGGAAATCGCCTCAGGTCTTGGTTTCATCTACTTCTATGGGCGGACGGGCACACCGGATTATCAAAAAGCCATGCGTTACTTCTCTGAAGCAGCCGATAATGGGGATTTAGAGGCGGCAATGAAAATCGCGGATATGTACCGCGATGGTTTGGGGGTTAAGGCGGATAAAGACGAGTACGAGAAACGCGTCCGTTCTTTATATGATGAAGCGATAATGGACGATAATGTTTTCGCCCCTGTCCCCGAATTAGCGCACCGCCTAGCCGCCATCGATATCGAAAAAGGCAACGAAGAAGAGGCCAAATACGTTCTTAAGAAAGGGCGTTTATACATAACGACCAGAATCCGTTATAACGCCTTCTGGGGCAATTTCATCGTCGCTAGAAGAATCGAAGCGCTCATGGATAAACTCGGCATGGTTGACCACCGCATGCCGAATTTCTTCGATCTGCTGCAGCTTTTGAAGACGCCGAGCGAATTCACCCTTATATACGGAGGAGAGCAGCATCATATTTCCTCTTTCGTCGATGAAGGGAAAATCCGCGTGAAATTCGATGATAAAGCCTATTCGTCAATCGAGGATTTCTTCCGCAAAGCCGGAATCAAAGGAAGACCGGTCTATATGCTTGAATATTATGGCGATTACTCATTAATCAGGTGTGGCAATGAATAAGAAAGAATTCGAGACGCTTTTGCTCCATAAAGCCGAGCTAGAGAAAGAGTGCTTAGAGATTGAAGAACGTTACTACTTGGCGTTTGGCGAGGAGCTCGCCGAGCTTTTGCGCGTCAAACTAGATGCGGCCTTGTTAAGAAAGAAAATCGCTTACTGCCAAAGGAAAATCAACGCCGGAATGACAGTTGACGAAGAGGAAATGGAGAAAGAAGCGCATGAAGGATCCTTCAATGAGAGGGCTATATATCTTGAGGCGCTTAGTAAAGCCAAGATTGCGAAAGAACTGATGGACGCGCCGAGAATCTCAGTCGGCGATATGGAGGAAATCAAGAAAACGTTCCGCCTCCTCATGAAGCTAACTCACCCCGATATGCATCCGGAATGGCAGAACGATCCCTTATGCGGCGATATTTACCAAAAAGGGCTCAAGGCTTATAAAGGCAATGACCTCAAGACCTTGAAAGAACTCTACGCCTTAGCGATGCTTTATTTCTCCGACAAGGATTTCGAGATCGACGATATCGAAGGTAGAGCAGAGGAGATCAAAGACGATATCGAGCGAATCTTGACTAATCGCCCATATACCTATTTGGAAATATTGGAAAACCCTGAAAAAGAAAAATGGCATCATGAAGAAATAAACAAGGAAAGAAAAGAATTTGAGACGCTCTTAGATGAGCTAAATGAACGTTTGCTTTCCTTACTTCCGAAAAGAGGCAGCGAAGCATGAAGAAGAACGAAGTAACGGTAAAGGAATTAGGGATTGCCGTCAAAGAGGCTGGAGGCAATATCGATTCTTTGCTCAAACCTTTGAAAAGAGAGATTCTTTTGTTCGACGGTAATTTATCCGGCACCTATAAACTGACTGACAAAAAGGCGCTTCTCGCTCTTAAAGTAGGGGATAGGCTCGTTTTCAAATACCGTCAAAGCAAATACAATCCGAGCGAAGTCGAAGTTCATTCCGAACTAGGTTTGATAGGGTATGTCCCAGAGAGCGATGAGGTGGTTTTTTCGCGTTTATTGGACGTGGGGAAATCACTTATCGGCAAGGTCAAAAAACTCGACTTTTCACGCTCTTTCCCGCTTGTGACTTTCGAGATTTATCTTGAGGATTTTTGATTTAGACATCGAGTGATTGATTTTGCTTTTTCTCCGTTTTCTTTAGTTATGAAAAGATGGGTAGCGCAATAAGAGCGCAATAGAGCGCAATTAAGCGCAATAAGAAAACATTCGATAAAACCTACACTTTGATTTTTGAGATAGCCGAATTTGCAAACGTGCGCAATTAAATTAGGCCCAATATGGGATATAAGTGGCGTCTTTTTTGCTTGATCCTATGACTTTCTTGATTAAGCCTTGCGTAGTTGCAAGAGATAGGAGCCTGCTGATTTGGAATTTGGCTTCTTCATTCAGCCCAAAACGTTCTCTGATCGATGAATTTGTGGCCTGGCGTGATGATAGATAAGCTAAAACCACATGGTCATATAATGCGTTCAGTTTTTCCTTTTGGGTGTATGATTCGAAATCCTTCTCGAAGAAGAGAATCAAGCGGACTCCGCTTGGGGATTGCTCGACTTTTGCTGTCGGTAGATGTTCTTTTTCTAAGGAAGCCACGATTTTATCGAATCCGCTTCCGGCCGTATCACCGATATTTATCCGCCTTAAAAATGAGGCGAGTTTGCTATTTCTTGGGTTTGGCGAAGAATCGATGAGGCGGTCTATTGGAACGTCCAGCATTCCAGGATTGGAGAATTCGACTCTATTGGAGAAGACTTCGACTAGAGGCCCACCAGAAGATAAGAGATCTTGATGGATCAAGCAGTTGGCGAGCCCTTCGCGGATAGCGATAGGAGGCAAAGCGTAATGGTTGCTTCTCACTCCGTTCCTGAAAATATCGGGGAGCTGAATCAATGACATTATTTGAGAGAACGCTTCTTCGAAGGAGATGGCGTATCCTTTACCGAACTCGTATCTTCCCTGCGTCTCTAGCCTATCATCGCCGTTATATCTAACAATGCGGATGGTTTTGTTTTCTAAACCCGGGAACGAATTCACTTCGTTCGCGAACAATAAAGCGCCATAAGAAGTAGTAGAGAAAACGCCTTGCTCTTGCTCAAGGATGAATCCCTCTCGTGAAAAAGCGTGAATCCATTCTTCTTCTCTTTGAGGGAACGGCATATTCAAAGAGGCGTAATATGAGCGAATATCGAACGATTTTATAACTTCATCTTTGCTTAAAGACGAGGCGACGATCCTTTTTTCTCCGCTGGTGCCTTCGAGTTTTTGCCACAATCTTTTTTCGAGCGAAGGGTATTCTTTTATGTTTTTCTTCGATGATTCGTTGCGGCAGTACGCCTGCTTTTTGAAAGTTGAGGCAAAATGGGCGGCGGCTGGGATTTTCAAAACCAATATATGCTTGGAGTCTATCTCAAGCTCGTAATCCTCTATGGCTAGAGTCGGGGTCAAAAGATTCTTCCAATAAGCGAGAATCTCTTGGCCACCTTTCTTCCACGTCTTGAAAGATAATTTGGTGCCGACGAATTCGCGCGTTTTATCGTTGACGCCCCAAATAAGGTAGCCAAACGGCGAATCACAAAGGAGAGCCATATTCGATAAGGCGGAGATATATTCCCCTATCTCATCAGGATCGGCATTGTTTTCCTTGAATTCGATAAAAGGGTTCTCGACTTTGTCGTTGACGATTCCGCGAACGATATAGGTTAAAGAGATGATATCCTGCATTTTCTAGCCTCCTTTAAGGCAAATACTACTATAAGCGCAATAAGAGCGCAATAGAGCGCAATTAAGCGCAATAAGAAAACATTCGATAAAACCTACACTTTTATTTTTGAGATTGCCGAATTTGCAAACGTGCGCAATTAAAAACGGGTAATTTAGCGTGAAAAGAGTTCATTTCCTGCGTTTCGAAAACCCTCACCAAAAGAACGACGAATATAGGTTTTTTCGCTGTTTTGATATATCCTTGTTAGCAATAAAAAAGAGGAGCGCTTTTATGGGGAAATTCGTTATCGGGTCATCGGCAGAAGGATATCGTTTTTTGATTGAGACCTTCAAAGGCGAAATATTGGGCATCTCTTCTTTCTATGCGAGCGAAGAAGACGCGAATAAAGCCATCGTGAGAATGAAAAAGGTCATTCCTTTTGCAAAGATATACGACGAGACTAACGGAAAAGTGGCAAGAAGAAGCGAAGCCCGCTTCCTGATCAAAGAAGACCTCAATAATATGTACCGCTTTTCTTTTGTTGAAGGGAAAGACGAAGTGCGCTTCACTTCCCCAGCTTATACCTCGTTTCATTTCTGCGCCGATATGGCCTCAGTGGTGAAATCGCTTTTTTAGGAGCGCTTGAAGGAAGAATCCCAAAACGCTTATGTAAGCGATTGGCATCGCATGAAGAAAAAGATCGCTAAAACAGCTCTTTCGCCGTATATAAAACTGGCAGCTTCCTGCGTTTTGTCTTTTTCGCTTACATTCATTTTATATATCGTCATTTTCAAGTCGCTTTCTTTTTATCCTTTTAATGAAGATGGGCTCACGACTTTGATGCTCGATCAAAGAGACCAATACATAGCCTACATGAGGGCGTATCAGAGCATCCTCAAAAACGGTGGGTCTTTGGTATATACATTAGGGAAACCCATAGGCGGCGATTTTCAGTCATTACTCACTTATTACTTGTCTTCGCCTTTCAATTTGCTTCTCGTCTTTTTCTCTAGTGGCGATATTCCGGCGTTTTTCTTCTATACCTCCATCATCAAGATGTCTTTTGCTTCTTTGAATATGGTTCTCCTTGCCTATTACGAGAAAAAAGAAACAAGGATTGGTCACATCGCTTTTGCAGTGGCGTACGGTCTTATCTCTTACGCTTTGGTTTATCTATCGAATTTCATGTATCTGGATTGCCTGATGCTGCTTCCGCTCGTATTGCTTGGCTTACGGTCACTGGAAGAAGGGAAAATGCTTTGGATATATCCTTCAGCATTGGCTTTCTCGCTTATTTCCAACTGGTATGTCGGTGCGATGATTTGCATCTTCTCGCTCCTTTTCTTTTTGACTCGTTTCTCTTTCCAAAAACAGGATATCCGAAAAAGGATGTCGCTTTTGCTGAGATTTCTCGTTTTTTCTTTATTAGGCGGACTAGCTTCATCGTTTATATGGATCGCGGCTTTCTCCCATTTTTCCGGAACAAAGGCCTCCTTTTCCTTTCCGTATTTCCGTTTCTTAAACTGGGCTTCGTTCTTCGAAGGTTTATTGGAGAACAACTATCTTTCACACAGCGCGATTTCACGCAACACCGGCTATATGACGATGTTCGTTTCTGTGCCAGCCCTTCTTTTCGCGATGCTTTATTTCACGAACAAAGGCTATCGCTGGAGAGAGAAAGCAGGCGATGGGACGGTTTTGTTTATTTATTTCTTGGTATCTCTTACAAACGTCACCAACGCTCTATTCCATGGCGGGAAAGAACCGACGTGGTTCCCGGCGCGATATTCGTTCATCATCGGTTTTTATATTTGCTATCTCGCAAATAAAGAGGTCTCGGAGATCGACAAAACGCCTTTATGGGGATATATCGTGCCGACGGGGGTTTGTGCGATTATCCTTCCTATCCTTGCCTACGCGAAGACAAACGAGCTTGGTAAAAACGGCGTGATGATTCTTTATCCTATATCGGTCATTTCTTTATTGATTTTCATCGTTGCTCTTTTAGTGGTCTTCCTCTATTCCCTCAAGCTTAACCTCGATTCGAAAAAAGAAAGAAAAGCGCCATCATTCATTAAGCCCGCCTTAGAGGTCTCCATTGTCCTTTTGACCGTGCTTTCCAGTTATCGTGGGGCGAAGAACGTTGTGAATGTGAATGTCAAAGAGGAGCAATACCAAAGCGTTTCCGTTTATAAGGCGGACGATGAGCTTTCGAGCGTTTTTGCTGCCGTGAAAGAAGCGGATGCCTCTATATATCGCATGGAGTCGACCTTCAATCGGAACGGTTCCAATAACACCATCGACAACAATCCTCTTTTCTATTCGTACAATGGACTAAGCCATTATTCCTCGACGAAGAAAGCGGAAGTCTCATCCTATATGAGCAAAATAGGCTTTCAAAGAAACGCGTTTTGGGAGCGATATGATGGCGGATCTACTCTGGCGATCAATTCCTTTTTGGGCCTTAAGTATCTTGTTGATGATTCTTCTGACGCAACGGCCGAAAAACCCAAGTTCATTTATAACGATTCACCGAAAAATCCGTTTAAGCAAATCGATTTAAGTGGGAGCGACGTTAATTCACCATATGTTTATTACCGTAATGAAGCTGCCTTGCCTCTTGGTTTTGCTATACCTAAAAGTGATGGCGATTACATTGATGATGTCATCGTAACCGGTGAAAACGGCAGTAGCTTGAAAATGAACCATTTCGAATATCAGAACGCGCTTTTCTATGCTCTTTCTGATGAAGTAAAGAATGAGGGCGAAGAGAAGAAAACCATTTTCCACCCTCTTTCAATCAAAGCGGAATATTTATCCTCTGGCGCTTCAATAAGTTCGGTGGATGAGTTCGGCGAGAAGACGTATCGTCTTGAAAAAGGAGCGTATATCCAAATCGATTTCGTGATTCCGGAAGAAGCTTCGGGAAACAATCTTTATGTCTGTGAAAAGAATTTGACTGACGGAGTGAGTTATTACTTAGATAGACAAAGAATAGGTCTCGCCGATTATCGGGATAATGGCATCCATTCCTTTTTGGGGAAGGCAGGAAGCTCACATTCTTTGATTATTCGCAATCTCAGCGACACTCACTTCGATAAGAAAATCGTGCCAGAGTTATATTATGAGGATTTAAGCGTTTTGGACGAATATCTCTCATCCATCAAAAAAGAGGCGTCATCGAACTTAAAGGAAAGTGGCGGCTTCGTCTCCTCTTCTTTTGAAGGGGATTTCACGCTTGAAGAAAAAGGGGATAAAGAGTTTATTTTCACTTTGCCGTATGAGAGCAATTTCAAGATTTTCGTCGACGGGAAAAGAAGAGATACGGTTCGTAGACTCGATTTATTCGTGGCGGTTTCTATCAGCGATTTAGAAAAAGGAAACCATCATATAAAAATCGTTTATCAAGATGCGGGTCTACTCACTGGAGCAATCGTTTCATCGATATCGTTGCTCTCTTTTGTCCCAATAATGATTTTCTATCCGCGTTTAGAAAAGAAAATCTTCAAGAAAAAAAGAAGAAGTAGATGCGCAATAGACTAGAATAAGAAGAAAGGAATTTCTTATGGATAAAATCGCCGTCTTGATCCCTTGCTATAACGAGGAGATGACTATCGCTAAAGTAGTAAGTGATGCCAAAAAATATCTCCCTGAGGCTACCATTTATGTTTATGACAACAACTCCACCGACAAGACGGCTGAAGAAGCCAAAAAAGCCGGCGCGATCGTGCGAAAAGAGGTACGCCAAGGGAAGGGGAATGTCATCAGGACGATGTTCCGCGATATCGATGCCGAAGTTTACCTAATGGTCGATGGCGATGATACATATGGACTTGAAAGCGCCCCTGAAATGGTGAGGAGAGTCAAAGAAGATAACGTCGACATGGTTATCGGAGATAGGCTATCAGGGGCTTATTACGAGGAGAACAAAAGGGCCTTCCATTCTTTCGGCAATGATTTGGTCCGTTTTCAGGTAAATCTTCTATTTCACACGAATATCAAAGACATAATGACGGGATTAAGGGCTTTCTCATACCGTTTCGTAAAGACTTTCCCAGTCCGTTCAAAAGGCTTTGAGATCGAAACGGAAATGACGGCCCATGCTGCTGATCGCAATATGCTTACCTCGACCTTGACTATCAACTATCGCGATAGACCGGAAGGTAGCTATTCGAAACTCAATACCTTCCGCGATGGCTTCAAGGTTTTAGTGACTATTGGCGATTTGTTCAGAAAATACAGGCCAATGGTTTTCTACGGTTTGTGGTCATTATTGTTCTTCGGATTAGGAATTGGGTTCCTAATCCCGGTCATTATGGAGTATTTCGCCACGAACGAAGTGGCTAGATTCCCAACCTTGATTGTGTGCTGCTTCTCCTTGCTTATCGGCATTCTTTGTCTTTTTTCCGGCTTTTTGTTCTCGACCCTCCGCAGCCAAGATTCATCCCAATTCGAAAGAGCCTTGATTGCGGCAGAAGACACCTACAAAAGCAAAAAGAATCAGTAGTTATAGGAATTGAAAACGGCTCTGAAATATTCCAAAAGCCCGCCACATGCGCCTTCTTTCATGCCATCGAAAGAATCAAAAGACAAGTTAAGGCAAACGAAGACCGAAACAAACATAAAGCAGAACAAAGCCGCTGTCATCGGTTTGCAGTATGAGGAGCTGCGGCAGTCTTCTCTCATTTTCAATATCGTGAAGAGCGAGCCGATTGTCGCCAGATGATACAGCTCAATCAAATATCGTGCGCAGATACCAGCCTTCGAATAAGTAGTGAAAGCGAAGACGAAGAGCATGACCGGATACAAAATCATGGATATCGATAATGCTTTCCTTGTCTCTTTACGGAAAACGAAAGGGCTAAGGAAGGTGGATATGAACATAGGGACTCCAAGGATTCCATAATATCCGGAGACGTAAGGAGCCATGGAGGTTGTCTCGAAGTTGTATCTGATTACCGAGCAAGACATGTAGGGGAACTCGTTATAGAAAATGCCACCTTGGCAATAGAAGTGGAAGAAAGTAGGCAATATTTTTGAGGCGGAATAAGTGAGATGTCTTTGATCGGTGACATTCAATTGATATGACTGACCGAATTCGAAAATCGAATCAAAACGGGCGTAATTGTAGTAGCAGGCTAACACTCCTCCGATGAGCAAAATCGCAAAAAGAGGGGCGAATTGCGTGAATTTTTTCTTAGGAGCGACATCTTTATCGAATAACATCCCGAAGAAGAAGGGCGCTACGGCGATTAAAGCGAAGAAGAGGTTTGGCCTACTGAAAATGAGGAAGACGAAGAAGAGACCAGAGAAGGCTAAATCGATGGTCCTCTTGTTTTTGTTTCGATAAGCCCGCAACGCGAAGAAGAAAAACAAATCGAAAAAGGCCAAGCCATAAATATCCGGGACGTGGTATATCGCCTCATGACAGCTCCCATCCTTCCAAGTCGCGGTCATGATCATCATCGAGGTTATTAGCCCCACGAAGGAGAATAGGCAATATTGAGGCCAATTTATTTTCTTTTGAACGAGCGAGAAAACCTCAAGCATCAGTAGGAGGAAAGCAGGAATGAGGAAGCTCATTCCGATTAGCTCTAGCCCAAAAGCGGTCAAAGCGTATTTGCAGCCACTCAAGAAATAGAACGGGAAAGAGACAAGCAAAACAGGCATAGGCCCATAGTAGCTATAGTATTGGCCCTTATAGAAAGCGTGATCCCAGTAATACGTCACTTTCGCTGCGCTTCTTTCTCCTGGATCCCAGGGGTTAGAAAGAGCCGCCAAAGCGGGATCGACTTCCAAATCCAAAGAGATTCTCCCCTTTTTGAAAGCGTCGAACATCGACACGAAAATATCCGTTTTCCCAGTACTACCCGAGGTATGGGCATATAAATCGGAGGTCGCGATAGGGTAAGAGACCAAGGAATCGTTCGGTATAGCGAATATCGAAACAATCGCCGCCAAAAACAAAGCAGCCATTCCTCCTACGATTATTAAATAAGGCGCTTTTTTAGCCTCGCTCTTTCCCTCTTTTTTGGCGAAATATTCAAGAAAGGAAAAGAAAATGACGGTGGTGAAATAAACTCCGAGTCGGAGGAAAGAAACATCAAATTCAAAAGGGGTGTTGAAGGAGATGGACGTTATGGTGAGAGAAGAAGCGGCGTTGTAGTAATCGGTGGTCAGATTGAAAACGATTTTATAGCCTTTTGCCACGTTTTCCCCGATATTTGATGGCTTCAATGCGAGAACGTTGAAATTGTCATTTGCCCCGTTGAAGGAATACTCGTCGATATAGGAATAATTTAAAAAATCAGCAGTCCAATAGGTTTTTGCGGAGATATTGCATCTTTCAGAGTTTGCGAATTCGAAATAAATATTCTCTGGATTGCTTTCTCATTCATAAGCGACATATACCTCGCCGCCGTTTTCGATGACGATGTTTTCGCCGTCTTTTTTGTAGCCTCCGCTAACTAAAGAAGAGGTCGACAAAGAAGATATGCGGAGCTCGTCGCCTTTAATGGGATAAGCCTTCGCATTAAATAGGAATGCTTCTAGGAATAAGCCCACCAAAAGCAAAGAGAGGCAAACCGTTTTGTTAATCGGGAATTTGGCTTTTTCCTCTCTTTCACCGAATAGGAAAGAAGGGCTAAAGAAGATGAAGGCTAGAGAAAGCGACAAGAAGAAAAGGAATCCTTCAAACAAAGAGAAACGAGGGAAAGCAAAGTAGAAAATGAAGGCGAGAATAAAGCCAAGATCTAAAGCAAAACCGAAAGAAAACAAATCGCGGATAAGGTAATTTTCCCAATTCTCTTCCCAACTATCTTTGGATTTCTTTCTCTTAAAGAGACGAAAAAGAAATAAACCGCCAAATGAGGCGAGTATCGCTAAAAACCAAGATAAAAATGACATACGTCAATTATCCCTTTTCGTTACAATTAGGCAAGAAGACACCTCTATCGCAGCAATAGAAAAGCCGCCTTTTGTGGCGGCTATTGTGCTAAGTTCTCTTATATCCTTATTTAATAAGGTTATAGAAGGCCTTGATGCCAGGATACTCGGCTTTATCGCCAAGCTCTTCTTCGATGCGGAGAAGCTGATTGTATTTGGCAATACGGTCAGTGCGGCTCATCGAACCGGTCTTGATTTGGCCAGCGTTGAGAGCGACGACGAGATCAGCGATTGTGGTATCCTCGGTTTCGCCAGAGCGGTGGCTGACAACGCAGGTATAGCCAGCGCGCATCGCCATTTGGCAGGTATCGAGAGTCTCGGTCAAAGTGCCGATTTGGTTGACTTTAATGAGAACGCTGTTCGCGCAGCCTTCCTTGATGCCCTTCTCGACATAGATCTTGTTGGTGACGAAGAGGTCATCGCCGACGAGTTGGACTTTCTTGCCGAGTCTCTCGGTGAGTTTCTTCCAGCCAGCCCAATCGTTTTCGCTCAAGGCGTCTTCGATGGTGATGAGAGGATACTTCTCGACGAAGCTCGCGATGATGTCGATCATCTCATCAGTGGTTTTGGAGCCTTGGCCGGATCTCTTGAGATCATAGGTCTTGGTCTCTGCGTTATAGAATTCGCTGGAGGCAAGGTCCATACCGAGCATGATGCCTTCTGGGCCTGGCTTGTAGCCAGCGGCTTTGATGGCTTCGACGAGAACTTCGAGAGGCTCTTCGTTGCTCTTCATGCCGTTAGGAGCAAATCCGCCTTCATCGCCCACAGCGGTGATGTCTTTTCTGTCTTTGAGGATTTTGCGGAGAGCGGCGAAGGTCTCAGCGCCCATTTGGATGGCTTCTGAGAAAGTTTTCGCGCCGACTGGCATGATCATGTATTCCTGGAAATCGACGGAGCTATCAGCATGTTTGCCACCATTGATGACGTTCATCATCGGAACTGGGAGCTGTTTGGCGTTCGGGCCGCCGATGTAGCGCCATAACGGGATGCCGAGCAAATCGCTCGCGGCATGGGCAACGGCAAGGGAGACGCCGAGCAAGGCATTCGCGCCGAGGTTGCTCTTGGTGGCGGTGCCGTCGAGTTTGATCATCTCTTCATCGATGCCGACTTGGTCGAGCACATCGAATTTGCCTTCAAGGGCTGGGGCGATGATCTCGTTGACGTTTTTGACGGCTTTGAGGACGCTCTTCCCGCCGAAATATTTCTTATCGCCATCACGGAGCTCGAGGGCTTCGCGTTCGCCAGTGGAAGCGCCGCTAGGAACGGCAGCGCGGCCAAAAGCGCCTTCGTCCGTCGTGACTTCGACTTCGATGGTTGGGTTGCCACGGGAATCGATAATCTGACGAGCATGAACTTTTTCAATCATGGACATGTTGATAATTCTCCTTAATCTGTATTCACAACATGCTTACAAGGTAAGCAGGGCTAATTATAAAGCACTCCGCCTTTAGTTAACACCGAAACCGCTTCAATTGATGAGGCAATACCGATATGTCGGATTGCTTTAAAGCCATAAAAAATAGACAAGCGGGGGCGAAAGGTTGAAAATTATTGGAAAATTAGGGAATTTTCACATGAGTAAATTAACGTTGCAGCAGAAGTTGAACCACAGAAAATACAAGAAGCCGAACAAATTCGTATGGTTCACCTTGATGAATTTCGTCGTCCGGCCTTTTTTGGCGAAAAAATACAATTCGGTCGTGCACGTAAAAGATGACATCAATGATTGCAAGGGGCCTTGCTTCCTTGTTTACAATCACCAATCACGCATCGATTACGTCTGGATCACAAGATGCTGCTACCCGCGGCCAATCAATTTCGTGGTCGGCTATAACGAATTCTTCAGGAGCCATCTCGCTTTCGTATTGCGTTTATTGAACGCCATTCCGAAGAAAAACTTCACTCTTGATTTGCCGTCGATGCGAGCGATGGATAGCATTATCAAGCAAAATGGCGTCGTCTGTTTCTCCCCGGAAGGAATGAGCTCAATCTCCGGACATAACCAACCAGTGGTGGAAGGAACGGGCAAATTCATCAAAAAATACGGGATTCCGGTCTATATCGTCAAAAATAAAGGCGCTTTCTTGACCAATACGAAGGTTTGCCTTGATGAAAGAAAAGGGCTTGTCGATTCCACGATTTCGCTTCTTTTTACCAAAGATGATTTGGCTAAGATGTCCGCCGATGAAATCCAAAAGAAATTGGACGAGGCGCTTTGGCAAGATGATTATGAGTGGAACAAAACCGCCCATATCAAATACGATTCAAAAGGACGCATTTGCCATCATTTGAGCGATTTGCTTTACCGTTGCCCGAAGTGCGGAAGCGAACTGACGATGGAAAGCGAAGGCGACCATATTAGCTGTAAACACTGTGGGAACGGGGCGAAAATGAACGACTATTACGAGTTTGAGCCTTATTCCTCTGATTGCGTGATACCTTCTACTCCCAGCCGTTGGGTCGACGAAGAAAGAAAGATCGCCTATCAGGAAATCAAAAATAACCCCGATTACAGTTTCTCAACGAAGGTCAAAGTCGGCGAATTGAGCAAAGACCACATGATCAAGGATCAAAAAACATCGGAAATTTGCGGAGAGGGCGAAATCAAGATTGATCACAATGGGCTTTCCTTCTCCGGAGTCAAACACGACTCGCCATGGAATTTCCATCTTAGTTGGCGTGACCTCCCGACTTTAGGAATGCCGGTTGATGTAACCTATTTCTCTTTCTATGTCGATTCCGAGTATTATGATTTCATTCCTTCTACGAGCGTCACGGGCAAAGTGCTCTTGCTCGTTGAGGAAATGGGACGTTTGCACACTGGCAAGTGGAAGAATTTCCCTTGGCTAGATTGGATATACGAATAAAAAAGGAAGAAATGCCGTGCTTAAGGACTGGCAAGAATTATTCAGCTCCATCTCTAATAAAGAATATGCGAAAAGCCTCCATTCTTTTTTAGATGAGGAATATGCACAAAACACCGTCTATCCGCCGCGCGATATGGTGTTTCAGGCTTTTAAGCTCACCAAACCTAGCGATTTGAAAGTCGTCAT
>CAVIFQ010000023.1:0-1304 GCA_963642055.1 Roseburia hominis | reverse complement strand
TGCAATAAATACCTCGAGAAAATGGGCGTCGAATCTATTGACTGGCTTATCGAATAGTATTAGCCTTTCCCTATCCGGAGCTCACCAGAGTGGGCTGAGAGGAGCTATATGCTAGCTCGACGGCGCACCTGATCCAGATAATGCTGGCGGAGGTAAAAAACTTTGCTTTTTTCCTCTAGGTGCGAATGCAGCTGGAGGATTTTTATGGAAGAGACTGCTGAAACAAAAGGAAATTCATTTAAGGAGTTTTGCCAAAAATGGGCCTGGCTATTCGCCTTGCTCTTGGGCTTTTTGACCATTTGCTCCTTATTCGGGACCGTTGTGACTTATGAGACCAGGATCTACCTTGAGAATGGTGAGAAAGTAAAAACGTTCTTCGATGTCCATTTGTGGGATTATTTCTCCAATGGCTATCCTTTCAATTGGACGATGTGGATCACGATCGCCCTCATCGTTCTTGGCATGGTTTTTGCCGGTTTATCCAAGATCAAAAAAGGGTTTGCGACCGCTTCGTCCTTATCTTATATCGTGAGCCTCGCTCTCCTCTTTTTAGCGAAAGAGTTCTTTTCATCAAATGCCTCAAGCATCGATAATTATCATGATTGCTCTTTAGGCTACGGAGCAGCTTTAGGTATCGTTTTTCTTGCAATCGGAGCGACTTTTGCAGTGATTTTTGATTATTCGAAGCAAGAATTCAATGTGCGCGACATGGCTGAGGACGGCATTTTGATTGCCTTGGCTTTTGTCCTCAATTTCATCAAGATCCCGCTTGGAGCGACGGGCGGAAGCGCCAATCTCCAGATGCTTCCTCTTTTCCTTATTGCGTTACGCCACGGGCCAAGCCATGGGCTCATCGCCGGCGGTTTGATTTACGGCATGCTCACTTGCCTTACTGATGGGTACGGCTTTGCCACATATCTGTTTGATTATTTGATCGCTTTTGGCGGTGTCGCGATTATGGGTTTCTTCAAGGATTTCATTTTCGTTCCAGGGCAAAAAACCTATTCCCTTAAAGGCGAGCTTTTCTTGTTGCTCGGCGGAGTCTTATGCACTTTGACCCGTTTCATCGGCTCAACCGCCAGCTCGATGATTGTATACGGTTACTCTTTTGGAGCGGCTTGCGCATATAACGCCGTTTATATTCCGGTTTCAGGAGCTCTTGCGATTGGCGTTTTGATGGCTCTATACGGGCCATTATGCCGCTTGAATACCCTTTTCCCTCCAAGAGAAAACGCTTAAAGAAAGAAAAGCGAAATTTAACAAAGAATATTCAAGAGATTTTGCCTTTTTCTTACTTTATAATC
>CAVIFQ010000022.1:0-21889 GCA_963642055.1 Roseburia hominis | reverse complement strand
ATCAGCACTTTACCATTGATAACAAGGTGAGCGCCACCGGCTTCACGGAAGATGGCATCATCACCACCACTTCAGTCACCATCGACCATACGATATATACCATCTCCTATGTCGATGCCTCCAATCCTCTCTCGGATTTTACGATCACGATTCTCTTCTCTTTTGATGGTGGCGATTCAGCAATGAGTCACTACGCCCCAGATAACGCCACTGGCTTTACCCTGTTGACCGTTTTAGCGGACGAGAACTCAAATCTCAATTTATTTGATGTATCAGACGTCAAAAGTGCAACTCTTAAATATGGCGATGCCAAGAACGTGAACGGTAATTACGACAATACGATTGATGGCACCTGCTCCAGCGAAAACAGCACCGCCAGCAGCTGGCTTTTCAATTTCTCCGATAGTGAATATCTCAGCAAAAACAAGGTGTATTTCTCAGTGACGTACACTTTGAGTTTCCATACAGGCCTCGACTATTTGAGCGATTTTTACAGCAAATTGGATGCTGATAAATCGCTCAAATACTCCCTATATGTAGGCGCCATAGGATGGACTACCACACAATGAAGAAATCCAGGTTCATTCTTTTATTAGGCATCATCACCACCACTTGCCTATTACCAGTGGGCAAAGCCGATTGGTCGGCTTTAAAGAAGAGCAATACGCTTGTTGCATCATCGAGCACCGCTGTTTGCTATATCGGCAGTACGAAATTCACCACGCTCGATGATGCTTTATATTACGCAGAGGCGAACAACGAAATTGACAAAATCTATGTAATTCCTGGGTTAAATACGGATAACGAAGGATTAAAAATCAATAACGATCACAAAATCAACAAAGGTGATTCCCTCGTTTTACCGATCGATGGCACGACTGTTTTAAACGAAGAAGGCACGAATGCTGGCGAATTTGCCGATAAAAACGAAGCCGCCAATCTAAAAACTCGCATAACTTTAAAGGCGGGCAAGACGCTCACCATCAACGGAACCCTCGAAATCGGCGCAGTAACGGGCTCAAAAAGCGGAATAATGGGACAAGCATCTGGATCTTATTGTGAGTTATTAATGAGAGACAATTCTTCTTTAGTCGTGAATGGAGCCTTGAACTGCTACGGCTTTATCAAGGAGAGCGCTCAAAACAAATCGGCAATCTCTGTTAATGACGGCGGGAAAATCGAAACGCCGGTTGTGTTCTACGATCATGTCGACGGGACTACCAGTGCTGTCATCTCTGGAAATGGCGTTTTCCCATACAAGCAATTCGATATACCGCAGATAAGATCGAAGATGGTCTTCAATTATGGGTCTAATCTAATTGGCAGAATGCATATCTACGGAACTACTATCAATCACTGCACGGCTACCGCGAATCTAATTGGTACCTCTTCTTCCTTTATAAATATGGAATCAAATAAAGATTCAACAACCGGAGAAGAGAAAACGAAATTAATATGGCGTTACTCCGACATCTCGGATTCAACAACGAGTGCCGGCTTTGCAAATCATGCGACGAATATAGAAGTATATGGAACGCAAAGTTTTGGCAGTATTTCTGCCACGATATATGTGAAAATTGATAGTAAGGATTACTATTTACCGATTCCGTGTGGATACAATATTGTTATTGGCGATAATACTGAAAACAGCGCAACTTTTACGCTCCCAAGCACAATAAAAGGCGTAAAGTTCATGCCTGGATCATCATTGACCTGCAATTCTGGTGCCATCGTCAATTTCAATTCTGGTGCCCTTTTTTACCAAAGTACGGAATCAAATGATGGCAAAAGTAGCTTTGCTTACCCATCAAGCGATTCAGCAATCTGTCTCAATAACGGAATAATGAATATAAATTCTTGCTTTGAAGGGCGAATCACAACATCAAGCAGCAAAACAAAAGTAGTGAAATTAGTGTTCGGTCAATCGTATACATCCACTGCTAGTGCAGCAACCTTAAGTAAGGAATTGACAAATACATCTGCATATTACAGTTGGGGTGGTGCATTCGGACAGATAAAAGATTCATCAGACTCAATACTTAAAGATGATGCTTATTTCGACAAAAGCACTTATTCTTCTTCATCAAACGAAGATTATTGGAACGGCGTTGTTAAGATTGAAGAAGTCAAAAAAGATATAACTGATTTCGAAGTAACAGCATATTGTCAAGACAAAGCGACAACTATTTTCGCTCCGACAACTATTGATAATAATTCACCATGCTACGAAAACCCAAGTACGGAAAGCAGTTATACTTGGAGATTAGAGATTAATATTCTGCCGATTGGTTATTCCACGTATATCAATACTGATGTGGAGTACCAATGGGAATTGAAAAATAATGGCACCAGATATGCAAAAAAAGAAGAAGAATACGTAGAAGAAGAGGCGAAGAAAACGAGAAGAGGATATATTGTTTTTGAAGATGGTACTGATCTTGCTAAAAACGTAACCCCGACAAGCGGAAGCGGATACAAACAAATTAGTTACAACTTAAAAAGCGACTATAGCACCGCTTGTAGCGTTGCCTATGTCACGATTGACGAATGGACTTCTTCATATTTCGCCGTCAAAATTAACATGAAATATAAAAATCTTCTTAATAAATCAAAATCAATGAGTAAAACGATTTATTTCTATCCAAAACAAGTATCATAAAATTCTACCGTCAAATAGATACAGCAAGATGAGAGCTCACTAAAAGCACCAAAAGCAAACAATCCGCATGATTTATATCTTCTGCATTCGTATTGAGAGTGTCGGGCCATTAAAATTGCTGTGACCGTCGCCTACTAAAGCCGATACTTGATGGCGCGAAAATTTAATCAGTACCATCAAAAAACGTCATTCGGACGGCGCTAGCAGTACTCGTTTGAAACATCTCCAAATATTCAATCTCAAGGGAGTGACCGAGCATAATTTGCTCAAGTTGCAAAAAGATCTTACTGCTGAGGCATCTAGCGTTTATCGCAAATCGATTCTAATCGATCAGGGTTTTACCGTAACGATATTAATTCCGGCTGAAGACTCTATGACGTTTTCAGAACCATTTAGCGTATATTTGACCTTCAAAATAATCCAAAAATTGCATGTGGCACTCTTTTTGATAATTTTGAATTTTACTTTCTTGGTAGCTTTATCGTCAGAAACGCAATACCATTTGCGGTTCGAAGTTGTTAGAACTACCGATGAATATCCTTTAACTGAGTCTTTCATGATAGAGCCTGTCAGCGATTCGCCACTCTCATTTGCAAATGAAGCCACATCACCTTTGCCATTTGGGTAACTCGCACTTGATTGATTCGTAACAGCCCAAGTATATTCGCACGTTACTTTATCAGTAATATCTGGGTCTAAAGTGGCTTCAATCGTGAACTCAGCCGCTTGATTGTACGCTATCTTACATGCTGTGTCAGACATTGATATCGGCGTGACGGAACAAGAAGTTATCTTCAAATCGACGCTATTGATGCCACTTATTTGCTCTTCTTTTTTCTTTCCCAGCACCTCGCCTTCAAATGTAGTGCTCTTTCCGCCTTTCGAATTGCTCGCCAACACCGAAACATTGATCTTCACTGCATCTTCGGAGGTATTGGTGATAGTCAAAGTATTATCTACAGAAGGAGTGAACGTAACGCTGTCTTTATACGAAGAATCGACCACGCTACAAGTCCAGGAATAGGTGACGTCGCTTATATTCGTTGGGCTTATCACCGCTTTAAGCTCAAGCACCCCGGAAGTCGTGGTTGCTTCCTCTTTAACGGTTTCGATCGCAACGCTCGTTATGGAGAGAACCACCGCCCAGCCGAAAGAGTTGCCACTAGAGACGGATTTATAGCTGTTGTAGGCGAAACTGCCATCGGCAAATGTCTTCGCGTTTTCGTTATATATGTTTCCGGTGGCCGTGAGCGTGCAGCTGCTTCTAATTGCATTATCCGCGGTTGTGTAACTATTGGTGATCTCCTCCGATGATGCCGAATACGTCTTCGTCCCGTAATTAATAATGGCGGTCCCTGCATCGTTTGTCGTATTGACGTAGCCACCGAGCGCGCCGACGCTTACGGTCGTACCGTCGTCATCAACATTCTCGATGACATTGATGGTGCCATTGTTGACGAATGAGGCGGCCCCCAGCGATGCGCCTCCCGCATCGCTGTCGTAATCAGAGGGGTAGATACTCTTATCGATGCTGACCGTCGTTTTGCCGTCCGAATTGTCGATGAAATCGCTGCCGTATATCGCCAATGGTGCCTTGAGGTTGAAGGTCGACCCCTCCTCTATGGTCACGGAGGAGCCCTTCATCAATTTGACCTTGTTCGCGCAGTTGAGGACGCTCCCGCTTTTGAGAGTGAGGGCGAGCCTATACGATATCGGCAGGAAGAACTTGCTCGAGTCGATGTCCATGACGCTTTCGAAGCTGATTTTGATGCTGCCGATATCGACCTCGCCGTTATTGATCTCGATGGTGGTCTTCGTCCCATCCGCAAAGCCGGGAGTGTATTTTGTGCATCCATCATCCTTCGCGGGCGCGTAATTGACGGTTATGATGCCACTCTTCTGGATGAGGATGGGCGAGTCGCTGCTCGATGGGCTGATGAAAACCAGGTCTTTCTGAACGAAGGTTTTGCCGGTGGGCACGTAAAGGCAGGCCTTGGCGATCCATTTGGCGCCGCAATCTATCTGGACCTTCGTCTGGACGTTCGGGAAATCGAAAAGATGGAAGGGGCTGATGTTAAAATCGACGGCCGCCACCGATTGCGTTCCGCCCCTATAATCGTAGATGACGATCGGCGAGGTGAGCGTGCCGCTTTCCACATGCAGATAGGAGTTGTTGCCCTTCGAGTCCCTTTTGATGTATCCATCGCATTTGATATTCGCTTCACTGCCGCTGCAGAGGATACCGGAGTTCGACGAAAGCGTGAGTTCGCAATAGGAATCGGTCGTCTGGCCGTTCACACCGGTATTATCGGGATTGCCAATTTTCCCACCGATGAGGAGCGACCCATTCACAACAAGCTCCGTTTTGCTTTTGCCATCCCCCAGCACCACCTGGGTCTGCCGATAAGCGCCGACCGACTCCGAATCCTGATCGGCGAAAGTCAGCTCATTGTTGTCTTTGTTGCCATGTATCTGGAGCCTATTGTAGGCCTTTTTCCCGGTGGTGTAGTTCCACTCGCAAGCGATGTGATTTCCCTCGTATTCATACGGCAAAACCAGCGAATCATCGCTTAAGATCGTATGACTATCCTTTATCTCGACCGGCGATGTCGTCCCATCCGCTTTCTTCAGGTTAGGTATCACGCATATCGTATCCACGGTTTTGTTGCTTGATGCAACCTCCAGCGCCCTATCAAGCGAGGTGTAGTAAACCCCGGTCTCCTTGATGTAGCAGACCGCCTTTGTTGAATCGGAGGATATTTTCTCCGATGCGCTGACTTTGCCTGGCTCCCCATCGGTGATGAGCCAGCTGCCGCTTGCGACGTTTATGGATCCCAATATGGATGCGAGTAGGAGCGATATCCTCGCAAGAACCGTGTGCCTATTCATGCCTTGATGGCCTCCGCCTCAAAGGCAATGGACGTATTCCTGCATTCTGAATAGATATAGCCCCTGCTGCTCTCCTCGATGGCATAGACGAGCTTCATGCCGATCGATTCCGAATCGCCGACCGACAAAGTCACGATGCTGACGAAGGCATCGGTGCCGGAATAACTACTATCAGCAGTAACGACGCCGTTATTCGTCGTCAGGGATTTGACGCAGCTCACGAAAGCGGGCTTGGTGGGCGTCAGCGTCGCCCTGAAGGAAAAAGACTTGTCGCTCTTCAAATACCCGAGTTCATCCAGATAGGTGCAATCCAACGCAAAAGCGACGGTGATGTTGCCCGTGGTTATAAGAGCCTGGCTATCCGACGAATCGTAAATGCCATCGGGCGATGTCTTGAATGTCGTTATCGTCGGAGAGGAGAAGACCTTGCTGACCTTATAGGCCGTATCGGCCTCGGCGTTGAGGGACTCATATGCCTTGGGAGCGATGTCCCAGCTGGCGAACCCGACCCCTAGAAGGAGTAAGTTAGTTAATGCTAACCCCCCCCGCAACGAGGGCGCGATCGAACAACTTGCCAGCCCTCAAAAATCTCATGGCGTTATTCTAGCACTGTCACAAAGCGAATTTTGAAAATTGTTTTTCCACTGCTCAACGCGTTCACTGAATATCAACGACGGAAACACCTCTTTTTGGTTTGAAAGGAACATCCGCCAAAGATAAAAAGCACTCATAATTGCCAATGCTCTCCTATTGAGATTATTTCAGTTCGCTACGAGGGTGAGAGCGCTGATCGCATTCATCGTTTTCTCGACTTGATACGCCCTCAAACGTAGAATGTCTCTAACAAATGTATAGCCATTTCATCCCCAGATTACTCCTCCGCCACTTTGCTTCCGATAAGGGGCGTATATCCTTATATGATCTTAAGAAAAACGCACTGAAACTCGATGTCAAAATCGATAAAGCTTTCGCGATCGATGAATACTATCCTGATGAAGTAGAGCGAGAGTTCAATAAAAGAATCGAAGGCGCATTTGGCAATTTGCTCAACAACGTAATCCTCAAGCCAGATCAGCAGCAAATAATCCTCAATAGAAGACAAGTCACCATGATCAAGAAGTTTCTGTCTTTGCTCATGATTCGCTCAATCCATGACGATGACTGGATAAAAAACGAAATGAATTTCGAAGAAACCGCCAAGAAGTTGGGAATAGATAACAACCTTCTTTGCCCGTTCGAAGAAAAGAAAATCGAAGGCGAGACGGCAGGAGAATATTGGCTAAGGACATTAAGATGTATTCTCGATACTGAAAACGGACTGCCAGAGGAAATCGAAAAGGAACCAAACAGAACCGCAATGGCGTGGAGATGGGCTTCCACGATGAAATTCGGCTATCTCGGTTTTTGGTCGAGCCGAAAGACAAATGCCGATTTCCTCGTCACTGATATCGGAATGACGAGCGAAAGCGAAACAGCCGATGAAAGAGGCATGCCAATCAATCCGAAGAAATTGAATGCCTTGCTTAGATGCGCGCAATTAGTCCCCGATGATCCTTTACTTGAAAAATACAAAAATCAATTCCTCCAGATCGCCATGCGGCAAGTGCATTTTCACGAGAATTTCATGGAGTTCCCGCTTTCAAAGGATTTGATGATTGTCTTGATCAACCCCTACTACAAAATTTATCTGTGCGATAAAGATGCTGGCTTTCCCTTCCCCGCTTTAAATGAACTTACAAGACTAAAAGATGAGCGCGCTTTCGCGCCAAACGAAAACAAATACGCTCACGAAGGGCAATATGGATGCGACGATGTTTTTATCTACGATATACATGAACTGGATGAGGCGTCTTGCATATATCTCAATATGCTCACTCTTGATCGAATAGATACAACGCTCGGTTTTGCTGATCCAGCGAAAATCGTAAAGTCTTTGCAGTCCTATCAATCGCTCCCCAAAACCTGTAGGTTAAACGACTATTCAAAACTCATCGAGCAAATCCAAAGGAGAAGCAATTATGTTTGAATTCATCTCTAGTCTAGGAGAGGAGATATCATCGCGATATCAGACTCTCATCCGCGATATCAAATCGAAATCGAGTTCCTTTTACGATGCCTATCTTGATTTGCAAGAAGCCTCCATAAAAGCCATCATCGATTTGTATGCCATCAAATACGATGAAACCCGCACCTGCGGCTATCTTCTCCGGAACGAAGAAATAAAGCGCCTCTTTATCGATACGCTGAAAGTCCCGCAAGATATCTATGAAACCATCGGCGATCGAACCTTGAAGGTCAATCGCCATAAGCACCGTAAACAAGGGCATCTCACTTTAGATTCCATCATCGCTTTCATGAAGACATACCACAAATTCATGAGTATCTGCTGCAAGAGCAATGAGAGTTTTGAGAGCGACTACTTTCATTCGATATTCGGTGAATATGAGATGGTCAATAAAGCCTTAAGGCAAGAAAGGGATGATATCGTATCCGAGTTAGAAGAACTGGCGAAAGAAAAAAGATTGACGGATGAGCAACTGCGTCAATACAAAGAAGCACTTGCCGAGAATGAAAGCGATAAAGATGAACTCACTGAGCAAAACGAGGCCCTTTTGCAGGGGATTTCGCTCTTAAAGTCCTTGAAGCTCTCCGTTTTGGACCAGAAACTCAACCGCACCATCGATATGCTGAATGACCTTCAACAGTATGTAGTGGAAAGCCGCGCAGTTTCTATCGCAGCAGGATATGCGATTACCGGCAAAGACGACTTTGAATCTCGTGTCGAGACGGTTAAAGCGGAGATGAAGGACTCGCTGAGCCAATCTCAAGCAGAGCCGAAAAACAAACGGTAACGCATCAATTGACAGCGCAAGCAAACACAACTTTGAAAGCTAGAAACTCGGAAAACTACATTGATAGATATCCACAGGCGCTCGAATAAAGGGCGCCTTTCTTTTATAATGGGGATGCGCCATAAAGCCCTCTGGAGCCTTGCGAAAGCTTAGCAAAGGAGGAACTGCTAAGTGGAGCGTTCAGTCATCGCCAATAATGGCAGTCTGATCAAAAGGCTGACGAAGGAAAGCGGTATAACCCAGCAAGTTCTTGCCGATGAACTAGGCTACTCCCTTCGCGCCGTCCAAAAATGGTGCAAAGAGGGAGTCAGCGACTACCATCTGCTGGTCCGTATCGCCTCTATCTTCGATCTAGCCGTAGAAGACCTCATCTACGAGAAATAGGTGGGGCCTTTTTCTTTTGCTGCAACAACAATTTTACTTAGATTGCATCGATACATTTCGCCGATACGAACTATCGGTGCGCATATTTTCTCTCTTCTTTATTCGACAATGTGCTTGCCCAAAAAAGGAGCAAACAAATGAACACAAATACCGAAAGCAAATATTACCTCGTCACCGCGATGTGCGGCCATATAGGGAGACTCAAATACATCCCTATCAATTTCGCGGTCTATGCCTCGAGCACCAAAGATGCATCAAAACTCGTAAGAGGCTTCCCACGAGTCAAGAAGCAGCGGAAAGACGCAATCATAAGCTGCGTTGAGATTAGCTACGAGCAATACCTCATCCAGCTGAATATCAATCGCAATAGCTCTTATCTCGCCGCCAAAAGACGAAAAGACGTCGATATGGATGATGAGTTCATAAAGAGCATCCACCATATCGAAAAGAGAGCAGAAAAGGAAAGACGCCCCCTCTCAAGGAAATACCGGACCTGGAAAGCGGAAGGCAGATACGTTGAGAAGATGCAATATGAGGGTGAGTGGCTATGAAGATCAGAATCAAAGCCTTTTTCCCGAACAAAAGCCTCTGCGATGGGCCCGGCATCCGCTCACTCTTATTTTGCCAAGGTTGCGATATCCGTTGCCGAGGATGTCATAACAAGAGCTCATGGGATCCGAATGCCGGAATAGAAAGAGACGTTGAAGAACTCGCCAAAGAAATAATAGAAAAAAGCGATAACCGCAAAATAACCATCACCGGCGGAGAACCCTTGCTCCAGAGAGAGGCTGTTACAGAACTAGTGAGGCTACTAAAGGAAGCTGGTATGGATATCGCTCTATATACGGGTCACCCAAAAGAGGATGTCGCGAAAGAAATACTCGCCAATATCAAATATCTGAAGTATGGGCCCTATAAGAAAGAGCTTCGAACCTCTATTACGCCATATATCGGCTCCACCAATCAGGTTTTCGAAAGGATCGATAAGCATGAAGCAAAATAATAATGAGAATGCCGCCAACAGGTCTTCGTATGTTGGCTACGTCTACGATATCGGAGAGCAATCCGTTAAAGAGAGAATATTGAATTCCCTTCCTGAGAAATGGGCAAAGCTCCACCGCGATGGCTATATCCATATCCATGATTTGGATGCTTATGGCCTCACTTATAACTGCCTCACTTTCGATATCGACCATCTGGATTTAAGGACCATTGACGATAAGTCAGAGCAAGGGCGAATCATCGCCTTATTCTCCTATCTCGAACTAATGATCGAAGACTACGGCAATGAGCAATCAGGCGGCATGGCTTTTGGCAATTTCGATAACGATATCGATGCCATGCTCAATAGATTAAGCGTCAGCGATACTATAGAGAACAGAGCGATTCTCCGTTCTTGCCTTCGCTCCTTCATCCGCTTTTGTAACGATAATCACACCCGGATGGGGTTGGTGAGCTACTACGTGACGCTCAATATCGGTCTAGCTTTCTCTAATAGGGCCAGATTCATCGCGAAAGCCTTGATTGAGGAATTCGAGTCGCTCGGCGAGATGGTCTATAAACCAAACATCGTCTTCAAGATCAAAGAGGGCATCAATCGTAAAGAAGCCGATCCCAATCACGATATCTTGAAGATGGCATTGCTCTGCAGCGCGAGGAAGATGATACCAACTTATCTTCTCTGCGACGCTGAGCAAAATAAGCAGGTTGGTCCAACTCGTTTATCCGTGATGGGATGCCGCACTCGCGTTGTCGATGATATATACGGAAATAAAGGCGCGATCGGAAGAGGGAATATCAGCAATATCTCCGTAAATCTCCCCCGTTTGGCCTTAGAAATCGATCGCGACTATCGAGATTCATCTTTCGAAGAGAAGATGCAGACGTTCAAAAAGCGCTGGACCGATATTGCGGAGCAAACGAAAGATATCCTCATCGACCGTTACAAAAAGATAATCGGATTGACGTTGGATGATTTCCCGATTAACGAACGATATAACCTCTGGTGCACGCGCTTCGATGAAGCAAAGAACCTTGAAGAAATATATAAGCATGGGACCTTATCGATCGGCTTCATCGGCTTAAGCGAAGCAATCGAAGTTCTTGCGGGCAAGAAATATTACGCTGATCCTGCGACTTTACTAAGTGCCGTTGGTTTCGTCTCCTATATGCGCGAATACTGCGAATTCTTGAAAAGAGAGACGAAACTCAATTTCTCACTCCTCGCCACAAGCGGCGAGTATATCTCCGGTAGATTCACCGAAATCGATAAAAAGCGATTCTCACCAAACGTCGATATCTTCGCCGAAGGCTATTACACCAACTCTTTTCACGTCGATGTATCTAGTAAGATGCCCGCCAAAAAGAAAATCCAGATCGAGGGTCTCTTTCATCCTTTTTGCAACGGCGGATCCATCTCTTATGTCGAGCTAGAAGAAGCCCCACTTGGGAACGATGAAGGGCTCAACGAACTCATCGATCTAGCGGTATCTAGCAACGTCCACTACCTCGGCTTCAATTTCCCGAAAGACGTATGTAAAGAGTGCGGAGCAAGCGGCGTCTTTGACGTCTGCCCCGCTTGCGGTTCAACGCATATCACCCGTATCAGAAGAGTCTCAGGGTATCTAGAGGTGCTCGATGGCTTCACTAAAGGAAAGAAAGCCGAAGAGCGCGATAGGAAGAGCAACTTCTGATGGATGAAACCGCAATTACGCAAAATTGCTCAGTCAACCAAAAACAAGGAGGAACAACGATGAAGAAACCAGCCATTCATATCAGCATCGAGGGATTCGATGGAGTAGGAAAGTCGACAGTTTGCAAATTGCTTGCGAAGGAACTCAATTACGAGTTCGTCGAGAAGCCTTTGCATTATCTTTTCGATGAAGATGATTCATATAAGGAATATATAAGGATCCGCGATAAAGTGAACGCTTGCCCAGATAGGGATTTCACCGCCTCTTTCTACGGGTTAGGAAGCATCTATCTCTATTACTTATATAAGGATAGGAACATCATCACCGACCGCCACCTTCTCTCCAATTACGCCTGGAGTGGAACGGATAGCAATAAAGACATATATGACCTTTTACTACAAAAACTGGGGAAGCCTTATCTAACAGTCGTGCTCTACGCGAAAGAAGAGACGATAAAAGCTAGATTAAAAGAGCGCAATAAGGATGATGCTGACCTCTCCAAAGTCAACAAATCAGAAGAGATGTACCGCAAAATGAGGCGGTTCTGCATAGATAATAGATTGAATACGCTTTGGCTATATACGGACAACGTATCGCCTACAGCCATCGTTAAGCTGATTATTGAGCGTCTAGAAGAGTTATCGCGCGGCGAGAAAGAATGCTTTAAAGCCTTCATGCCAGCAGTAGAGGCAATATAGATGGATATAACGGAGACCACTCTCATTACTAGAAACCGCGTGAGCAATGATTTCAAGTATCTTGCTTTATACTGGGCTCTAGGCTACGAACCAAACAATGACGGTATTTTTATCAAAGACTATTCGGACTGCCGAATTGCAATCGATACCGAGAAAGGCGAGGCCTATTTCAGCTCGCCTTTAACGCTCATCGGCTCAAAAGCATTATCTTTGAATACGCCTGAATCTTTTATCATCCTAGAGGCCGTCGATAGGCTTCTTGAGCTTGGATATAACGCCAGCGAAATCATCATCGATCCTAATAACGAGTGGGACATATATCTTGATGGCATCTATATCAAATGCCTTGAATGGGGTTCTTCTTTTTCTTGGAAAGAGAGAGCCATTCCAAGAAGAGGAACATATATCTCCGTGCTTTACACCTCTCGTCTTTACAGCGGCTTTATCGATAGGAGAGAGGCAATAATCACCGGAGATAAAGAAGAATACGACTACGGCATCATGGACTGTCCCCGCGATAAATGCGTCTTGATGAAACTAGGAGAACACGAAGAAAACGGGTTCACGATACGCGAAAATGAGATCGTTGCCTATAAAGGGCACGAGAAAAAACTGGTCGTGCCCGAAGGAGTCACATCTATCGCCAGCTGCTTATTCTGGGATAACCAGGATATTGAAGAAGTTATACTGCCTGAATCCCTCACCCGAATCGGAGGCGATCTCTTCTATAGCTGCAAGAATCTCAAAAAGGTGACGATTCCCCAAAACGTCAAAGAGATGGGTGACGACCCTTTCGCGGGCTGCCCCAATCTCGAGCTCAGTTGCTTATCGCCCTATTTCCGCTTCGACAACCATTTGCTTTACAAAGGCACGAAGCTCATCCACTGTCAAATCAAAAACGCGCCGAAAAATATCATCGTCGATGAAGGTACCACCATCATCGGAAAGCATGCCTTTTATCTATGTGACTCTATCGAATCAATCACTCTCCCCACTTCTTTAAAAAGAATGCAGAACTTCCCTTTTTCCGGGTGCTCTTTGAAGAAGCTCGAAATATTGAGCGATGCATATAAGAACATCGATGGCATCGTCTATACGGGCGATATGAAGGAAGTGGTTGGCTGTCTGAAATCCACTGTGCTGTCAGTTTATGAAATCCCGGAAGGCGTAAATAAAATCAACCGCAACTCCTTTTACGAGTGCGAAGGCATCGAAAAAGTAATTTTGCCCTCTTCTTTAGAGCAAATCGGCTACAACCCCTTCAATGGCTGCAAGAATATCGAGTTTGAGTCGCGTTCCGATGATTTCAAAGTCATCGAGGGGCATCTATATAACTCAGATATCTCTAAATTGATTTGTTGCCCCGCCTCCAAAGCGATCGGCATCGTCCGTATGCCAGATTCGGTCAATGAGCTTGAGCGCAGCGCCTTCAGCGGTTGTTCCGCCTTAAAGGGCATTACCCTCAAAAACATCAGCAAGATCGGCAAATCCTGCTTCTCGAACTGCTCATCGCTCCAGCAAGTATATATCCCTGACCATCTTGCTTATATCGGCGAATGGGCTTTTGCTCACTGTCCCAGCTTAGAAGAAGTATCCATCGGACCTGATACATATATCGACCGGAATTGCTTCGCTGGCTCCTCTTGCAAACTGATACGGAGAAAACAAAGAGAGAACTATCTTATCGAAAGCGAGAACCTGTTTTATCTAAAAGGAGCCACCACCGCTTTAAGAAACAAAGTCGACAGTATCATCATCGATCCACCATATAACTCGAAGATAGATTACATTGGGTATCAAGATGATTTCGGTGGCTCTTATCAGTCATTCCTAAAAGAGCGGATTGAAGCCGCAAAACCACTTCTCAAAGAAAATGGCTGGATGGTCATCTCTATCGACAGAGGCGGACTCAAAGACGTGAAAGAAGTTGCTGCAGCAATCTTCGGCAAGAAGAACGTCTTCATCCGCCTTTGGAAAAAGCTTGATAAGAGGTTTGATCAAAACAAAGAGAATAAGTCTGGCAAAAAGAAAGTGTTCTTCGAATATATCGTCTTTTGTCTGAACTCACCAAAATCCATTTTATATCCGATTCATGATTCAAAAGGAAAACCAAGGAAATCGCCTTTCATTTTCTCCGGTTTCGGCACGACCTCATCCGCGAAAGATGAAATCGCTGAAGTATTTGGAAGTCGGAACGCATTTGTAACTCCAAAGCCTGTTGCACTCATTCGCGAATTGATCCGCGCAACATGCCCAAAAGATGGTCTTGTTATGGATTTCTTCGCTGGATCAGGGACGCTTGGGATCGCTACAACGGCATTGAATCATGATGATGGCGGAAATCGATCCTATATCCTAGTCACCAATAGTGAATCAAATTTTGCCGAAAGAATCGCAGAACCGAGGCTTTTGAAAGCGGAAGAACGTTATGGCGGAAAACATACGTTTATCAAATAGAAGGCAGCCTCACAAACGATAAGAAACTTTCAGTCAACTGACAAATCGCTCCATTGCTGTTTTGATTACTTAACCATCAAAATTGTCCATGCCCGCTCTTTAAAAATCATGAATGAGCTAAACAAATCTTCAATCGGCAAAACGAAATAGCTGAGATATTTGGTATTCTGTTTTTCGGTACGAAATATCACAAGATGGGTTAACTTTTATTCGCGAAGAACTTAACTTTTATACTATCTGCGTTGTTCTTAATTTTGTTATCTTTAATTAAACTTTTCTCAGGATAATATTTATCATCCGATTCTAATCCGTCGTTATACGCGATGCAGAAATTTAAGAGAATATATCCACCTTTGTTCTTGCCGGTTAAGCATGCCGTAATTATTGGTGACTTGGTCGATATTGCTTTGCCAGTAGTATCTAAAACCGCATTATTATTCGTAACAGGATCAACGTATGTGATATTCTTCGCAGAAACATTAGGTGCGCTTGTCATTTGCCACCAGTAAGTCACGTTCGACGAATCGAAATTTGTCGGATTGGTAACATTGACTTTTAATCGATATTTTGTAGCAACATCATAAGATGTTTTCGAATAATATTTGTAGGTGGTTGCGGTGACGCCTAGGAAGGAGGAAGCTTCTGGTTCACCCTGAACAGCCATAGATGAGGTATCCGTAAGTTCTTGTGTGCTGTCTTCCTCGGTTCTAACATCGAAACTAACATCTTTAACCTCCCATAGTCTGCCCTGAACTGTGAAAACGTCTTCCCCTGTCGCTTTTTTGTCCTTAGTAACGACAACTACTCTGATGGTCTGAGCTTTCGTAGAAGTATTTTTGATGGTCACACTATAGCCGCTACCATCGATTGTTATGCAGTTATCAGCATACTCAGTCGAGGCTTTTTGACCACCATCCGCAACGCTCTTTATGCCACTGATATTTGTAGCGTCTAATCGCCACTGCAAAGACGACGCGGAGTACTTCGATTGCAAAGATTCCTTTATTTCGACTTTCACCGATCCGCAAGAACCGTCTTGCGAGAAAACGAAATCCTCGAATTCGATTTTTTCTGCTTCTTCCTCTTTCTTTTCGTGATACCACGCGCATTTATTATTCGATGAAGACACTGATGACTTGTAATTGTAATATTCAAGGTCACCCGCTTCTTCGTAATCCGCTCCGCTGGTTAAAGGCCCGGTGGCCGTCTCTGAATGAGAAGCCACCGTCAGCGTCCCCGTCCCTGAATCCCAACTAGATACTTCGGGAGAACTCACAGTATAAGCGGTTGCTCCGTAATTAAGCTCAGCCCCTTCTGTCTCGACATTGACATAGCCACCAATCGCACCACCGCTTTCGACGTTGATGACCCCATTATTAACGAGAGTTGCAGACCCTAAGCCGCTTGGATAAAGGCATGCCAGCCCAGTGCTGGTATCCTCGTATTTCTTGCCTTCAGTCTCGCCATCATAAAAGATGAGAGAAGATTTGAGATTGACCTTTGCTCCCGCGTTTACGCGCATACTGGAGCCATTCATGAACTTGACTTTCTTACCAACGTTCAAAACGCTGCCCTTATTGATCGTAAAATCGAATTTATAAGAAATAGGGAAGAAAAATTGGCTTGTTTTGATGGTGTACAATAGAAAGCCGACCGTAATGCCGCCAATATCAACCTCGCCATGAATATTGATGTACGTTTTCGATTGATTTATTACGTACTTGCTGGTTTTTATCAATGTCATTTTTTCGATATCATCGGGTACATATTCCACCTCAATATAACCATCTTTGAGGATGAGGGCTGGCTGAGAAGATTCATCACTGCTGCTTGGCTCTGGCCCAATGAAAAATAGATTATTGACCGGAATGTAATTAAAGCTGCCATTGACGTTGCCATAAAGACAGGCTCTGGTTTTCCAACCCGATCCAGCCTCTATCTTTACCTTCACTTGAACGTTGCAGAAATCGAAAACCTGGAATGGGCAGAATTTGTCGCTTTCGTCAAGTTCAACAGTGGCTTTGGTAAAGGATCCACCCTTGAAATCATACATAACGAAAGGCGTTAGAAGCGTGCCGGAATTCTGAATAGTCAATAATGCGGTGCTCTTTTTAGCGGCTCGCTTGATATAGCCATAGCAATTTATCTTTCCATATACACCATCGCAAATCAAATTAGACCCGTTTTCCATCGTAATCTCGCAATAAGCGCCGGTCGTTTGCCCAGTAACCGGTTGCAGGTTTTTATCTAGATCAGCTCCAATATTGATTATGCCCTTTACATTGAAGGTGCCTTCCAATATGACTTGCGTTTTCCTATACGCATCTACATTTTCGTCAGCGAAATAATACTCGGTGCCATCGCCTTGATCCTGATCAAAGGAGCTGTCACGGTAATAGGTCTCCCCTTCATACGGCAGATTCAGCGTATCCCCTTTGTCCAAGTAACGCGTACCCGTTATCTCGACTGGCAATATATCGCCATTCGATTTCTTTAGCCCCGGTATCACGTATATCGTGTCGTCTTTGCCGTTTTCGTGCGCAACATCCAGCGCCACATCCAGCGAGGTGTAATACGTATCCCCTATATAGCAGACCGCCCTCCCAGGATCGCTAGAGATAGCTATAGAGGCCTCCTCTTTGTCCTTGACGCTAATCCAAGAGGCTCTCCCGATATCGATGGAACTGAATAAGGAGACTAGTAGGAGCGATAATCTCGCTACGACGGAGTGCTTGTTCATTGCTTAAGAGCCTCCGCTAAAAAGGAGAAGGACGAGTTAGAGTAACTAGAGTAGATATCGCCCCTACTAGTCTCAGTAACCGTATAGGTGATATAGATAGGGACTGACTCTTTATTGATAGTCGCGCTGCTAGAGACAGTATCGATAGTGACAACATCATTGATGGTGATCTCATGAATGAGATACTGGTAATCATCAACGCTCTCTGTTTTGCCCTCGCTTGTACTTGCGGTACCATTATCGATAGAGACACTCGCTGTAGTATTCACGCAGTATAAGAAATCCGCACTTGAGGATTTGAGCTTGGCTTCAAAAGAAAAAGAGCCAGCATCAGATAGATAGCCAAGCTCATATAGATAAGTGCAGTTGACGTTAAAAGAGACGGTAATGCTGCCAGTCGTCTTCAAAGCGTAAGAGCTAACGTATATGCCGTCTTGCCCCACCTTAAACGTAGAGACGGATAAATCGGTGAAGATCTTATAATCGGTCGCTGAATCCGCCTCAAGAGGAAAGGAGGCATACGCTTTCGGCGCGATATCCCAACTGGCGAATCCCACGCCCAATAAGGCGAAGTTAGTGAACGCTAACCCCCCCGCAAAGGAGGAGCTTGTAGATACTCTTACTGCCCCCGCGAAGCTTCATGACCCCTATTTTAAGCCCTTAGCGAGGATATTCCATATTTGTTTTCATTTGCCCTATATCCCTATAAGGGATGTTCACCCCAATTACATCTATATGTCTTCTCTCCCCTCTACACCCCATAGAGGCCTTATTGCCAGATATGATGATGGGTGGATACGCCTTCATGAGCGTATCCACCAATCATCTTTCATCATAATCATTTTGGGACAAAGAAATTGATACACCTCAGGATTTTGGTCGAGGGATGGCTAGGATAATAAATTTCGCATTCCTTGCAGTTACGCGATTTTGATCGTAATGCCAGGGCGGACGCCAGCGTACCATCCGTCTACGGCGGTGCCGCTGAAGTTGCTGGTGAAGCCAGAGCAGTCCACGCATCGCGCCTCGGAGGAGCCACCCGAGTCGGGAGACCTCATCCAATAAAGGCCATTGCCATTCGTGTACACATAGGCGCCGCTGGCTCTCGCCCAATCGGTCGGCCTGCACTCCCTCGCTGCGTAATTGAAGTAATCTTTGTTTTCGTAATCCGCGTAGCTCAGGAGATAGACCTTGTCCTCTGTGTCATCGCATGCGTATTTATTCGTCGAGCTCACTGTCGTCGAGGCGGAGTTGTCGACCATCACCGTCTGGATGAGGGAGTTACTCAAAGAGAAGGCGGAATTGTAGAACTCATCGTTGAGCCATTTACGTATATCACTATATTCGTAATTGTTCGGGTATACGGTCTTCCCGTCTATGGTCCTCTCTTTCGTGGACGAATAATAGCAATAGGCGTCCAGAAGAACAGATGAGACGAGCGAATACGTTCCCTCTGACGATGAGAGCACCTTCCACTCTATCGGCTCGCACTTGAACCAATACTCCGTCCCTTCGGCGATTTTTGTCCCGTCGCTGAATTCACGGGATGAGTCGTACGGGGTCGCGCTCTGCTTCGCGTAGTAGGCCCCATCGTATAGGTACCAGCCGTTTGATTCTGCCGTCTCTAATGCATCCAACGAGGATATCAAAGTCTCATCGCTCACATGCGTCTGGGGATAGAGGCCGTAGGTAACGGTATCGTAATCTTCGCTGAATAAAGGGTTTATGCCCAGGGCCGAAGAGTCGAGCTTGGGTGTCTCGTCGCGATTCTCCGAGTAAAGGCACACCGAGCATTCGTAGACGGTGTATCCGCCCTTTTCGTAGGTCGGGGATACCGTGGATTTCTTCACGAACGAATGCTCCTCTTTACCGCTGACCGCATCATCCCCGCAAGTCGAGGCGTGCCAATGGTAGGTCTCATCATGCGACCAGGAGCTGGAGTAGGTGTGCGTATGGGTTGATGAGGACGAGCTGAAGGACGATGATCCTTGCGCCCCTCCGCTAGAGCTGCCCGCCGACGAGCCGGCGCCGCTGGAAGAAGTTCCGCCGCTCGTCGCATTCCCCGCGCATCCGGCGAGGGCGAAGCAGGCCGCAAATGCGGCCAAGATCATTTTTCTTTTCATTTTGTTTGTACCTTCTTGTTTCAATGAAACGTATTGTAAAGAGAGAGAGAGAGAGAGAGAGTCAAGTTTGGTTCGAGGCCGAACCATTTGTTTTTAGAGGCGTTAAGTGACAAAGCAACCGCGAAGTGAGGGAGAGCGTTTCGGCGGAGGATGGCACCTCCGCCGCGGATAAAGCCAGCGCCTTAGACGGTCATTCGGCTACCGTTTATTTGACAACTTTCTCGACGATGTTGTTATCAGCATCGTAATACCACCAGTTGCCTGAAGCGGTCTCATTCTCGCCGTTGGCAGTGAAATAGTAGACATTGCTAGTGGATTGGGAAAGTTTGGACCAATCTTTGGAAGCACCGCCAAAATAGATCTTCAACGAGTCACTGCATCCTAAGAAAGCATATTCGCCGATAGAGGTAACACTCTTAGGAACCACGATGGAAGTAAGCGCAGAGCAGCGAGAGAAAGCGCAATAACCGATGGTGGTAAGGTTACTTGAAATCGCGACGGAAGTTAAAGATGTACAGTCATAGAAAGCGAAAGAATCGATGAAGGTGACGCCATTTCCAATAGTGACGGACGTTAAGGCAGAGCAGTAAGAGAAAGCGTAATAACCGATGGAGGTGACCCCGTCCGGGATTACGACGGAAGTAAGCGATGAGCATTCATCGAAGGCGTAATCAGCGATGACAGTAAGGCTGTCTGGAATGGAGATTAATCCCAAAGATGAGCAGGAATAGAAAGCGAAAGCGCCAATGGAGGTGACGCCAGAGGGAATATCGATGGAAGTCAAAGATGAGCAGGAAGAGAAAGCATCGCAACCGATGGAGGCGACGCTGGAAGGGATTTTTATGGTCTTTAATCCAGTGCATCCGGCGAAGGCGTTATCGCCAATCGAGACGACATCATCTGGGATAACGGTATCTTTGCAGCCAGCGATGAGCTTGTTTGACCCTTTCTCGATGATGGCGTTACAGCCATTCCTCGAATCGTAAATTTTATTGTTCTCATCGACCGTGATTGATGATAACGAGACGCAGCCAGCAATCGAGGATCCGGCAATCGAGACCACACCTGCGGGGATTTTGATGGATTTCAAAGATGAGCAGTAACAAAAAGCATACGTACCAATCGAAGCGACATCATCAGGAATGACCGTCTTGCCACACCCAGCGATAAGGGTGTTGGTCGAGGTTTCGATGATGGCGTTGCAGTTATCTCTGGAATCGTATTTCGTATTGCCATCCGCGACTTTGATGGATGACGTATTCAAGCCGAAGAAAGTAGCTTCTCCGATGGAAGTGACGCTCGCCGGGATTTCGATCGGCGAAGTCAATGACGGGCAAAAAGCGAAAGAGTAATCGCCAATGGAGGTGAGGTTTTTCGGAAGCGTTACCCATGCGAGTTTTTGGCAAGAGTAGAAAACGCCGCCCCCGATGATCGTGACGCTGTCGGGGATAACGACGGAAATCAATGAGTCGCAATCGGAAAAAGACTCATCGCTAATTTTGGTCACGGGAAGGTCTTCATAAGTGGACGGGATTACCAAATTCCCTTCCAAGGAGCTGTTACAGTAAGATACGGAATAAGATTCCCCGTCTTCGTTTTTCTTGAATTTGAGGTACTTGCTATAATCAACGACGGCATAGCCGCAAATCGAGCACGTTTGGCCCCCGTCAGCGTTATCCACTAGTTCATGCTGAGCTTTGTCTTTGGTTAGGAGTGATTCATAACCTTCATCAGTGCAGGCATGCCAATGGCCCGTTGGGTCCATGTTCCAATCCGTTGAGTAGGTATGCTCGAGCTTGGCGGTCTCGTCGCCGTTATAGGAGTAATGGCACACCGAGCATTCGTAGACCGTGTATCCGCCAGCATCGTAAGTCGCCTCGACTATCGATTTCTTTTTGAAGGAATGCTTCTCTTTCTCGACGGCATCATCATGCCCGCATGTTGCTGCGTGCCAATGGTATGTGGGGTCGCTCGACCAAGAGCTGGAGTAGGTGTGCGTATGGGCTGATGAGGACGAGCTCGAGGACGACGATTCTTGCGTCCCTCCGCTAGAGCTGCTCGTCGTCTCCCCTCCGCACCCGGTTAGGGCGAAGCAGGCCATCAATGCGGCCACAATCATTTTTCTTTTCATTGTCTTTATTACCTTTTCTGTATCGTTTTTTCTCTAAAGCGTCTTCTTCTACTTTCTTAAAGCCGTCATTATGGATCGTCGCGGTTTCGCATTTAGCCTTGCCTCCAATGCCATGAAAGCCTTTCTCTTCGCGCGCGTTTATTAATAATGTACGCGTTAGCTTCCTACTGAATTTGGATTATAAAGAGAGAGAGAGAGAGAGAGAGAATCAAGTTTGGTTCGAGGCCGAACCATCGGTTTTCGGCGGGTCCGCTAACGAACGG
>CAVIFQ010000021.1:0-21937 GCA_963642055.1 Roseburia hominis | reverse complement strand
CATTTGCAACGAGAAGATGAAAGACGGCGTGAGATTTCTTCAATCATCTTAATTATGTAGGCGCGTGTACGCGTGTACCTAGGCTGAAATCGACGTTGAATCACGATTCAGAGGTAGAGAGGCAGAGGCTTTATAAGAAGGGGAAACAAACGTATTTAAATTCCAATTGCATATTTTGTGGGTCAAAATATGCAATTGGATTTGTTTTGAGGGTCTTTTTGGTTCGAATTAGTGATGCCAGGAAATATTTCGCTAATAGGTCTAGCGTTAAAAGCATATGGGCTTATTTTTGATGAAGGATAGGTTCTAAAGCGTTCTCTGAAAGGGCTAACAATCACAAAAATCTTCTCTTTGCCCGCCTACTCAAGCATAATGGAGAACGTTGCAAAATATGTTCTCTTGGAATCAGGTAGCGTTTTGGACCATGACCCTCGGCGGGCTTGGCCTTTTCTTATATGGGATTACCTCCCTTTCTTCTACCCTTAAAAGGATGGCTTCCGGGCGTTTATCGCACTGGATCCAAAAACTCAGCAAGAATCGTTTGACCGGCTTTTTGGCGGGTGCGGGCTTTACGGCCGTCATCCAGTCAAGCGGTGGCACGAGCGCTTTGACGATCGGCTTGGTTAGGGCTGGCGTTTTGACTTTTGTGCAGGCCGCGGCTGTTATCATCGGGGCGAATGTCGGCACGACCATTACCGCTTTTATCGTTTCCATACCTTTGATGGAATATTTCCCGCTTATTCTTTTCGTGGGCTCGGTGATACTTCTATTCGCCACCAAAAAGAAGTGGGCCGATATCGGCGAGCTCTCCTTTGCCTTGGGCGCCCTTTTCCTTGGCTTATGGATCATGGAGCTCTATTTATCGACGATTGCGACGGAAGATTGGTTCATCTCTCTCTTCTCCGCCCTCAATGAACATCCATGGCTCGGGCTTCTTATCGGTATTATCGCCACCGTCTGTATTCAATCTTCGAGCGCTGTTGTCGGCGTGGTGCAGGGACTATACGCCGTCAGCGCGGGCGTTTCTATTTCTCTATTCGGCATCTTGCCAGTTCTATTCGGCGCGAATATCGGCACGACCTCAACCGCTTTATTCGCCTCTTTAGGAGGGAGTAAAGAAAGCAAGAAAGTGGCGGTTTTCCATCTTCTTTTCAATGTGGTGGGCGCCGCTTTGTTCATGGGCATCATCTTCATCCCGCCGATAAGGACATGGCTAAGCACGCCGTCATATTGGGGGCAAGAGCTGGCTGATGGGAGTTTCTCATGGTATCTCCCGCCGATGATTCAGGTCGCTTTATGCCATCTCTTCTTCAATCTCACGACGGGGCTCATCTTCTTCGTTCTTTTAACGCCGGTCACCGACCTCATCAACAAGATGATACCTTCTGAGCGTAAGAGGGTGATTGCCGCCCTTGAGCCGCTCGACGATGTCCTCATGCACGATTTCCCTTCTGAAGGTCTCGCTTTAGCGAAAAAGAGAACCCTTACGATGTTCTCTTATGACAAGATGATGTTTGAGACCATCAAGGATTATCTTGAGAATAGTCGTGACGAAGATGCCGAATTCGTGCTGAATCTTGAAGCCAGTATCGATATGATCGACCGTCAGCTCAACGAGTATCTCTCGCGCTGCGACAAAACGAACCTCTCCGAGAAAGACATCGCTCTCCTTCTAAGCGTCTTGAAAGCCAGCAAGGATATCGAGCGCATTGGGGATTATGGCGAGAACCTCATCAATTTCTTCTCGCATATCAAAGAGAAAAAAGAGACGCTCACTGAGCAAGAAAAATCCTTCTTCCTCTCCGTCAGCGAGAAGACGATAACCTTCATCGACAAAACGATCGAGGTTTATGAGAAAGAGAGCAAAGGGTTAGGGCTAAAAGTCATTCAGGAAAGACGCCACTTCCTCGAGGAACTCGACAAAGCCACCGACGCCCACTTCGAAGAGGAGGGGAGCGTCAGCGGGACAATCTCGAACCGCTACACGGAGCTTGTCTACTTCGATATCGTGAACTGCTACGAACGTGTGGCGAGCCACTGCAGCAATATCGCGAAAATCTACGGCACCGATAAGACCTACATCATTGATGAAGAAGACGAGAAACGCTTCCTCTCGGTGAACGAACACAAATAAATCGTTCGACAAATTGGCCTATTTTGTCGAGCATATTTGCAATAATAACTTTAAAAGTTATAAAATTAAGTTAAACAAGCGGAGATAAACGATGATTGATAACGCAGTAGTTCGCTATGCAGTTTATGACACGGGCGTAGGCAACGTCACCGTTATCGCTTTAGGGCGCAAGCTAATTTCCCTCACTTTCGGGGCTTTTGACCCTGAGGGGGCGCGTAACGAAGAGAACTCCGCTCTCTATGACAGCATCATCGAACTAAATCAGTATTGCTTTGGGCAAAGGAAGGAATTCGATCTCCGCCTCCAATATGAGGGGAGCGAAGAGGAGAAGACCGTCTGGGAATATTGCAGAACATTACGCTACGGCGAGACCAAAACGATCGGCGAAGCGAGCAAAGAGACGGGAATCAAAGAGAATCTCATCCTTTATTGCTTATTGCGCAACCCCCTTCCGATTTTTATCCCTACCCATCGAATCTTGTCAAACAAAGGGGAGAGCATCTGCTTCCCTTCCGCGAATCTACCGATCGCCGATAAATTATTGGCCATCGAAAGAGGCGAGACCCGCCGCGTTTATAGCGAGCCCTCCACCGAAGAGAAAGAATAGCCTTATCCTTATTATATATAGATGAAAGAAACGCCAACCCTTTTCACTGACCGCTTAACTCTCCGCCCTTTCGGAGTCGAGGATGCTTCAGACGTCTATGAATATTGCTCTTCGACAAACGTCACCCGTTTTTTGTTTTGGCATCCGCATCGGGATATAGAGACAACTGAGCGTTTATTGAAGTCCTGGATCAAAAAGAAACGCCATTATAGCTGGTGCCTTGAATATCAAAAGAAAGCGATAGGGGAGATTCAAGTCATCAAAGACCTAGAAGAAGGAATTTGCGAAATCGGCTACACCCTCAATGAGCGTTACTGGCGGAAGGGTTTCATGAAAGAAGGCTTAAAGGAAGTACTTTCGTATCTATTCGAGGAAAAAGAATATAGAGAAATCATTGCCCTCACTGACGTTAGGAATGTGGCTTCAATGGCTTTATTGGCGTCTTTGGGGTTCCTCAAAGGTGCGGTAAGTCCTTATTACGTGGCGAAAAAAGACGAAAATATCGAAGTTTGCTCGTACTCTCTGTCGAAAAATGACTTCGTGAGAAAAACCCAAATACCTTGTTGAGAAGAGAAAATAGCCTCGGTATAATAAGCGAGCCGTCTTTGGCGGCCAATAGTTGGGGCATTAGCTCAGCTGGGAGAGCGCGTGCTTTGCAAGCATGAGGTCGTCGGTTCGATCCCGATATGCTCCACCAGTCTATTGTTACATGGCTCAGTAGCCCAGTTGGTTAGAGCAACCGGCTCATACCCGGTATGTCGGCGGTTCAAGTCCGCCTTGAGCCACCAATCAAACAAATAGCCTCCTTGCCAAAAAAGGTAATTGGAGGCTTTTTTGTTTATTGAGAAGGGTTTTGCGGGGATAAATCAAATCCTCTTTAGGTCAGTCGTCTAAAAAAGCCGCGATTTTGCAGTGATTTAGTCACTAGGAGCGGTGGATGCTTGTTCCCACTTTCTTGCAATGAAGATGTTAGGCTAGACGAACAGATAAAAAAACGACAAAGAGAGTATTTTTTTCATCGTGAACAACGCTGCCTCTATCCCTAAGATAGCGGTGCGTTGCCTGAGCTCCGACACTTTTCCAAAAGAAATGACCATCAAAATGACACTTTTCCAAAGAAATAACGACCGAAAATGACACTTTTCCAAAAAAATGACGATAAAAATAGACACCTTGCTAAGAAGTGTTCAAAAATTGCAGTGCTCCAAATAGGAAATCGTCATAGCAATATTTACGTAGGTGTTTCCATAAACTTATGAAGTATGTCAGGCTTTTTTTAGTCGGACTATTAAAGTTGAACGGGAGTCGGAAAAATTAGTATCATTTGATATATCCAAAAGCGCGATAAAACGAGGTTAAACATGGAATATCTGAAAATCAAAATCGCCGATTCCGATTTCAAAGAGAAGTTTTGTCGAATTGTTTTAGTGGATCCCAAAATGAATCTCTATCAATTCAGCATCTACATCCAGATCCTTTTGAAGGGCGCTTTCTGCCATATGGCGATGTTTGAAGGCAAAGAAGCGAAATTCGTCGATGAAAGTTGGGTGGCCGACTTCGGCTTCTCAGGCGTCCCCGCCTATGATTACACGAAAGTCAGCATCGAAAAAGCCCTGGAGATTTGTTCATCCTTAACCTTCATTTACGATACCGGCGACGATTACGAATTCGATTTGGAAGTATTGGGTGATTTCTCCTTCCCCTTAAGGAAAAACCTCATACTCTTGGAAGCTTATGGCGATGGTATCTGGGAAGACAACCATTCGGGGCTTTATAGGTATTTAAAAGGCGAAGAAGAGAAGATTTATGCATGGAATCTCAAAATACCGACCGTCAGCGAATACGATTTCTATGCGCCGATCGATCCTGAAGCGGTGAACGAGAAACTGGAGACGGAAAGAAAGAAAATCATCAGAGACCTCAAAAGAAACGGGTGTTACAACGATGTGGAATAGCGTTCGTCCTTTATAGGCGCGCGATAAGCCATTCATAGTCAGTAAACAAAGAGAATTTTGTCCTTTCGCGCGCGAATACGGAACGCCCATACGCAAAAGGGGACTTGATTCTCTTCCTTTCTTCACTACACTAGAGAGGAAGGTTTCAAAGAAATCGAACATGGGCGAGAATATCAACGATTTTCATTAATTTGTAAATAATCGTTCGCGCATATCTTGAGCTCAAGAATCCCTCTCTTCGTGAGCGACACCGGAAAGGAACACTTCATGAACATTAAGCAATCATCGCTTCTATTAGCGTCCGCCTTTCTTTTATCGGGGTGCGGTTTTATCAATTCTGAATATGGCAAGAGTTCATCTTCTTCCTCGAGTTCCTCCTCTTCGGAAAAGCGCGAGACGGTGTGTTCCGATGTTTGGTCATATAACGATGAATACCATTGGCATTCCTGCGCCGATGAGGACGCGAAGAGCTTCGAAAAAGACGAAACGCTCCATAATCTCAGCGCCGCTTTGCTTGATAATGATCTCGTTCAGCTCTCTTGCCCCGTATGCAAATACCAAAAACAGTTAAAAATAGACGAAGCCTTCACTCTTAAGAAGAACGAAGATTCGACTTATGTCATAACCGGCTGCAAAATATCCCATTTGGCCGCTAGCAGCATCCAAATACCATCTGAATGCGGTGGTGTTGCGATAACGGAAATCGGGAAATACGCTTTTTCCGGTTTCTCGCATCTTTCTTCGATATCGATTCCGAAAACCATTTCGAAAATAGGCGATGGGGTCTTTTCCTCTTGTGCGTCTTTATCCTCAATTACCATCGATAAAGAAAATCAGACTTATAATTCGGGGGATAACTCCAACGCCATAATCGTCACGGAAACCAACGAATTATTGATCGGCTGCGCTGGCACCGTTATCCCAGAGGGAGTCGTCTCGATCAATGACAAAGCCTTTTCCTCTTCTCCGGGTTTGAAATCGATCAATATCCCTTCTACTGTCACCTCCATTGGCGAATATAGCTTCTCTGGCTGCGTATCATTGGAATCGATCGTTGTGAGTGGGGGTAATCCAATCTACGATTCGCGAGAAAACTGCAATGCGATAATCATCTCCTCTGAAAACGAGTTATTCATTGGCTGCAAGGAGACAACCATCCCTTCTACTGTCACCTCCATCGGCGAGTTTGCTTTCTCTGGCTGTTCGTCCTTGAAATCGATCGCGATTCCTGGAAACGTAAGCAAAATCGGTGATTATGCCTTCTATGGCTGCGCTTCTTTAGAGTCTACGACTATCGAAGAAGGCGTTTCCAAAATCGGGAATTACGCTTTTTATGGTTGTTCGTCTTTATCTTCGATATCTATCCCTTCTACCGTCACTTCGATTGGCGGTTTTGCCTTCTCTGGCTGCTCGTCCCTCTCTACTATTACGGTGGCGGAAGCTAATTCGATTTACGATTCGCGAGATAACTGCAATGCCGTGATCAAAAGCTCAAACAATGAATTATTGATTGGGTGCTCTAGCACTCTTATCCCAGAAAGCGTCGGCAGCATCGGCTCTTATGCTTTTTCGGGTTGTCTATCATTGCCCTCGATCTCTATCCCTAAAGGAGTGAAATCGATTAATAGCTACGCTTTCTATAACTGCGCTTATTTATCTTCGCTTACTATATCGGAAAGCGTCACCTCCATCGGCGAGTTCGCCTTCTCCGGCTGCACCTCGCTTTCTTCAATCGTGGTGGACGACAATAATCCGGTCTACGATTCGAGAGATAAAGCCAACGCCATTATCGAGAAAGCGAGCGACAAATTGGTGCTTGGCTGCGCGGATACGCTCTTCCCAAATGATATTAAAGCGATTGGGGATTACGCTTTTGCTGGTTGTTTATCACTGACTGCGGTGAATTTGCCTAGTAGCGTCACCTCCATCGGCAAACGCGCTTTCTCAGGCTGCGCCTATATAACTTCGCTCACTCTTTCCGAGAGCCTTGCTTCGATTGGCGATTATGCCTTTTATGGATGTTCGTCCTTATCTTCAATTGTTGTTCCAGGAAGCGTGGAGTCGATTGGCGATTACGCTTTCTCCGGTTGCAGTTCGCTTTCATCCATCACTCTTTCGGAAGGATTAACTACGATCGGCGCCTATTCTTTCCATGGCTGCTCGCTTTTGAGCACAATCGTTATTCCGAAAGGTGTCAAATCCATCGGTCATCACGCTTTCTATAACTGCCCATTGATATCATCTCTTACTCTCTCAGAAGGACTTGAATCTATCGGTGCTTACGCCTTCTCCGGCTGTTCCTTGCTTCCTTCTATCGATATGCCGGATACCCTTACTTCGATTGGCGCTTACGCTTTTTACAATTGTTCATCATTGACCTCGGTCGATATTCCGGAAAGCGTGAAGTCTATTGGCGCTTACGCCTTCTCTGGTTGTACGTCGATAACTTCGTTCACTCTTGGAGAAACAGGAAACTTGACTGCAATAGATTCTTACTCTTTCTCCGGCTGCTCGTCTTTAGAATCGATCGAAATACCGGAAAGCGTGAAGTCTATTGGCGCTTACTCTTTCTCTGACTGTTCATCGCTTTCTTCTCTTAATGTCCCAGGCAGCGTCGAATCAATCGATAGTTACGCCTTCTCTGGCTGTTCGAGCCTATCTTCCGTCACAATCGCTGAAGGCTTGGCTGTAACTCCTGAAGGCTCTTCTAAACCTACGAAAGTCAATACTTCGATTGGCAAAGGCGCTTTCTATAACTGCTCGAGCCTATCTTCCGTCGTTATACCTACTACCGTGACGAGCATTGAAAAAGACGCTTTCTCCGGCTGCTCTTCCTCAATCCATTATTTCTATCAAGGAGATGAGGAAAGCCTTGCTTCCTTGTATAAGAATGCTGCCGAATCCGGAATAAAAGAAGAGCAAGTCTATCTCTATAGCGGGTCCGCCCCGACCAAGGATGGCCGTTACTGGCATTACGTCGACGATGTGCCAACCATTTGGTGAGCGGTGATTTCCCTTTCTTTGTCGGATTTAAAACGAATCAGAATCCATTCGGCTTGCTTTTGCGGTGGTTTCTTTGATAAATCGAATCTTTTAACCCCTTTTTGCGGGGATATCGAGTAAAAGCGCTCTCTTCTTTTCGTCTTCCTTTTGCAGGGATAAACGCTTTATTGACGGCTATTTTATTTAAGGCGAATGCCATTATCCAAAAGGCGAGAAGGCAGGAAAAAGTTCGATAATCAGTTAGTTTAGGCAATCGTATTGTTTTAAACCGATATATCGGTATTAATGCACCGAAAGCGGGGTATTTTGTTTCAAAAGGGCGCCCATCCTTTATAATATCCGAAATACGTTTTTTATTTTTTAGGAGTCCATTATGCACCTACGAAAAGAGGCAGTGGATATCATCAAGAATATCTGCGCCAAATACAAAAATGAGCCCTCTCCTTTGATGCTCGTTCTTTCGGCAACCCAAAAGGAATACGGCTACATCCCGTTAGAAGTACAGGAGATAATCTCGGAGGAACTCGATATTCCGGTGAGCGAGATATACGGGGTAGTCACTTTCTATTCCTTCTTCTCCTTGACGCCGAAAGGAAGATACGTCATCGGGGTTTGCCTCGGCACGGCGTGTTACGTCAAGGGCGGACAAAACATCATCGACAAATTCTCGGAGCTCCTTGGCATCAAGCCAGGGCAAACGACGGACGATGGCTGCTTCACGCTCGATGCTCTCCGCTGCATCGGGGCGTGCGGGATCGCTCCAGCCTTATCCATCAATGGCAAGGTGTATCCAAAGGTCACACTCTCGCAAGTTAAGACCATCATCGATGAATATCGGAAACTCGATAAGGAGGGAGCGTAAATATGGCTACAAGCAAAATCAAGACTGAGGCGGAATTAAGCAAGCGCCTTTCTTCTTGCTCCTCGTGTCTAGAAAAGAAATTCGATGGAAAAGACGGGAAAAGGCATATCGTCGTCTGCGGTGGCACGGGCTGTTTATCGAGCGACAGCGAGCAAATCATCCATCGTCTAGAAGAGCTCATCAAAGAGAAAAAGCTCGAAGATAAAGTGACGGTCAATATCGTCGGGTGCTTTGGTTTCTGCTCGCAGGGCCCTTTCGTGAAGATATATCCGGAAGATAGGCTCTATCATGCCGTCAAAGTGAGCGACTGCGAGCGCATCATCGAAGAGGATATCATCGGTGGGAAATGCATCGAAGACCTCTTGTATCTTGACCCGATCGTCAATAAGAAAGTGGAACGCCAAGACGATATCACTTTCTATAAGAAACAACTCCGTATCGCTTTGCACGGCTGCGGCACCATAAACCCAGAAAACCTCGATGAGGCCTTTGGATATCAAGCTTTCGAAGGCTTTATCAACGCTCTCCATAAAGGAAGGAAAGCGGTAGTGGACGAAATCAGTGAATCCGGTTTGCGCGGACGCGGCGGAGGAGGCTTCCCCACGGGCAAGAAGTGGTCATTCGCTTATGCCCAAGATAGCGATGTCAAATACGTCGTCTGCAATGGCGATGAAGGGGACCCAGGCGCTTTCATGGACCGCTCAATTTTAGAGGGGAACCCGGTTTCCGTCATCGAAGGCATGATGATCGCGGGATATGCGATCGGCGCTGAAAATGGCTACTTCTATATCAGGGCCGAATACCCAGTGGCCTGCAAGCGTCTAGAAAAAGCAATCGCAGAATTACGCGAAGTCGGATTGCTTGGTAGGAATATCCTAGGGAGCGATTTCTCCTTCGATTGCCACATCAGATACGGGGCTGGCGCTTTTGTCTGTGGAGAAGAGACGGCTCTCCTTAACTCGATCGAGGGTAAGCGTGGCATGCCTCGCCCCCGTCCTCCTTTCCCCGCCATCAAGGGCTTATGGGGGAAGCCGACCATCATCAATAACGTCGAAACTCTCGCGAATGTCCCTTATATAATGCGCGTAGGAGCAGCCGAATTTAAGAAAATCGGGACCGCCACTTCAAGCGGCACGAAGGTTTTCGCGCTCGGCGGAAAGGTGAAAAACGTCGGGCTCGTCGAGGTTCCTATGGGCACCACGGTAAGAGAGCTCGTCTTCGATATCGGAGGCGGCATACCAAACAACAAACGCTTCCAGGCTATCCAAACGGGTGGCCCAAGCGGAGGCTGCCTCACTCTCTCGGAGCTAGATACCCCGATCGATTTCGATAACCTCATCGCCAAAGGCTCGATGATGGGAAGCGGCGGAGCCATCGTGATGGATGAGGATAACTGCATGGTGGACGTCGCCAAATTCTATCTGGAATTCATATGCGACGAATCGTGCGGGAAATGCTCCCAGTGCCGCATTGGCACGAAGAGACTCCTTGAGCTCATAACCAAGATTACCGACGGCAAAGGCGAGATGGAGGATATCGAGAAGCTCGAGATCCTCGCTCATTCGATCAAAGTCGGGAGCTTATGCGGTTTGGGCCAAACGGCTCCCAATCCGGTTTTGTCAACCCTCAGTAAATTCAAGGAAGTGTATCTCCGCCACATCAAGGACAAGAAGTGCGATGCCGGGGTCTGCAAGAAGCTCATCTCCTACTATATCGACCCGAATAAGTGCAAAAAGTGCTCTCTCTGCGCCCGTAATTGCCCAACGAACGCGATTTCGGGAGTGGTGGGCAAAGAGCCTTTCGTGATAGATCAAGGGAAATGCATCAAATGCGGGACTTGCTTCAATGTCTGCAAGTTCTCTGCAATCAGCAAGAAATAAAGGAGTCTAGCGATGGGAAAAATAACTGTTTATTTCGAGAATAAGCCATATTTGGTCGATGATGATCTGACGATTCTCGAGGCTGCGAAAATCTGCGGCTACAACATCCCCAATCTCTGCACCTGGAAGAAAGGGCAGTGCTCGTTGGCTTCTTGCCGCGTTTGCCTAGTGAAAGTGGAAGGAGAAAGAAGGCTCGTCCCTTCTTGCGCCTATCCTGTGCGCGATGGCCTCAAGGTCTCTATCTCTGACCCTGATGCCGTGATTGCGAGAAGGACGAGCGTCGAGCTCCTGCTCTCCAATCACTCTTTATCGTGCCAAACCTGCCGGAAAAACGGGAAATGCGAGCTGCTTGAGGTCTCTAAGCGCGTAGGCGCTGAGCCGGATAAATACCTCGGTGAGAAAACGCCGACCACTTTCGATAATCTTGCGCCAGGCCTTGTTCGCGATACCTCCAAATGCGTCTTATGCGGACGCTGTATCGCCGCTTGCAAGGAAATCCAAGGTATCGGAATCCTCGGTTTCGAGAAGCGCGGGTTCAAGACCTTCGTCGGTCCAAGCGAGAACCGTTCTTTCAAAGACGTGCCCTGCATCCAATGCGGGCAGTGCACGCTCGTTTGCCCAACTGGGGCCTTAATGGAGCATAGTGAGATCGATAAATTCGACAAAGCCCTCAAGGAAGGCAAGATCATGATCGCGGAGACCGCTCCAGCGGTGAGAGCCGCTTTAGGAGAGGAATTCGGCGATAAAATCGGCACGAACGCCGAAGGGAAGATGGTCGCCGCTCTCAGGCGTTTAGGCTTCCAAAAGGTCTTCGATACCGATTTTGCGGCCGATTTGACGATCACGGAGGAGGCCAACGAATTCGTGACGCGCGTCATCACCCACACCCCAGCCCCGATGATCACCTCTTGCTCGCCAGGCTGGGTCAACTACATTGAGTATTATTATCCAGAGCTATTGTCTCATTTATCGAGCTGCAAATCCCCCCACGAGATGATGGGGGCCATCATCAAGAGCTATTATGCGGAGAAGCATCAAATCGATAGGAGCAAAATCTGCGTCGTCTCGATTATGCCTTGCACTGCGAAAAAGTACGAGAAGGAGCGGAAAGAGAATAGCGTGGACGGCATCGCCGATGTCGACATCGTCTTGACTACCCGCGAACTCGCTCAACTCATCAGGCGCGTCGGCATGAGCTGGAACAAACTCCCGAATGAGAGCTTTGATGATGATCTCATTGGCACTTCAAGCGGCGCTGGCGTCATTTTCGGGGCGAGCGGTGGCGTCATGGAAGCAGCGGTGAGAACTGCCTATAACATCTTGACCAATCAAGAACTTGAGCCGATCGATTTCACGCCGGTGCGTGGATTAGACGGCATCAAAAGCGCCGAAATCACGATCCTCGGCTCCAAATACAAACTTGGGGTCTGCTCAGGGATGAAAAACGCGAAAATCCTCCTCGAGGAAATCAAAAACGGCACGAGCCAATATGACTTCATTGAGGTCATGGGTTGCCCAGGCGGCTGCGTGAATGGGGGTGGACAGCCTTATGTCTATCCGGTCTTCCTCGATAATGAGGATGATAATATCCTTGATACCTATGTCGAGAAACGGGCGAGCGTCCTATATGACATCGACAAAAAGAAGAACGTCAGAAGGTCGCATCTCAATCCCGACATCAAGACGCTTTATAAGGAATATCTCGGCGAATATGGTTCGCCCCTCGCCCATAAGCTCCTACATACTCATTACAACTGCCACCGGGAGAAATACCCCGACCTAAATAAAGACGAATAGGAGGGTCCAGCGCCTTAAAAAGCGCTGGATTTCTCTTCCTTGTGCCCTAGCGAAATGCGCGTTTTCTCTTTCTATGGGGGAAAGTTGTCGGTATAATACATACGCCTTTTCTTCCGGACCATTAGCGCAGCGGTCAGAGCACACCCCTTATAAGGGTGGGGTCGATGGTTCAAACCCATCATGGTCCACCAAGGCACGGAGAAATACCCAAGTGGCTGAAGGGACTGGTCTTGAAAACCGGCAGTGGGGTCACACCCAGCTGGGGTTCGAATCCCCATTTCTCCGCCATCGAAATCACAGGTTTGATGCATTCGTGTCAGACCTTTTTTCTTTGCGGATATGGAGTTTTCTCCTTTCCGCAAGTAACCAGAGGTCTGGAATAGGTGCATTCGCCAGCTGTTCTGGACCTCTACGACCTCACCGACGAGGAGAATGAAAGCTTTGGCGTGAAAAGATGAGGCAGTGTTAATATATGGGAACTTGGATTGAAGGCCAATGAAAGGTCATGCGCATAATTGGTAGGCAGCCTCGGAGATAGTTTATGAAATATAAAATAAAGCAATTCGATGATGTTCTATTGGCTTTTGAAATCGAAAGACAAGAACTCGGTGAACTGAAATACCATATCGTTTATGTCAACAGCGATAAAAAATACTTATTGCCGATAGGGCTTGAAGTTACGGATTCGGGAATAGAAAAATGGCTGTCTTCGCGCGTAATTCCTAAAAATCGTGAATACGTCGATCAAATTTTATCGCGCAGCGGGCTTTCGCATAATGACACTATGGGCATCATAAATATCTGCAAAGGCCTATCCTTAAACGACAGTTATTGGGTTACTGAGGAAAATTTCAACGGAAAATTTGCCGATTACAATCTGTATGAGAATAAATTTACCCGTGTTTTGGCTCTTATCGCTTACACAGGATTCGGCAGTCGCACAAAAAGCGGGTTTACTTCTTCGCCGGAGTATACGACAAACGGAACGCTGAAAAAATGCTGGCGTAGAATAAACGGCAAAATTTACCTTTGCAAAGGCGGTACATCCGGCGGCGCGAATACGGGTAATGAGCCTTATTCTGAATTTTACGCTTCACAAATAGCGCAAGTTATGGGATTGAATCACATAGACTATAATCTTGCGAAGTGGAAAGGCACTCTTTGCTCGACCTGCGAACTATTCACAAGCAAAGAAGTCTCGTACGTTCCTATTTGTAGATTTCTTGAAAATGCACTTTAAGAGCGGTTGCTGATTTTCTAAAAAATCTAGGAAGCGAGTTTTATGATCCCTTCGTGGATATGCTTATCTTTGATGCGTTGATATTCAACACCGATAGGCATTTTGGCAATTTCGGTTTGCTTGTGGATAACGCTACCAACAAGCCTATTGGTTTTGCACCGATTTTCGATAATGGCCTATCGCTATTCAATTACGCAATGGACGAAGACTTGAAAGATTTAGATAAGTATTCAAAAGCAAGACAACCGGCATACGATGGTGTGACCTATGAAGAAATCGTGAAGCAATTTGTTACCGAGAGACAAAAATCACAGCTTCGCAAAATGATAAATTTCAAATTCAAAAAACATTCAAGATACAATTTCCCCCGAAAACGCTTGGAGACAATAGAAAAGTTTTTGCAAAAAAGAACGCAAGAATTGCTGGGGCTATAAGCTGTCGCCGCGCCGGCGCGAGCCCCTATGGGGACTGACGGAAGAGGAAGGAACGAAATGCTTCACTTAAAGGCAATGGGCTCTTTTTGTTAAGTGTCCTTTACATAAGGCCCACATTATTCTTTACTAGATGGGCAAAATTGGTTAGTGGAGTGTTTGCGAAACATAGTTTCATAAACGATGCTCGGGACAGGCATAAGAATGAGGTGAATATCATGACTGAATGGGAAAGGATGCAGCAAGGTCGTATCTATAACGACTTCGATGAAGATTTGTTCAAACGCAGGGTTAAGGCAAAGAAATTATTCAGGGCCTACAACAAGACAGGGGACGAAGAAACGGAATTGCGTCTCGATCTTATGCACCAATTATTCAAGAAAGTTGGCAATAATGTCTGGATAGAACCGGATTTCAAATGCGAATTCGGAAAGAACATCACGATCGAAGATGACCTCTATATCAACTTCGGCTGCGTGATTTTAGACTGCGCCGAAGTGACGATTGGCTCTCACGCCTTGCTTGGGCCGAATATTGGGCTATATACGGCAAACCATTCTATCGACGCAAGAGAGCGGATAAACGGAGGATGCTCTGGCGAAACCCATCCATATCGGTAAAAACGTGTGGCTTGGGGGAGACGTGAAAGTGATGCCAGGCGTTACTATTGGCGATAATACGATCATCGGAGTGGGAAGCATCGTGACAAAAGACATCCCGAGAAAGGTGATTGCGGCAGGAAATCCGTGCAGGATTATTCGAGAGATAACGGATAAAGACAAGACGGATTACTCAAAAAGGCTCAACACCGAAAAAGAATAATCTCGATAAGACTTTTTTCATATGGGATTTGCGGAGATTTTGAGTCTTGCCTTTTTGACAATTACGTACCTCTTCTCCAAGTAAAAGGGCTTGTTTAAAATACCAAAGAAGCATTTATCGTTTGAATTTATGCAAAAATGTTAAAATTCAAACGCAAAATTGCTATAGTCTAGTCATGGAAAACATCAAAAGAGAGATTTACTTGAAAAGGATCAGGCCATATTACGAGTCCGACTTGATCAAGACCATCACCGGAATAAGGAGATGCGGAAAATCCGTCATCCTTTCTCAAATCATCGAGGAAATAAGGGATTACGTAGATAACAATCACATTATCGTGCTTGACCTTGAAAGCATTGAGGGCAGAAAGATCGATTCTTGCGATTCGCTGGAAAGCAAAATCTCCTCTTTGATAAAAGACGATGCGAAATACTACATCTTCATTGACGAAATTCAGAACGTTAAGGATTTTGAGATCGCCATCGCGGCAATCAGGGTCAGCTTCAATTGCTCGATTTTCGTGACAGGAAGCAATTCAAAGTTATTAAGAGGCAAATTGCAGGATAAGTTAACAGGAAGAGCAAAGGAGTTCGAGATTCATCCGTTCACCTACGGCGAATATCTGAATTTCCTTAAGAAAAGCGACATCGAATTCGACGAATATGAGATTTTTAATGACTATTTGACACTCGGAGGCATGCCTCAAAGGTTCAACGAAGCCAATGAAATGGAATCGAGAAAATACCTCAGGGGCATTTACGAATCGATAATCGAAAAAGACGTTTTCAGGATGCATAAGAAAATAAACAAGAACGAATTCCTTCGTGTGGCGAGTTACGTTTTATCAGAATCCGGGAAACCGTTTTCCGCATTGTCGGCTGCCAAACACCTAAATCATGGCATCACCAATAAAGACGCCAAGTCGAAGTCGATCACGATCAACAATTACTTGGATTATCTGACCGAATGCTATCTGATTGCGGAATGCTACCCTCATTACGCCAAAGGAATCGCAAGACTCAACGGCACCAAAAAATATTACCCGCTCGATGTCGGAATCAAGAATTCATTGGGGAATTCCGCTTACCCCGATGAGACCTTCTCGCTAGAAGGAATCATCTACAACGAATTGCTTGTAAGAGGGTATGAGGTGTTTTACGAAAAATTGCGCGATGGCGAAATCGATTTCATCGTCATCAAAGGCCACCAGAAATGCTTTATCCAAGTATCGTATTACATGGAAAGCGAAGCGACATTGAAACGCGAATATGGCGCGCTTATCAAAATCAAGGACGCTTCGCCTAAATTTGTTATCTCGCTCGATAAGAAAGATACATCCAGAGATGGAATCACCCACCTTAACGCCATCGACTTCCTCACTGGAAAAAATGATATTGTTTTTTCATAATTATCGTTTGAATTTGTGCAAAAATGTTAAAATTCAAACGCACTTCTTCTGTCAAGATTTTGGGGAAATCCGCACATTTTGAGCAAAAACATTTTGGGGAAATCCGCACATTTCATAAAAATGCCAGAAAAATAGCCTCTTATCCGAATTGCTTTGTTTTCTTGCTAAATACGAACTCCTTGGATTGAGGAGAAAGAAACTTCACGAAAGCCAAAAATCACCCCTCATAGGCGAAGTGGTTTATATCATCAAAACGAGAAATAACCGGTTAGGCGGGGAAGTTCAGGAGATTTTGTTCGTCAAAATCGTGAACAACAGATCATCGGACGATTCATTAGTTTAATTTCACCCTTTGCCTGTTGTGTGAAATAACGAAGCAAATTTAGACTCGTTATTTCACGAATTTGGCTTTTTGCGAAATAACGGCTATAATAACGGCGGAATTATTTCAAGGAGAGAAGCATGAATAGGGCAGGAGAATACATAAGTGCGCTCGGCGGCGTTGCCAGTTATAAAGCGTATAGGCCCAACTCGCTCCCACCATCTCCCGAGATCGAAATGGATACGGAGATGATTGAGCTTCTTTCAAAGGCACATAGTGCCCTTGGAAAACTCGATATGGCCTCCGAACTCGTTCCGAATATGGATCTGTTTTTGGGCGCTTATGTCCGGAAAGAGGCATTGCTCAGTAGCCAAATCGAAGGGACGCAGGCCACTTTGGAGGATGTGCTTAATCCAAGCATTGAACTTTCAAGAAATCTTGAAGTCAATGATGTCGTCAATTACGTGAACGCGCTTGATTTTGCGATGAAAAAAATGAAGGAACTGCCGATCTGCAATCGCCTTTTATGCGAGAGCCATAAAGTGCTACTACAAGGAGTGCGCGGAGAGAGGAAAAACCCAGGGGAATTCCGACATAGCCAAAACTGGATAGGCTCCTCCAATAGCAGTTTATTGACGGCAAGATACGTTCCGCCGACGGTGGAGGATATGCAAAAAGGCATGAGCGATCTTGAAAAATTCATAAATGACTATGACATGGATATTTTGCTCAAAACCGCTTTAGCGCACTACCAATTCGAAACCATTCACCCGTTTTTGGACGGGAATGGGCGACTCGGTAGGATGCTCATCACGCTGATGCTCTTAAATGAAGGAACGCTCCATCAGCCAGTGTTATATATGTCTCTCTACCTCAAAGCCAATCGCATCGAATATTACGACAGGCTGAGCGAAGTTCGTCTCAAAGGCAATTACGAGCAATGGATCAAATTCTTCCTGCGCGGAATCGATGAAACCTGCATTGACGGGGTAAATACCATCAAAAGCATCGATGCGCTTATAAGATCCGATGAGGAAAAGCTAGGGAAGAAAAGCGAGACGGTTGAGAAGGTTTTCACTTATATCAAGGAGCGCCCGATAATCACTATCGGAGGAGCATCGAAAGCCCTCAGCTTGTCGTATAACGGCGTATCGAATGCCGTCAGGAAAATGCTTGAAGCCGGCATCTTGAAGGAAACGACAACGAAGGAGCGCGATCGTCTTTTCGAATACCCTCGATACGTCGACATTTTGAAATCCGGCACCTGATGAGAACGATTCCATAGGCAGGAAATACCGATGGATCATCGAATTTGAAATGATGATCTATAGCAAAGTAGCGGTGAAGCGCTATTTTTATGCTTTCACCGCTACTTTTATTGAAAATAGAGGAATTTATGGCAAAATAACCTCAAGAAAGGAGCGGCGAAGGCATAAAAAACATGTTTCACCGCTAAGATGCTCAATATGATCGGCAGAGAGAAAGAAGTTAAACAACTTGAGGACCTATATTCGTCTGGCAAAGCTGAGCTAGTTGCAATCTATGGGAGAAGAAGAGTCGGCAAAACCTATTTGATTAACGAGACTTTCAAAAATAGGTTCTTTTTCAAGCATTCCGGATTGGCCTTGGATGAAGATGATGGTCGCAAAACTAAAACGCAATTGGAGCACTTCGCCAATTCCTTACATCTATATGGCATCAAAATCGAGAAAAAAATCGAGAATTGGTTCGATGCTTTCTACAATTTGTCAAAGCATATAATGCAATGCGACGACTCTTCGAGAAAAGTCCTCTTCTTCGATGAGTTGCCTTGGCTTGATACCAAAGGTTCGCAGTTCATCAGCGCCTTTGAAGGATTTTGGAATGGCTTTGCATGCGGAAGAAGCGATTTGCTCCTCATCGTGTGTGGAAGCGCTACATCGTGGATCGAAAACAATCTCATCAACAACACCGGCGGACTCTATGGCCGAGTCACCTATGAAATAAAACTAAACCCATTCACGCTGAAGGAATGCAAAGATTTTTTGGAAAGCAAAGGCGTCGATTATTCTTTATACGATATAACGCAAGCCTATATGGTATTCGGCGGCATACCGTATTATCTGAATTGCATCGATAAAAGATGCTCTTTGGCGCAAAACGTGGACAACCTGTTTTTCAAAAATAACGCCTTGCTATTGTTGGAATTCGATAGATTGTTCAATTCGATATTCACCTTCAGCGAAAAGGCCAAGGCCATCATCGAGCTATTAGCCACCAACAGCGTCGGTTTCACGCGCGAAGAAATCGCCAAGAAAACAAATATTGCCGATGGTGGCATATTCAGCAAGTACCTGAACTCATTGATTGCCTCGAATTTCATCATCAAGTATGTGCCGTTTGGTTTCTCCAAAAGAGAGGCACATTACAAATTGGTTGACCCTTTTTGCATTTTCTATATCAAATTCGTGTTGGATAAAAGCGAAGCGAGCAATTTGTGGGCGCAAGAGTCCATGAGCCCAAAGATATCTTCATGGAGGGGGCTCGCTTTTGAAAACGTATGCTTCAATCATATCGATCAGATCAAATTCGCCTTAGGCATATCCGGGGTTTCGACGACGCCCAGCGCTTTTTTCAACAAAGAAGACGGATATCAGATAGATTTGCTATTAGAGAGAAAAGACAACATCATCAATCTATGCGAGATCAAGTTCTATTCAGATTTATTCAAAGTCACGAAAGACTATCATCTGAAAATCAATAGAAGGGCGAATCTCGTCAAGGAAAAGGTCTCAAAGAAATATTCAGTGATGAATACGCTTATCTCCACCTACGGACTCTATAAAAATGAATATTATTATTCGTTCGCGAATTCCATCGTTTTGGAAGATCTCTTTAAGTTCTGATGGCGGTACGACGCACAAAATTACCTAAAAGGTACAATTAATGCCTATTCAAAACCTCCTAAAAGGTGCAATTAATGACCTTTAGAAATATTCCAAAAGGTGCAATTAAACATAAAAAGCGTGGAAATATCGACTCATTGATAGTAATGTTTCTCTAGGAGAAGGCAATGCATAGAAAATATATCGATGAATTGAAGAACTGGCTGAACGATAGAAATAGGAAACCCCTTATCGTTTGGGGCGCTAGGCAAGTTGGGAAAACGTACCTGATAAAGGATTTGTTCGCCGAGCGCTATTTCAAAGACAAATACATTTACGTCGATTGCCGAACCGACCACGATTTCGTGAAATACTGCAAGGAACACGTGAATGCTCACGAAGTAATCAATTATCTGTCCCTAGATAGGGGGATACAAATCGATTCAAGCATTTTACTGATTTTCGATGAAGCGCAAGAATGCTTGCCGATTGTGACCCTGATGAAATACTTTTGCCAGGAGTACAAAGAGGTGCCGGTGATCGTAACGGGGTCGATGGTCAGGATAAAAATCCAAAGGGAAGATCGGAAAAGAGGCAATGGCAGCAATGACAAATTCCTTTTTCCCGTTGGGAAAATAAACCAATTGACGGTATATCCTATGGATTTTGAGGAGTTCCTCTATAACTATAACGCTCTTCTTTACGAAACCATCAGGGATGCTTATAGCAAGAAGGCGAAAGTGGATGAAATCTTGCACGAGAAGGCACTGCGCTGCTTTTACGACTATATGATTGTCGGTGGGATGCCCGAGGCCGTGGAGGAGTTTTTGGAAACGAAATCTTACCAGGCGGCAAAAGATGTGCTGGTCGATCTTTATGACAATTATCTAGGGGATATGGAACTTTACCAAGCAAGTCCCGAGGCTATCGTCAGGTCGAAAAAAATATTCGAAAGCGTTTATTCTCAGCTCAATAAGGAGTCGAAGAACTTCAAGCCTTCTTCCATTGGGAAAAATTGGAAGAATAGGGATGTTCGTACGCCGATAGATTGGTTGTCTCTTGCCTTTTTGGTGAATAAATCCTCCTTGGTGAAAGAAAAAGTATCGACTCCGCTTATCGAATCCGATGAGTCTTTATATAGACTCTATCTGTCCGATATGGGGGTATTCACATATCAGAGCCGGGTAAACGCGAAACTTTTCTTATCCGACGACGGGCTAAATTCTTTAAGTGGCATTTTCTTCGAGAATTATGTGGCCATCGAATTGGTGGATTATGGATATCCTTTATTCTACTGGAAAGGGAAAGACGATGCGGAATTTGAGTTTTTGCTTGAAAGTGAAGGCAATATCATCCCGTTAGACGTCAAAAAGACGAAAGGGAAGATGAAATCCCTCGAGAAGTACGCGGAGCACAACAAATTCCCTTATACCCTTAAAATATCGAAAAACAACTATGGATTCGACACAGAACGGAAAATGCTGACGATCCCCTTTTATTTCTTTCCTTTCTATCTCAAAGAGCTTCGCGAAAAAGAGAGGATCGATTGATTTCTCTTGGTTTTTTTCGATGAGCTTTAATCAAAAGAGAAAACGATTTTGGCCCATAGTTATCTTCTTACACGAATCAACGTTTTCTTGCCAGGCTAAAAGAAAGGACAAAGAAAGCGTTTTTATGTGAGCGGTATAAAAATACAAGCCTATAATCCTAGGCGTGAGTTGGATTATCCTTGCTTTATTGAGCGCTTTGTCGACAAGCGTCACCACCATATCCTCGAAACTTGGCCTCAAAGAGGTCAATAGCAATTTCGCGACCCTCATCAAAACCTCGATCGTGGTCGTTTTCTCGCTCATCATTTGCCTTTGCACCGGCGCTTTCGGCTCTTTTGCCTCTTTCACCCCGCTCAATTACGTCTATCTTTCCTTATCCGGCGTAGCGACAGGGTGCAGCTGGCTATGCTACTTCAAGGCCCTTAAGCTAGGGGACGTCAATAAAGTGGTGCCGATTGATAAGAGCAGCTTCATTTTGACGAGCATCCTTTTCCTTATATTCTTCTTTCCTTCTTCCACCAATAATGGGGATATCCCTACCATCATCGCCTTGGTGGCTTCAATGGTCCTTATGCTCATCGGCACGCTGCTTATGATCGAGAAAAAGGAAGAGAAAAAAGAGAAAACGAGCGATTGGTATCTGCTTTTTGCTATTCTCTCGTCCGTTTTTGCTTCGCTCGTGGCACTTTTTGGGAAACTCGGATTGAGCGGAATTGATAGCAATCTTGCCACTTTCTACAAGACCGTGATTGTCTTTTTCTTCGCTCTGGCCATCGTGCTCGTGAGGAAAGATTATCGGGGTGCGAAGAAAATCGATAGGAAAAGCTGGATCGCTCTCCTTGTGGCCGGTTTAGCGACCGGCACGGCCTGGCTCAGTGAATTTGCCGCTTATAGCATTCCGGGCAGCAACGCCATCGCCATCAATTCGATCGGAAAATTATCCATTCTCCTAACGATGCTCTTCTCTTTCCTTTTCCTCAAAGAGAAATTCTCGCGGAAGTCGCTTCTTGGCTTATCGCTTCTAGTGGCTTCCATCGTCATTATCATCGTTTTCAGTCTCTA
>CAVIFQ010000020.1:0-23099 GCA_963642055.1 Roseburia hominis | reverse complement strand
ACTAAAGAGGACGGGCTTCACATCAGCACGAAAGAAGGAGACGAGATTCATGTTTCCGATGGCGAGGTTCATGTCAAGGGCAAGGATGGCGATGAGATTCATATCGAAGGCGGCAAATTGCATCTAAAAGACGCCGACTCCGACATAATTTTAGGAGGACATAAGCCCACGAATATCATCGAAAAATCGGTCATCGCCTCTTTGCTTGGCCTCATTACTATCTTATACGTCGTCTTTGGGTGCCTGTTTGATGGAGTATGGCCTTACCCTTTGGTGTGGCCAATCGGATGGGTCGCTTTCTTGTTCGTACCACTACTAACATGCGTATTCGAAGGGATCAAAAAGAAGACTTTTGCTTCCTTTACCGGCGCAGTCGTGTTCTTAAGTCTTATCGTGTTCTTCATTCTTGGATTCGTCTTAAACGCTTGGCATCCAGGATGGACCGTATTTCTTTCAATACCTCTGTATGGATGCGTCGCTGAGATGATAGATAAGTTGCTTAAAAAGAAGGATGATACCCCTTCTCTTTAAACGATAATCATCACATATAAGAAATAACGGTTTGCGCATCTATCTTTGATGAGGAAAACACCGAAATTCAATGAATTTATGCTGATTTATTGAAGAAAATATGCACCCATCTGAATATCAAAAATCCTTGCAAAACTATGTTGAAATAAAGGATTTCATTTATTATCCGATCTTACAAAAACCAGCAAAGTAATTTAAAAAGAAACAGGCAGGCAATCTATTTCTCGACGATTATCCACTTGCCTCTTTTATTGCCACCTTCTCTATTTAGCCTATTGCTGGTGATTAGTTTCCTCACGTAATATTTGACGGTTTCGCGAGACACGCCAAGGCTCTTTCCAATTTGCGCTTTGCTGATGGAGGGGCTCTCTTTAACGAGTTCAATGATCTGTTCCTCTATGCTTTCCTTCTTGTCTTTCTCTTCCGTCTCTTTCCTTAAAGGCAAAAAGAGCGTTACGCGAGAAGGATCAACGCGCTCATCGTAAGAAGGCGAGAGATATCCATTCTCCTCCCAAAGAGAAAGCATCGTGCATATGCCTTGCCCAGAGCGATCGCCGATATTGATTTGGGCGAACATATTGAATATCTTAGGGTTCCTGCAATCGCTCACCCCTCCTTCTTTCGCTTCTTCTAACTCGATGCGAAAACCACCAGGATTTGAGAAACTCAGTCCGTCTTTTTCCTTGATGATGACGATTCCGCGCCTTCCATAATAATCGGCATGGGAAAGAGTGTTCGTCAAAGCTTCTCTCACTGCTTTCTTCATGGAGGTGTCATCATCGCGAAACAAACCGTTTTTAAGCGAGAAAGGTGTCTTGAAATCCGAGACCAGCTTATTGATAACTAGAAAATAGAAATCAAAAACATTGCCGCTCCATTCTCCATTCCCAGAGCATAGACGATTTGACCAGCGAATCGAAGAATCATCTCTTTCTTGGTAATCCAAAAAATAGTTAGGCAATTCATCAACGATATCTTCATGATTGCCAAAGAAAATGAGGCCGCCCAATGTTGGATGCGCCTTTCCATCCTCGTTCGATATTCTACAAGCCCCGATTTTCATCAAAAAAGCTTCATCGGAAAGGCTATTCCAGACATGGGATGGATGAATAGAGGCATAGATATTCCTGTACTTTTTAACCGTTTCAAAACATAAAGAGTCAAGACTACGCTCCACTAAAAGCAACGAATCAGCTCCGCCATCCTTCTGGTCGCGTAAGAATGATTTAATTTCCTCTTCCCTACACTGATAATCTCCATCACCGTTTCTCTTATACGAACCAGTCATCATATTCTGACCTATATAAATCGGGCGGTTTTCGCGACTCGCCCTTGGCACTTCGATAACTACGAAATCCATGTTTTCGTATCGCAAGGCATAGACCTGATTCTCTGAAAGCAAATTGAGGCTGACTTTTGCTTTGTTATTCAGAACGCTCCAAATTTCCGAGATTAACTTCCCAGGATCGTCCACGCCTACCGGGATCAACTTATGCGTTCTATTTTCTTCTTCGATTCCAAGAACAATATAGCCGCCGAAAGTATTCGCGAAAGCGGAATAGGTTTCCCAAATGCTTTTCGGCAAACCGCCTTTCGCGGATTTCACCTCTAAACGCATTCCCTCTTTTTGAGTAAGGATTTCTTTTATATCAACCATAGAGCCTCCACCCATATATAGAGGCATATCCTTCTTTTTTCGATTCCTGTAACGAGAATCCTGAGGTTTTGATTCGTTTTCAGGTATGAGCCAGCTAGAGCCTATTTTGATCGCGCCACCGATTCTACCGCTGTCGCATAGAGCCCTCACTCGACGTGAAGAAAGGCCCCACTCTTGGGACTTTTCAGCCGAAGAAACGTATCCAGGTAGATAATCCATGCATCAATATTATTCCTTTTGCGGAATAATATAAACACACTATTTTGAATGGAAATTCGACAATGAATATAATGCTAAACGTACATATTATCGGATGTTTTGAGCATTTTGATATTGCTAAAGAATTGTCGTAATTGGGTTGAATGGGTAAATCTATTGGGTTGAAAAAGCGAAATAATATGGTTGATTGGGTAAATTTTTGGATCCACCGCTGACGAAGCAGGAACCAGAGTTTCGATATCGCAAATCAGAAACGCATTAATTCATCTCTCTTATATATAAAGAGGATATAAGGGGCCTATGATGACACAGCAACATTTTGCTGTACTTTTGTTCATTTTTTATCTTTCGAGAAACATTTTTTATTTTTTTGTTACTTTTTTAAAAAATAGTGTTACAATGATGCCGTGGAAAGATACAAAGTACTTCCACAAAGGAGTAAAGAAAATGAAAAAGAGCAAATTAGCATTAGCGACTATCCTTCTATCCGCCGCCTTGCCATTGGCTTCGTGCGGTGGGGAAACTGCCTCATCAAGCTCCGAAACTTCGGAAATCACGCTTAACCATAACTTATACACTACAGACGGCAATCGCCGTTTGAGTGCCGAGCCAAGCGACGATATGATCAACGACTTCATCTTGGACATCGTCTCCAAAGGAGCCTCCGCGATGGCGGGTGGCATTGGGACTTACGCCAAAAACCTCACCATCAGCCTTCTTAAGGAATGCGGCATCGACTTACGTGATGCTACCGCCAAAACCTTGGAGAAGATTCAGCAACAGTTAACCGCGATCGAGAATAAGCTCACCGCCATCGCCGATAAGATGGAAAGAGACCATTCCGAGCTCATCTTAAGCCCTGTTCTCAAACAGCTTAAGCAAACCCAGTTCAACTATGGCGAATACTCCGTCAACAGCATCCAGTATTTGGCTAGCCTCGAAGAGCAAGGAACGCTGAGCGAAGAGCAAATCGAGCAAGAGAGGGTCAAATTCTATAACGAGTCCCTCAAAAAGCTCCTTCCTAATAATCTCCCTCTTGCGACTTACGTCACCACCTTGGCTGACTTAATCCTCAAACCGAACGAGGCTTCGGGCAAAGGCATCTTCTACTACTACTTCGAGACCATCGCCTATAACGATGTCTGGTCCATCCAACGTCTAAAGAACGTCAGAAGCTTCATCGCTTATCTCGACAGCGTCCTCTTCTTGACCGCCAACTTGGCAAAATTCCAGATGTACTATCTCGCTCAGGGAAAAAGCGGAGCCACCGTCGAAGCCTATAAAGGGATGATGAACACGATGGCAACTTCCGTGAACGCCGTCAACGATCTCTTCAAAAAGCAGCTCGAATCCATGAAGGAATATGAAGACAAGTGGGCTGGAGGGGAGAACATATATCTTCCGACTGGCAAAGTGTATTCCACCCGTTTGGCGACCCTCACCTACGATCATAACGAAGTGGTCGATGGCGATTCAAGACAAGCTCTCCTCATGAGATACGACAATAGCCACGGCAAGCACTTCTTCGGTGAATGGGCTTACGCCTATACGCCGGATTCCACGACCGTCAACGGCTTCGCTAATAGCTTCCGCGAATACGCTGGCGAGTACTGCACCTCCGATTACACCATCCAGGATTACCTCACCTACTGCGGATTCTATGCGAAAAACGAAGATCTCTTCAATAAAGCGGCTGGTATCTACAAAGGCGACATGGACGTCGATAAACACGGCTACATCCATGACGACCACGACTACACGATTGGCTACTACAACACCCAAGGCGTCTACTCGACAAAGAAAGTCTACGAGGTCTGCACCTATCACAAATGGGGCTTCGAGATCGATTACGCTGAGCTCCGTTACTTCGATGACCGTTACTACTTCTGCTTCACGGTCAAAGATGGCGATAAAGAATACCTTGATGGAACTTACGTCGATACCTATATGGAAGATCCTTGCTACAAGGTCATCGATGAAGGCATCCAATACGAAGAGGATTACTACAAACTCTTAGGCAACCACTACAGAATGGAAGTCAGGGACAGCTGGTAAAGCGAAATCCTCTTAGAGGAAGCGAAAAACAGCAGAATAGAAAGGGCGAGGCTAGCGATAGCCGCGCCTTTTCTTATTCGAACAAATCATCCAGCGAGAAGAGAAAATAATCGCTTTCCCGCAAAGAGGAGAACCCGTTCTTCGAGATAAAGCCGTAATTCACCACTTTTAAGGGTGAGCTATTCACCTGCTCAATCTCTTTATCGACCTCGCCTTGGCTCATTTTCCCATTTCTGTATTTGACCTCAAAAGGGATATAGCCATCTTCTCTTTTTGCCACAACGTCGAACTGGCGGTTGACTTTGTTTATCGGATCATCGAAATAATACGTTCCTATTTCACTAAAAGGCGGGATGAATTTACCGTTTCTATTCATAAACGAAAGGAATTCGGCAGCGATGTTTTCGAAGACCTTCGGGAGATAATCGCTCTCGATCTTATCTTTCAAGACACTTTTATAGAAAACTTCCTCCCCCATCGTCTCCCTTTCCTTTTGGTGGAGGAAGACATAACGGAAATAGAAAGTGAAAAGATTGTCTTTGATGAAATAAGAGGTTTTTCTTGAGTCCTTTTTCGCATCGATCGGTGCGACTTTTTTCACTAAATCCATCTTAATGAGCTTATCCAAGACATAACTGATGCCTGAGGCATCCTTCTTGCCTAAGCGCGTTGCGATGTCTTTGTATTTGTTCGCTCCCGTTGCGATTGAAAGCAGGATCGCATTGGCGTCGCTCACCTTATTTATCTCGCTGCTCAAGGTTGAAGTAATCTCTAATTCAAGGAAGGAATCGGGCGATAGAATAAGGCGTTCCATCTCTTCAACTGGCGAAGCGCCTTTCTTGATTTTGGAAAGATAAAACGGCATGCCGCCGAAAAAAGCGTATGTCTGAACGATTTCCTCGTTGCTATATTCCGGGAACATCGCTTTGACTTCGCGGTAAGAAAAAGGGTGAAGCGTGATTTTCGCGCTGAAACGCCCGTGGAGCGGCTCATCCTCTTTATCGAGCTCGCTCATGATATCGAGCATCGATCCAGCAATCACTATCTTTAGACCTCTAGAGTCACGCTGTTTATCCACCGCTCTAGCGAATAATCCCAAAAACTCGTCATTCTCCTTAACGAAATACGAAAACTCATCGATTATGAAGACGATGTCCTGGTTTTTGCTTTCCTTAGATACAAAATCAATCAAGGCCTCGATTGAAGAAAAAAGAAACGGCGTTCCCGCCAAAGACGAAGAAACGTATTCGCACAAATCGTTGAAATTCCGGGAATAATTCACTTTCGCCGCCGCGAAATAAAGAACTTTTGCTTTGATCCCTTTCGTGGATTCGAATAGAAGTTCAGATTTGCCAACGCGTCTTCTCCCCATCAAAAGAGCGAATTCGAAAGATGGTGAGTCATATAACTCACGTAACTGCTTTAATTCCTTTTCGCGTCCAATGAATTTCATGGCCCCATTATAAACTAAAATATTTTTTAGTAAAAATTTTTTCAGTTATTTATTCCACTTTGAAAGATTCAAAGAAATGCGGACACATCCTTGATCGCTGATTGAATTAGGGAGGGGCAATCATTTCAATTCGCAAAAAATATAGAACTCTATGAAATTTTCGAGTGCTGCAGTCCGACATCGAAAAAATAGACCTGCATTTGCTTGAAACAATGATTCGAAATCAAGTTTAATTCCTCAGGCATTCTGTTATTTCTGTTGGAAGCTGCTAAACTGTTTCCCAATGAACATCGAGGAGCTGGATAAAGAGATACAAAAAGCGTTAAGCGTTGCTTTCGTGAACGGCGAAACCAGCTCTTTTTCTTCGATCGCGCCTCAGTTTCTTTATAACGATAAGAACGCCCACAAGAAAATAATCGATGCCTTAAGAAACGAGTTAAGGCACGCCACTTCTTTCTCTTTCTCCGTCGCTTTCATAACAAGAAGCGGCTATCAGCTCTTGCTCGAGTCGCTCAAAGAGGCTCAGTTAAGAGGCGTTAAAGGTAGGATCCTGACGACCGACTATCTTTCTTTCACCGATCCGGATGTGCTGCTCGATATCAAAAAGAATTTCCCGAATATCGAGGTCAAAATCTATAAAACGAGCGATGAGGAAAACGACGGCTTCCATACCAAGGGCTACATTTTCGAGCAAACTCGAAACGGGAAACAGATATATAAGCTCATCATCGGCTCAAGCAACATAACCGCGAACGCTCTCAGCAAAAACGAAGAGTGGAATGCTGAGCTTGTCTCCACGAAAAACGGCAAAATGGTCAACGAGGTGCTCGACCAATTCGACATCCTTTGGAAGAAAGCCTCCAGCTTGGATTCCTATATAAATATATATAAGGATATATACGAGGAGCAGAAGAGGATAGCTCTCCAAAGAGAGAAAATCCGCCTCCCCGAAATCTTGCTCAAGCCAAATCACATGCAAACATCCTTCGCGGAGTGTTTAGAGCGTTCCTACACCGTTGGCAAAGATGGCAATGGCGATCGCCGAGGTTTGCTGATCTCAGCCACCGGAACTGGCAAAACCTACGCCTCCGCTTTCGGAGTGAGACGCATCAAGCCGAAAAAAGTACTTTTCTTGGCCCATCGCACCCAACTCCTTGCTCAAGCTATCAAAGCTTATCAATCGGTTTTCCCAAGCGAGAAAAAATACGCCTTATTGACTGGCGAAAGGTCTTTGGCGAAGTCCCTAACAAACGTCGAAAATTTCGCTTACGAAAATCAAAATTCCTACGATTTCGTATTTTCCACCTCGGATATGCTGGGAAATCGCTCGATTCACGAGAAAATCGATCCTGCCCTTTTTGATTTCATCATCATCGATGAAGTCCACCGGGCTGGCTCAGAAACCTATAAGAAAATCCTCGATTATTTTAAGCCCCGTTACGTCTTGGGGATGAGCGCAACCCCTGAAAGAACGGATGATCCAAGATGCATCTACGACCTATTCGACAACAACGTCCTTTATGAAATACGCCTCGCTGACGCCTTAGACGAGAATCTCCTTTGCCCTTTCCATTATTACGGTGTGAGCGATGTCGAATGGAGCAACGACGAGCTTTACGAAAAGAAAGAATTCGCCCGTTTATTCAACGATGAGCGCGTGGATTACATCATTGAGCAATCGAATTTCTACGGCTACAGCGGCACGCGCTTAAAAGGGCTCATATTCGTCTCTGGGAAAGACGATGGGCGCATCTTGGAAGAGAAATTGAACCAAAAAGGACTCAAAACCGCCTTTTTGTGCGGCGAAGATAACGCAAAAAGACGCGAAGAGGCCGTGACGCTCCTTGAAAAAGAAGACATCAGCGATGGATGCTACCTCGACTTCATCATCACCGTCGATATCTTCAATGAAGGCGTTGATATCCCTTCCATCAACCAGGTCATTTTCCTTCGCCCCACCGCTTCCTCCATCATTTTCATTCAGCAATTAGGAAGAGGCTTACGTAAAGCCGAGAAGAAGGATTTTGTCGTCATCATTGATTTCATCGGCAACTACGAAAGCAATTTCATGATCGCCAAAGCCTTCGCTTTCGATGGAGATAAAGAAACAGGGAGGATACGCCTCATCAATGGCGGCGATTTGCCTGGCATCTCCACCATCGAATTCGACGAAATCGCCCGTTCCCGTATCTTAAAATCCCTTGCAAAAGTCTCCTTTAATTCCTCAAAAGAATTTTTGGATGTCTTCGTCAGGCTGGCAAATAAACTATATCGAAGGCCGAATTACGAGGATTTTGAAAATTTCAGCGAATTCGATCCGATGAGAATCATAACTAGTAAAGGCTCTTATTACGCCTTCATGAAGAGCGTTGAGCGCAAATTGCCTTCTTTCATTTCGCCTTTGCCGACCCTAAGCGAATACGAGCAGAAACTGCTTGTTGATGTTGGAAAACGTCTAGGCTCTGGGATACGTCTTGAAGAACCATTGCTTCTTTTAAGACTCATCGAAGGAGGCAGCTATCTCTCCTTCTTAGATGAATTGAAACGATACGGAATAGGGATGAACGATGATAAAGAAAGATGCATCAAGAAAATCTTCATGGGGACGTGGGGAGGAGAAAACAAAAAGGAACTGCCTTTCGTAAATGAAGACTTCTCATTGACCAAAGAGTTTCTCGAAGCCTTGGATAATCAATTCCTCAAAGACGAATTGACCGACTTGCTGAAGTTCTTCATTCACCGTTACGAGAAGAAGTACGCGAATAAATACAAGGGGACCGATTTGTGCCTCAACGCGCAGTACAGCTATCGCGACGTGTGCGAGCTCCTTAACTATTCTCAGGATTTGACCTCGGTCATCGGTGGCTACAAATACAACAAAGAGCTAGGGATATTCCCAATCTTCATCAATTACAACAAAAGCCCTGATCTTGATGAAAGTACCAAATACGACGATTACTTCATCAGCCAAAGAATCCTTGCCTGGGAAAGTAAAAAGGATCGAAGCGAATCTAGTCTTGAACTCGCCCCGCTTTACGATACGAAAACGAAAATCTATCTGTTTGTCAGGAAAAGCAAGCTCGACAAGGAAAGCGATGCCAAAAAGTTCTATTTCTTGGGAGAAATGCATTTGATCGAAAAGCTCAAGACAGTCAAAAAGCCAACTGGCGAAAAGGGCAAAATGATTTCATATGCCGATGGAAAATTCGCGCTCGAAGACGAGGTGCGAAACGATATATACGAATACTTGCAAGCCGATTTGGAGGAGAAGAAATGAAAAGAATCGAAGTTGTTGCAGCCGTCATCAAGAAAGACAATCTCTTATTTGCCACCCAGCGCGGATATGGCGAATTCAAGGACAAATGGGAATTCCCAGGCGGAAAAGTAGAGAGTGGAGAAAGCAGCGAAGAGGCCTTGATCCGCGAAATCAAAGAGGAACTCAATGCCTCTATCAGCGTCGATAGCTTTATCGACACCATCGAATGGGACTACCCTACCTTCCATCTCGTCATGAATGTTTATTTGTGCCACCTCAATAATCCGCATCTTGAGTTGCTCGAGGCGGAAAAAGCCAGCTGGCTGAACAAAGATAATCTCGAAAGCGTCGATTGGCTCCCCGCTGATGCGCTTTTGCTGCCGAAACTAAAATCGCTCATCGCGTAAAGCTTTTTGAACAATATTGTTCAACTTGTTTATTCCCTATTCATCGTTTTCCTAGTAGATTATTTTTATTGCTCTTAGGAGGCTCAATATGAAAAAGAAAGCAAAGAAGATTTCTATTTTCTCCATCATCATCAAAGCCAGCATTTTCGTGGTTGGCATCGTTGCCATCTGCATGGCGTTTTTGCCATTCGTCACCCAAACCACTTATGTCGTTGAAAAAGCCACATCGTCTTATTCCTTGAGTGGGTTCATCATGGCTTTCGGCGCGACTGGCACATATTCCAAATCAAGCGCCAACATCCCTGACTGGGTCTACTTCATCGACGATGTCGCCATCTCAACGAAAGGCATCACCTATACCATCTCTTCGAATACCGGGGCTCTTGTAACCCTTATTCTTGCGATGGCTGCCACCGCTTTGACGCTCATCACCTTATTCATGACGAGCAAAAAGAGCAGGAAAGTCGCTGGCATCGTCTTATTGCTCGGAGGCCTTTGCTTCCTCGCCGCTGGCATCATGGCTTTCTTCGCCCTCAACTTCAGCGGCTATCAATCAAGCCTCACCGAAGGGTATAAGACCGGCGTCGAGTATACGCTTGGAACCGGTGCGATACTCTTTGCCATCTTCTCGCTCGTAGGCGGTTTATTCTCCACCGTTTACGGCTTATTCAACGCCACTAGAAAATAAGGAAATCAAATTTTAGGACTGCTGAAACCTAGGATAGACTAGGTTAAATGGCAGCCCTTTTTATGTGCTCTATAGATGCAAAAAGCCCGAGAAATCTAAAGCGTTACTTCATTTTTCTCGGGTTTTTGGCTTTCAAATATTTGTGAGGTCGCGTATAAGACTAGAAGCGGCCACCGAATCCCGGCGGCATTTTCCCGGACTTTTGGTATTGCTTCATCTGCTTCATCATCTCTTTGCTTTGCTCCCATTTCCTGATGACGCGATTGACGTCAGCATTGGTTTTCCCGCACCCCTTCGCGATGCGGTTCTTCTGGGAATATTTAAGAACTTCAGGGTGAGCTCTTTCATATGGCGTCATTGAGTTCACGATAGCCTCGAATGAGCGCATCTCGGCTTTGGCTTTCTCTTGCTGCTCATCACTTAATTTTGGCATGCCCGGGATGAGTTTTGCGATAGCCCCAAGACTCCCCATCTTTTGGACCATCTTCATTTGCTTGAGCATATCATCGAGCGTGAAAGAGCCATCCTCGAATTTCTTCGCAGCTTTCTTGGCCTCTTTCTCGTCAAAGGTCTCTTGAGCTTTCTCGACGAGTGTTTTGATATCGCCCATGCCAAGAATCCTATCTGCCATACGGTCAGGGTAGAAAATATCGAGATCGGACACTTTCTCACCAACGCCGGCGAACTTGATCGGGAGCCCGGTCATGTATTTGATGGACAAGGCGCTGCCGCCTTTGGCATCACCATCAAGTTTACTCATGATGACGCCCGTTAAGCGGAGGGAGGAATGAAAGGTATTGGCCACATTCACCGAGTCTTGACCGGAGGCTGCGTCGACAAGCAAAAGTGTCTCGTCCGGATGGATATCCTTCGAGATATCCTGAAGCTCCTTCATGAGCGTTTCATCGATCTGGAGACGCCCCGCGGTATCGAGAATCAATAAATCGTAATGCTCATTGTAGGCTAACTCTTTGGCTTTTTTGGCGATCACGCGCGGATCGGTATTCGTGCCCATCTCGAAGAAATCGACGTCGAGGGATTTCGCGAGTTGACCGAGTTGTTCGATGGCGGCTGGACGATAAACGTCAAGTCCAGCAAGAAGAACTTTCTTGTTGAGCTTGTTTTTCGCTAAATAGGCGAGTTTGCCTGCGCTTGTGGTTTTGCCGCTTCCTTGTAAACCCACAAGCATGATGACGGTCGGCTCGCCCTTCTTATATTCAACGCCGGTATTATCGCTTCCCAGTAAAGAGATGAGCTCGTCATAACAGATTTTGATGAGCTGCTCGCTTGGGTTAACGTGCAGAAGGACATCGCTTCCAAGCGCCTTCTCTTTGACATCGGTTGTGAAAGCCTTGACGACTTTGAAGTTGACGTCAGACTCAAGGAGAGCCACGCGGATCTCTTTTAAAGCCGCGTCCATGTTCGCTTCGGTGAGCTTATCTTCCTTCCGCATCTTCTTGAAGACGCTTTGGAATTTCTCCGATAATGACTCAAATGCCATTGATGTATTCCTCCAATTTCGTGTAATCGCCGCTAGACTTGGCCTCTTGTACGAGCTTTTTGAGCTCGTTCTTTCTCTTTAGAACGTTCAGCGATTTCTCTAATTCGATTAATTTCTTCTCGCCTTTTTTAAGCGCATCGTCCACCGCCGCGCGGCTTGAACCGCGATTGAGGGCGATTTCTGACAATGAGAGATCGTAGACGTAATAGTCGCTTAACACCTCTTGCTGGCTCTTCGATAAAAGAGAAGAGTAGATATCAAGCAGCGAACAGAGGCTTTCGCGCTTCTCTAACTCATTCATCGCTTTCTCCGACGAGTAATCCATGCAGATATCTCTCGAGGTCGAATTCCTCAAGATCATCCATTTGCTCCCCGAGCCCAATGAAGCGGACGGGCACTCCTAATTCATCCCTGATGGAAAGGATGATGCCGCCTTTGGAGGTGCCATCCATTTTGGTGATGACGACACCCGTGAGCTCTGTCACTTCCTTGAAAGCTTTCGCCTGGATGACCCCGTTTTGGCCAGTCGTGGCATCAATGATTAAGAAGGTCTCTTGCGGCGCCCCTTCAATCTCTTTCCCGATGACGCGCTTCATTTTCGCAAGTTCAGCCATAAGGTTGCTCTTGGTTTGTAATCTCCCAGCCGTATCGACGATGCATAAATCGATATGGTGGTCTTTCGCGTATTTCACTCCGTCATAGGCTACGCTTGACGGGTCAGCGTTAGGAGCCCCTTTCACAATGGGGCATTTCAATCTTTCCGCCCAAATGGATAATTGCTCAGTGGCGCCGGCCCTAAAAGTGTCACCAGCCACAAGCATCACGCTTTTTCCTTGCTTTTGATAACGATGAGCGAGTTTGGCGATCGAAGTGGTTTTGCCAACTCCGTTTACCCCTACGACGAGCAAAACGGTTGGACCTGAGGAAGAAAAGGAAATCTCGTTGATGATGCTTTCGCCTTTCTCGACGTAATCGACGAACATCATATCGATGAGTTTCTCGTTGATGATCGAAGGATCTTCAATGCCCTCTTTCTCGCTCTCGTTGAGGAGATTCTCCACAAGGCGGAGAGTGAGAGAAACTCCAACATCAGCCTCAATGAGTATTTGCTCAAGCTCCTCGAAATATTCCGAATTGACCTTTTTGTAGCGTTTGCTCAAAGCATCCAGTTTGCTTGCGAAAGCCGCGCGCGATTTCGCGAGCCCCTTATCGTATTTATCCGATGTCTGGTCTTTTTTGCCGCCAAACTTGTTTTTAAGAAAAGAAAAGAATCCCATATCACTCCTTCGCGAGCTTGCTTAAAGCGTCGCGCGCCGCATTGAACTCGGCCTCTTTTTTGCTTTTGCCTTCTCCGCTTCCGAGCATCTCGCTTTCGAAATAAACCGCGGAGATGAAATGTTTATCGTTGCTTTTGCCCCACTCTTTGATGACTTTGTAGCTCACCGATTCCTTATTCTCGGCTTGGATGGCCTCTTGCAGCATGCTCTTGGGGTCCTCAAAGCGGTTTAAAGAGCCGTTTTTGATATCGTTTTCGAAAACCGCACGGACGAATTTATAGGCAAAATCCAGCCCTTGGTCGAGATATATCGCCCCGATGAAGGATTCGAAAACATCCTCCAAGATGGAATGGTTGATATTTCCTTGGAGGGATTTTCCAACCTTTATATGTTCATCAAGGTGCATCTTTAAGGCGTAAGAGGCTTCTGACTCAGTCTTCACGAACTGGGCCTTCAGTTTGCTCATGCCGCCTTGATTGAGGTCTTGATGGTAATGGTAGATGAGATCGCTTGTCACTAAGCCGACCAAGGCATCGCCCAAAAACTCGAGGCGCTCATAATCGAAATGGTTTTTGCCTGAGGCCCCATTCACCGAAGAATGGGTAAAGGCCATCTCGAAAAGGGAGATGTCTCTCGGAACGATTTGAAAAGAAGATAGGAACTCCTCAAGCTTGGCCATTGGAGAACCCTTCTTTGATTTTGCTCACGATGGCGTTAGAAGCCAAACGGTAAGCTAACTCAAGCGTATAGTAGAAAGCCTCGGCATCGCTGTTCCCGTGTCCTTTGACCGCCACGGCGTTCACGCCGAGCAGCATCGCTCCGCCGACACGTTTCGTATCCATGGTCTTTTTCATATCGTCGACGCCTTTTTTGGCCAAAAGATATCCGAGTTTGCTCCAAATGTTGCGCATGAAGCCTTTTTTGAGCATCTTGCCCATCGTTTTGGCGGTGCCTTCGATGGCTTTGATGCAAATATTGCCCGAGAAGCCATCGGTCACGATAACATTGGCTTCGCCCGTTAAGACATACATCGATTCGATATTGCCGATGAAAGAGATGCGCTTATCTTCTTTTAAAAGCTTATAGGCCTCTTTACCTTCGGGCGAGCCTTTCCCTTCTTCGGCACCATTGCTTAAAATGGCGACTTTTGGATCAGAGATGCCGCATCCGCATTTGGCGTAAAGAGAACCCATGTAGCCAAATTGAGCCATTTCCTCGGGGGTATTGATGTTGGAGCTCCCAGCATCGAGGAAAATCGAAGTTGAGGCTTCTCCCCCAATATGGGGCATCGCGACTGCTAAAGCTGGTCTAACCACACCTGGTATTTTCTTAAGAATGAGGGTTGCACTTGATAAAAAGGCGCCGGTCGAGCCGCAGGACACTATGGCGTCCGCCCCCTCTTCTTTTACGGCATACATCGCCTTAACCATGCTCGCCTCTTTTTTCCGGAGCACTTCCATCGCCCCGGCTTCCATCGCGATGACGTCTTTCGCCGGGATGATTTTATAATCCTTCATTTCGGATAGCTCTTCTTCCTTGCCAACCAAAATGAGCTCGACGTCTTTATGCTGCTCTTTGAATCTTTTTACGGCTTCTTTTGTGGCGGCACTGCCCTTATCCCCGCCCATCATATCTACGACAATCTTCATGGTAATTTCCTCACCGGTAAGTATAACTTAATCGCCTTTAGAAGGCATTAAGCAAGCGAGACCTCTCCTATTTCTTTATCGACCTTCTCGATATATTTTGCATTCGCTGGATCGTTCTTATTGAGGAGAAGATATTTCGCATCGTCGCGAGCGCATTCAAACATCTTGAAATCGTCGATGATGCTGGCGACTACAAAACTCGGGAGCCCGCTTTGCTTGACCCCCGCCATTTCTCCTGGCCCCCGTAGCCGCATATCCTCTTCCGCGATTTTAAAGCCATCATCCTCTTTCTCGAGGATTTTTAGTTTCTCATTATCTTCCTGGTTCTTCTTATCGAGCAGCAAAATGAAATTGGCTTCATCCCCGCCTCTACCGATTCTCCCGCGTAACTGATGGAGGCTCGATAAAGAGAAATGCGTAGGGCTATAAACGATCATCAAATCGGCTTCTTTCACGTCAATCCCCACTTCCACCAAAGAGGTGGCCACAAGGATCGGCGCAAGGCCGCTTTTAAAAGAGGAGAGCGCTTCTTCTTTAGCCTCATCATTCATTTTTCCGTGCATTAAGGTCACTTTTGCGGGGAATTTTGCTTTATACCTCTTGCATACCTCGATTACGGAGGTATTGCTATCGCTCTCCCCTTCAATCTGCGGAACGATGATATAGACGCGGTGAGAAGTTGATATTGACTCCTCGATAAGGGCATCGATGGAGGGATCATTCTCCTTCACGCAGGTTGTTTTCACTTTCCTTTTCCCCTGGGGGAATTCATCGAGCGTTGAGATATCAAGATCCCCGTAAATTGTGAGAGCGAGCGTCCGCGGGATCGGCGTAGCGGACATCAAAAGGAGATCGGCGTCTTCGCCCTTATTCAATAGTCGCGCCCTTTGATTGACCCCAAATTTATGCTGCTCATCGATAATTGCCAAACCTAAAGAAGCATAATCGACTCTTTCCGAGAATAAGGCATGGGTGCCGATGATGATATCGCTTTCTTCACTTTCAATGGAACTTAAAGCCGCTTTCCTTTCTTCGGCGGATAAAGCACCAACCAAAAGGGTTATTTTTATATCGGTCAAAGCAAAAAGCTTCTTGAGGTTATCGTAGTGTTGCCTCGCTAAAGCGTCAGTCGGGGCCAAAATGGCGGTTTGCTCACCTCGTGTATAGTTCATGAAGGCGCTTAAGGCGGCCACAAGCGTTTTGCCTGTGCCTACATCGCCTTGAAGCAATCTATACATCACCGTCTCTTTATCCATGTCGAGCGCGATTTCCCTTAAAGCGGTCCTTTGGGAAGAGGAGAGACGGTACGGCAAAGATGACAAGAAAGAGCGCACCTTATTCATATCGATAGGCTTCTTTTTCTCTTTCTGAATGGCTTTGTTGCTCCCTCTGATCAAAGCGCTTGAAAGAGCGAAATGGAGAGCCTCTTCGTACTTTAATCTCCTGCTTGATTGATATAGTTCCTCTTTGCTTCTCGGCTCATGAGCTATGCGAAGAGCCTCTAAATGCGAGCAAAGGCGGTATTTTTCTTTGAGGGCAGGCGGTAACTCGTCAGGAAGAGAAATAACCTTTGAAAGGCAGCGTTTCGCAAGCGAGGAAAAGACGTGATTCGGTATATCTTTTGGGAGCGAATAGATGGGCTTTAAGGCTTTATCGATCGGAATTTCGCCTTTGACGATGTTGACCAAAGAAAGGCAATTTCTCTTCTTTTCATATATCCCGATGAGCGTGCACTCCTCCCCTATTTTGAGATAACTCGATAAATAGGGCCTATTCCAGGCTTCAACAAGGAAAGTCTCCTCATCGGTTGAAAAATAAAAACTCGTGAGAGAGCGTTTCGAGAAACGGAGGTTCTTCCCTTTTTGGGCGATTTTCCCTCTCTTCACGACTCTTTCTTTATCTTCGTAATGGCTCTTCTTCTCCGTTAGGAAATACGACTCGTAACGGTATGGAAGATGCTCTATAACGTCAATTGGGGTAAGCATCCCCATATTGGCGAGAGCAAGATTGAGTTTGGGGCTCGAAGAAAGAGGCATAAAGTAATGATACTCGTCTATCTATCGGCTTAAAAAGAAATGGTGTTTCAATTACGCAGAGCGTGTACTGATTTTCACATGCTTTTAGACGATCAGCGATTATTTTTTCATCGCCATAAATGGGATGATGAAAGCAATTTTGACGCATGTCGCGGATGGCATACGTGTCATTTAGTGTGATTTTCGGAAAATATTCGTGTAATTTTGACACGAAAGAATTGGGGAAATTTACACTAAATGACACGTATGGCGTTTTAAAGCGCCGTTACCGGTATGGTTCAATCGCAATTTTTGCCGATAAAATGGCTATATTTCGTTTATTCCGTAATCAAGGAATAAGGAAAAGGAGTAATAAGGGATGGTCAGTATTTTGTTTTCTTCGTCAAAGCCGTACTTGTTCTTCGATACTTTGATAACGATATCGGTGGCGTTGTGACTCCTGAATTCCTTGATTGAATTCAAACTGCCTTTGCTCTTCTTCGCATCAAGTGGGACGATTCGGCCGTTCAAATCCAATATGAATTCAAACTCGGAATCTCTCTTGCCCTTCCAGTAGAAAAGCTTTTGCCCGTGTGCCACAAGTTCCGTGGATAAGTAATTCTCGTAGAATATGCCACTCAGCGCGTTTTTCTTATCGAGACAAAAAGACCTGGCGTTCATTCCGCTTTGGTAAGTGAAGGCCCCCATATCGGATAAATACAGCCGATAAAGCGACTCATCGGATTCGATTAATGGTGAAGTGACACGCTCCTTCAATAAATATGATTTATTAACCACGTTCGCGGTGATGAGCCATTCAATCGGCGTCATCACATCCCTATTCTTGAACTTTGGATCAATCTGCGAGCATTTGAAGTTTTTGTTTTCCTTGTTTAACTGCGAGTAGACATTCCGATAAATGAGCCTGCTTTTGAGAATCGATTCTTGGCTCGCCTGATATAGCTCCATATCCGATAAATAGTCGGAATAGATTTCCTTTGTCTTCTCGTAGACCTTGTTATAGGCCAGTAACTTATTCTCTTTGTTCTTGATGAAGGTTGAGACAACTTCAGGCATGCCGCCGACAAAAAGATAATCGTCAAATATCTCCATGAGCTCCTCGTGGATGGCATCCGGTATGGCATCGCGCTTGAGGAAACGCTCTTTCAGATACTCGAAAGTCGCTTTTTTGTAGTTCATCAAAAACTCATTGAAGGTCAACGGATATATCATGAGTTGGTTTATTTTGCCAACTGGGAACAAAAAGGATTTATCGGCAAACCCACCTCTTTTATGGGCTTGCCGCTGCAACCTGATTCTCACTAGAGACCCAGAGACGATAAGTGGGATATCCCTCCTTTTTTCGCAGAAATGCTTCATCATCTGAATGATGGGCAAGCATTCCTGGGCTTCATCGAATATCAATAAATGGTTTTTATCCGGGATGAAATCATAACGGACTTGGATATATTCCAGGACTTTGGATAGGGTCGGGTTAGCCAAAGCGTATTCGACGAATTCATTATCGTCGGATAAATCGATCCTAAGATAGCTGCCTTCATAAAAGCGTTTGGCAAAGAGTTCTTCGATCAAATAGGTCTTGCCAACTTGCCTCGCTCCGAGCACCAATAAAGGCTTTCTGTCTTCGCTTTTATTCCATTCAATCAGCTTTTGCAAATAAACCCTATCCATATCTTGCACCTTTTTGCAGGTTTAATTTTTCCATATATTGCACCTTTTTGCAAGATTTCTTCATTCATATATTGCACCTTTTTGCAAAAAAAGCGTCGCCAATTCCTTTTGGTCGCCCCACTCTTCACATAAAGAAAACCCAGGTTTCCCTGGGCTAACTATTCAATTCCGACCAAGTAGCTATAGACAGGCTGTCCCCCGCTTCTTAGCTCTATCTCCACATCAGGGAACTTCTTCGTGAGTTCCTCCAACACGTTATTGGCTTCATCTTCCTTTACGTCTTCGCCGTAGTATATGGTGATAAGAGCGCTCTCAGGAGAGATGGTATTCTCAAGCAAAGAAACGAGAGCCTCGTTCTTGCTAGGGACGCTTGAGATGATGCCATGGCTATCTCTCATAGCCATGTAGTAGCCTTTTTTGACGCTGACGCCATCGATTTCCGTATCTCTTATCGCATAAGTGACGGAGCCGCTCGTGACGCTTTTGAGGGCGCTTTTCATCGATTCGAAGTTCTCTTCCGGATCAAGTTCCTCATTGAACTGCATCAAGGAGGTGATGCCCTGAGGAATCGTTTTGGAAGGAATCACGCGGGCATTGATGGAGGAGTCGGCGCTGACTTCGCAGGCTTGGCTAGCAGCCATCACGATATTGCTGTTATTAGGAAGAATAAAGACATTCTCGGCATGGACTTTCTTGATGGCTTCCACGAAGTCCCCGCTTGAGGGGTTCATGGTCTGGCCACCGCTGACGATATAATCGACGCCGAGCTCTTTGAACATCTCGTCTAGCCCTGCGCCGCTGCTGACAGCGATAAGACCATACTTTTTAAGGGGCTCATCGTCTTTTTTCTTGCCGCGCGCGATATTGGCCTCCATATCGGTTGCGCTATCGCCAGCCTGGATATTGTTATGCTCTTCGGACATATTCTCGATGGTGATCGAGACAAACTCGCCATAATTCTGGGCGTAATTGAGCATCGTGCCAGGGGAAAGAGTGTGCACGTGAACTTTCACGATATCATCGTCTCTCACCAAAACAAGGGATTTTCCGTGTGAAGCGAGGAAGTTCTGGAACCTCTTCTCGATGAAGGCTTTTTTGCCTTCTTCTGGGCTCCCTAAACGCAATATGAACTGCGTGCAGTAGCCATATCCTTCTTCATCTTCGCTTAGCTCGGCTCCAGCGTAGCCTTTCCCGTTCCCTCCGAGTAAGCTTGACATGGTGCTAGAAGAGGTATCGTTCATGTCACTTCGCTCAACGAATTGCCCTTTGGCCCCTTTTAACATACCTTCAAGCACGACAGTGAGGCCAGCGCCACCGGAATCGACGACGCCGACTTGCTTTAAGACGGGGAGAAGGTCAGGGGTATGGGCCAAGGATTTCTTGGCTTCCTCGAAGATATAAGAAAGAGCATCCTCGATGGTTAACTCTTTATCGCTATTTTTGACGTGATCGAGCAAAGCGGCGCTTGACTCCCTGATGACGGTGAGGATCGTCCCTTCCACCGGGCGGAGAACCGCCTTGTATGCCACTTCCTTGCCGTTCACGAAAGCTTCGGCAAGCTCAAGAGCATTGATGCTCGTTTTATTTTCCAAAGCATCGGCGAAACCGCGGAAGATTTGGCTAGTGATGACGCCAGAGTTGCCTCTTGCCCCCATTAGTAGTCCTTTTGAGAAGCATTTGGCGATCGTATAGACGCTCTCATCGTTCTTGTTTTGAATCTCTTTCGCGCCACTGGTGAGCGTGAGATTCATGTTCATGCCAGTATCGCCATCCGGCACCGGGAAGACGTTCAATTGGTCGATTTCGGGGTAATGGTTATAGAGGTTATTCGCTCCCGAAAGGAAAATTTCCTTTAATTTAAGTCCGTTGATATTCTTCATTCTAATTCATCTCTTTGATGTCCACGACGTAGACGTCCACACGCGAAAAAGGCAGAGAGAAGGTCTTCTCGAGGTCATAAGCGACGCGTTTTTGCACTTCGGTGATCACTTCGGTGATTTTCACTCCGTATGCGACATAGATGTAGACGCCCACTTCGAAGCCTTTTTTCTTGTCGCCCTTTATATAGATGCCTTTCGAGTAATCGCTCTTCTTGAGCAAAGCATTGAGGCCGTCTTGGAGGGCGCTCTTTGAAGCTAGCCCAACGACGCCATAGCAATCCGAAACGCTTTCGCCAGCGACACTGGCGATCGCGCTCAAGGAGATATTCATGCCCGGTTCGGCTTTGATTGTGTCTTTTGCCATAGTTAAAATGCTTTTGAATAAAAGCGTGCATATTATCGCACTAGAAAAGGCCTTTGGCAAACGCTACAAAAGCGCTCACGAAAGACCTGATTTTCAGCAAAATTATCGGCGTTCAATTATAGTTTGAACCTCATCGTGACTTCTTTTTCGCTGAATTAAGTTCATCTTCCTTTTTTTGTTTTGGCCACGATTTTTGCCATCCCTCAAAGATTTTTGCCACATTTTTGCCATTTTCAAAGATTTTTGCCATCCAATTTGGCAAAGTGCCCATATCATCGAATCTTTTCGGCGCGATTTTTGCCATTATTTTTGCCATTTGTCACAGCTTGGACCTATTTTTGCCAGATTTTGGCCACGATTTTTGCCACATTTTTGCCAAACCCAAGGGATTTTGGCCAAAATCGCTCTCAGTTTATGACGGCGTTTGACTAGGCTGTTTTAAAACTCCTGACTAACGGGCAAATCGCAATGGCCCAGAGAAATGATAAGCTGGCCGCTACTTATTTAAATGTTTCCTTCTTGGAGATGAAATCCATGATATTGCAGTGGATGATCCCATTCCTTTTCTGCAATAGGTAATCTGTCGTCATCACGTATTTAGGATAGTTGTCGCGAATGGCTTCAAGCGGCTTATATTCCCTATCTTCGGTCTCTCTGCTCCCTAAGATGGAATAAGAGACCTGGACATAGTAATAATCCAGATTATGACCTCTTAAGATGAAATCACATTCGAGTTTGCCGATCCTCCCAACGCTCACTTCGTAGCCGAGGCTCCTCGTGTAAAGATATACGATGTTCTCCAAGCAAGGTCCGTAATTGATCCTATTGTCGGTATTCAATGAAAAATAGAGGCTAGAATCCGCTAAATAGTATTTCTTCTCGCCCGATAAGACCTTCTTGGATTTGATGTCGAACCTTTCGCACTCATAAAGGATTTTGGCGTTCACGAGGGCCGATATGTATTTTTTCAAAGTGGGTCTAGTTATCGTAACGCCGGCATTTTCCAAAGAATGCTGAATACTGTTGATACTGAGAACGGATCCGAAATTGTTGATCGCGAATTTCTTGACCAATTCGAAGGTCTCAACGTCTTTTATCTTCAATCTCCTTTTGATGTCTTTTTCAAATATCTCGTCCACTAGACCTTTCGTGTATGTTCTTTTGTCGAGATGATCATCAAATAAAACGGCTCGAGGAAAGCCGCCATCCCTAATGTAGGAATCGAGTTCAAGAAGAAGGTTGTCGTTCACGCTTTTATCGTAGAATCTTTTCATTTCCAAATATTCGTCAAAGCATAAAGGGAACATCTCGAACTCGAGATAACGCCCGGTTAATTTCGTCATGAGCTCTCCGCTCAGCAAATAGGAATTGGAGCCCGTGATGAATATCGAGCAGTTCCCTTCCTCTCGATAGGCATTTATGACTTCCTCAAATCCCTTCACGTTTTGTATCTCATCTATGAAAAGATATGTGGAGGACTTCCCTTGAATTCTGGAATCGATCAATACTTCAAGCTCCTCGGCAGTTTTGATGGACTTATATCCTTTTTTATCGAGGTTAATGAAGACGATGTCTTCTTCCTTCACACCTCGATTAAGAAGCTCATCCTTTATCATATCTAAAAGAGAGGACTTCCCGCATCGTCTCACCCCCGTGATGACTTTGATGAGATCAAAAGCATCATAAAAGCCTCTTATCTTTCGTAAATACTTCTCACGCTTATATAGCTTCATAATTGTACCGCCATATTGATTATGAGCGATAATTGCCAGTTATCAATACACTTTTTGATTTTTTATCAATATATGTTGCGATAAACGCCATTTTGCCGTCATATCGTGTGGTCAAAATGCGATCACCGGCGTTACAAATCAAAAAAGGCCATTTCAGCCCCTATAAATGAAAAAGCCCGGCAGCGTGCTACTCTTGCCCCCGAAGGAACTACCATCACCACTGCGGTGCTTAACTTCTGTGTTCGGGATGGGAACAGGTGTGCCCACCGCGTCGTAACCACCAGACTTTTTCAATTGTTACTCACTTGTTCTCTGAAAACTGGATATTAACTTATCACATGTTCGTTCCGATTTGTAAAATTCTTGCGCGACTTAGCTTACTCTTTCTTTATAGAAAATAGTGAAATTAAGTCCTCGTTCTATTAGTATCAGTCTCCTGAACGCATTACTGCGCTTACAGATCTGACCTATCAACCTCTTAACATTAGAGGGAACTTACTTCTTTCGAATGGGAAGTCTCATCTTAGGAATAGCTTCACGCTTAGATGCTTTCAGCGTTTATCTAGTCCGGGGGTAGCTACTCAGCCATGCCACTGGCGTGACAACTGATATACCAGTGCCCCGTTAATCCCGGTCCTCTCGTACTAGGGACTAGCTCCTTCAAACTTCCTACGCCCACGACAGATAGGGACCAAACTGTCTCACGACGTTTTGAACCCAGC
>CAVIFQ010000019.1:15896-25206 GCA_963642055.1 Roseburia hominis | reverse complement strand
CAAAAATCGGGGTTTTCTTTCGCTGGGGGCCTCGAATACAATTTCCTATTCAAATGAAAAATGGCTATCGTTTGATAGCCAATGAGCAGTCGACTTCACTATTCGATGGCTTATTCAGAAATATCCCTTTAATTTTCGTAGTGCGTCCACATTGAGTGAATGATTATTAGATGTTTTTGAACATCAATCTCATAAACAAGCCGATGGTGAATGTTAATTCTACGAGAATAATATCCGCGCAAATCCCCAATGAGTTTTTCATAACTAGGCGGCGTCTGAAAAGGGTTTTCAGAAAGAAGCATTAGCAAGGCCTTAGTTTTACAATCCAAACCAGCTGCTTTAAGCTTTGACTTATCTTTTTCAGCGTTCTTGGTAAAAACTACAGTCCACATTTACCATTCCTCATCAGGGTCGAATTTAGCCATCTTAGAAACGTCTTCCTTTTCGCCTTCCTTGATTTTGGAGACAAGATTGGGCTGAGACATAATGTAAATCGTTTCAAGAAGGGCATTGTAATCTTCTTCGCTCAAAAGAATCGCGTTCCCGCTTTTAGTTGTCACCTGAATGGGCTCGTTGAACTTGATGGCGGAGTCAACCATGCTAAAGAGATTTTTTCTAAATTCGGTAATGTTAGTAGTTGTCATACAACATATCCTCCTTACTTGATATTATGCAAAAATAAAGCGTACGTAAACAAGTACGTTTTATTCAAATAAACACAATTTCCTATTCAAAAAGAAAACGGCCAGTCGCCCAGCCGTTTCGTCTTTACTCAATCGCGATGACGAAGTGATAGACAGGTTGCCCGCCATTGACCTCGAGGATATCCATAAGCGGATAATTCTTCGCGAGGAAGGCTTTTAGATCCGCCTTCATCTTCTCCGTGGCGTTCTTGCCATAGAATACAGTGATGATGGCTTTCTCATCCATATTGGGGACGCTTTTCATCATCTTTCGTACGGCTACGATGATAAGGCGGTCATGCGAGACGATTTTCCCAGCGTTGATGCCGATGAAATCGTTTTTCTTCACGTTGATCCCATTATTCTTCGAATCCCGGATGGCTTTGGAGATTTCAAGGGAGACTACCGCTTTCATCTGCTCTTCCATCACGGCTATATTCTCTTCCAAAGAATTATCGAAATCGGCCATCTTCACCGCCGAATAAGCTTCCACCACCGACTTTGAATGCAAAACATGCACATGGGATTTTGTGTAAAGCTTCGCGGCTTGCTCAGCCGTCATGATGACGTTGCCGTTATTGGGGAAAACGATGATATCGTCAGCATTCACATAGTCGAAGATGCTCAAGAAATCCTGAGCGGAGGGGTTCATGGTTTGCCCACCCGTGATGATTCCCTCAACTCCCATCTCCGAGAAAATCTTCCCGATTTCTTTAGAAGGAGCAACGGATACCATACGCACTTTCGCGTGTTTCAAAGGAGCAGGCTTCACATCGTCCGAGACTTTGACGCCTTTGCCGGAGATCGGCATCTCCTTTAAAAGCTTCTCGTTATGCTGAAGCGTCATATTCTCCATCTTGAAAGTGATGAATTCGCCATATTGCTGCGCGAACTTAATGACTTTCCATGGCTCTTTGGTATGAACGTGGATTTTGATGATCGTCTTCTGCTTAATGGCGACGATCGAATCGCCGATGGTCGAATAATAATCGATGAAGGACTGGAGATCGACCTCATCCGGGTTCGCTTTGGATTTAAGGAGTTGGAGGATGAACTCAGTGCAGTAGCCAAACTCAAGTTCCGAATCCTCGTTGAAAGTCGAGGCATCAGCCACATCAACCGAGGAAGTAGGCCCATTGAAGACAGAATCAGCGAGCTCTTCGCCCATGATCTGCTTGCTCATGCCCTCGATTGTGTATAGAAGACCCGCACCGCCTGAATCGATGACGCCGGCTTCTTTTAAAACCGGAAGTAAATCCGGAGTCTTATCGAGCGCTTTCTTCATTTGCTCCAAGAGCACTTTGAAAAGCGTTTCGAAATCCTTGATCTCGTTAATATGGTCATTTACGTATTCGGTCCCTTCTCTAGCGACTGTAAGAATCGTCCCTTCGACTGGATTAGGAACGGCTTTATAAGCGGTTCTGGTGCCACTTGCCAAAGCCGCGGCGAATTGCTTCACATCCGCTTTCTTCAAACCTTTCAAAGCATCGGAAATGCCGGCGAAAAATTGAGAAGTGATGACGCCGGAATTGCCTCTAGCCCCCAGCAACATGCCTTCGGAGCAGCGCGTCACCACATCGCTCAGGTTGCTTTTGTTCGCGCGCTTCATCGCCTTGACTCCGCCGTCTAAAGTCGCGCAGATATTAGTCCCGGTGTCACCATCAGGAACGGGGAAAACGTTTAGCTCATTGACGGTCTCGTAATGGCTTTTGAGGTCTTTGAAGCCATTGACGATCATGGCCTCATACGTTTTGCCGTCTAAAACCTTCATATTATTTGCCTTCGGCGGTCACTTTCGCGCCGAAGCAGTAAATGGCAATGGTGCCTGGGCCCGTGGATCCACCGATGATCGGTCCAAGGATTCCTACGTGCACCGCTTTTGGTTTTGCGATTTTAAGAAGCTCGCTCTTGCAGAAATTAGCTCCTTCGATGTCATCGCTGTGAGCGATATAGATGGTCTGATGCTCGATATCCTCGGCTGACTTCACCGCTTGCTCGACGATTCTAAGCAAGGATGGCTTTCTGCCTTTTACTTTCTCGATCGCGTAGTTGATGCCGTTGACGTCACTGATGACGATGGGCTTCACGCCGAAGAGATTACCGAAGAAGGCGCTGGAGGCTTTCACGCGGCCAGCTCTTTTAAGGTAGTTGAGGTTATCGACGGCCGCCCACTGGTTGAAGCGGAGTTTGTTCTCCTCTAGCCAAGCGACGATCTCGTCTAAGCTCTTGCCGTCTTTATACATATTGCGGGCCCTTATCGCCATATCGCCTTGTCCATATCCGCTTATGAGCGAATCGACGACCGCGATTTTGGCGTCTTTGTGCTTCTCGAGCAGCTCTTTGGCGACGGCTCTTGCCAAATCGACGGACTTCGATAAGGCGGAGGAGCAAGCAATATAGAGAATATCGCTCCCGTTTTCTAAAGCGTTGCCGAATTTCTTCTCGTATTCTTGTCTAGTGACTTGGGAGGTGAAGATCTTCTCCCCACCGCGCATCACATCATATAAAGAATGAGGATCATATCCTTGATCCCAGTCCAAAGAGGCAATGATCTCTTTTCCTTTGAAAGAGAGGCCCATTTCGCAGTAATCGATATCGTATTCTTTGCGAAGTTCCGTGTCCAAATCACCGGTTGAGTCGATGAAGATGGCTAAATTTTTCATGATGATAAATTCCCTTCTTATTTGTTTTTATTGCGTTCTAGCGGCCAAAAAGGCCACAGCAAAAGCAAAAGCAACTAGAAAAGTACCACTTATAGTCTTAACTATCAAGGATAGGCGCGCGCATAAGGAGAATGACTAGACTAGCGAAAGAAGAGAAATCCTTGCAAAAAGCCCCTTTGTGGATATCCTCCTTTTTTCCAAGAACAGGATTGCCTATTGGCGAAAACCCCGCAAAAGGGGGCTCTTTCTTTCAATAACGCTCAAAGACGCGGGCAAATTCCTCAATGGAAGCTTTGCTGATGCCTATCTTGGTGGCTAAAGGACGCCACTGCTCTTTGATCGTCTTTTGCATATCCTCGATTATCTTCTTTCCTTCTTCTTTCGAAACGAAGAAGAGAGGGGCCACGCTCAAAAGCAATGAGAAATCGAGACTATTATCGAAAGAATTGATGTTGAGGCTGAGCGAAGAGCCATCGATATTTGGGTTCACGTCATATAAAGGCGATAAACGCCAACCGTGTTCCCCCAAAATGAAGCCGTGATTGCGCAGATGGTCATCGGTGTTTTTGATGGCGACGCTATAAGCGATGCGCTTCCATAATTCTCGCGCGTCTTCACGAGCGTTTTCCCCATAAGAAGTGATGAAATCCAGCAAATCCAAATACGAGCAGTCGCTTGATTCGCCATCTTTTTTACCTAGCAAACTCATCGCCGAGGAGAAATTGATCCTCTTATTTCCTTGGCGGTCAAAACGCTTCGAGAGGAAAGTCGAGCCATAGGAAGAATATTTGGTGATTTTCGCGCTGACGACATTCAAACCGCAGGAAGCGGCAAGGCGATTCGCTAAAAATTCCCAGGCCCCGACATCGTAATCATCGTTTTTGGAGGGTAATTTCGCGATCCACAATTCGCCAGAGACATCCTTGACGTTGGCTTTTGGCCTCGCACCACCTAAAGATGAGCCGGGTGATAAAAGCATTTTGCTCCACGCATCAAAATACTTATCGTCGTCGCTTTCGTATTCTAGCGAAATAGCCTCAAGTTCACGCAAGTCCTTAATCGGTGGCACATTCAAATCGCTAGAAGGAGCCAAGAAAGGGCCATCGATATCGCTTTTAAAACGCAGTGCGCCGCTGCGGCAATAATCACTTATTCCTAGTAGATAATCCGATTCGAAAAGCGTTTTTGGCGCGCGCCCTTCCTTTTTGGCGAGTATCGCTTCGCGCCGTTTCAACAAAGTCCTTCCCCATCTATCAGGTTCCGAATCCATGAAAATGCCGAATTGTTTCTTATTGTCTACCGGATACTGCACCCCTTCATAAAAGGGCATATCCGGGTCTAAAAAAGCCAGCTTATTCGCCTTCAGCCAATCTTTGTCGTATTCAAAGGAAAAGATTTCCTCTCCACGCAAAAGCTGAACGCGCATTTTGCCAAGCAGTTTCGCCTCACCGCTTCCAAATTCCTCGAAAACGTAAATGTTTTTATCGTTGCTCTTCATCAGCGGATCCTCTTCTTCGTGCTGACGCCTAGCTCCACAAGCTTTTTGCCAAGAGCATCATCTTTCGCGACTAATAACAAATCGCCATCCATTCTATTGAGGGCATGCAAAACAGCGGCATAGTAGCCAATTGCAACCGTCGGCTTCCCTTTTTCGATTTGCCAAAGGGTATTGCGGCTTATGCGAGCGCGCTCACAGACAAGCTTCATTGGTATGTTTCTACGTAGACGCGCCATTTTGATTTGTTCACCCATCTCGGCAAGTATCTTCTCGGTCGATGGCATAAGTATCATCTCTTTTTGCATGTGAATCTCCTTAATGACACATAGTTTATACCTTAAAGCGGTTTTTGTCATTACTATGAGACGTTATTGCATACAATAAGATGCTCTTAAACCAGCGAATCAAATATACTCAAGCGGCAAGCAAAGAACGTCATCCTTCAAATAAAGCTTTTCTGGATAAGTGCAAATAATGACGCCACGCCCACGGCGTTTATCGACCTCTTGATCCAAAACGGAGAATTCACTGGCCATTTTGATGTCAGGGCTGGATGTTTCTTTTATCTCTATTGGATAAAGAACATCGCCTTCTTGGATGATGAGGTCAATCTCGCCTTCCACCATTTCTTCGTAAGTCTCTCCGTTAAGTTTGATTTTCTTTTTCTTCTTGTCTTTGCCTCGGTAATAAAAAATAGAAAAATCGTATTTTTCCCCAGCATTTGCAAAGGTTTTGATGATTTCATTAACGACGAATGTCTCGAATAAGCTGCCAGCCATATTGCCGTTTTGGGCGGTTTCTTTGGTGAGCCATCTCGTTAAGTAGCAGGCTAGGCCAGTGTCTTTGAAATAGATTTTGGGCGCTTTGATCGCTCTCGATAAATGGGATGAGAAATAGGGTTTGAGCAAATAGACGATATCGCTCCTTACGAGGATATTGATCCATTCGCCGATTGTTTTTTCACTCACTCCCACCTCTCTAGCGATGTTCGCGCAAGAAAGGACATTGCCGGTTCTGCTGGCAAGGGATGTCATGAATTTCGTGAACTTGAGGATATTGTCGGTGCTGATTAAACCAGCCACATCCCTTTCGATATATGTGTCGACATAAGAGGAATAGAAGTCCTCCCACTCTTTTTCCTCGTTTTCGTATAGCTCAGGATACTGACCACGATGAATGACGCCCCAAACATCACCATAGCTTTTTAGGTGTTCTTCCCGCTTTTGCAAATAAGTGTCAGTGGGCGCGAAATGCTCATAAAAAGGCACTTTATTGATTTCGCGCAGTGACAAGCCTGATAACTCATTGGTGCTCACCCTGCCTGCGAGAGTCTCTTCGCCTTTCCGTAACTGGAGCTTTTGGCTGCCTGAAATCAAATAAGAGCCGTAAGGAAGGCTTTCATTATCAATTTTCTCTTTGATAGCCTCAAAAATGTCGGGGCATTTTTGGGCCTCATCGATGAACAAGGGGGTGCCGGTCCTATTCAAAAAACCTGCTTCATCATCATTCACGGCCGCCCTTATCGTTTTGCTATCCAGATTGATTCTTTTCAAGTCGCCGAACAAATATTTGCACAAGGTCGACTTCCCTACTTGCCTCGCGCCAGTCAAAGACAAAACGATATTGTTTTCGAATCGTCTTTTCAAAACCGGAAGGATGTGTCTTTCAATCGTATACATTGTTTTGCCTCAGATTAAAGATAATGAAAAATGTTGACGTTTTAAACAAAAAAGTTGTCTTTTCCGGAGTCTCATTCCGGATTAGCCAGAAAATGCCCTTATTTTTGAACAAGTGTTGAAGATAATTGTCGACGTTTCGCCTTATCGTCGACATTTCCGTCGACAATTAGGTCGACAATTAATTGGGAGTCCCTTAAAATAATTGGGTAAAGAAGGCAGATAAAATGATCCCATTTACCATTGAAGAGCTCATAAATAAGCGCGTCGTTGAGGACAATCGTATCGAGTACAAGGCCGGTTATAATGCCGAAGAAATCCTCCACGAAATCGTGGCTTTCGCTAACGACATCGACAATATGGGCGGCGGATACGTCATCATCGGTATTGAGGATGATGGCAAGGGAAGACCGAAACTGCCCATCAAAGGACTCGGCGAAGACAATATTGAAAAGATTGAGAAAGACCTCATTGAAAAATGCCATCTGACTTCGCCTCATTACATCCCTAAATCAGAAATCCAAGAATATAAGGGCGCGAAAGTGCTCATAATTCAAGCTTATCCAGGTTATGGGAGGCCCTACTCTTGCCCCGTGAGATTAGGCAAGAACGAGCACGCACGCAGCTGCTACATCAGGAAATTTTCCTCATGCTTAAAAGCGGTCAATGATGATTTGCGGGAACTTTATGAAGTCTCGAGCACCATCCCGTTTGATGATCAGATGAACCCATTCGCTGAGGTAAGCGATTTGTCCATCAGTTTAATCAAGGAGTATCTAAAGGAAATCGGTAGCTCGGCTCTCTCCGTCAAAGGCAAAAAGGATGAAGATCTTTTCTCTGATCTAGGACTACTGGCCGGTCCAAAAGAAGATAGACACCCAAAAAACTCTGCCTTGCTTTTCTTCTCTGACCACAGCGAGCGTTTTTTCAAGTCGGCTTATATCGAAGTCGTGAACCTGCCGTCGGAAACAGGGCTAGATATAACTGAAAAGAAATTCACCGGTCCAATTCAGCACCAATTAGTGAACGCTCTTGAGTATCTGAAAAATAACGCCATTGAAGAGAAAATCATAAAAGATAAAGATGAGGCGAAAGTCAAGCACTGCTACTCATACCCGTTCATCGCTCTCCGCGAGCTTTTGTCGAACGCCGTTTATCACCGCTCCTACAAAATCAATGAGCCGATTACGGTCACAATCCGCCCTTTGTCCATCGAGATCAAATCATTCCCTGAACTTGATCATCCCATCACGAATGCAGACATTGAAAACCTCCGCATACACTCCTCCTTGCCTTGTCGAAATAGAAACATCGGGGCAACGCTAAAAGAACTACACCTTACTGAAGGAAGAAACACGGGCATTCCGCTTGCAAAAGAGGCCTTGAAGGAAAATGGGTCGGAGCCGCCTCAATTCATGGTCGATGACAAACGCAGTTCGTTGATCGTCAAAATCAAAATCCACCCCTCATTCCTCTCTCCTACGCAAGTAAATAAGCAAAGGGAGAACAAAGAGGCCATCTCAACGAGGGTGCTGCTTCTTCTCTCTTCCAAAGACTATTCAATGCGCGAAATCGCTCTCGAACTCGGATATAAAGGCATCAGCAAAACCTTGTCTGGCGCCGTCTCTTCCTTGGTGGAAAACGGCAAAATCGTCAAAAAAGGCGCAGGCAGATCAAGCAAATACGGGCTCAAATAATTGTCGACGTTCTGCCCTATCGTCGACATTTTCGTCGACAATTAGGTCGACAATTAATTATGAACATCGACAATTTTATTGTTGAAAAAGCCTGATGGCGCATCAGTTTTTTAATCAAAAAGAGAGGTGCCGCTATATTATTAAGGATATAGGAGGTTGCCTATATGAATAACGTGTCGAAAAGAATATCCGCCATATGCTTGCCATTGCTCGCTTTATCGCTATTTTCGTGTGCGAAAGAAAGCGCTAGCTTGAAAGACTGCGCCATTTCCGAAGACCCCAAATTCGGGGCCGCGAACCTTGATATCTCTATCGAAAATTTCAATAACCTCGGCTTCACCCTCGGAGATAGTTGCTCCGTATCTTTCTCTAATGGCTATAGCCTACAGGATGTGCCCTACTTCAACGGCTATTACGTCAAAAACGGTTCCCCCGTCATCGTGGCTTATCCTTCTAGTAGCTACATCTCTATTACCCTCAATAATGTCGGCATCTGGAATACCGCCGCTTTAGGGGACACCGACACAGTGAATATCACCCTGAATGAAAAAGGCAAATATCTCGCCACGCAAGAGGCTTTGAGCCAAACCTATTCTTTGACGCCTAGCGATTACTCCTCCAACGAGGAATTCGCCAATTTCCGTGCCTTACAAGGCGGGAAGATCAAGAAAGACTGCTTATTCCGCGGGGCCTCGCCCTTCGATAATTCGCGTAACCGCGCCCCGTATGTCGATACTTTGCTATCCGAAAACAAAATAAAGACCATCGTCGATTTGGCTGATTCAGAAAGCGATATCGAAGGATATCTAGCTGATGAAGAATTCAATTCGCCATACGCCAAAGGGCTTTACGAAAATGGACAAGTCGTCCTCTTATCGATGGGCTCAGGCTATAGCACCCCCACCTATCAAAAGAAAGTGGCGGAAGGCGCCCGCTTCATGATCAAGAAAGAAGCCCCTTATTACATCCACTGCATGGAAGGAAAAGATCGGACGGGTTTTGTCTGCACGCTTCTAGAGGCTTTATGTGGCGCGAGTTACATACAGATGCGCGATGACTATATGCTCACCTACAAGAACTATTACAAAATCAG
>CAVIFQ010000019.1:0-15507 GCA_963642055.1 Roseburia hominis | reverse complement strand
ATGAAATCAAGAAGGCTATCGACATATTCCTTATTGATGGAATAGGAACGATCGCCGCTTCTATTGATGAGCGATCCCTCTTCCATAAGGCGGAGAGATTCGTTGAGCTCATCTTCATCGCCCGTGATATAAAGGAGATCGTCATAAGAGAGAGTGCCGTTCACATATAGGAACTTCGCAATCTTGACTCTATTGGGGTTGGATAGTATCGCAAATCCGGCGCTGGCTTCATCTTTGTGCATGTTTTGTTACCTCGTTACGCGTTAATTGTCCTTGTATTGGATTTTTAATCAAGCGAAACGCACCACGAATCAGATTGTTTCGTTGTCTCTCCCCAAAAGGAAAAGCATGTAATGAGGGATTGTCAAAATATCTCCGTTTTCCCCTATCTCATAATCTCCGACCTTAAGGAGTTTCGTGGGGCCATAATGCTCAGGGTGAGCCATCACCGTTTTGCTCGCCTTGCAGTTGCCATTCTTGGCTTTTGCCTCCACCAAATAGCTTTTCCCCTGATAGCAAATCACGAAATCGATCTCTAAGCCGCTTTCCTTGGAAAAGTAAAAAACATCAAAACCGGCTTTGGCGAGTCCTTCATAAACAAGCGATTCATAAAGCGCCCCTTTGCCCATCCCGAGTTCCCGTCGGCTCATGGCCTTAAGCGTTGAAATTCCGTACATCGATGTAACGATGGAAATATCTTCCGGGAAAAGTTTGAACTGCTTCCTGTTCACATTCCCTAATAGAGGCAAGGAGGGCACATCGAGGTTATAGACTTTATTCACGATATGGGCTTGCTTTAGGTATTCGATGGCGTCGATTTTGTTTCTTTGAGAACCCGCCTCTATCTTCGAAACGATGAATCTCTTGCTTTCTTTCGACAAAAACGATGGTATGAGCTCGAAAACGCTCTGAATGCTCGCGACCTCCGAGGCGTCGAATACAGGCTGCCCGTTCTTGTCTTTTCTTCTCCCGAAATCGGTTTTGATGTCGAAAATAACGGAATTGGTGACCTTGCTCGACTCCAATAGGTTCTTGCCGCTTTCTAGATATGCCTCCACGCTTTTGGGGAACCCGCCAACGCAGGCATAACGCAAGAACATATCCCTATATACTGCATGCGCAAAACTGGATAAAGGCTTCCTTTCATTGAAATGGGTCTCAAGGTCATTTATTTGCTCTTGCTTATATCCGTTTGCCCATAAGAATTCCTCGAAATCCATGGTCTTCATCGTATATACATCGTCATAGCCGACAGGGGCTGGCGTTGAATCGCCTTTGATGTAGCCGTTGATACCCAAATAAGATCCGCTGCCGATTACATCGTATCGGCCATCGATGGCGAAGTTCTTGAATGACAATCTAGCTCTGGGGCATTCTTGGATTTCATCGAAGAAGATAAGCGTTTCTTTCTCCTTGATCGGGATGTCGGTGAAGCGAAGGGCGATATTGGAAATTACGTCATCGACATCAAGGCTATTGTCGAAGATGGCGCGGTATTCATCGTGATTCCAAAAATTGATGTAGATGAAATAACGATAGCCTTTGGCAAATCTTTTGATGCTTTCCGTCTTCCCGCATTGCCTTATTCCGACCACTAAAGCAGGTCTCTTGTTTTCTCTTTTTTTCCATTCATTTAACCACTTATCGATCTTTCTAGCGAAATACATAGATAAAACCTCACTTTTTATAGTTCTATCAATCATATTTTGACAAAATTCGGAGCGAGTTTCCATCCAATTTGTAAAAAGTCGGAGCGAGTTTATGTTCATTTCGTAAAAAGTCGGAGCGAGTTTTCATCCGTTTTGTAAAAACTCGGAGCGAGTTTTGACTGGAAGCAATAAAAGTCGGAGCGAGTTTTCGCCGAAAATGAAAACGTGATATTGAGTTTTCATTCTCGTTTTCATCGCTTCTAGACACCGGTGGTTCCGTGTAGCGGGAGACTCAAGCGAATTAGTCTCAACAAAACGAATAAGAACTCCGGATATTTCCTTGCTTTTTTTCTCCTCGGGTAGTTAGTTCATTAAAGCAAAAACAATAAAAATGCACGTTTTTTGACATGTAAAATCGCGAAAATTGCATGTTTTTCGACACACTAATTTTTCGTTTTTGCATATTTTTGGACATACGTAATCGCGAAAATTGCATGTTTTTGGACATACATCGCAACAAACGTTGGGCATTCAACAAAAGAGCGAATCATCGGGCCGAGATATATCGGTCTATTTGTTTGAGTCAATCAAGGCTTAAAGGATTCGGCGCACCAATCTTTCATTGGATAAAAAAGTAGTCCCTACTCCTCTAGCGTCGCCCTTCTTTCACTCAAGATACCTTCGACTCTCAAGTCGTCTTTTCTCTTCTAACAAACGCCTGTAATAATGATGTTTTGCACATTTTTTAAGCTGCTCGACATAAAAATCGAGAATCGTCGTCACCACAAAAGACCGATTCCCGCAAATTTCTTGGAAAAAGAAAGAATATGCGAGGTTCTTTTAAGAAAATGGACGTTTCGTGGTAGAATTCAAACAAACGAAGATAAGGTAATACGAGATGTTTTTCAAAGAGGACCAACACACAGAGTTAAAAGAGAACCCGAAAAGCGGGACGATCGTGAATGAAATGGTCGCTTTTCTCAACACCTGCGATGGCACGATATACGTCGGAGTCAAAAACAGCGGAGAAATCGTCGGCATCGAGGATATCGATGAGGCGTCTTTGCTCATCTCGAACGTCATCGCCGACAAGATCGAGCCAAGCCCAAGAGGGCTCATAGAGATCGACACGCCAATAGTAGAAGGCAAGCGCATTCTCAAGATCTCCGTGAAAAAGGGCAATAAGCTCTACTACGTCAAGAAATATGGCAGGAGCGGCACTGGCTGCTACGAGAGAATAGGCACTTCTTCAAGAGGAATGACCCCAGAGCAGGTCGACAAAAGATACAAAGAATCTGTAACCATCCCGGAAAAGAAGATGGTCGACACCCCATGCAATAGAACTGATCTGACTTTCGTGAAATTCAAAACCTATCTCGGTGCGAGAAACGTCCACTGGAACGATTCGAAATTCGAGGAAAACTTCTGCCTTCTGACGCCGGATGGCAAATACAACCTCATTGCCGACCTTCTCGCTGACGAGAACATGAACTCTATCAAAGTCGCAGTCTTCAAAGGGAAGGACAAATCCGACTACCTCAAAAGGAACGAATACGGCTTCACCTGCCTCCTTTATGCAATGGACCAGGTAAGCGAATATTGTCTCGCGCTGAATGAGACCTACGTCGATACGTCGACGATGGTAAGGCAGGAGAAGAAGATGTTCGACGAAGATGCCTTCAGAGAGGCATGGGTCAATGCCGTCGTCCACAATAAATGGGTCAACGGGATACCGCCAGCCATCTATTGGTTTGATGACAGGCTTGAGATCATCTCCTACGGCACGATGCCAAAAGGCATGAACAAAAGGGACTTCCTTTTAGGGAAGACCGTCCCAGTCAACGAGGAGCTCATGAAGATCTTCCTCCAATGCCATATCGTTGAGCAGACTGGCCACGGCGTTCCTAAAGTGGTGAAAAAGTACGGCGAAGAAGCCTATGATTTCGGCACGTCGACGATAACGGTGACAATCCCCTTCGACCGAAACGGCTTCAGCAAGAAAGAATCTGAAGAGGACGCTACCAAAAACGCTACCAAAACCGAGCAAAACGCTACCAAAAACGCTACCAAAAACCTGGAAGACGCCACCAAAAACGCTACTATAAATTCCGAAAGTGAGACTGTAAACGCAGAAAATGAGACTGTAAATTCCGAAAGTGAGACTGTAAATTCCGAAAGTGAGACTGTAAATTGCGAAAGTGAGACTGTAAATTCCGAAAGTGAGACTGTAAATCAGCGAAATGAGACTGTAAATTCCGAAAGTGAGACTGTAAAACTCAAAGAAATAGAAAAAGTCATATACAAGGCGATTCTTGAGAATGAAAAGATAACCGTTGAGGAACTGACAATTATTGCTGGAAAGCATAGAAGCACTATTACAAGAGCTTTGAGAAAGCTGAAAGATAATGGGGTCATCGAGAGAGTTGGCTCTGACAAGAACGGGCATTGGAAAATAAAAGAATAGGTTTTCTCCACCTTTAGTAGGCATATCCAGAAATCCCCTCATTTTTGTGTAAACCCCAACCTTGTATTGACGGCTTTCCAAAACGCCATTTCGATGCCTCAATAACGAGAGTTCACAAAAGTTCAGAAAAAATTGAATGTTCATGAAATTGCCGATATGGTTGTGGGAGAGGTTTATAAGATGAGAAGCGGAAACCCTTTTGATATCCTTTTCGGCAGAGTGCCGGATGAATACATCTCCCGGAAAGGAGATTTAAAAGAGATATATGAATCTTTGTCTTCGGGCTCTTCCAGCAATAACGTTTTCATCATTTCTGGCACCCGAGGATGTGGAAAGACAGTGGCGTTGACCGATCTTTCTTTCTTTTATGAGGATAAAGATGAATGGATCATCATTGATTTGAATCCCGAATGCGAACTCTTGAAACAGCTCGTGGCCAAAATCCTCGATGAAGGCAGGCTCAACAGAAAGCTTTTTTCCAAAGCGGAATTCAATTTCTCTTTCATAGACCCAGGCTTCTTCTTAAGCGGCGATGAACCGATCAACGATTTCTCGACGCTCCTTAGAAGAGAGCTCGAGTATCTAAAAAGCAAAAGCAAGAAGCTCCTCATCACCATCGATGATGTGTCGGCAAATCGATACACAAAAGCCTTCGCCCATGAATTCCAATCGCTCTTGCGTGAGGATTACGACGTATATCTCATCATCGACGGTTTGTATCAGAACATCGCCTCTTATAGCAGAGAGAAAGGCGTCACCTTCCTTCATCGCGCGAAGAAGATTTACTTAAAGGGGCTCAATCTGCTCGGCATGGCAAATTCATACAAGAGAGTCTTTTCGCTGAGCGAGGAAGAGAGTCTCAAGATTGCAGAATTCACCAAAGGGTATGCTTATGCTTTTCAGCTGCTCGGGGATATCCTCTTCGAAAGCGGCGATTATTCTTTATCACCCAAAAACGTCGAGAAATTCGAGGAGATAATCTATGAAAGAGCCTATTCGGTCATATACGATGAGTTATCAAGGAAAGAGAAAGAGATCCTCATCGCCTCTCTAGAAAATAACGAGAATGCCGCCATTATGAAGAAGGTTGGCATTTCAAAATCTCAGCTATCCCGCTACAAAACCGCTCTATCGCAAAAAGGAGTCATCGAAAAGGACACAGGATCAGTAATCTTCGCGCTCCCCCGCTTCAAGGAAATGCTGCCTATGATGAACTCATTCTATGATATTGAGATTTAAAGCGAAGCGTTCCCAGTCATCAAAAAGATAATCCTATAGGTAGAAAGCTGTATCGGTAGGAGTTTTGGTCGCGTACGCCTAAAACAACATCGATATTCCGTTATCGAAGATTGTTGATTTCGGTTTCTATCCGTTTTATTTCCTTCATCAGTTGGTCGAACGAGATGTCGCTGTCGTTTATCATTTCCTTCATTTTATCAAAGTCCGCTTTCAGCTCCGCGAGCCTGCTTTCATTAGGAACGAGAATAAATTGCCCCGGTACTGCCGTATCGTATTTTGCCCAACTGGATGGATAAAACTTCTTTTTGAAATCGCGGACTTTCGCCAATAGATCCAAATCGGAATACGCTTTTTCTTTATGTTTCGACAAACTGATTTTGTAGACATCGTAATAATGTCTCGAATACCTAGACGGCATCTTTTTTTCCATAGGTCGATAAGACTCTTGATTCAGGATCAGGACTTTTTCCCAAAAAGTTCTCTCTGGCGAAACGGTTTTGATTATGGTTTCCATCCTCTCGTAGATTTTCAAATTCAACGAGGCAATCAAAGGACTGATTTTTACCTCTTCCGTTGGCGTAAGCGCAGCTAGAGGCCCAATTTCGAGCCGAACATATTGCAATATCCCGGCATTCGCACCGTCATAAAGCCTTGGATAAGCGAAATTCAAGACCTGCGGTTCGCCAGGGTCGATCCTAATATCGGCTTTTCCCCCTATCATCTTTTCGAGTTCGCTTTCCATAAGCGGTTTCAATTTGTCTGAAATGAAATCCGCCGCCAGTTTGTTGATGTGTTTGTTATAAATGTCTTGTTTGGTCTTGCTTCTTTCTTTATCCGGATCATCGTCAGTCAATATGTCCCATCTCAAAATCAAATCAATGTCTTCGGAAAAGCGATTGATTATGTTGAAGCATTTCGACAACGATGTTCCGCCTTTGAAGATGAAATAATCTTTATATGGGCATTTATGAAACAGATAGTCTAAGACAAGAGTCACCCAAAAATCCTTCTCGATTATCGCTTTGCTGCTTCCGAACCGATAAGCGTAATTCGCGAAAATAGCGTCTCTGTCTTTGTCGCTTAATCGAGCAACGTTATACATCGTTAAATCCTCCCTATTTTCTTGAGTTCCTCATATATCCATGAGGTAATCCTGAGGTTGTTGCTTCTTATATATTCCTTGTCATCTGCCGATAAGAAGGACGATATTTTCACCCTGGCGCCCTCATCGACATTCTCTTTTCCAATCGCTTTCAGCGCTTGAACGGCAAGCAAAATGCGTTGAGGCAAATACGCGATCTCTCTTGATGTCGAATGCTTGAAATATATCTTGTTTCCGCCGACCTCGTACTCATTGTAGCCTCCATTTGTGAGGTATACGTATTTTGTTGGCACCTGGGTCGATAATCCGATGATATTCAAAGCGAAATTGCCAGAAGGGACGATGATGATATTGAGCTGCCTAGATAAAGCGAGAGCGACTTCATTGATCTCCGGAGCTTCCTCGATACCGAGCGTCTTGTTGTATTTCGGCAAATAGTAGACGCCCCTTCTTATCCTTTTGATCGTTTCCTCATCCTCTAGGCGCTCAATGGCTTTGCTGATTGCTTTGTAATTGCCTAAATCGGCGAAGTCCGCGGAGGTGAAGGCCCCGTAACCTTTCTCGTTGATTCTATTCAATATCTTGTTCCCGAGTGCTGACATACCAATGGTTATTTCGCAAATGTTATATTACTTTTGCGACAAAATTACAATATGGCACCAACAAGCAAAACAAATGAGGAAGCCCTCATCGGCACCTCTTCAAGAGCTCAGCGTCATTGAAATCAAGACGGATCCCCTTGCTCTCGCATACGCGCTTGACGGCCATCTCGTTATCCAAGGAATGGTAAGGCTCGTATAGGGTGAATAGCTCCTCCGTCTTCACTTTCTTATTCAAGATGGTGGCTGGGAGGCCGCTTATTTGCACGAAATACTCGTAGATATACCCTATCCAAGCCATCACATAGGTTGGATATACGTCCTTCCCTTTATTTATCTTCTTCTCGCTTTTGATGATGTTATAGGCCTCGCCTACATCAAGCGAATCAAAAATGAAAGAAGGTGATGATACTCTTTTCGCAACGGAAGAATAGGCGAAAGCGCGGACAAACATCTTCGAGGAACACTCTGCCTTTTTGGCGGAATACTCGAATAAATCGGAGACGAACCTACAGGAAAGTAGGCCTTCATCATCAATCTGTCTCATTGGAATAAAGCCTCAACGTAATTCCCTTTCCCAGCGTATTCCCTTAAAGCTACTATGACTTTGTTCTTCCCAATTTCGTTCTCTTTGAGCCTATAAGCCCTATATTCGTCTCTCTCCTTTTCTGGGTAGTAGCATCGTTCAAGCATCTTGAGGCTCTTCTTCATGCATTCGTCATTCAGGAACACATACTGTCGCCCGAGTCTATTCGCGCTTAAGGCGTGAAGGCACTGGAGATCGGTGATCTTGCCCATAGAGAAATCATCGAGGATGGTGTACATCGTATTGTCGGCAATAGGAGCAATCACCACATCAACGTTCTGCAATTCTAGAAGCAAGGAACGAAGAAAAGGCGAGTCTTCGTATTTCTCCAACTTTCCCCTGAAGTAAGCGATGAGGAGCATCCATTCAATGGATACGTCAAACTCCTTGATTTTGGCCACTTCCCTATCGAAGTCGAAAATGTAAACGGAGGAGTTCTTGTATCCGACGATGAAACTGGCTGATTGATTGAAGGATTCCCCAAGATAAAAACCGCGACCAAAATCCTTTTTGTCCTCGCTGTAGGCAATGGATGGTTCACCAATGAGTTCCGTTCTTGCTCCGTGAAAAAGCAACGTATGGTTTTTAGTGAGCGAAGAACCGTACATCTCTTCCTTAAGACGATTTAAATGAATGGAAGCGGAGTAAAGTTTTCCATATATTTTCTCAAGCGAATCAAAACTTGGTTTGCTTTCCCCTTCCTCCCACCTATAGAGAGTCATTCTCGATACGCCCAGAAAATCCGCGATTTCCGTATCGTTCATCCCAAGGACGGCTTTCGCATAATCAACATCTTTCTTCAAATTGAAATTCATGTAACATCCTCGCCACAGAAAATGTAACACGTGTTACAACGATTTTCAAATGTGGCTTTCTAAAGGGGTTATTGGAGCGACTACTTCGGTAAAATGAGGGTTGCCGTCGATAAATAAGGAAGAGGCTTTTCGATGATGATTTTGTTTTCTTTTTTCGTGTAAGCGACTTCTTTGCGCTTTCCGTCTTTGCCAAGCAAAACAATCTTGTTACAAGAGGCATTGAAGAGCTCAAAGGAGATTTCTTTATACGAGCAGTAATTCGCGTTCGTCAAAAGCAATAAATAACTGTCATCCCGTTCATAGAGATATGGATAGATCCCGTCGCTCATGGATTTTGCGAAAGGCTTCTTGAGTTTGTCCAAAAGATAATGCTCGAAAATATATCGTCGCATCGGCATAAAGAAGGCAGTATCTTCACTGCCTTTCACTTCGTATGGGTAAATGAAGAAATGCTTTCCTATCGCGACCCCATTCCCTGTACGATTCATCCTCGCATCGTATAATCCGGAGACTATTTTTGTGTCCGCTGAATAGAGGAAAGAATAATAATCCCCCGCCCTTCTTTGGCTCGTGGCTTTGTAGTGATGCATGCCGTCGATCGTTTCTTCGCCTTCGTACATCTCAAAGGCATCGTATTCGTGATAGGCGCCGCGATATTCAGCCGCCGTCAAATTGATGAGATTCCCTAAACCCCTCTCCTTTAAGATATAGGCGGCTTTTCCGTCGAGCAAAACGAAGTTCTCTTTGAATAAAGAGACAAGCTCCTCATCGCTGAAATTGCGGATATTCTCTCCGCTTATGGCCACTACCTCATCAAAGAACCTTTTTTCTTTGCTGATGCGATAAGAGAAACCCATCGAAGAGAAATAGCCAAGGATATCGAATTCCTTGGGTACTAGATCAAGGAAAGTCGAGGCGTGAGCGTGATAGACGGTATCTTCAAAAAGAGGGAAAACGATTCCGCGCATCTGGCTAGGCAATATCTTCTCCTCTTTGACGCGGTTTAGATAAGGCGTGAGCTCTTTTATCACCTCGCCATATCCGAACTCTTCCTGAGCCCCGTTCCCGCAATGGGCGAAGATATTGTAGGTCATTCCAGATATCCCCAAAGGCAATGCGCTTTCTAGCTGAAAGGCCACGAATTTTGGATCTTTCACGAAGAGCGAGAAAGAGGAATTCTCAAGTTCAGGATAGATATAGCAATCGTCCCCAATGAAAGAACGCGCCACCATCGAGATGCGATTGAAGTCGAAATAATAAGGTTTTGAGCCGGCTTCGCGATACGCTGGTAGATGGATGCGGTCGATAGCTACTTCGTCATATGCGAAAGCCTTATGTAGTTTCCCCCAGTCTCGCGCTTCCATCGCGTGATTGAGCGGCAAAGAGCTCATCAAGCCGATATGGGTGAAAGGACTAGCCTTCTCTATGGTGTTCGCGATATCTTCCGCCAAAGAAAGGATGGAGGAAGCAGAGATATCGAGCCAAGCTTTTCTTTCTTCGCTCTCCTCGCCTTTCGCTAGATTACTCACGAATTCCTCGCGGCTCTCTTTTTTAGGAAGACGCGCATTATAGGCTTCCATGTGTTTTTCGCAAAAACATCCCCCGTAATCGAGTGGCGGGTGATTGTGGTAACGGAAATCGTCCTCAATCCAAAGGACCTCTGGCTTTATTTCGCCTACGTAATAAGAGAGCTGATGGAGATAATATTTCTTCCACTTCTCATCAAGCGGACAAGCGACGAGCTCCGAGGCTTTCCCGAAGCGGTCGACCATCGTCATGAAGTCTTGGCCCTTTTGGAGTTTTCTTCCTCTATCGAGGTGGCCTAGCTCCATCCAGGGGTTCAAGGATGTCGAGATGCCGACTTCAGCGAATTCCTCTTTCGCGCGTTTAATGAGCTCGACCCACTTCACGAGCTCTTCATCGCTTATATGGCCAACGTTATGCTCTTCGCCGTTGAAGATGAGGATGATATTCTTAAAACCATATCGAAGGCAAAAATCCTTGAGGCTATTGATGCGCTCAGTGGCATACTCATCAGGGTAGATTTGGGCCCTTAAGCAATGAAGGAAGGGGTCTTTGTCCATATATTTACTTTAGATACGGCGAAACGATCTCCCGCATCTCATCTAATTTCCGCTCCATGTCGTCCACGAGAGCGAACTGGTCTTTCGCTCTCACTAGGTTATGCGTAGGATAAGCGGTTTTGAAATACGTGTCGCCAAGAAGATAATCGGTCAAAAAGCGGATGCCGCATTCATAGGTTAATGTCATCGCCGCTTCCGGGAAAAGAGCGATCTCTTCCTTCGTGAGGCTACCTTCTGCCCCTTCCAAATACCCTTTGGTGTAGGAAGCGAAATTCTCTAGGCTCAGTTTGACTTTGCTTAGGTCTTTTTCGTCTTCTTTGGCCTCATTCGCCCCGAAGCGGATGGAATCGCCATAATCGAAGAGCGAATAGCCAGGCATGATGGTATCTAGATCGATCACGCAGGAACTATAATCCTCATAAAAGAGAACATTATTGAGTTTGGTGTCATTGTGGGTGACGCGTAGAGGCAATCCCTTGTTGAGCAAGAAAGAGGCAATGTGTTTGTGCTCTTTGGCCCACTCAATCTCCTGAGCCGCCGTCACTTTACGCGCCTCATCGCCATTCTCTATCGCGCTTAATAAATCAGCGTAACGTTTCTCCGTGTTGTGGAAATTCGGGATGACCTCGAAGAGCTTCTCGGCTGGGAAGCCCGATAAATCGCGCTGAAACCGCCCAAAGGCGTAACCTGATTTACCAAAGATATCGGCATTCCCCGAATTATATGAGGAAGTGCCTTCCAAATAGAGATAGGCCCTGAAATAATCGCCATCTGCGCTTTTGTAGTAGTTATCTCCCTCAACCGTCTTGATCAAAGTCATGACGTCTTTTTCGGGATTGCCGCCTCTTTGTGCGACTTTCTCCCTCATATAGGATAAGACAGCAACGATATTGCTCATCACCCCTTCGACGTTTTTGAAGACGTCATGGTTGACGCGCTGAACGATGTAGCGTTTCTTATTCGTTGCCACAACAAAGGTGTCATTGATGTGGCCGTTGTGGTTTTCCGTGATGGAAGATAGTTCACCTTCCAAATCAAAATGCGCGATCGCGCTTAATAATTGCTCTCTGCTTAAGCTCTTCATATATCCCCCATTTTATTACGCGCATAAATAGATTCCTTATTTTGGCGATAAATAGGGGATTTATGAGCAAATTACAAAGGTATGGCTCTTTTCTTTAAGCGCCTTCTTCACCAAAGAAAATAGCCTATCCGCCTATATAAAAAAGATAAATTGCGCGCACGCGAAAATAAGGCGCTGAGACATGATTTTTCAATGACTAAATCTAAGCGCCTTATGGGGAAAAACAATAAGCCCCACCCGTTAGAATGGAGTAAAGAAGACTTTTCACCAAAAACCAAAGGAGTATTTTATGAAGAGAAAACAGGCGCTTTTGGCTCTCAGCGGATTCTTTTTGCTGAGCCTCACTAGCTGCACCCCCACGCCTGAAGGAAGCTCGGTCGCTTCGTCTGCATCGACCGCTGAATCCTCCGCGAAAAGCGAAAGCGAACACGTCCATAATTATGAAGCCCATGCGGCAGTCGATGCCACCTGCGCTTCAGAAGGGAATGAGGCCTACTATAGCTGCACCCTCTGCGATGCGCTTTTTGACGCGAGCAAGAACCCGATCACCGAAATCCCTGTAACAGCGAAAGATCCGAATAACCACAAAGGAACGCCGGCTTTCGTCTATACTGGCACTTACAAGAACTCTTTCGCGGTAGGCGATACCTTCTCGCTTGGCGAAGAGGCGGTCTATAAGATCAAGTGCGAGGATTGCGAAGGCAATCCGCTCACGGCGAAGCAAATCGAAAACGTCAAATACACCTATCCGACTGAAGGCGCGACTGCTTTCACCGCCGCAGATGTAGGAACTGACAAAAAGGTCGTGGCCAAATACGGCAACTACGAGACCATCACTTTCACGGTGAGCGTTGCAAAAAGAGTCACGAGCATCGAGGGCATCAAGGATATCGATGAGCACTGCGGTTACGCGGCTTTCACTGAGCTAGGATACGTCACTCCAAGCGAAGGCAAGGTCGTTTACACCTTCTCTGAGACGGAAAATGGCGAGTATATCTCAGCTGAAGATTTCAATAAGGCTCACCCGGAGGGAATGACCGCCGGAGGCAATGATGCCACCAGCAAAACCTATTACGCGAAAGCGACAATCGAAGAGACCGCAGAATATACAGGCGTAAGCAAGCTCTTCAAGATCAATATCACCCATCAAAACGCGGAAGACTTCAAATGGGGCGAAAGCGCCGATAAGACGAGCGATATCTATGGCTGCCCCGACAAAACACCGATCAGTTTCAAAAAGACAGTAACCAAAGATAACCAGGATATCCTCCTCAACGATCAGCCAACCGGCACTGCCTATACGCTCGATTTAACTGGGGTAGATTCCTATAAAGAAGTCGTCTCCATCAAATACGGCGAATACGATTTGGGCAAAGATATCGCAAGTCTCACTATCCCGGCTGCCCTAAAAGAGGATGTCTCTAAGCACGGAGAAGGCAATATCGAAGTCACCGTCCACTCCGACGCAAAAGACGGCGCCCCAGAAACCGATCACCTCATCAAAGTCCCAGTGACCTTCATCACAAAGGAAATCACCTCGAAGGATGATTTCAAGAACTGGTGCACCGCAACCGATAAAAAGCTGATTGTCGATGGCTACTACAAGCAAACCGCCGAAACTATCGACCCAGCCCGCAACGGCTTAAGCGGATGGGATGACTATTTCATCGGCACCTACGATGGAAACGGCAAAGCCATCACCTTCAATTCTAACGCCTATGGCCCAGGCTTATTCGGCAATAACCTTGGCAAGGGAGGAAATGGGGCCACCATCAAAAATCTCACCATCAATGATGGCTGGCACAGTGACGGCATGGATCAGGTGTTACTCGGAAAAGCCGTCTGGGATACGACCTTCAAGAACGTCAAATTCACTTTGGCTGCCTCTGGAGCGACTGGTTTTGCCTGGAACAGCGGTTGGCTCGCCTCTCAGCGCATGCAGAATACCTCTTTCGAGGATTGCACCTTCTCTTGCGAAGGCCTAGATATGAGATCGATCCTCGGTGGACACGAAGGCAATTTCAAAAACATCACCTTCAAGAATTCGACTTTGAACGTCAAATCCTACTGGTGCTTATGGAATAACCAAGTGAACAACGCCGTCGCCGACACCGAAAACAAAGTGACGACAGCCGATGGTCTCACCATCAATACCGGCGTCCTCCGTAACAATGCAATCGCTGGGCTCAAGGACAACTACGATGAGCACTGCGGTTTCAAGGCTTTTACAGCTCTAGACGGGGTCAAAGCGACAGCTGGCGATATCGTCTACACCTTCTCGAAAACCAAAGATGGCAATTACGTCAGCGCCGAAGATTTCAATAAGGCGAATCCGAACGGAATGGTCGTCGAAGGCGACGCTACAAACGCCGTATATTATGGTAAAGCGACGGCCGAGGGGGGGGCGTCATACAAAGATGCCACTAAAGAGTTCACCATCACCATCACCCATCAAGACGGCTTAGGATGGACCACTGGCGAAGAATCCGACACCTTCGGCAACCCTTGCAAAGACGAAAAGACATTCGAATTCTCCAAGAAAGTGACTGCCACAAACCAAGACATCAATTTGAACGGCTCAGCCAATCAAACGATCTCTCTTGAAGGCATCGGAACTTACGATTCAGTCAAATCCATCAAATTCGGTGACTATGACTTAGGTAGTGATATCGACAAACTCACCATCCCTGAAGCACTCAAGACGGACTACGATAAGCACGGCGCTGCCGAGCTCGTTGTCGTGGTTCATTCAGCCGCGAGTGGCGAAGTTACTGAAGCCGATCACACCATCAAAGTGTCTGTCACTCTCATCACAAGAACGATTGCGAGTAAAGATGATCTTAAGAAATACATTGCGCTGAGCGCCACGAATACTGAGGTCAAAGGTTATTATAAGCAAACGAGCAATATTACGTTCGAACGACAAGAGAGCTGCAGCGAGTTCGGCTGGGACTGGCATTTCATCGGAACTTACGATGGTGGATCAAACACTATAACAGCTTACGGAGATTATCTCGGGAACGGTATATTCGGCCAATTAGGCAAAAATAACTCCACCACTTCTGAGATTCAGACAACTATCAAAAACCTTACCATTATTGATGGCTGGTATAACGCTGGCGGGTCACACGCGATGATTGCGAAATCTGTCTGGAACACTCTATTCGAGAACGTGACCGTGAAAAACACCGGTGGAGAAGCCGCTGGTAAACTTGAAAATGATAATGGCTGGATCACCTACTCAAGATGCAGAAATTCGAAATTCGTTAATTGTACCTTCGATGCTTCGAATCTTGCATTAGGGTCATTACTGGGCGGAAACAACCAGTATACCGACAGCATCACCTTCGAAAAATGCACCCTCAAAGCCAAATCCTACATTTGCATCTATTTCAAAGTAGTAAATGGAGAGACAACAAAAGTCATCACGGCTGAAGGTCTTACGATCGATGCCGCTCTGGTCGCTTAAGTTACATCACTGAAACACATAAAGGACGATTGAGCCGCTACCGAAAGATGGCGAGCCATCGTCCTTTTTCTTACGGTTTTCAAGAGCGATGAAGAGGATTCATCGCTCCCATCCCCTCTTGAAATTGCGCCAATTGCCCCCAAAATTTAGCGATTCCTTGTTCTATCATCCAACTTCGTTACAATGATTTCCAAAGACGAGGTTTTCCATCATGGACAAAGAGACCGCTAGATACGCCAAGAAGATAAAGGAATATATTTTCGCTAACTATAAGAACAATTTCAGGGAGAGCGTCAATAACCTCAAGCACCCCTTTTTGGTGCCTGGGGCCTCCTATAAGCACCAACTCTGGGATTGGGACTCCTGGCTCACCGGTCTAGCTCTCCTTTCAATCGATGATCCCTCAATTGAAGAAT
>CAVIFQ010000018.1:0-25285 GCA_963642055.1 Roseburia hominis | reverse complement strand
AAAAAAGCTCGATGATTCCTAACTATGTCATGGACACTGTGCAAATTTGTATTTATTTTCTAAAATGAGCGAATTTATAGGTCAAAATACGGCTTTATTTTATCGGATCGAAATATTCCATGACTTCGCGGAAATCCTCGAAGTCGCTCGCGAGGGCTAACATGTAGGCGGCAATATATTCGTCGTAGCTGGCTTTCGCTTCAACGCCCGACTCAAGAAAATCCGCTTTCGAATATGGTTTCATGGATGCCCTCCTTGCCGGTAATTTTCTCTTTCTTCTTTTTCTCGCTCAAGGGGCGTTTTCATACACTGTCCAATAGAACGAGAAAAAGGCTATTCAATAAGCCCAAAACGATTTCGGAAAAGTATCAAAAGCTCTTTTAAAAGCGCTTGAGCATCACGAGTTTGTAGCCTTGCCCGTACACCTTTTCGATACGGGCGCCTTTTATGTATCCAATCTTTTTTCTGATGCGCGAAACATGGACATCCACGGTCCTTGTTGGCTCATAATTCCCGATATCCTCGCCCCACAATATTTTCAATAACTCTTCTCTTGGGACGATCTTTCCGCGATTCTCGTAAAGCGCCTGCAAAATAAGCCATTCGGAGTCGGTGAAACGAACGTGATAACGATAATATGAAAGCGTATGCTCTTTTTCGTCGCAGTCGATAAAAGAACCATCCGCCCGTTCGATTTTCGTCATGGTTAGCTCCTTGCTCCCCCACTATGGAAACCATATCTTGAAAAGGACTTAAAATAAAGCGTTTTATCTTAAAATCAATCGATTGTTATCGTTTTTATTACAATAATGCAGACGACCATCAGAACAATGAGGGTCGAAATGAAAATTATCCAACCCCAGTTTTTCTTTTCCGTCTCTTCTTGAGTATCGATGATTTCGTTATTTTCTTCTTCTTTTTCCATGCTTTAACGAGCTTCCTTTAAAAGGTATTTTTTGCTAAATATCAAAAGCCAATACACCACGAAAGTATTGATGACGACATTAAGCCCGGCGAACACCAGCATCGTCGAAAGAAGCACGCCATAAGAGATCGCCCAAGTGCTATTCGACAAGAAGTTGTAGAAGAGATAAAAGGCAAGGGGCTTGAGCACTACCATCAGCACGATCTCGCATATGAAAGCGATAAGAGCCATCTCGTAAGGAGAGGGGAGCGAAGCGAATTCGTTTTCGTTTTTTTCGAAAAAGCGGTTGGTGAAAAATAAACCGAAACAAGCAATCACGTCAAATAAGCCGGTGAGAGAAAGGATGAGCGGTTCAATCCAGGAGGTCATCTCGCCAAAGCCAGAGGCGAAATAATCTTTGCTAGAAGGGAATACATAGAATAAAAGCGCCAGCAAAACGAGCGTCAAAAACATCAAAACGAAAATAACATATGGTTTTTGCAGGGATTTTCGCATTTTGTGCGTCAATTTCTCCACGCACCATGGGAGAATACCGAGCAATGTATAAACAATCGTGATCAAATAATTTATCTCGCCTTCAATGCCGCTGAAGATGAAAATGCCAAGCAAATCGCCAGCTCCACCCACGATCGCTCCGTAAAAGGGGCCTAAGAGCAAGGAGGCGTAAATCACAAGCGCCGGGCCAAGAGAAAGACGCAAAAAAGGGAGACTCCCTATCACTGGGGTCCTGATGATGTGCGTGGCAAGCACATCGAGCACCAAAAGCATCGCGCTTAAGGTTATTTTCTGGGTAGATGATAAAGATTTGCTCATAATTTAAGGGTTTCAATCACGTAATCTCTCACTAGATAGGTGAATGCCAAACTGCCGGTGACAAGAATACAGTCATCTGGATATAAGGCAAGGAGATTATTGAGGGCAGCCCGATAATCAGGATTGAAATGGTAGTCCTCCGAGAAAAGGAAATAATCCATTTCATCGCGCGCCCTTTCGTTTGGGAAAGTCGTCAAAGTGATGTCGCAGGAGGAATTCGCGATAATCGGAAGCTCGGAGGCAATATTTTTATCGCGGAAAGAGGCAAAAAGAACATGCGTCTTATAGCTTAAGCCAGACCGCTCAATGGTATTCATAAGCGCCTTGATGGCCTCTGGATTATGGGCGCCATCGATAATGACGTTGTGGTGCTTTTCGTAACGGCATGGCAATGGCTCAGACAATAGACCCTTACGAACCGCCAGTTCGTCAACCGGGAAAGAAGTTGACAATATCTTTGTCGCTTCTAAAGCAAGTGAAGCATTGAGAAGTTGGTAAGAAGCGGCCGTCAGAATGGCAAGATCGTTATATGGACGGTAGGAGAAACGGAAATATGGCGCTTCATAATGGTCAAAATGATAATCATCGACCGTGAATAAAGGGGCTTCACGCAGTTTGGCGATTTCCCTGATCTTCTTCATGGCTTCCTCTGGCAATTTGCCAAGCAAAACCGGGCACTCGTTTTTGATGATGCCGGCCTTATTCTCGGCGATTTCCGATAAGCTCACCCCCAAAAAGGAAGTGTGTTCGAGGCTGATGGTCGTGATGATGGATAAAAGTGGCTTCGCGGAAAGGATATTGGTGCTGTCGGTATAGCCACCCATCCCGCATTCGACAATCGCAATATCCGGTTTTTGCTCATTGAAATAAGCAAAGGCAATAAAGGTCTCTCTTTCGAAAGAAGAAAGCGAATATCTATCGAATTCTTTTTCGTGCTCGGAATATAGGCGCGCGAAATCATCATTGCTGATGTTTTTATCGTTCACGCGGATCATCTCATTCACGTCATGGACAAATGGCTTGCTGAAGAGAGCCACTTTGTAGCCTTTTGCGCGGTAGATGCTATAAAGGTAATTGGCGGTCGACCCCTTGCCGTTGCTTCCGGCGATATGAACGAAAGGAAAGGAAATGGAAAATTTAGAAGCTTGCAGGAATTTGTCCCAGCTCTCCCTTTCGTATCTTTTCATCGTCAAATCGCACTCTTTTAAACTTGATAGGGTCTCTTCGTAAGTCATGTTCAGTCCTCGTAATTGCCTTTTCGCGCCTCTCTTGCTTTTTTCGCGATGTCTTTCTGCTTAATGGCGTCGCGCTTATCGTGCAGTTTTTTGCCTTTCGCCAAGGCGATTTCGACTTTTGCATAACCGCGCGAAAGTAACACTTTCGTCGGGACGCAGGTGTAGCCGCCGGTTTTGAGATTCCCGGCGAGTTTATTTATCTCTTTTTTGTTCAGAAGCAATTTTCTATCGCGAAGATGGTCGACATTGAATATATTTCCTTCTTTATAGGAGGCAATATGCATGTTGGCCAAAAACGCCTCGCCGCCTTTTACGAAGACATAAGCATCATTGATACCAGCCTCATGTTGGCGGAGCGATTTGATCTCAGTGCCCGTCAAAACAATGCCCGCAATTAAAAAATCGCTCAAAAAATACTCGTAATGGGCTCTTCTATTCTCCAAAAGGAGGGAATTCTCTTTTTTCTTAGGCATCTTTCTCTCCTTTCACGAGCAAAATTGTAATCCTTTCTTGCCCTTAAAGGAAAAGAGAAAAGCGCATAGATGAGACTAAATAAGGTAGAAATAAATCGAGAAGAACATCGGGCTTGTGCCTAAAAGGCAGAAGACGTGGAAAACGACATGCCACCACTGGCTCTTTTTGGCTCCAAGACCGTATAAGCAAGCACCGATTGTGTAGAAGATGCCACCCGTGAGCAAAAGCATCGAGCACGGAAGGCCAGTAGCCCTAATAAGTGGCACGAAAGATATAACAATAGTCCAGCCCATAAGGATGTAGTCGATCATCGTGATGACTTTGAATTTCTCGAGATCGATGCAATTGAGAGTAATGCCGATGATTCCTAATAAAAGCACGATTCCGTAAATGCTGTAGCACCAGGCTTCGCTATAGGGGCGAATGCCTACTAAGCAATATGGGGCGTAAGTGCCCATGATAAGAAGGAAAACATTATTATGGTCGCACACGCGCAAGATGCGTTTGGTCTTGCTCGGTTTCCAGCCATGGTATAAGGCGCTGCCCGAGTAGAGCACTAAAAGAGCAGCCACGAAAATGATGGAAGAAACGATTTTATAGACGTCTCCGCTTCTAAAGGCATTGATCAAGAGGAAAATGCCGCCGACCAAAGAGAAAATCGTGGCCCCGATATGGGTGATGCAGTTCCACTCCTCCTGCCTTCTAGTGTAATTTGGAAGTATCGTCTCGCTTGGTTTCATGCCATTAATATAATATGGTCCGTTTTGAATTACAAGCACATTTAGTTTTAATTACTAGATGTTGCGTATAAGCATCGTTTATCTTCCGTCATATTAGCGTTTACTAAGTCAAAGGTCGGTGAGTACACTACTAACTATGGTCACGCTCTTACGAAAGTTGTTCATCAAGGATTATCAAAACGTCGCAGACGAAAAAGTACGCACAAAGCATGGGCTTTTGGCCGCGATTTTCGGGATAATCTCGAACTTGATTCTCGTTACGATGAAACTTGCCGTCGCTTTTATCTTGGCCGCCCACGTCGTGAAAAGTAATCCGGAGGCCAAATTTCTTTCCGTGCTCCCGATGGCTTTAATCGGCGACGCCATCAATAACCTTGGCGATATGGCTAGCTCTTTCGTCACTCTGATCGGTTTCAAGATTGCCTCCAAACCAGCCGATAAAGAGCATCCTTTCGGACATGAACGAATCGAATATATCGCCGGGCTCATCGTAAGCACGATCGTCATGGTTCTCTCTTTGACCCTTTTCCGCGATTCGCTCACGAAAGTCATCGATAGAGAAACGGTTCAATATGAGCTTGTTACCGTCATAATCCTCGGGGTCTCGGTCTTAATTAAAGCAATACAAGGCTATTTCAATTACCAAATGGGCAAGGCTATCTCCTCTTCCGCCCTCAAAGCAACCTCACTAGATTCTTTGACCGACGCCATCGGCACCTTCCTCATTATGATCTCTGGCATTTTGTCTTTGACCCTCAAATGGAACTTCTTGGACGGCTATATGGGCATTCTCATTAGCCTTTTCGTCTTCTATAGCGGTATCAAGATGATGAAAGAGACCTCCGATCCCCTCATTGGCGAAAGAAACAACGCCACCATCCAAAAAGAGGTCGTGGATGATGTCTTATCCCACCCCTCCATCAAAGGCGTCCACGATGTTCTTTGCCATAGCTATGGGCCAACCAAATATTTCGTTTCCCTCCACGCCGAAATCGACCAAAACATGAATATCGTCACCGCTCACGAGCTCATTGACGGAATAGAAGAGGAAATACGCAAGAAATTCCATTGCGAAATCACTATCCACATGGACCCAATCGCGGTGGGAGACCCCTTCACTGATGAAACCAAAAAGAAGGTAACCGAGCTATTGCATTCCTTGGATAAAAATATCGGCATTCACGATTTCCGCATCGTCAAAGGCGAGAAAAACACCAACGTGATTTTCGATATCGTTACCCCGTTCGACGAGAAATTGACCGAAAAAGACATTCTCGAAACCTTAAGCAAGGCCATGAATGATGAAACGCATCATTATTCTTTCATCATCCATTTCGACCATCCGTTTTGATGCATCAGTTTTGCTTTAAGAGCCTCTATATGCAAATATAGGGGCATATGGAGGATAAATTATGTCCATCAAATTACTGAAATGCGAAAAATGCGGCAACATCGTTTTAAGCGTCGTCGAAGGATGCTGCACCCCTACTTGCTGCGAGGAATCCATGAAGGAGCTAGAGGCTAACACGGTTGATGCCTCGAAAGAAAAACATGTTCCCGTGATTGAACATCAAAACGGCAAATTATTCGTCAAAATCGGCAGCGTTCCTCATCCAATGGCCGACAATCACTATATCGATTTCGTCATCTTCGTCGGCCCGTGCGGAGCCACCATCATCAAACACTTAAAGCCAGGCGATGAACCAGTGGCCTTTTTCCCTGACCACGAGCACGGGACAGTCTACGCCCACTGCAATCTGCACGGCCTTTGGAAAACGGATTTTTAAGCGAGCGTCTTTTTGCTCCGCCAATAATCGACCATATCTCTGACGGTGTCGATATATTCGTATTTCTCGACCCAGCCGAGTTTTTTGATTTTGTCGCAGTTTCCGGCATATAGTCTTTCATCAGCCGGTCTCAATAACGATTCATCCTTCACGAGCTCGAATTTGACGTTCATGACTTTTTCGATGCAGTCTACGACGTGGTCCATGCGGAAAATATGCGATGAGCAAATATTGTAGGGTTCGCCAGCTTCGCCTTTTTTGGCGAGTATCATTAAGCCTTCACACAAATCCCTGACGTCCAATATGGCACGAAGAGCCGTCAAATTGCCAACGACTAAATGATTATCGCCCTTTCGCTCAAGCTCCACCGCTCTCCGCGTGAAATCCGAGGTAATGTCGCCTCTTTTTCTTGGGCCCGTGCAGTTGAACAAACGTACCCTGATAGCTTTGATGCCGAAATTCTTGAAATACTGGAAGCAAAGAAGATCTTCCGCGACTTTGCTGACGCCATAAGGATGAAGCGGCTTCAGTGCGCAGCTCTCATCAGGGAGATGATCGACATCGTAATCGAGAAGAGCTTCGCCATAAATCGCGCTTGAGGAAATCACCACGACTCGCGGATCATAATCCGGGTGAAGGGCTTTCGCCGCTTTGATGGCTTCGAATAAGCCGACGGTGCCGCTCACATTCACATCCATCGTGTAATAAGGGTCCTTCCAGCTGACGACCGGATAACTTTGGGCCGCCAAATGGTATATCTCATCTGGCAAATAGCTCTCGATGAATTCTTTCATCTTGTTGTGATCGCGGACATCGAGTTCAAATAACGTTAACCCCGTCGCATCCACGTCTTCTCTATCGACGGTTGGATGATAATAGCTGCCCGCTACCTCATAACCGCGTTTCTTCAATAGCTCAATCAAATGGCTTCCGACCATTCCGAGCGCTCCTGTCACATATGCTTTCATGGTAAACCTCGCGGCAACATTATAAATGAAAAGCCCCTAGAAGGGGCGCTTTTCATGAGTTGCTATTTATAGATAGTATTTGTTAAGAACGCTGAGGTCTTTCTCGTCGAGTTCATAGACGAGTGGTTTGCCCGTCGGTATCTCAACGGAGATGATTTGCTCAGGGGTGAGATGCTCAAGCATCATGACAATCGCGCGGAGCGAGTTACCGTGAGCCGCGATAAGAACTTTTTTGCCAGCTTTGATCTCTGGAGCGATTTTCGTATCGAAATACGGCTTCACGCGTTTGGCGGTATCGATCAAGCACTCGGTGAGCGGGCAATCATCAATCGTCATCTCGCCTTTTGCGATCAAATCCTGATATTTGGCTTGGTTGCCTGGCCATCTCTCGTCATCTTTAGTGAGAGCAAGAGGCGGAACATCGGCGCTTCTACGCCAAATGTGAACCTGCTCATCGCCCCATTTTTGGGCCGATTCGGCTTTGTTGAGGCCTTGGAGAGCGCCGTAATGACGTTCATTCAAACGCCAAGAATAGAACTTCGGAAGATCGCTTTCGCCCATCTCCTCCAAAGCAAAGTCCATCGTGTGATTGGCGCGTTTGAGAGTCGAAGAGAAGGCGACATCGAAGGAATATCCTTTTTCCTTAAGAAGCTTCCCGGCTTCATGCGCTTCCTTGACGCCGTTTTCCGATAGTTCGACATCGGTCCAGCCAGTGAAAAGATTCTTTAAGTTCCACTCGCTTTGCCCGTGTCTTATTAAGACTAATTTAACCATGATTTTTTCGTTACCTTTCTTTGCCCCATCGATTATAACGGGCCCCCTTTTCAAAGAAAAGCAATCTTGCTCAGGCTTGAGCCGATTTTCCGATTTTCTCGAAATTGTCGCTCGATAAAGAAGGGGTATCCCTAAATAAAGCTGGGATATTGATCCTATATACGCGCTCATCCCCTCTTTCGAATTTGTAAACAAAAGCTTTGGTGTCAGTGAAAACCATTTTTCTTCTCCTTTAATAAGTAAGGTCAAAAGGTTGCCTCACTCTTCTCTAGACGGTTTTCTCTCTTTTTGCCAAAAGAAAATGAAAGATTCTTCCTAGTCAAAGAAAAAAGAGGGATTTTAGAACCCTCTCTCGTCTCCGTATTTGCGGAGAATCTCTTCCTTATATTCTTTGAAGCGATCCTCTTTGATGGCTTCTCTAGCCCCCTCGACGATTTTTATGAGGAAGCGGATGTTATGAATGCTATTCAAGCGCTTCCCGAATTCCTCATTGCACATCTGTAAGTGATGCAGATAGGCTTTCGAATAATGCTTGCAGGTATAGCAATCGCACTCCGGATCAAGAGGACTGTAGTCATCTTTGTATTGGCTCCCTTTGATATTGACGCGCCCTTGGCTCGTCATCAAGGTGCCGTGTCTAGCGATTCTCGTCGGCAAGACGCAGTCGCACATATCGACACCTAGCTCAATCCCGCCGAGGATGTAATCAAGCGAACCAACGCCCATCAAGTAACGGGGTTTCTCGGGCGGAAGATATCTAATGGCGTCTTCAACCATTTGGAAGCAGACGTCTTTCGGCTCGCCAATCGAGGTCCCACCAATCGAATAGCCAGGGAAATCCATCTTCGCGAGTTCTTTGGCGGCATATTCCCTCAGATCTTTATAAGCGCCGCCTTGGACGATGCCGAATAAAGCCTGGTCTTCTCTTTTATGCGCATCGAGTCCTCTTTTGGCCCAACGGAGCGTTCTCTCCGTGCTCTTTTTGACGTATTCGTAATCGGCTGGATAAGGGATGCACTCATCGAATGACATGATGATATCAGCGCCCAAACTCTCTTCGATCGCGATGGCTTTCTCAGGGGAGAATAATTCCTCATTTCCATTGAAATCGTTGCGAAACCTCACTCCTTCTTCGGATATTTGCCTAGACTTGGCCAAAGAGAAGACCTGAAATCCACCGCTGTCGGTAAGGATTGGGCCATCGTAATTCATGAACGAATGAAGCCCACCGGCCTTCTTTACGATCTCTTCTCCTGGCCTAAGATGAAGATGATAAGTGTTTGATAAAATGACGCCCGCTCCGCACTCCTTCACTTCTTCTGGCGACAGGCATTTGACGGTAGCCAAAGTCCCGACCGGCATAAACATCGGCACCTCGACATCCCCGTGCCAAGTATGGAGAATGCCATATCTTGCGCCACTATTTTTATCGACGTGCTTGATTTCCAAATAAAATTTCTTTTCCATAGTCTCACCTAGAGGCAATTATAAACGAAGAGGACCTCTCTTTATACGTTTACCAGGATGGCTCGCTTTTTCGCTTGGGCTCAATGACTTTCATGAAGCTCTTATTGCGCCAAAGGATCATCCACAAAATATAAGCAACCAAGATTACCGTTCCTTCACCGATTGCAACCCAACCAACCATCGGCCAAAAGCTGGCTTCAGCGAGCCAATATAGCTCAAATCCGACCACGAAAGCGTTGATGGCAATCGGCCAAATCAAACTCACCAGCAGTTTCGGCGAGAAAGCGACCAATAGGCAGGAAAAAAGAGTGGCGAGAGTCCCGAAGAGCATATCGTAGGCCCCAAGAGTCGAGAAAATATTGCTCATGAAGCAGCCGATGGTGATGCCGATCACGAAATCAGGGCGCCAGAAGCAAAGCAAGACGAGGATTTCGCTGATGCGGAAATTGATGTTCCCGAAGGCTATCGGGTAAGAAGCCATCGTTAAGGCAAAATAAAGAGCCGCAACGATCCCGTTTGCGGCTACCATTCTCGTAACATTCTTTTTGGTCATATATTGACCTCCTTGTTTTTTATAGCTGGTTACTGCGGAACGAACAGCTTTTTGAAATGTGCAAGGCATACTCTACGCTTTATCGTTCTCTTTTTCTAGCGCCTCTATAAGCTTTCACGACAAAAAAGGCCAATTAGACAAACCATGAAATTTGTGGATTTACTTGTGTTTCTAGAAAGCGAAAAAGCATAGAATCTACTCGTATGAAAACTTGCATCGTCTTATCCGCGATTCCAGGGAGCGGAAAAAGCACCTGGGCGAGACATTACCAAGCCGAGCATCCAGAGACCTACATCGTCTCAAGCGATGACCTCCGCGAAGAGCTTTATGGCAGCGCCACCAACTTCAAACACGAGAAAGAGCTATGGGATACTTACCTAAATAGGCTTCAAGGCATCGCCGAAAAAGGCGATAACGTGGTTGCCATTGCCGATGCGACGAACCTCCAAAACAAATATCGAATCTTCTATAACGAAAATACTCCTCAATATGATCGCCACATCTTAGTGATCTTCGATCTCCCTTACGAAGAATGCGAAAGGCAAAACAAACTCCGCGTTGGCGAGCGCGTCGTCCCCGATTACGCGATGGCTTCATTACGGAAGGAATTCGAACAACCATCAAAAGAGGTTTATGATCTCTATGATGAGGTAATCATCATCAAGAAATACTCATCCTTCCCCTCTTCCAAAAACAAATAAGCAATTCAAAAAGCACCTCAATCGAGATGCTTTTTTACTAATTTGAGGGGCTTTTGACGGGGATTTTAGATTTTCATCGCCACTTCGTAGGCGCGCCAGATGACGGTACGAAGGTTCCCGACCCCTAAGCAGTCGCCAACCAAATGGACATGCTTTCCTTTATTCACGAGTGGCGTTGGGATGTAACCCGTTGACATGATGACTGAGTCAGTCGGTATCTCTTCCTCGCTTCCGTCTTTGCGTTTGACGATAACTCTGTCCTTCTTGATTTCCTTGACCGTGGTCTCCAAATAGACTGGTACTTTATGAAGGGCGAAGTACTCGCGAAGATAGGAAGAGTTGGCTAAGCAGATGCCTTTTTGGGCGATGAGGTCGTCTTTCATCTCAACAATGGTCGGCTCTTTGCCGTCCAAATAAAGCTCATAGGCAATCTCTGAGCCAGTTAATCCGCCACCGACGACCACCACTTTCTTGCCAACCGGGGCGCCGGAAAGATATTCGATTGCCTCAACCGTATATTCGATTCCGGGAATCCGCAATTTGTGGGCTTTTGAGCCGGTCGCAATCACATATTCATCGGCCTTGATTTTATTGATATCTGTCACTTCTTCGTTCAGGTGGATTTCGATGCCAAGATTCTTCATCTGGAGCTCATACCATTTCTCCAAATCGCGGAGTTTTCCTTTGAATGAGGCTTTCCCAGCCGCCACGAAAGTGCCGCCCAAATGGTCGCTTTTCTCATAAATCACCGGCTCATGACCGCGAAGTTTAGCAACGCGCGCCGTTTCCATTCCGCCGATGCCACCACCGATAATGGCGATCTTTTTCGGGTGGGTTGCTTTCTTGATGTAGTGCTTTTTCGTCTGCATCGTCTCGGCGTTGATCGCGCAGCGCGCCATGCCAGAAGTATCGGAAAGATCTTGATCATTCGCCACGCCTTTGTAATGGCACATGTTGAAGCAACCGTTGTGACAGCAGATACACGGGCGTATCTCATCTTCTTTTTCGTCAATGAGCTTGCTGACCCATTCTTCATCGGCGAGGAACTGTCTAGCGATCCCCACCCCATCGATTTTGCCTTCTTTGACGGCCAAAGCGCCGACTTCCGGATTCATTCTTCCAGCCGCGACGACCGGTATTGAGACGAACTTCTTGATGTGCTCGACATCTTCGAGGTTGCAGTTCTCTTCCATATATATAGGAGGATGGGCCCAATACCAGGCATCGTAAGTACCGTTGTCGCAGTTGAGCATGTCATAACCTGCATCTTGAAGGTATTTCGCCGCTTTTTCGCTCTCTTCCATATCGCGCCCAACTTCAACATAGTCTTCACCTGGAAGGGCGCCTTCCCGGAATCCTTTGGTCTTGCTCACGACGCTATAACGGAGCGAGACTGGGAAGTCATTCCCACAGGCCTTTTTGATGGCTTTCACGATATCGACCGGGAATTTGTATCTTCCTTCAAAGGATCCGCCATATTCATCGGTCCTCTTGTTCACGTATTTGAGCGTGAACTGGTCCAGCATATAGCCTTCATGGACCGCGTGAACCTCGACTCCGTCAACGCCGGCGTCTTTGCAGAGTTTCGCGACTTTCGCAAAAGCATCCACGAATTGCTGGATTTCTTTTACGGTTAAGGCTCTAGAAGGCACCTTATCGCTCCATCTATTCGGAGATTCGCTTGCGGAAGCGCATAGTTTATCAACATTCAAAAACGGCTTCGCGAGAAGGTTGAGCGCCTTGTTGCAGTATATTTTCTCCATTAAACCAGTGACGGCCATAGAGCGCCCGAAGCCAGCCGTCAACTGCACGAACATCTTCGCGCCGGTTTTGTGGAATTCCTCCATGAACGCCTTGAGCTTGCGGTACATCCCTTTGTTTTGGTATAGCCAAGCTCCCCCGATCGGATTTTGAAGCGGAGCAATGCCAGGGAGAATCAAGCCAACGTTGTTTTTGGCTCTCGTGAGCAAGAAGTTCGCGGCTTCTTTATCAAAGTGGTTGGGCTCCATCCATCCGAAGATCGATGTTCCGCCCATCGAGGTCATGACGATGCGGTTTTTGATTTCGACGTTGCCGATTTTCCACGGCGTGAACAAAGGTGCGTACTTTTGGTCCATCTTTTTTCCTCTTTCCTTGTTTGTGCTTTTATCTTATATCTTCTTTTCGCTTCATATCGATAAAAAATAACCGGTTTATCGGTAAAGTAGGTCTCATCTCGCTTTTTGGGCCATATAATGTCTTCAAAAGGGCGCATTGCCCAGTAAAAATAGAAAGGAGTCTTTCTTTATGTATCAGCCAAAAATGGCTTTGAGCAAAGAAGAAGCAAGCATCCTAAACGGCGAAAAAGGCGAAACGCTGCAGAAGATGATGGAAGTCATCGTCCGCTACGGCGACACTTTCGGTGCCACTAGATTAGCCAAACTCACCCACAAAGAGGGGCATCTAGTGACAAGCTTTGGCATTTCGATGCTAAAGCCGCTTTATCCGCTCATGGATGAGCTCATTGCCGCCGGATTAAAAGCCGAAGGCGGATTCACCGCCGACCCTCGTCCCATCGACTACAAAAACGTCAAAGCCAATCCTTTGGAGAAACTCGTTTTCGATAAGTTCATGTACGGCAAGCAGAAATCGTATGAAGAACAACTCAAGAAAGTAGGCTTAAGGGACGATAAGTCCTTCTCTTGCACCTGCTACTTGATGGGCAATGAACCCAAAAAAGGCGACATCATCGCTTGGGCCGAATCAAGCGCCGTCGTTTACGCTAACTCGGTTCTTGGGGCTAGATGCAACCGCAACTCCGGGGTTATTGAACTCTTCGAGACGATTCTCGGCGTTACCCCCGAATTCGGTTTCATCACCGATGAAGGAAGGAAAGCCGATTGGAAGATCGTGCTCAAGACCACGAAAGTCCCTGAAGCCCAGATCCTTGGCTCAGCAATCGGCATGAAGGTTATGGCAGAAGTTCCTTATGTCATCGGCTTAGACAAATACTTGAAAGACTTGCCTGATGAAGACACCATCGCCTATCTCAAGGATTTTGGAGCCGCCACCGCGAGCAATGGGGCCGTCGGGCTTTACCATATCGATGGCATTACCCCGGAAGCCAAAGAGAAAGGAACCTCTTTAATAAAGGAAAACGCGAAAGAATACGTAATCGATGACGCAGAAATCGAAAGAGTCTATCGCTCCTATCCGATCATGTGGAAGAACCCGAACAAAAAGGCTTATCGCTGCTTCATCGGTTGCCCCCACTTAACGAAAAAACAGCTTATTGATTGGACAATCAAAATCGAAGAGGGATTAAAGAAGAGCGGAAAGAAGAAACTCGTCATCGATACGGTTTTCACCACCTCTCCGCACGTTGAAGAGGAATTCAGAAAAACCCCATATTATGAGCGTCTTCTATCTACCGGTGCCCATGTATCGAATATCTGCCCCTTGATGTATGCGGATAACCCGCTCTGCGGGAAACACCGCCTCATGACTAACAGCAACAAACTTAGGACCTACACATTCTCCCGTTACTACAAAGATGAGGATACTTTATCCATCATCACGGGCCAAAAGGAGGGCAAATAAGATGAAAGAATATCGTGGCCGCGTACTTTTTGGCGGAACCTACATTGGCAAAGCGATGGTGTCTCATGAAGGTTTCAACACCTTGGCCTCTTTCCAAAAATCATGCCTCAACAGCGCAGCGAAAAAAGTCATCGTGAGCGATCAGAACAACAAAGACCTCTTTGGCAAAAACATCACCGGCATCGCCTTATGCCTCCCTCAGACAATCGGCTCAACGACTGGCGGGATGGTCATTCAGACGGTCGCTAGTCGTGGCTTATCCCCAGCCGCTTGGCTCTTCTCCAAGGAAATCGATCCTTTGGCGGCGAGCGGGATAACTTTATCCAGGGTATGGAATAATGTTCCCTTGATTGCCATTGATAAGCTTGGAGATGACTTCCTCGCTTCGGTTAAAGAAGGGCAAGAAATCGAAATAAAAGAGGATGGAACCGTAATCCTCAAATAAGTTCCTACAACATAAAAACCGCCATCTCGTCTGCGATTTGGCGGTTTTCTTTTTGCTTTTGATTAAGCGTTCTTATGAGCTGGTTTGCTCGACTCTTTGGAATTCAAGATGGCGAAGGCAACCGCGCCGATGATGAACAAAGACCCGAGGATGATCGACATGACTGGATAAGCGTAATCGCTGCCAGCGACTTCTTTGGCGAAGTTCAAATGGCATTTGTAATCTCTCCAAACGATGTCAAGGATGCCGTTGACGAGGAACATCGCTCCGGCAATCCCAATCGATCCGCTCGATAAGTAACCGGCGACTTTGGCCGATTTCTCGTTCTTTGGTTTCGAGAGGAGATGCCCAGCGTAACCAAGGAGCAAAGCGATGGCGAGTCCACACAAGCAAGCGAGAAGCAAGAAGCTTCTGATCATCGCCGCATAGGCTCTGGTATAGGTATATGAGCCAATCAAGGTAAGTCCGGTGAGGATGAAGATCCAGCCGCCGACAACCGCAAAACCACGGGATAAGGTGGCCAAAAGAGGTTTTTGATCGGCGTTGTCGTAAAGACGAACCATCGGGATATTGGTCGCAATCATCAAGACAACCGTGAAGATGGACGACATGATGATGACAAAAGTCAAATTGGTGCCTTTGATGAGGTCAAAGAAGAGAGCGGCGTTCAAGAAGAAGAAAGCGGCTGCCACGTATCCTTCAACGATGAAGGTGGTGAATCCTTTGACGACTGGCTTGTCGTTTCTTGGCTCAAGGATGCCCTTGACGCCTTGAACGATGCCATAGATTGCCATCGTCATTTCGCTTAAGCCGATGACGCCGAGTTCGAGGAACAAGTTATAGGCATATTCAGCGGAGACGATACCGTCCAAAGTTGGATCGGCCGTCAAATAAAACGGAACAGCGAAGAAACCGAAATAGCAACCGAACGCCCCGAAGGCCAAAAAGATCAAAATCTGGAAAGCCAAGACCAGGACGCGGGAGGTGTTTTGATACTTATTCATACAAACCCTTTCACAATCATTGACGCATGCTTTTAAAGGAAAGGCATCGTGCAACTCGTATATTTAAGTCTATCTTTTTAAGATAGTCAATCGACCTTTTGCATTCATCTCTCCCATTTTGGGCAATTTCGCATCGATAATCGCGAAAGGGTCATTTTCTCATCATTAACGGCGAGGTCCGCCGCCGCCTTGGCCGCCACCGCCTTGGCCGCCACCGCCAGGGCCTTCGCCTCCGCCTGGGCCTCCTTGGCCGTCAGTAGAAGAGCCGACATTATTGACGCCACTCGTCACAGTGAAACTCGTGACGGAAGTACCACCCGTCAAACTTGCTTCGCCAACATGGACGTTATTCACATATTCAGCTGATGAACTGCCACCAGTGTAGACGTTATAAGTTGAGCCAGTCGTGAGCAAGGCGCCAGCCACGATTACGTTCATCGAAGAATAGGCTTTTGGCAACACCGCGCTGAATTCGTAAGCCTCGCTAGCGATCGTCACCATTTGATCCTTGGAGTAAGAACCAAGGTTGATGCTTGCGATATTGACGCCGCTTGAAGAAGGAACCTCAACCATTCCTTGTTGAGAAAACGCGAAGAGATTGCCGCCGCTCATCACGAACGATTTATCGAAATCAAGCGAACTATCGCCGCCACTCGTCGGGCCGAACACGTATAAGTCGCCTCCATCCATCGTGATGGTGCCATTGCTATCGATGCCATCGCCTTCCGCATTGATCCAGACAATTGAATTATCGTGGAAATTCATGCTGACGCTCGATAGGGTATCGCTGGTGGCGTTGATGCCATCATCGCTGCTAATGATGTAGGTGTAGCCATTGTAGAAATTGATCTCGCCGCCTTGGATTCCCTCAAAGCTATTGAAGATGCGAATGATGAAATCGTCATCGTGGGAGGAATCCTCACTTGAGCCGATATTGATGGTTTGATCGGAATTGATGGCCTGATCCAAGGTGTAAATCACAAAATCCCCATCAGTGATATCGATCGAGGTGTCGCTTGCGAGAGAATCGTCATCGGAGTGGATATAGTAATCGCCACCCGTAACCTTCACCGCCCCATCGGCTTTGAGCCCCTTGCACTTCTCCGCCAAATAGTAGCGGGTGTTATAACGAGACATGTCGTCAGAGGAAATCTTCTTATAGCCGGTTCCGTCTTTGACGTATTTGGAATCCTCATAAAGCTCGCCATCAGTATCGGTGGAAGAATCATATAAGGTGAAAGTGCCATGGGTAACGATGTGCGTAGTGACGTCAGTAAGAGTGAGCGTCGTTGTGGCATCGGCCCCGTCCCCATAAGTGTCAGCGATGAAAGTCGAGCTCTCGATATCGATGCCAGCCTCGGCACTGTGAATGCCGTCTTTCTTCGATGTTACCGATATTTTCGCATTCTTAATGCTCACTCCGGCCTTGCCGTTTATGGCGTGAGAATTGCTTTCAGTAACGATGATGTGAGCATCCTTTATATTTACGCCTTTCGGGGCATGAATGCCGACACCGCTGTCGATATCATCGGTGGCTAAGCCTTTTCCGGAAACGTACAAATAGCCGCTGCCAGAGATATTGAGGGCGGTCTTTTTGACGACAATCGCCCCATCAGTTGTATTGCTTTCGCTATCGGAAATAACGCTCTTGCTACCGCTTGGGAGATAGATTTCGAAAGAGCTCGCAGTTTTCACCTCAATCGGAGCATCGGTGAGGGAGGTCAAGGTCAAATCCGAAAGTATGAGTTTGACATCGCCCGAGGAATTAACGTAAATCCTCGCGTTGTCATTGCTGCCAGAAAGGATGTAGGTCCCTCCTTCCGTAATGGTGTATTTTGAGCCAGCTTCCAAAGTCGAGACATCAACTTTCGTGCCCTCTTCTGTTATCGATTCTTTTTCCTGCGTATCGAGATCGTTTTCGATATCTGGCACCTCTTCTTCGGCAAAAGAAAAAGCATCGTTATCGGTAGTTCCTGACGTTGCGTCTGTACTAGAAGAGGAAGAGCCCGAACCAGTTGATCCAGTTGTCGAAGCGGAAGAAGTATCACTAGTAGAGCTGCTCTCATAGGAGGAAGAAGCGTTTCCTCCCGTTTCGTTCCCGCAACCAGCGAGCAAAAGAGCGGCTGGGAGTAGGAGCATCAATTGTTTTTGTTTCATAAGGTTATCCTCCTGATTGCCATCACAATAAGGGCAAAACCTTAAATAAACCTAAAGGCGAATCACTTTTTTAAGGAAATATAGAAACTGACCCCTTTTCCTTCTTTCCAGGCGGTCGCTTTTATTTCCCCATCATGCCCTTCAACGATGGCTTTGGCGATCGATAGGCCAATGCCGAATCCGCAAGAGGAGCGACTTCTGGAATCGCTGCAGGTGTAAAAACGGTCAAAACAGTGAGCGAGTTTGCTTTCGTCTAGCTCCAAAACGCTGTTCTCGAAAAGGACGGTAACGCGCTTACGCTCATCTTTCATGGATATGCGGATATTCCCGCCTTCATTCACGTATTTGTAGGCATTGTCGAGCATTATCCCGAAGAGTTTGAAGATCAATTCCTCGTTGCCGTTATAAATAAGAGAATCAGGAATATCGGAACTGACGTCAATCTTCTTGGTCAAAGACAAAGAGTCGTAGCTCATCGTCGCTTCATTCAAGGCGGAAGCGATATCGAAAGGCTCTTTCTTGAAATTGCCGGAAAGCTCCTCGATTTTGTTGAGCGAAATCATTGAAGAGATAAGGTTTTTCATCCTATCGCTCTGCTCAAGGCTCGAATGGATCCATTTATCATTTGGCAGTTCTTCATTTAGTAGTTCCAAATTGGTGTTGATGATCGCTAAAGGGGTTTTGAGTTCATGGGAGGCATCCGTCAAAAAACGGCGCTGCGAATTATAGAGTTCCTCATACGGTTTAACGACAGGTTTTGAAAGGAAAAAGCTGAGCAAACTGATGCCCAAAAACGCGGCTCCTGATATAGAAAAAGAAATTATAAGCGTGTTTTGCAAGGATTCTTCTTCGCTCTTCGCATCAAGGAAGACGGCTTTCGTCTCGTAGCAATAATAATAAAGGCTATTTGAATATCCATGCCCTTTGTTAGACGAAAAGGCTTCATCGGCAAGCGAAGTCAGCTCATCCTCAGTGAGGCGGAAATCGGTGGTTGAGGAAAAGCTATATCCTTCATCGCTCTTCGTGACAGAGAAAAAGCGCGGGAGCATTGTCCGTTGCTCTTTATCGTGATTATGGTCTTTTGCATTATCGCCCTCACCCTCAATTGGCTCAGGTGGAGTCTCGTCAAGCGAGCGCATAGCCATCTCGGCTTGGCGAAGGAGACTATTCTCGGTAGTCATGGACAAGGAGATGTTGAGCGTCAAAGAAATGATGGTCAAAATGAGCAGGGTTATCCCGCTCACCATGAGCGAAAATTTTAGACGCAGTTTATTGAACATCCTTTTTCTCCAAACGATACCCGAGCCCGCGCGTTGCCTTGATCATAAATGGCGAACCGATGGAAGTTAGTTTCTTGCGAAGATTGGAAACGAAAACCCAAACGGAGCTGATATCGCTGTAGCTGTCGAGCTGCCAGGCTTCGGAAAGTATCGTCTCGACGGAATAGATTTTTTCCGGTTTCCGCAAGAACAGTTCCATTATTTGATACTCTTTCGCGGAAAGTTTCTCTTCTTTATCGCCATATTTCAAAACGAAGGAATTGGGATCAAGACTGAGGCCTTCATAAACCAAAGAAGGCTCGGTGATGCCGTCTTTTCTTCTTAATAAAGCCCTTAAGCGCGCCAAAAGCTCTTTGGTGCTGAATGGTTTTGGAAGATAGTCATCTCCACCGACATCTAATCCTTTGACGCGATCATCGACTTCACTTTTCGCAGATAAAAAGATAACTGGCGTCTTATCGCCTTTTCCGCGGATTTTTTCTACGAGTGAATATCCATCAAGCTTTGGCATCATAATATCCACAAGCAAGCAATCGAATTTTTCCATCGCAAGATAATCCAAGGCCTCAGCTCCGTCGTAGCAGCATTCCACCGTATACCGATTCGCCTTCAAAACAGCCGCTAAAGAATCGATAAATTGTTTTTCATCATCAACGAGCAGTAAGCGCATATATGTTCACCTCAATATGACTCTAATCGCTAAACCTTAAGCAAACCTTAATTTTCCTTGAGAATCGAAAGAGCGAGATTGACGCCATCTAAAGCGGCAGAAGTGATCCCGCCAGCGTAAGACGCCCCTTCACCGCACGGGTATAGACCGATAATGTTACTCTCGTAATTGGAATCTCTTGGTATCCTGATTGGGGAAGATGAACGGGTTTCATACCCCACAAGCAGTGCTCCTTCTTCATTCATGAACGGCAAGTATCTCCGCCATTTTTGTAGTCCTTCCTTTATTGATTCCGATATGAAAGAAGGAAGGTTTTTACTAAGCTCATCGAAATAGGTTCCTGGCCGATAACTCGGCAAAACCCCCTTCAATGATTCGCTTTTTTGATTTTTCAAGAAATCGCTCACTAACTGAATCGGGGCATAAAAAGGCTTATCGGCGCGGAATGCCTTCTTCTCTATTTCCTCGCGGAAAAGGAATCCGTCCAGCGGATTTCCATGATAGAAATCGGCGACCTTCACCGGAACTAGGATTGCGCTATTGCCATTGCTCATCGCGTGGTCGCTATTGCTCATGCCATTTGTGACTATCGCGTCTTTCTCCGTTGAACTATTCACGACTTCCCCACCCGGGCACATGCAAAAAGAATAGAGGGTTCGCCCACTATCTAAATGGGCAACGGACTTATAGGAAGCGGGCGGCAATGACGGGTTATTCGCGTAAGCGTGGTAACGGCCTTCGTTTATGGCTTTTTGGCTATGCTCGATTCTGACGCCAATCGAATAATCTTTCGGTTCGACCTTCAAACCGTCTTTCACTAGACGCTTCATTGTCTCGTAAGGACTATGGCCCAAAGCCAAAATCACTCGATTTGTCTCTAATGAGTGTTCAGTCCCGCTCTCTAAATAACGGATGCCATCAATCTTGCCTTTTTTGATGATGAGACCCGTCAATTCGCAGCCGAAAAGGATGTCGCCGCCCAAAGAAATAATCTCTTTGCGGAAACTCTTGACGATTTTCTGAAGATAGTCGCTGCCAATATGCGGGGCCCCATCGGTCAGGATCTCTTCCTTGGCTCCATGCTTGACGAATTCCTCGAGGATAAATTTCGTGAGTACGTCAGTAACGCCGGTATGGAGTTTTCCATCGCTGAACGTCCCTGCCCCGCCTTCGCCGTAACAAACGTTGCTATTAATATCGAGTACGCCTTCATTTTTAAGGCGTAAAACATCCAACTTCCTTTCTTCGACGCGCTTCCCGCGTTCAATGACGATGGGCTTGGCCCCAGTTCTAGCGAAAATGAGGGCAGCGAACATGCCGGCTGGACCAAAACCGACGATGACGGGACGAGAAGATAAAATAGATTTCGGTATTTCCAAAGGAAGCGGATCATCGTATGGTGTCACGCCCCTCCTTTTTATCCATAAAGCGGTTTCAACGACGGCGCTGATGACGAAAAACACCTGGTTCTTTCTCGCATCAATGGAGCGCTTGATTACATAAAAGGAGAACAAAGACGGCTCAACGCCGATAGATTTCGCAATCTTTTCTTTGAGTGCATTCTCCGAATAGCCCGGAGGCATTTGGATCCCACGAACGATGTATTTCATAATGCTTCCGTTACAACCAAGGCGCTTATTAAAGCCCAAGACAAATTGTTCCCGCCGCAAACCCCATCAACATCAAGAACTTCGCCCAGAAGGAAAACCCTTCCTTCTTTTTTGCTGCGGAGTGAATGGTCGACCTCATCTACCTTCACTCCCCCGATAGTGACCTGACTATTATTAAAAGGATAAGGGGCGTCGTAATGATAAGAGAGTTCGTGAAGCGTTTTCTCTAATAAAGGGAGGACGCTTCTATCGATGTTTCTTCCTAGTTGCCGCAAGACTTCATTTTGAAGCGGTTTTTGAAGGAAGGGGTCTAAGAAATCACCATGAAGATCGTCATAGGAAAATTGCAGTTTTTCCAATAAATTGAGATTGGGAAACAAATCGAGCGAAATCACAAAATTGGCTCTTTCGCGCTGGCGCAAAATGTAGCTATGCAGATTGAAGATGCAGATTCCGGATAAACCATCATCTTTGAACAAAACCTCACCATCCTCTTTGGTCATGTAGCATCCGTCCTTATATAAAGACGCCGTGCATTCATGACGCAAGCCCGACAAAGGTTTCACGTACGATCTTTCTTTAACCTTCATGGGTGATAGACCTGGCAAGGGCTCCTCGATTTGGTATCCGTGTTTCCTTAAGATTTCATAGAAAGAGCCGTCGCTTCCTAGATTCGGAGAACTTTTGCCTCCTACGCAAATAAACAAAAAGTCGAACTCGTATTTGCCTTTGTCGGTTTCCACGCTGACGGAGTGTTCGCCATTTTTGTAATCGAGGACTTTTTCTCCGGTCTTTATGGTGACACCTTCTTTACTTAACAAACTCAAAAGGAGTTCCAAAAAAGATTTGGCACTATAAGTCAAAGGATAGATACCGCTCCCCACTTGCTGGGTATAGATTGAAAAAGAGTCCAAGGTTTTGAGCAATTTGTACAAATAATATTTGTTTACGTAATGCGCAATCCACTTTTCGTTATTGAAGCTCCTGCTTTCTAAGTCAGCGCTTAAAAGATTGCAGTGCCCATTGCCAGTCGCCAAAATCTTTCGGCCAGCTTTAAGCTCTTTGTCAAAAACGACAATCGACCAATCAGGATGCTTTTTCGCTAAGAGTAGAGCGCTATATAATCCGCTGGCGCCGGCTCCGACAATACCGATTTTCATCGCCATAATTTTACTAATCGCGCCTAAATTCTCCAATATTTCCTTCTCCTCCGAGCTAGAAGCTCGTCAAGTCAGTCTTCTTATTACCTTTTTCAAAGGGTAAAATAGGCGCCTATGGCCGAAATCGCGCAAGAAAACAACACCGCCGCTGAGCAATTATTGGAAGATAAACCCAAAGAGAAAAAAAGAGTTTGGGAAATCGATTTCATAAGGGGAGTCGCTATCCTAGGCATGGTCGTCGACCATTTCATTTGGGATTTATCGAGCTTAAAAAGCTTTTTCTTCAACTTTTACGAAGTCAATAATCCCGGCGTCAATGAAATGTGCCGCATTTTAAGTGATTGGTATGGCGGAGGAAGACAATATTTTCACAACCTTGCGGTCCTCTTTTTCATTATCTCCGGCATTTCCTCCACTTTTTCGCGCAACAACTGGAAACATACCAGGAAAATCTTCCTCGCGGCTTTCCTCCTTTTCGCGGCTACATATGGTCTTTACCATATATCATTTGCTATGGGCGACCCTTTCGATTTCCGCATCATCTTCGGGGTTTTATACGCTCTAGCGATGGGGACGCTTTTCATTTCGCTTTTGCCACTGATTTATAACCATATATATATTTGGATTGTCAGGCTCATCGAGCACATAAAAAGCAAATGCGCCAGCAAAAGAGGCGAAACATACGAAAAGAGAAAAATCGACAAAGCCCCCGATATTTCGAAATGGATATATCTAGGCGTCGGTCTGTCCTTGATTGTTTTCTGGATTATCTATACCTTCACATACAACTATCCGGTACTGCAGGGAAAGGAAATCGATGCCAGCAATTTCTGGTACTGGTGGATCAGAAAATACGACAGTGCCCCATATATTAGACGTCAGCCTCCAACCACAACGGATTGGTTCACGAACGTTTTCGGCATGAATTTCCAGAATTTCATTCTCTGCGCACTCGGCCTTCGCAGCTTCGGGAGCGACTTTTTCTCGATGATTCCTTGGGTTGGCTGGACGCTCATCGGCGCTTTCATCGGCAAAACCGTCTATGCCAAAAAGCAATCGATATTGCCTAAACTTGATGGAAAATGGAACAAGCCTTTCGCCTACGCTGGCAATAAATGCCTTTGGATTTACGTCTTCCATCAAGTGGTTTTAGTCATTATCATCGCGATCGTCTTCTGCCCGATGGGTTATCGCTTCTTCTAGTTTGAGGTTCATCCATGATCGATTTAAGTAAGTCCATATACGAGAATTTCCGCTCCACTGCCATCCAAAGAGGAACGGCAGATGCTTTATATTACGAAGGGGCGAGAATCAGTTATCTGAATCTTCTCCAGCTAGCCAACAAATTCGCCAATTACTACTACGAGTTGGGTTTGAGCGAAAACGATTTAATCACCATCGTCGCTCCGAATACGCCTGAGTCAGTGGCCGCCTTTTTAGGAGCCTCGCAAGCTGGCATCAAAGTTCATTTATTGCACCCACTCACGAGTCAAGAGAATATCCTCCGGGAGTTTGCTGATAAAAAATCAAAGCTGCTTGTGACCGTTTCTCTTTTCATCCGCTTTTACGCAAAAATACTCGATGAGAAAACACCGATGCTCGTCCTTGATTTCACATCTTCTTTGCCCTTTTATAAGCAAGCGGCTTTCTGCGTGATTCATCATAAAAAATTAGCCCTTTACCACCAGCATAAAGAGCTCCCAAGATATCGAAAACTATGCAAAAACCGCGCGGATAAGACGATTCACTACGATACGAAGGTGAGCAGAATCTTCCTTTCAAGCGGTGGCACAACCGGAGTAAGCAAGACAATTGAATTAAGCGATTTCGCCTTTCTCTCACTCATTGAAAAAACACCTTGGATCCTCAATGAAAAACCAGAGGATCTGGTGAATAGAAGCATTCTCGGTGCTCTTCCGATGTTCCATGGTTTTGGCCTTACGATGGGCGTACTCGCGCTTCTATTATGGGGAGGAAAAGTAGGACTTCTTCCTTCTTTCCGCACGAAGAAAGTCATCGACTTGCTGAAGAAAAAACGTCTCAACACCATGATTGGGGTGCCAGCGATTTATGAGGCTTTACTAAAAAACAAACATTTCGAGGGGAAACTCATCGCCCCTATCAAAGAGTGCTTCGTCGGCGGTGATTTTATCTCCCCTTCTCTTATTTCAAGGTTCGATAAACGTCTAGAAGAGAGTAAAAGCGAAGGCAAGATGCTTGAAGGGTATGGCTTGACGGAGACTGTCACGGTCTTATGCGTGAATAGACTCAGTAGCAACAAAGAAGGCAGCATCGGCGAGCCGCTTCCCGATGTAAAAGTCAAAATCCTCAGCGATGATGGAAAAGAGCTGCCAGCCAATGAGAACGGCGAAATCTGCATCGCCGGACCAACGCTCATGAATGGCTACTACGAACAAGGCAATCCTTTCTATGAATATGAAGGCGAGAATTACGTCAGGAGTGGCGATATCGGACATAAAGACGAAGATGGCTTCCTCTACTTCGTTTCACGCAAGAAAAGGATGATCAAGAAAAAGGGATTAAACATCTATCCTCTCGCCATCGAGAAATTCGTTTCCTCTCTCCCTTACGTTGAGGAATGCGCCTATCTAGGCGATAGCTACGCCAACCGCGATTACACCGCTTTGTTCCTGAATCTCAAAGACGGGATCGACATATCGTCAGTCGAGAAAGATGTCCGCACTGCCCTCAAAGAGCAATTCAACGCCTATGAGATGCCGGATTTCATCTTCGCGAAAAAGGAATTCAAGCATACGAATGTCGGCAAAATCGATTACATATCGTTAAGCAAAGAATTCAAAGACTATTTAGAGAATAAGGATAAAGAATAAAAAGACGGCGCCGATTTGTCTCGGCGCCCTTTTTAAGGCTCAATAAAATCTGATGGGGATGAATGGGGATAGACCAAAATCAACCGTCTAA
>CAVIFQ010000017.1:0-26564 GCA_963642055.1 Roseburia hominis | reverse complement strand
TGAGCGTTTATCGGCATTTCGTATAGTTAATCAGCTTGGGAAACCTTTATTTAATCGCGAATACGCCCACAAACTGCGAATTTTACGAAAAAACGGCTTTGCGAATTTCGCCCTTTCCGGATTGAGATGGGAAAACAGCTCGATGCAAAATTGGAGTTTTCGCAAGATCGCTTAAAAAGATTGCGGAAAACTCCCTCACGTAGCGGTCCGCAAATCATACCCAAAGAAAAACTCAGGCAAATTAGGTTGAGAAAGCAAGGTTAAACGCAAATTGCATCAATATAGGCAAGTCATTGCCACCCTAGCTCAACGGCCCACAAACCGTCGGGCTTTTTTGCTAGTAAACCCTCTAGGCCTTATTCCTCTTCGTTCCCTTCATTCATCTTCTTGAGCTTTCGATTCTCGTAGACCATGTAGAAAAAAGCGGCGCTGACGATGACTAAAGCAATGATCGTGAGTTTAGGCAATAGACTAGATATCTCCAAAAAGACCATAAAAGCCTCCTTCACCCTTTATCTAGCCTCCTTTTCGCCTTTTTTCCAAAACGAAAGAGGTTTTTTCGATTGAAACAGGAACCCTCAATCCCTATCCTAGTCGGGTATGAAAAACAACACTTTTACCTTATTTGTCGATTCTGACATGGATTTTACCCCCGAAAGCGCCGCGAAAATCGGCGCGAAGCTCATCTCGATGCCCTATTCCATCGGCGATGAGGAATTCTTTCCATATGAGAGCTGGAAGAAATTCGATGCCGATAATTTCTACGCTTCATTAAGAAGCGGCACTATCCCGAAGACCAGCGGCTTATCGCCTGAGAAATATATCTCCTACTTCGAACCGGAGTTCAAAGAGGGGAAAGACGTCCTTTACTGCCACTTCTCCAAGGCTATGTCGATGACCTTCAACTCGATGAAGATAGCTCTCGACATGCTGAAAGATAAATACCCGGAGCGGAAATGCTACGAGCTGGACGCCAAATCCATCACCACCCTCGCCTATATGTTCGGGAACGAGGTCGGGAAACTCTATCTAGAAGGCAAAAGCATCGAGGAAATCCTTGCCTGGGGCGAAAAGGAAGTCGACCATTACGCAATGTATTTCTTCGCCGATGACCTCAAATTCTTCGCCAAAAGCGGACGCGTCTCCGGCATCAGCGCCAAAATGGGCAATCTCTTCGGGGTGAAGCCGATCATCCATATCAACGAAGAAGGAAAGATGGTCACAAAGGGCAAAGCTTTAGGAAAACCAGCGGCCGTGAAAGCCCTAGTCTCCTATATGGAAGAGCTCGGGGATGATGTGAAAAACCACCCAATCTGCATTGGGCACTCAGGCTGGATTGAGGGGGCAAAAGCCGTCGAGAAAGCCGTCAAAGCCAAATTCGGCGATGACTGCAAAATCGAAATCGTGATGGTCAACCCTACAGCCGGAAGTCACTGTGGACCTTCTGGGGTTGGGCTAGCCTTCCACAGCAAGAGCCGCTGAAGTAAAAAATCATAAAAAGAGCCATTTGTTACGATGGCTCTTTCTTTTTGCTATTATCAAATGATACTACTTTTCGAACTTCTTCATGAGTTCGTTCACTTTTTTCTTGAGTGAAGACATCTCGGAAGCAAGTCCCTCTTCTTTGGAAGAGACGACGTAATAATAGATTTTGATTTTCGGCTCAGTGCCGCTTGGGCGGACAGTGAAAGTATTGCCATTATGGAAGCCGAATTTGAGGACATCGCTAGAAGGGAGATCGATCTCTTTCTTCTCGCCGTTTTCATACGATACCTTGCTAAGATAATCGTTCACGAAGAGGAATTCGTCTTTGCTCGTATCGGCAAATGAATGCCAATTCTTCATGATATTCGCCATCGTGGCGGCGCCTTTTGGCCCCGGGAATTCGAAATTCTCGAGGGCAGAATCGGTGTAGCCGTATTTCTCGGAGATTTCAAGCAACCTGTCGATCGGGTTTTTGCCAGCCGTCTTGAATTCCTGCATCATGAAGGCGATAAGAAGAGAAGCGTCCACCGCGTCTTTATCGCGCACTTTCGTGCCGCTTAAATAGCCATAGCTTTCCTCATACCCGAAGAAGAAACGTTCTTCGTGGCCCTCTTTCTCGAGTTTGCCGATTTGCTCCCCGATGAATTTGAAGCCGGTGAGGACTTGAATCACTTTCATGCCGGCGTCTTTCGCGAGCGGCAGCACCATATCGCTCGTGACGATGGTCTTTACTAACACGCTTCCTGGCACCGCTTCTTTGTGATGCAACAAGAAATCGTAAAGAAGGAGTCCCATCTCGTTCCCGCTGATGAGGCGGATCTCGCCTTTGTATTTGACGGCCGTGCCAACCCTATCGCAATCAGGGTCGGTGACAAGCAAGAGGTCAGCCCCCTCTTTGTTCAAGAGGTCGATGCCTAATTTAAGGGCCTCTTTTAACTCTGGGTTTGGTTTTGGGCAAGTTCTGAAGGTGCCGTCGGGATCTTTTTGCTCTTCGACAAGGGAAACATGAGCGAAACCGGCGTTAGATAAAGCGCGGGTGACGGGCACTAAACCGGTGCCATTGAGCGGGGAATAAACGATTTTGAGGTCCCTCTCTTTGATGGAGGCAATCTCTTTGGTTTTGATGTAATCGAGATAGGAATTGAGGCAATCAGGCGTGATGTAGCTGATCTTGCCTTCTTCGAGAGTGTCGGTGAAATTGACGGTCTTCGTATCCAAGAAGACGTCGAGCGATTCGATGATGCCGACCATCTCATTCGCGGCTTCTAGGGTTATTTGGCAGCCCTCGTCGTTATAAACCTTATAGCCATTGTATTCCTTGGGGTTATGGCTCGCCGTAATCATGACGCCGATTGAGGTATGGAGATATCTCACCGCGTAAGAGAGGAGCGGAGTCGGCATCAAGGCTGGGTAGAGATAGACTTTCAACCCATTCGCGGCGTAAACGGAAGCCGCCTGACGCGCGAAAAGCTCGCTATTGATGCGGGAATCGTAGGAAATGGCGACGCTCGCATTGTCTCCATAATGCTTTTTGGCGTAAAGGGCGATGCCTTGGCTCACTTTGCCGATCGTGTAGATATTTAAGCAGGCGCTTCCTGCTCCAAGCAGCCCGCGTAAGCCGCCGGTCCCGAATTCGAGGTCCTTATAGAAAGCGGCCTCTTTCTGCTCATCGTTCATGTTCTTGAGCTCATTTAAAAGCGTCTCGTCTTTGACGTTAGTGAGCCAACGGTCGTAATCACGCATGTTCATCTCTCCTTTTGACTGTCGATATTATACTATCGGGGAACGGGAATTAATCTCTCTTCCCCTATCATGTAAGCGTTTTAAATAACGGTGATGATTCTTATTTCGTAACGCTCACGAGAATCATTTTACCAGTGCCTTCTATTTCGGCATTTTTCCCGGCTGGTAAGAAGAAAGTGTCGCCTTTTTGGTAAGCCAAAGAGCCGATTTTCCCTTCCCCTTCCACAAAGCTGATGGAAAGAAAGGAATCAGTCGGAGCAGCGATTGCCGTTTTCCCTTCGATTTCTTTCTCTTTCGTCACGAAATAGGCGCACTTCCCTAAGATATCGCCCCCGAATTTGATGGGTTCGTACTTCTTTAAATCGATGACTTTGAGGGCTTTTTCGATATGAAGTTCCCTCTTCTTTCCGTTCTTGTCGACCCTGTTATAGTCATAAAGACGATAAGTGAGGGTGCTATTTTGCTGGATCTCGATGAGAGTCACGCCTTTCCCAATCGCGTGGATCGTTCCACTCGGAATGAAGTAGCTCTCTCCGTTTTGAACCGGGAAGAAATTGAGCAAATCGAGGATCGTATCGTTTTTTAAGGCCGTCTCCACCTCTTCATAAGAGCAGTCTCTCTTTAATCCGAGATATATTCCAGCCCCTTCTTCGTGGTCTAAGATGTGCCACATCTCGGTTTTGCCGAGTTGCCCTTCATGCTTCAAGGCGTAATCATCGCTTGGATGGACTTGGACGCTTAAAGGCGAATCGCTATCGATGAACTTGATGAGGGTTGGGAAAAACGGGAAAGAGGAAGGAGCAGAGCCAATATCCTCTTTGCTTGCGACGTCTTTTAAGGCTTTGCCGGCATTTTCTCCCGAAACGATGATGGAGGGACCCGCCTCATTGAATGAGAGTTCCCAGGTCTCGGCGATATTATCGCCATCCATCTTTTTGCCGTATTCGAGGAGCTTTTTTCCTCCCCAGATATACGATTTGACGGCTGGGGCAAGTTTCACTAAATCCATGATATTTATTCCTTTTTCGCGATTTTCTTATCGGCTGCTTCGACAATGAAATAAGAGGCGATGATGCCTAAAGTCGAGAAGAGGCCGCCGAAAGAGACATCAGTCAAGAAGTGGGCCCCCGCCACGATACGCGAGAAAGCGACAATGACTGTGTAGACTAAGCCAATACCGGCGAAAATCGCGGCCGTGTATTTGTGTTTTTTCTCTTCGACGAGGGAAAGAAGAGGGAGAGTCGTCGTGATGGCGGCGGTTGCGGTATGCCCGCTTGGCCAAGATTTATGGTAATCGCCGCTCGTGTATTTGAAAGGCTGCATGCTCCACCAGGCACGGAAGGACTCGTTTAGCCCATTTTGATCAAGCGCATCCCCCATGAGGTAACGCCATCTGGGGCGGCAAGCGAGGTATTTCAAAAAGAGATTGAGGAGCGCCAGTTGAATCCCCATCGCGATGATGATGACTGATCCAACGATCAAAAGAGAGCGCTTGTCTTTTTTGTTCACGAACATGAAAGTCATTAAGACGCTTAAGCCCATCATAAAGACGGCAAACCCATAAGCTGGGATTTTGCCAACCAAGAGCCCGTATTCCTCTTTGTCTTCGTATAAGGAGCCACCATAAACGTAGGCGGAGGCCAAAGTTACGATGAAAAGTATCGCCCAAGCAATCACTTTCACCCACCATTTCTTATGGTCTTTCAAGCCCAAAAAGAGACAAGTGGCGCCGCACGGGAGCATCATATAGCCGAGAAACGTCCCAAAGGACTCGAAGAAATAGCCGTAGGCGTTGTTTTTGTCGTAAAGAGCCACGGAAATCGATTGATCGGCGAAGCTCCCGACGATGATGCCGATGAGGCAAAGAACGATGATCCCGTAATAAAAAGCGAGCGGGACCCCAAATATTTTTTTCTTGATGAATTTTTCCATAGTTAGGATTTTACGCTTATATAAGCGTCTTTGTCACCCCTTTAGGTAGCCTCTCCTAACGAAAAGCCCTTCCTTAATGGAAGAGCAGATCGCCATAAGTCGGCACGGGCCAGAGCCTTTTTGGGACGAGCAGTTCGGCCTCATCGATGATGGAGCGGAGCTTTTTCATCTCGCCTTTGAGCTCTTTTGCGGCAAAATAAGCCCCTTCTTCTTCGTTTCTCCCGCTTTCTTTGTCGGAAGAGATAAGCGCATCAAGGCGTGCGGTGCTTTCGATTGCCTCTTGGCTTAAGCGCTCGACGCTTGTTTTGATGCTAGAAACCGAAGGGAAAGTATCGTCAGGATAATAAGAAAGGAGGTCATTGCTCTCCTTCAAGAAGGATAAAAGAGCTGGAATATAGAGTTTATGGCTCATTCTCGCCATGGTTTTGGCCTCAATCACGGCCTTGGAATAGTAATCCTGGTATTTGATGGCGATGCGGGAGTCGAGCTCTTTCTCGGATAAAATCCCCAAGGAGATGAGAAGATCCCTATTCTCTTTTCTCTTCAAGGCCTCGATGGCTTCCGGGGTCGAGGCTAAATTCGGAAGTCCTCTTCTTTTCGCTTCTTCTTCCCATTCGTGGGAGTAGCCATTGCCATTGAAGATGATGCGCGAGTGCTCTTTATAGACTTTCTTCACCCACTCTTTGACGGTTTTTGCCTTATCTTCGCTCTTCTCGAGCAAAGAAGCGATTTCGTTCAGAGAATCAGCGATGATGGCATTCAAATACGTATTGGGCTCCGCGATGCTTTGCTCACTCCCCACCATCCTGAATTCGAAGCGGTTCGTGGTGAAGGCAAAAGGCGAGGTGCGGTTTCTATCCTCATCGTCTTTATAAAGGGTTGGGAGAGTGACGCTTGAGACGATCGCTGATTTCTTGGAAGAAGAACGGGTTCCAGCGTTTCCGCTCACTCTTTCGAGCATCTCCACGAGCTTATCTCCTAAATAGATGCTCACGATCGCAGGCGGGGCCTCATTCCCGCCAAGACGGTAATCGTTGCCATAACTGGCGACCGATTCACGGAGGAGATCGGCATGCTCATCGATTCCTTTGATGATAGAGGCAAGGAAGGCAAGGAAGATTAGATTGTTCTCTGGATCCTCCCCTTTCGAGAGAAGATTCTTTCCTTTATCGGTGCCAAGGGAATAGTTATTGTGCTTGCCTGAGCCGTTGATTCCTTCAAAAGGTTTTTCAGCGAGAAGGCAGATAAGGCCGTGCCTTTTGGCGATTCTTTTTAACATCCTCATGACGAGCTGATTCTGATCGCAGGTCAAGGAGGTCGGCCCATAGATTGAGGCAAGTTCATGCTGAGACTGCGCCACCTCATTATGCTCGGTTTTGGCTGGTACCCCTAGTTTCCACAAGGTATCGTTGACCTCTTTCATGTAAGAGGAGATTTTTTCCCTTATCGGTCCAAAATAATGATCATCAAGCTCTTGACCCTTCGGCGCGCTTGCCCCAAAGAGGGTTCGTCCAGCATAGACGAGGTCTTTTCTTTTCTCGTATCCCTCTTTCTCGATGAGGAAATACTCTTGCTCGGCGCCAGCATAGCTTATGACGCGCTCAGTTTCCTTATCTCCTAGTAAGCGGAGAACCTTCAAAGCGGAAGAAGAAAGAGCTTCCTCGGAGCGTAAAAGCGGGGTTTTCCCGTCTAACGCCTCGCCGTTATATGAGCAGAAGGCGGTTGGGATATAGAGAACTCCCCCATCATCCTCATCGATGACGAAGACGTTGCTTGAGGCATCCCATGAAGTATAGCCACGCGCTTCAAAAGTGGCGCGCAAGCCACCCGAGGGGAAAGAAGAGGCGTCGGGCTCGCCTTTGATGAGCTCATCGCCCTTGAAATCGTAGCTCACTGAGCCATCATCATTCACTTTCCCGATGAAAGCATCGTGCTTTTCAGCGGATAAACCGTTTAACGGCTGGAACCAGTGCGTGTAATGGGTGGCTCCTTTATCTAACGCCCAAGATAGCATCCCATCGGCGATTTCATCGGCATAAGAAGGATCGATTTCGCGGTGTTCCCTCCTCGCTTTCTTGAGGGCTTCATAGCTCTCGGAAGAAAGATATTCTTTCATTGCCTTATCGTTAAAGACATTCACGCCAAAAGAGGAAACGACATCGACTTTGCTCGCCATAAAAAGGACCCTCCAAGTTATTTTGTTAGGGATGAAGAAGGTTCATCCTATGGTTCTTTATTCTTGACGCGAAGAAAAAGAATGTATATTCATTTTTCCTAAAAGCGCTTTCAGGAAAGTGATGGCCATCTTATCTAGCCATTTTCCTAAAGAATTTCCTCTCTTTCTTAAGGTTCGTTTAAGGTTGCTCATCTATCTTAAAGTGCAGAAAGAGCCATCGGTTAACCCCCTTCGATGGCTTTTTCTTTTCTAGATAGTAGCAAGCGCAGTGCTTTTATAGGATACTTTCGGAAAATAAGGAGAGAGCTTTATGGCATGGAGAGACGTCACAAATACTTTCAGTGAAAAAAGGCGCCACTACAAAGACACGTATTTGGAGATCGATGAGGTCCTTGAAGGCGGGAAAGAGACGGTCGAAGTCAGTCTTTTCTCGTGTGACGATGGGATATACGAGATTTATATGTCTTACGGGATAATGTATGTATCAGCTACGTAGACAAAGTCAAAGCGGACGCGCAGCGCGAAGCGATGAAAAAGGACCTCGAGGAAGAATACAAAAAGATGAAAGGCGAAGGTCCTTCAGATGATTTCATCAATGCTTTCTGCAAAAAATACGAGATTGGTATCCCTAACGACATATTCTTTGATTTCGATATAGTGAAAATGGCCGAAAAGCTCGACAAAATCTTCAGATATTAAAAATATCTAAAGTACTATAAAACCACTAGGAAACTACTAATAAACTGCAAAAGGCCCGTCAGCTCGGCGGGCCTTTCTATTTTCGCTAAATTAGCGGAGATCTTTCTGCGCAACGGCTAGAACCCCATTATAATGCGCCGTGATGTAGCTAGAGACTTCGTTGCTCAACAAAGCATCGGTCAAGGTGTCGATCTTCGTTTTGTAAACGTCATCGTTTTTATAACGTTTGACGCTTGCCGCCACCACATTCGCGCGATAATCCTTCACATCATCGCTTTCGGAAGGCAAAGAGTCATCGGCAGTGATATTGCCAGTGAGCGCCGTATTGGCAGGCAAGACCGCATAATCGTAGTCCGCACGAGAGGCAGCGAGCATATTCTCGTCGATTGGGGTGATGTTTTTCGGAAGATTAATAGGAGCACCGTTGCTATCGAGCTCATAACTATCGATGACGCCGGCTTCTTTCAATAAATCCAAAGCCCTGATTTCGTTGGAGACATCAGAGCAGATTTCATAAGTGCTCGTCTTCTTGTTCGCTTCAAATTCGGCAGCTGTCTTTTTGCCAGCGTAAATGCGGAGCGGCTCGAAATGGACGGTCGCAACCGGGAAGAGCTTTTGATAGCTATAGGTCGAAGAATAAGTCGAAGAGCCAGAGTCATATTGCTGAAGATATGGGCGATGTTGAAAGTAATTCGCGTCATAATCGCCATTCTCGACGGCATTATTTTGAAGCGTCCAGTCTAAGATAGTCACCTCAAGCGTATAGCCTTTCGCCTCAACAAGAGGTTTGACGGCATCTTTGAGGATCTCGGCGTGCGGGATTTCGCTCGCCGCCACTTTGATGGTTTTCGCATCGTTCCCGTTAGAGCACGAGAAAAGGGAGAATAAAGGAAGGAGTAAGCATAATTTCAGGGATTTTTTCATTGTTTTTACCTCTATTTGAGTTTCTTTCTTTTATCGATCTTCTTGGCGATCAATAAGCCAGCCTCTTGGATTAACGTAGTAAGGGCAACCACGATGACGATCATGATCCAGAATTCGGGAGACTCTAAGAAGGAGCCGGTATTTCTGCTATAGAAGGACCAGATTTCGCTCACGAGTCCGCCGGCGCCGATATTGTAGGCAAAGGAGGTATAGCCAAGCACATTCACGAGCGTGATTGCCAAGCCGACAATAAGCGAGCTTCTGGCCTCGGGCAGCATCACGCGGAAGATGATAGAGAAGTCGCTGGCTCCTAAGCTTTTCGCGGCTTCGATCACCCCGTTATCGACATCGAGAAGCGACTGTTCGACGCTTCGAGCGACAAAGGCGAAGGATGAGAAGAAAAGTGGGATGATCATCGCGTACCACACTCCCGTCCCTCTTCCTAAGATCGCGCGATTCACCGGAAGGAGGATGACGGTGAGAATGAGGCAAGGGACGCTCCGAAGGAAATTCACGAAGACGCCGAGAATGGCGTTGACGATTTTGTTCGGATGGAGCCCGTTTTTGCCCGTCGCTTTGAGGATTACCCCAAGCGGCACCCCCACTAGATAGGCTAAGAAGGTGGAGATGAAGGTCATCAGAAGCGTTTCGCTTGTGATTTTCCAGAAATCAATGTTCATCGTTCACCTCCTCATAATGGATATTTTTGAGGGCGAGGTATTTCTCGAGCTTCTCGACATCTTTGACCTCTTTCGGGCATTTGATGATCATCTGCCCGTATATTTTCTCGTTCATGATCTTCGTGGAAGCGTAGACCACGGAGAGAGACAAAGAGCATTTGAGGACGATGTCGGATAGAAGCGGCTCATCGGTATTGCCATCGAAGGTGATTCGTAGCAGTTTCCTCTCGTCGTATGAGGTATTGATGGAAGAGGAATAGACGAGTTTCTTCGTTATTTCGCTCTTGGGGTTCATGAAGACGTCTTCGATGTTCCCTTTCTCCACGATCTTCGCGTGATCGATGATCGCCACCTTATTGCAGATGCTTTCGATCACGTTCAATTGGTGGGAGATGAGGATGATGGTGAGCCCATATTCCTCATTGAGCGATTTAAGCAGAGCGAGAATCGAAGCGGTATTCTCGTTATCTAAAGCGGAAGTCGCTTCATCAGAGAGCAGTATCTGCGGCTTTAAGGCCAAGACGCGAGCGATGGCCACTCTTTGCTTTTGACCACCCGATAACTCACTTGGGTAGGCATTGAATTTATCTCCAAGCCCCACCCTTTCTAGCGATTCTTTCGCGATCGCCTCGATTTCTTTCTTCGGGTAATGGTTCACGAGGAGCCCGAGTTTCACGTTGTCGAGCGCCGTTTTCTGCTCCAACAAGTTGAAGGATTGGAAGATCATTCCGACGTTTTTCCTCTTTGAACGTTCGATAACCTGCGTTGGGGAAGAGAGTATCTCCCCGTCGTATCTTATTTCGCCTTCGTCGAACCTCTCCAAGGAATTGATGCATCTCACGAGTGTCGATTTCCCAGCCCCCGATAAACCGAGGATGCCGTAGATATCGCCTTTCTCGACGCTGAGGTTGACATCATCCAAAACCTTGTAATCGCCGAAGGATTTGCTTAGATGGTTGATCTCTAAGAAGGCCATTTTCTCCTTTCTGGACAAGAAAACCCGTCCCTTGCTTTCGCAGAAGGACGGGCATTTAGCCGTGGTACCACCTTCATTCGCGCACCGCTCACGCAGCTACGCCTTACTGGGTTCTAGCAAACCCTCTCGCTATAACGGGCGATCCCGGGAAAGGCTACTATCTTTCACCCTTCTAGCTCCAAGGCCATGTTCGTTCCTTTTTCTCCATCCCGCTTCCACCGTCCGGGATTCTCTATGCGAGAGCTGGGAATTACTCTTCCTTTTCAGCGCCGATAACGCGATTCTATAGGGAGGCGATTGATTTTCAAGCGCTTTTTTCGTTTTCTTCAGAAAAGTAAAGAAAAAGCGCTTTCTTAGGGCGCTTTTGTTCAATCATTATTAAGGCAATCAAGCCACTTCCGCATCGAAGGATTCGGCAAAACTCTCGACAGTGACTTTTACTCTATAAGTACCGGAAGCATTGAAGATGAGCTTATAAGCGGTGAGCTTATATTCCTCATAAAAATTCACGGTATACGCATCGTTTTCTTCGATCTTCGCCACATCGCCAGAAAAAACGAATATCTTCGAGCCACCCGATAAGACGGGGTCGATAAGCAAATAATATGGCGTATTGACCGCCACTCGATACAAGGGCACGAATTCCTCTTTCCCTGTGCAGTCGCCAAAATTATATTGAGGGAGCCCTTTGAGTTTCTCCTCTTCCCCCATTTCGCATAGCTTTAGCTGGATACCGACTAAATGAGCCGTATCTCCGCCTTGTCTTTCGCTGTCGTCATTCGTGCTGTTGCCACAAGAAACGGCCGTAAAGAGGAATGAAACAAGTAATAGCGTTTTGAGAAAAGATGGTCTCTTCATGCTTTTATTCTATGGCGAGTCATCGCAAAGGAAAGAGGGAAAACGAGATTTTATCGCCTCTATTTCCCTAAAGCGAAAGCAAGATAATAAGGCAAGGTCACCACGTCCCCTTCTTGGCTGATATTGTAATCGCCGAATTTGATCAATTTGGTTTTGCCATAATGTTCCGGGTGAGCCATGACGGTCTTGCTCGATTTGACGTTCCCCGACTTCGCTTTGGCCTCGATTAAACAAGAATATCCTTCATAAGAGATGAGGAAATCGATCTCTAGGCCGCTCGGTTTCGCAAAATAATGCAAAGGGATATCGGCTTTATAAAGGGATTCAGCCAGAACTTGCTCATATATGGCCCCCTTATTCATGCCCAAAGTATCGGCAAAAAGGGCTTTGATGGTGTCATATCCGCAGCTTGCGATTAATAAAGAGATATCGCAATAAAAGAGCTTGAAGTCGTTTTCTTTCTCCATCAAAGATAAGGGCAAAGACGGATTCTCCACGTTTTTGGCTTTGATGGCGATCGAGGAATTGAGCAAATAGTCGATCGCTTCGCCTTTTTGGATGCTGTTGCCGCTTATATTCGAAAGCACGAAGCGCCGGTTGTCGTTGACTGAATAAGATTTGATCAAATCAAACGCTTTTTGGATTCTCGATACTTCAGAGGCGGTATATAAAGGAGTCCCATTATCGTCTTTCCTTTTCAAGGGGTCGCCTTTGATATCGAAGATCAAGCTCTCGTTCTTCTTGAAAGACAAAGCTAGATTATTGCTTTTCACGTATTTGGAAACGGATTCCGGGAAGCCACCCACGCACATGTATTCCTTGAAAATCTCCTGCATCTTCCTATGTATGGCGATAGGCACTGGCTCTCTCTTTTCGAAATAATGAAGCAAATCGGAGACAACGCTTTCCTGATACCCTTTGGCCCAGAGAAATTCCTCGAAGTCCATCGTCTTCATGCAAATGACATCTTCCGCCCCGTTCGGGAGAGGGGTTGAGGAAGAGGAAGCGCTTGCGATATTGAGCCCGATATAAGAGCCGCTTGCGATCACCTCGAACCGGCCATCCTCCTTGAAGCTCTTCAAGGAAAGACGGGCGAGCGGGCAATCCTGGATCTCATCAAAGATGAAAATCGTCTCTTTCGGCACGTAATGCCAAGAGGCAAAATGGGCCGACATCTTCTTGATGATATCGTCTACCTGCAATGAGCCTTCGAAAATATCCTTCGCTTCCATCATCGACCAGAAGTTTATGAGATTGACGTATTTGAAATGGCTTTCGGCGAATTCTTTGATGCTTCTTGATTTGCCGCATTGCCTGATTCCGTATATTAAAGCCGGAGAATGATTCTCCTCTTTTAGCCAGTCTTCAAGTTCTTTATCAATTTTTCTCTTTAAATAATCACTCATAATCGATACTTTTCAGTAATCAATTTACTATATCCGTACCAAAAATCAAGGGACTTTTGACTACTTCCGCACCAAAAATCAAGCGACTTTTTGGAAATCTGCACCAAAAATCAAGGGAGTTTTCCTTGCTTGAGCGGTAAAAATCAAGGGAGTTTTTTGCTGAACGCCAATAAAACGAGTGGATTGAAAGAGAGCGAAATCGATCAAAGCTTATCGTATTTCGTGGCCACGCCTTTGGCTTTATCGATGGGGTATTTCTTTTCGTTCTTATCCATTTTCTCATTGATGATTTCGATTGGATCGACTTTCAAAACCAAAGCCATCTGCAAGCAATAATTGAGGACATCGGCGAGTTCTTCTTTGACGGCATCTTCATCGTAACTCTCGCTCCACTGGAAGCATTCGAGCAGCTCCCCTGCCTCAATCGCGATGGATTTGGATAGATTTATAGGCGTATGGAATTGATCCCAATCCCTATCTTTGCTGAAGGAAGAGATTCTCTTTAAAAGCGTTTCAAGTCTTTCCATAACTAACTCCCGATGAATTTCTTTAAATAGGCGCGCAAATTTCTCTTGCACGCATAAACATAACACCCTTTGATGCCTCTGCTCATCATTACTTTGTAGGAATTGATGATGTAGCGCCTTAAAGTCTCATCGTCTGCCCCGCTTTTGACCTTGCTATCATAGAAATTGTCGCGGTCGATCACGATTTCGTTCTTGATTGGGTCATAATCAATCTCGTTCCCGAAGATAAGTCCAACGTAATTAAGGTCGTAGCCTTGGAGAGTGTGGATGCAGCCGATTTGGTCGATCGCCCCTTTCGAAATGATGAATTCCTCATTCGTCATATTCCAGACGTAGTCATGGCCTTCGATATGGATATCCTCGAGTTTGTGCTCTTTGATGTAGCTATATCCTTTATTTATATAGGGCTTTGAGACCCATTTCCAGGCATATCCCGCCGCCATCCGGCATAAGCCGAAGACCGCTTCGTTCATTTTGATGGCTTCCACCATTTTCTCGACATCATCGAACATCTTGAAATCGTAAGAATCAGGATCGAATTCGAGTTTCTCCTTTTGCTGACACGCGAAAATGGCATCGATATAGTCGGTGAAACGCTCGCCGCCTTTGCATCTCATCTGCGTCGATAAATGCGTACGCAAGAGAGAACAAGAAGAAAGCGCCATTTCAAATTGCTCCGCGTTTATATCGGATCCTTTGACGGTTTGAGAGGGATCATAAACGAGGATCCGGTACTTGGAGCGCGCGATGATCATATCTAATTGCGTCGCTTCAAGAGGATTCATCCCGATTTCGCGGGCTTTTTCATCAAATGCGCCATAAGCGGTTAGATTCTTCCTTTGGCTGAGGCGATGCGCCTCATCGACGAGCACGATGTCGAATTTCTCCTTGCCGTCAAAAAGATCGAGTGGGCCCATCACGAGTTTTTTCGAAAGGCCGTTGCCCGTCTTTTCAAAGACCTTTTGCATCGTTTTCCTTAAGGAGGTCATCGGAGAGATATAGGCCAATTTGAGCTTCTTGCCATCATGCTCTTTCACGTAATTATTGATGCTCATCAATATCTCGGTGTAGTCGGTGAGCTCTTCATCTTCTTCCGAAGAGCTGATTTTTCTATCCATCGCGCTTAAAAAGCGATAGATGATATTGATGAGGACAATGGTCTTCCCCGTTCCGGCCCCGCCTTCAATAATCGCGGCGCCTTCTTTCCCCGCCTCAAGTGTCTGTAGGGCGTCTTCGATGATACGGTTTGAGACATCAGCTTGCTCATAAGTCAAAGTGTTATAGGGCGAATACTTGAAAAGATCGGAATTCCTGATTTCGTAAAGATCTTTGCTGACAAGCCCTTTGCTCTTGAGTTTTGCCCAGATATCATCGATTTTATTGACGTATTTCTCGCGCTCAAAGTAATCGTGCTTATAGCTTTGCCCGCCGTTGAGGTTCTGGAGAGCGAATTTCTTATCGACCCCACACAATTGGATGAGGTGCTGCTCAAGATCGAGGATGGCTGACTTATTGTATTCGTCATCGAAAATGACGTTGAAATTCTGTAGTGATTTCCGTTCCGGATTATCGAGATGCTGCCCCATGCGCTTCACGGCATTCTGCGTCTCGCCGATATATAGTTCCTTATCGTTATTTATAAGATAAAGAACGGGCCAATCCTGGGCTTTCTTTTCCTTGCTCTCTAAGATTTCCTTGCCTTCTTTGGAGAAAGGGACGCTTCGTATATGCATGCGACTTTTATAACACCTTTATAACTCTTTTCAAGGACGAACGATGGAAAGACGGCATAAAACCGCGTCTTTTTGAGTGTTGGTTTTTTTCGAACAATCTCCTTTTTTCTCTATCTAGGCAGAGTAATTCCCAAGCTCGAGCGTCTCACAAGTTTGCGGTTTATTCCCTCACAAGTTTGCGGTTTATTTCCTGATAAGTTTGCGGTTTACCCAGCAAAATCCAGCGTCTTTCGAAGAGATTCTCATACCTATTTTCAAGCATATTTTTTCGTTACATTTCGACAAAATTCCCTAACTTGGCGCATTTTAATTCCCTAACTTGGCAGACTTTCATTCCCGAACTTGGCGATTTTTCTCCTTCTTATAGCCTTGCTCAGCGCCATAAAGCAAAAAAGAAGGCCTTTTCGCCTTCTCTTCCGTTATTCTTCTTCGCCTTCCAGTTTCTCAGTCTGAGGCACTTCTTTGACTGGGTAATGGCATTTTTTCTTCCATCTTCCAGTGAAGAAGCAAATCGAGGATATTATGGCGCCGATCCCCCAGCCGAGCGGCCAAGCGTAATATACGCCTTGGTAGCCGAACATCTTTCCTAAAACCAAAGCCGCCACCACCCGCACCACAAGATCAACAGAAGTGCCAAGCGTGAAGCCGAACATATCCATGGAGCCTTTCAAAACCCCATCGAAAGGAATCTTGATGACCATGAAGAAAAAGAAAGGGACGATCGAGGAAATGAACAAAACGCCAGAAGCTACGATGGCCTCGCTGTCTTCGCTCGCTTCCTCCGATAGGAATAGACGCACCCAGAACTCCCGGAAAGGGAGAATGATAAGAGTCGCTAGAAGACAAAAAGCCGCGCAGATAGCGAGAGTCGATAAATACCCTTGAAGGATACGCTCATGCTTCTTCGCGCCGACGTTCTGCGAGACGAAATTGGTGAGGGCATTGCAAAGAACAGTGAAGATATTGATGGCGATGTAGCAGATTTTATAAGCCGCGGAATATCCGCCTGCCACATTGTTCCCACCGACGCTTGTTAAAATCGTCGTGATAAGAACCCCACCGATTGAGATGAATAATCCCTGGAGGATGCTTGGGATAGAGACGCTGACGATTTCCCGGAAAATGCCTTTGTCGAAGCCTTTGACCTTCTTTTGTTCCATCTTCTCGATGCCTTTAAAAAGAACAACGAGCGAAAGGATAGCCGCGATAGCCTCCGAGATGACGGTGCCAAGCGCCAAACCAGCGCTCGAAAGCGGAATCGGCATCACGAAGAGCATATCGAGAGCGACGTTTAAAATCGTCGAGAAAATCAGGAAATAGAGAGGGGTCTTCGAGTTCCCGAAAGACTGGAACATGTACATCGCGTAGTTATAGATGAAAAGGAAGACGATGCCGCCGATATAGATGAGCATGTAATTGAGGGCTTCAGAGAAGCAAGCTTCGCTGGACGAGGTATCGATCATCGCTTTTAGAAGCGGGTAGATGATCGCAAAGCCAAGCGCGGTCGTGATTAAGGAGAGGACGAGCGTCGAGATAAAGCCAACGCGCGCTGCTTTCTTAAGCGATATTCCATCTTTCGCCCCGAAATACTTCGCGCTGATAACACCGCACCCGACCCCGAAACCGACGGCGATATCGAGGAAAATCACGGTGATTGGATAGACGATGCCGACGGCGTTGAAAGCGTCGATGCCACTTATAAAATGGCCAGCAATGAAATTGTCGGCGAGATTATATAGCTGCTGGAGCGTCACCGATAAAACCATCGGAATCGCGAACAATAGAATAACGACGAATGGATTGCCTTTGCTCATGTCTTTGCCGTTCATATATAGAGCCTTCTTTCCGCAAACGGCGGTAATTATAGGCTTCTATTTAGAAGGCGGCGCGACTTTTTGAACAAATTTATGAACGTTTGTCGAAAGCAAACGAAAATCCCCCTGCCGAGTGCAGCAGGAGGATTCAGCGTTGCCTATGCTTTCTGAGATACTTATTTATCACCAAGCGGCATCATCAATCTCGTCGATAAGAGTCCCGTATTTTTTGTACAGTTCTCCGTAATTCGAGCAGAGTTTCCGATAATCCTTGACGTCATTGAAGAAATTGAACATGGTTGAAACTGCCTCTTCCGCCTTTGTTTCATCGCTCTCAACGAGAATATCTGCCATTTTCTTGTCTATCGACTTCACGATGGATTTCTGATAACCACCCAGTCCGCAGTTCCCGTAATAAGCGGCTTTTGTCGCCTTCGTATAGAGCTCATTGCCTTTTTCTTCATAACCGCAAGAAGAAAAATCGACCACTTTGTCAAAGTTCGAATAGTAATTCTTCAGCAAACCGCTTAAAAGAGCGTTCCTCTCTTCGATATCGTCATAATCAAGTAGATCGGTGATCTCGAAATTGTAATATTCATCAATTAAGGCATCGGCATAAGCGATCGTGCGCTCGAGATAAATAGGCGCAAGCTCTCCTTTGACCTTGTTTTCGAAAGCATCAACATCATCATTCTGCGCCAGATATTTGCTCTTTTGGCTCAATAGATCGACCGCGCTCTTGAAGTAGGAAAGCAGTTCATCCTCTTTCATGCTCGAGGCATCTTTCCACTCGAAAGCTTTGACCGATTCAACGAAGGCATTGTAGTTCGTCTCTTCCTTTGTTTTTCTTGAAGCTTCGTAGTTAGAAATCGTCGTCTCGTCAAGTCCGTTTATATAAGCGATCATGGTATCATTGAGCTTCGCGTAATAGGTATCGGCGGTTGCTTTCCCCTCTTTTGCGTACTTGATGAAATTATCGGCGTTCTTCTTGTCGGTATTATACGTTTTGATAAGAGCATCGGCTGGGGAAGAGTTAACCGCGAAATGCGCATTGATCCAATATTGGATATTGGTGGATAAAGCATCATATTTCGCTTTTAGTTCATTGAGTTTCGTTAAATATTCCTCGCTCAATTCATACGATGATAGCAAGGCATCATATTCAGCGATGAAGCTATCGACGCTAGAATGATACCCCTCGATTTTCGAAGAATCGTATTCATAAGCGTGGGTTGGTGATTTTCTCTCACTCCCGACGCTGAAGGCGAAATAATTCACTTTCGCCGTATTTTTGATGGTGTCCGGGTTCCAGGTTCCGGTGGTTATCGTGACGCTATATGCGGAAACGGCGAGCGAAGCTTTCTCTTCGTCATTGAATGGAATGCTCAAAACGATATTTGAGATAGGCTTGCTGAGGCTTAAAACATCAAGGGTATAGCTGCCTTTTTCGCCGAGTTCGTCAATCAATAAGCTGGCTAGTTTCCCCTGAGCCTGCAAAGTATCGATTTTCTCCAAGATAAAATCCTCATCAAGAGAGATGACGATTCCTTCTTTTGAGGCCGTGACCAATAAGGCATCGAATAGATCAGTTAAAGAGAAGCCGAGCCCATCGCCATTATCATCGCTTTCGGAGAAGAGGCTAGGGAAAGAGAAGTCGAATTTGCCATTGAGGTCGATTTCCTCGTGATAAATGAGCTCGTCATTGACGTTTTCACTCTTTTTCTCGGCAAATCCCGCGAAAGAATAAAGGTCAAGGATGCCATCTTTCAAAGTGATGTCGAGATAATCGGCTTTGGATAAAGAAGCGACAAGGCCTGGAATCTCAACGCCCATATCCCACATCGTGGACATATTGAGAATGCTTTTGATATTCGTGCTCGGATAGAAAGTCGCTTCCAGATCAAGCGCCTTGAGCCTATCTTCTTCCATCGTGGAGAAGGTGAAATCGATATCGAAGGAGTTGGAGTTTTTCTGGATGCCGGTCTTGCTGTCGTATTGATCAGGGCCGATATTGATGGCGCTGCCGCCGGAGAAAGAGAGCTCCGTGGCGTAAGTATCAAGCGCAGGTAGAGAGAAATACTCATCTTGATACAAGAAATCGGTTGCCACCGCTTTTTTGTCGTTGACTTTGAAGTCGGCATAAACGCCAGCAATCCGGTTATTGCTAACATAGAGATTCAAAGCGAAATCGATATCATCGTCTTCTCCGATTAGCCCAGCCATCTTCAAAGCGAGTTTGATGATGGATAAGGCGTCTTTCTTGAAACTTACTGCGTAAGTATTGGGCGTGCCTTCCGCTTTGCTGACCTCGACGATATCGTTTATATTAGCCACCCCATTATCGAAATCGATTTCCGGTGCTTTCCCCGCGTGGAGAGCGAAGGCCACTTTCTCGCCTAAGAGATCCAAATAGATGGCATCGTCATGATAAAGAAGGGAGATATCGCCATTGATGGTGGGCAAAAGCAGTTCAGCATCGACCATTTTGCCTAGCTCGCCGCCATTTAGTAACCCATTCACGTCGAATTTCGCCTTGATTTTCATCGGGAGCTTGTAGCCATTCACCTCCAAAGAGCCGGCAAGAGCGACGCCGTTAGAAAGATCGCTATCAAGGAGAGCGGAGACTAAGACGGTCAAATCGCCATAATCCACCGCTTCGTTCGTGTCGACTTTCGAAGGCGTCTCATTTATTGCCGCATATAGCTTCTCGCTGTCAGGGATAATGACGGAGGCATTGAAAGACGAGAAAGTCGCCTCGCACGTCTCAACGCAGTCCATATCGCCCAAAACCGCCACATTGATGGTGTATTTGGCGCTATAGGAATAGGAAAGAGGGGTATAGCTACCATCAATCGTCAAGGTGAAAGTCGTGTGGTCAGTATAGGTCGGGAGGTTAGTCAAACTCCCGAACATATAGGACTGATGGGCCAATAAATCGTTGGCTTTGCTCTTATCCAAAACGTAGGTGTAAGTGTATTTATCATCTTCCGCTTTATCGAGTTTGCTGAGAAGAACGGTGTCGGGATTGAGGATTTGGCCCGTGAGGAGCTTTTTCGGGGTGACGCCATAAACGCTCCGGTAATCATCATAAGTGGAGTTTTTGACTTCACCGTCTTTGTTGTAATAGGCGACTTTGTCGTTTTTGCACAAAGCGACGTGGCGCATATCCACCAAGGAACTCGAGGAAGAGGAGTCGACGTAATAGTCTTCCCCGCTTTTGATCATCGTGGCTTTTGTATTCTGCACATAGTCGATCGCGCCTTTTTTGGCGGAGACCACATTCGTGCTGCTCTTTGAATAAGAAGAGTAGGCATTGAGTTTCCCCAAAACGGCAAAAAGGACGTTTTGGGCATCGTTTTCGCTCGGTTTGCCGCTTAAAGAGGACAATAAGGTATCTTCGCCGTCTTTGACTTCCGGCATTTCGGCGTTGATCGCGCAGCTAGCTAAAGAAAGCGCGGCGAAAGGAATGAGGAGAGATTTCACTAATTGCTTTTTCATTTTGTAATGCTCACTTAAAAATCGTTTTTCCGACCTTCGATTCTACCACTTCCTAATGCGAAAAACCTGAGAAAAAACCAGCCCGCTGAAACGGGCTTTACCCTCGTCGCTTAGTCGAAAGCAATAATGAAGAGGAGCATTTTCAATTTCTAGAATAGATTTTTGGAAGAGATTCCAATTTTCTATTCTAGAATACTGATTAAACTGAAAACGTTCTCTTAAGCCTCAAGGCTCCCTTCCTTTAAAAGGAAATCGAAGATGTTCATGAAAAGGATTCCCTCATCGTTATAGTGGAGGGGCGTATTATCGCCCGTTATCACGATTTTCTTGAATGAATCAGAGATGCTTCTGAATGGTCTCACTTCTTGCTGCGTTTTCTCTTCGCTTGGCAAAGAGTAAGCTGACTGGATGTAGTAACGTTTCGAACCGAGATTGCAGACGAAATCCACCTCGAGGTTTTTGTTATGCCCGCCTTCTTTGGCATAGATTAAACCCACATCAACGGAAAAACCACGATACCGCAATTCGTTATAGATGAGGTTCTCCAATGAATGCGGCTGCTCGATTTGCCGGAAATTCAGCCTGGCGTTCCGTAGCCCCAGATCGGAGAAATAGTATTTGAGGGGCGTAGAGATATATTCTCTTCCCTTTATGTCATAACGAAAGGCAGGCTCCAACAAGAAGCAATCGCAGAAATAATCGATGTATTTCTTGATGGTTGGCGAGGTGATATTCGAATTTTTGACGGAACGAAAGGTGTTTTTCAGCTTTTCAGCGTTGGTGAGACTGCCGATCGAGGAAGATAAAATATTCAATAAATCCTCCATTTCGCCTTTGTTCCGCACTTTATATCGCGTCTCGATATCCTTCAGATATATTTCCTCGAAGAGGTGCTGCAGCATCTCGGCTTTGTTTTCGTTCCCTTCTCGGAGGACCACCATGGGGATGCCACCATAAAGCATGTATTCGGTGAGCCCATCGTATTTATCGCCGCCCTTATACACCGACATGAATTCAGCGAAAGAAAGAGGACGCACGCTTATTTCGTCTCCCCTTCCCGCAAATTCGGTTATGACGTCTTTCGAGAGGAATTTCGCGTTGCTGCCAGTCACATAAACGTCAATGTTTCTCATATTGAGATAGCTATTTAGAACCGCCTCGAAGCAGTCGAGAAGCTGCACTTCATCGAGCAAGAGGTAATAGGTATCATCGTCTACGATCTTACTTTCGACGTATTTCAGAAACTTATTCGGATCGGCTTTTCGCTTTGCCTGATTTAAGGCAATCATATCCTCGCCTATTTTCGAAAGGTCAGCAGCCGAATCGAAAGCGAATTTGATGATATGGTCACTCTTCACGCCGGAATTTCTCAGATAATCGTAGAAAATGACGTTCAGCAAATACGATTTGCCGGATCTTCTCATGCCCGTTATCACTTTGATGAGGCCATTGCCTTTTCGATCAATGAGTTTCTGTAGATACGAATCCCGTTTGATTTCCATCGTTTCGGCCTTTCTAGAATAGATTTTTGGAATGAATTCCAGTTTTCTATTCTATTATGTCGCGATAATCAACAAATGTCCATCGTGGACAAACAAAAACAGGCCACGGCGCTTCATTCGTTGTTTGAATGCCATGGCCCTATTTCGCTTTATTTTGTTATCGATGCCTTAAGCGTTAATCTTCCTTACCAGCCTCTTCTTATAATCAATGAGTTTCACTTCTTCTTCATCTTTTAGACCTTCGACGATAATTTCCGTATCGAGGCATTTGACTTTGATGAGGCGGCTCGTATGCTCTTTTCTCTCCGTCTCTTCGTGGAAAGTATAGGAAAATTCGCCACTTTCTAAAGGATAGAGTGAGAAAAGGGTCCTTCCGTCTTCTTCTAGAGGGATGATGCTCCCCTCCTTTACGAAATAGATAGGCAGATCCCCAGGCTCGTTTTTGATAACGAGTTTACCTTCAACGAGCTTATCACCTAAATAGAAGCGCCCTTCTGGGAGAAGGCATTCTCTCCCTTTCGCCCCTTCCTCAAAAATCGGTGCGGCGATGATGTTATTCCCACAGAAAAACATATCGCTTTCTTCATCGTATGATGGATATTTGAGGAAAAGCGGATAAATCATCGGATGATAATCATCGACCGCATTTATGGCTTCGCTGTAGAGATAAGGGAGGAGTTTCGCGCGGAAAGCGAAGAGCTTCTTCACTTCTTCTTTTCTTGATGGGTATAGCCAGGGCATCGTCGAAGAGCCATCAGGATTCCAGGAATGGAGAGTGAAGCGCGGGGTGAATAAGCCATAGGCTATCCAGCGGAGAAAGAGCTCTTCGCTCGGCTTTTCGCCCGCAAAACCGCCGATATCTTGCCCAATGAAAGCAAAGCCCGTCAAAGCGGATGTCATCGCCATTTTGTGGTTGCCCTTAAAATCGGGGAAAGAGGTGAGGTTATCACCAGTCCAAGTTTCTGCGAGGCGCTGGAAGCCAGCGCAAGCTGAGCGCGTCACCGCCATATAGCCATTTTTGTTTTTGACGCCTTCGAATGATGCTCTAGCCATCAAAAGCGAGAAAAGCGGCCGAATCAGCTTCGCCTTTATCGGACGGCCAAAGCCATAAGCGTAAACGCCTTCATCATGGATATCGTATTCGTTATTGTCGTTCCAGATAGAGGAATAGCCTAGATCCACCAAATTCTTTTTTACGCATTCGCTCCAAAAAGAGGCGGCATCGGGATTGGTGAAATCAAGATAGCTCCCCTCTCCGCCCCAGAAAGGAAAAACGTAAGGCGAGCCATCCTCATAATGCAGGAACCAGCCGTTCTTTTTGATGTATTCGTAAAAGGGATGAGTCGTGAGAAAAGCCGGTTTCACATTCGGGAGAAGGTGGATACCGTGTTTGCCCATATCCTCCGCAAACCCTTTCGGATCAGGGAACTTCTCTTTGTTCCAATTGAAGACGCAGCGCTTGCCATCGATTGAGGTGTAGCCGCTTGAAAGATAGAAGCCGCCGGGAGAAATCTCATATTCCTCGCATTTAGAGAGGAACTCTTTAAAAGAGTCAAGCGGTTTATCGGCGTCAGTATAAGCCATCGTCGAGCCGCAATAAGAGAAGCTCCACTTCGGCGGATAAAAGGATTTGCCAGTGAGATAAGCAAAGCGCGTGACGATTTCTTCCACGCTTCCGAAAATAACATAATATACGAGCGCCTCTTCTTCGAAATGGACGTACTTATAAGGCTCGTAGTAGTTATTGTGCTCTTGCCCAAAATTTATTTCGCCATTGCTATAGGTATCGTAATAGATGCCGTAGCTATAGACGCTGTTATGACAAATATAGAAAGGAATCTGCTTATAAAGCGGGTCACTCGAAAGAGAAGAAAAGCCCAAAGCATCGAAGGTTTCTAGCTTAAAGGAATGCTTGTTCTTGTTGATGGGGCCGGTCTTATCTCCTAGACCGTATATGTGCTCATCCCCTTCTCTAGAGAGATAATGGTAGCTCCCTTTCCCCATCTCGCCCCCGAAATTGTAAGAAAGGATTTCGCGGTCGCCGAATATTTTCTTTTCGCCAAGAAAATAGGAGATGCGGAAATTCTCGAGATCGACTTTGATCGTGACCTCGTCTATTTTGAACTCGTCATCCTTATCTTGCTTTAAGCGAGACAGGCCTTCTGTCGATAATCTTTTTCGCCCATCTTGCGGCATCTTTGAAGTACCTGGGCAAACGGAAAAGGTCGGGAAAAGGCTATCTTCATCTTCATAAATGGCTACGCGGAGCATATGCGCGAAAAAATCGAGGCGCACGTATTTGCCATCCGCATAATAAGTTCTTGAATAGTCGTCTTTCTTTACGAGAGCGAATTTATGGTGATATTTCATTTGGGGTCCCCTAAAAAGGCGTTCTTGAGGAGCGTCAACTTCCTCGGACGCCCCATTTTAACGCCTTCGGGGGAAATGATGAGCGCTTTTCCTTTCTCCTTTTTCCATAAAGGGAGATTATCGCCATTCGGATCGCCTCTTTTGGCGAAATTAGCAAGATAATCCATCATGAGGGCGGATATCTTATAGTCAGTCTCATCGTAAGGCCGCCACGAATCAGCGAGCGTGCCGAAAAGATAACGGAGATCGGAGGAATGGAAGGCGAGATTGCTATCGCCTTTCTGATTCACGTCGAAGTAGTAGCAGTACGCCTTGTTTTTAGAGGCGTATTTCGTTGTTATATAGGCAAGCAAAGCCGTATACATATCGTTATTGGTGAAAGAGACGATGGTTGGGATATCGTTTCGCTTTTTCATCAATTTGTCCATCGAATCGGACAGATAGTAATGATCGACCATCGTCATCGTCGAAATCTGATTGTCTTTCCGTCTCTTTTTGACGATTTCCAAAGCATCGAAAATGGCTTTTGGGTCCATCGCTTGGAATTCCTCAAAGGATTTGGCCCCGCATTCGTTCATGAGGTCAAGCCAATATTCTCTCCGCTCCTCGACGGGTTTTGGGCTAGCGAGCTTCGGGAATAACCCAGCGCCAGAGATCATCACGGCTTTTTGGAAGAGCCCAGCGCATTTATCCGAATATAGGAGGCACTGAATAGACATCGCCCCCGCGCTTTGCCCCATCACGGTGATATTGTCTTTATCGCCACCGAATTCCTCGATGTGCTTTTTGATGAAAGAAAGCGCCAAAATCTGGTCGCTGAAGCCAAAATTGCCTTCGTGCCCGTATTTTTCGCTTATCATTTGATGCGTGAAATAGCCAAAGACCCCTACGCGGTACTGGATGAAGACAGTCAAAATGCCTCTAGAGGCTAGGGCATCGCCAGAGAAAGCGCCTTCACTTGTGGCCCCGCTATCGAAGCCACCGCCATGGATAAAGACGATGACCGGGCATTTTTTAGCCTTTTTCGGCGTATAAACATCGAATCTTAAGCAATCCTCGGAATATTTGAATTCGATGCCTTCTCTATATTCTTTGTGATAAAAAGCGCGCTCAGGTATCTCCAGATGCTCGTAGTAGCAGCGTTTTTGGATGCAGGCATCGCCATGTTCTGTGGCCTCCATTTCGCCCCAAGAAGTCACTTCCTCAGCGTATTCAAAGCGGTTAGCCCTCCCATACGGCATACCGAAAAAGGCATACGAATTCTCTTTTTCGATGCCTTTTAAAGTGCCTAGGGATGTTTTTAAACTCGTGAAGCTCACTTGCTTTCCTCAGATGCGCCGATCGTGATTTCGTTATTGGCGACTTGTTTGGCGAGGAGTTCCTCTTTTTGGACCTGGAGCTCTTCGGTCTTCTTCTTGCTGAGGCCGTAGAGGAAGAGGAGCGTTAAGCCCATCGCGAGGAATAAAGCGGCCGGGATAGCGGTAGCCATATAGTATTCGGCCACGAGCGTGCTTTCGGACTGCTCGACATTCGATCCTGGGATATAGCCCATGCCCATAAGAGCGCCGTTGACGCAGACAGCGGCAAGGACTTGGCCGAGTTTGCGGAAGAACATGAAGACGCTATAGGAAGTGCCATCGTTCCTCTTGCCGGTTTTGATCTCGACATCGTCAATGGCGTCAGTCGCCAAAGCCCAGATTTCGAGAGTGATGATCGATAAGCCGATGCCGCTGATTAAGCAGAAGCCCAAGAAAATGAACGGGGTTTTGATGATGGCGTCTTTAAGGAAGATGAGGATGAAATTCGGAATGGCGGCAAGGATTCCTCCTAACGCGCAAATCTCTTTTTTGCCGTATTTACGGACCAATTTGCCCGCGAAGAACATGAGCACCACCATTGGGCCGTAACTGCAAGCTTGGGAAGCGAGGTTCATCCAGTTGGAATGGAAGAGATCGTTGAATAGATAGGTATAGAAGGATTGGGTGAACATCTGCCCAGCGAGGAGCAATAAGCCCGTAAGGCAAACGGCGAGGAAGCTGCGGTTCTTTAAAAGGGCTTTGGCGATTTCCTTGCCTTCGCCTTTCTTGCGTTCGACGTTGGTCGCAACGACCCTCTCCTTATTGTTTTTGTAAGCGACGAAGAGAAGAATCGCGGCGACGATTGCCATCACAGAAACACCAATAATAATCGGCAAATACTGGATTTGGCTGACAATTGTGCCATCATCCTGCTCGACCTTCT